>JBBJML010000074.1:0-13066 GCA_037720195.1 Nakamurella sp. | reverse complement strand
ACGTCCGGCCGTCGTCCTTCATCCCCAGTGCGGTCCGCGGGGCCAGCGAGGTGTCCGTCTGCTGGACCACCGCGCCGTCGCGGACCAATACCGCGTTGGCGCCGATGACCATGTTCATCCGGCCCGCGAGCTCGTCCTTGAGCCGGTAGTCCAGGGCTGCAGGGGTGCCGATCGGCAGCGCGCGGAGCTCGGCAGCCGAGGCGCCCCGCGCCTGCAGGACGAACGCGCCGCTCGGGATCACGCCGGTGCCCGGACCGTCGGTGACCGAGCGGATCGCCCCGTCGACGACCAGCGCCTCGACCACTGCGGGAGCGCCCTCCAGCCCGCGGCTCCGGCTGGCCGTGCCCCATCCGGGGGTGAAGGCGATCAGAGCGTCAGCGGGCGACGAGCCGTTCACCGTGTTCAGCGCGAGCACCGGGTACGCCGCGCCGCCGAGGGTTGCGGTGGCCTCGATCGCCGCGTCGACCACGGAAGCGATGCGGTCGCGGGTGATGCCGACCTGGACACGTCCGCCGATCTGAGCGCTCTTGAGCAGCTCGCCGCCCTGCACGGCGGCACCCAGTGGCGCGCCGGAGCCGTCGATGTCGAAGAAGTCGCCGTTGGTCGCGGCCACCGCGCCGCGCGCGTTGGCGGCGGCGGAGATGGGCCCGCGGTCCGAGACTCCCGGTCCTGCGGTGATCAGGTCGGTGCTGACAGCCGGCTGGGCGAGGTCGACGGTGAGTACCTGGTCGTCGAACCAGCCCTCGCCGGTGAGGGTGGTCCGCCGGTCGAGCGTGATGCCCGGCCCGAGCTTCTCGGTGACGCCGCGCAGCGGGTAGGAGGTGTCTGCTGCGGGTGCAGCTGCAGGTGCAGTTGGAGGGGCAGCTGCGGGTGCAGTTGCAGGGGTGACGGTCCGGGCTGCAGCGGTCGCGACCGGTGCAGTCGATGCTGCCGCCTCCGCAGCTGCGGGCGCGAGCGGCGCCAGCAGGGTGGCGACACCGAGTGCGGCGATGACTGCGGCGGTGGTGGCGCGATCGCCACGGCGGCGGTGAAGGAATGACACGGGGCCTCCAGGTCGGGTCGCGCGGACTGTGGCTCCCCGCCCGCGGGTGGGATCTTCACGCAGGGAGCCCTCTCGAAGGTAAAGAATGACATCGATCTCCCGATGACGCAGAGGTGGACGCCTGCGGTCCACCGCATGACGGCCAGGTGGCTCAGGCCGCGCCGAGGTCCACCCGGAGCGCCCGCAGCCTGATCGCAGCCGAGATCCGTTCGGCAAGGACTGCGGCCGGGAGCCGAACCCGCACGTCGGTTGCCGGATCGTGGACGGACATCGCACCGGCCGCCACTTCCTGGTCGCCCACCACCACCAGCAATGAGTCGCGACGTCCCCTCGCCGCACGGATCCGTGATCCGAGACTGCCTTCGGTCTCCAGATGCAGTCGGACACCGTTGCTGCGCAACAGGTTCGCGGCCCGCTCAGCGGCGACGCGGTGCGCGGCGGTGACGGGAAGCAGGCAGACGTGCACCGGTGCGAGCCAGATCGGCAGCCGCCCGCGGTGAACCTCCAGCAGCAGCGCCACCATGCGCTCCATCGCGCCCAGGGTGCCGCGGTGGATCATCGACACCAGCGGGCGCGCCCCGTCGACGTCGGTGTAGCGCAGGTCGAACCGTTCGGGCTGGTTGAAATCCAGCTGGACGGTGCCGAGGGTCTCGACCTGACCACGCACATCCAGCACCTGGACGTCGATCTTGGGTCCGTAGAAGGCCGCCTCGCCTGCCACTTCCCGGCTGTGCAGCCGGCGTCGCGGAAGGTCGATCGCGACCAACGCCGCGCGCAGCCGGTCCTCAGCGGCCGCCCAGTGCTCGGGAGCGCCCAGGTATCCGTCGCCGGAGCCTCGTCGCGACAATCGCAGGTGATCCACCGAGATCCCCAGCACCGCATAGGCATCGAGCAACGCCTGCAGAGCCGCGGCCACCTCGGCTGCGACCTGGTCCGGCCGGCAGAAGACGTGGGTGTCGTCCAGGTCGATCTGCCGGACCCGGCTCAACCCGCTGAGCACTCCGGACCGCTCCGCCCGGAACATCGGCGCCAGCTCGTTGAGCCGGATCGGCAGATCGCGGTGGCTGCGGATCTCCGCGGCGTAGATCATCGCGTGGTGCGGGCAGTTCGCCGGTCGCAGCACCAACTCGTCACCACCGACCGGCATCGGCGGGAACATGTCGTCGGCGAACTTCGCCCAATGACCCGACCGTTCGAACAGTGCCCGCTTCCCCAGCACCGGGGAGTACACCGGCGAACATCCGGTGGCCAGCGCGATCTCGCGGGCGTACTGCTCCAGCTCGTACCGGACCACCGCGCCGGCCGGCAGCCAGAGCGGCAGACCGGCGCCGGCGAGCGGATGGGTGGTGTAGATGCCCATCTCGCGACCGATCACGCGGTGATCGAGAGCCGACGGTGGTGATGGATCTGCAACCAGGATCGGCAGGGCGGGATCTGCTGCGGACGAGGGATTGTGCTGTGCAGGCAACGGAACTCCTGATGGGAAGGGAGAGTCCGGGGAGACGCGAAGAGCCCCGGAGAATCTCCGGGGCTCGGGTGGTGACTGGTGAGGTCAGCTCGGACGGGCGAGGCCGGAGTGGTACGGCGTCGTCGTGGGTGCGAAGGCGTTGCTCATCCGCCCAGCCTGGTCCGGCGTCCGGGTCGGTGTCAACCGGATGGGCGGGCCGGTCGCAGCTCGGCACGGTCGCGTCGCCACATACAGTCCTGTTCATGCGCACCACTGACGAGCTTCCAGACCCGATGATCACCCCCGCGCAGACGGCGGTGCCGGAACCGGTGGACCGCGCGCTCCGCATGTTGACCACCTCCGCCAATCACGGGCTGCTGTGGTTCGGGGTCGGCGCGGTCGGGGCGATGCTGGGCAAGCGTCCGCGGCGCGCGGCACTCAGGGGGGTCGCCTCCCTCGGGATGGCCAGCTTCGTCGCAAACAGCGTCATCAAGCCGCTGGTGGGTCGCCGGAGACCCGATCCGCAGCGCACCCAAGCGGCCCGCCGGATCGGCAAGATCCCCTGGACCAGCTCGTTCCCCAGCGGCCACTCGGCGTCCGCAGCTGCCTTCGCCACCGGCGCAGCACTCGAACTTCCCGTCAGCGCAACGGTTCTCGGACCGCTGGCCGCAGCCGTGGCGTACTCGCGGGTGCACGTCGGCGTGCACTACAAGTCCGACGTCGTCGTCGGGGCGGCGTCCGGCGTGGCGGTGGCGCTGTTGGTGCAGAAGCTGTGGCCGGCCAAGCCGTTCGCTCCGGCCGAGATGGACGAGGTGGACGCTCCGGTGCTGGCCGAGGGCGCCGGGCTGTTCGTCGTGCTCAACCAGCTCTCCGGCTCCTCCGACGGCGCCGAGGAGGCGATCAGGAAGGTCCTGCCCCAGGTCGAGATCGTGCAGTGGGATCCTTCGAGCGAAGATCTGGCCGATCTCGTCCCCAGCTCTGCGCTGGCGGTCGGGGTGGCCGGCGGTGACGGCACCGTCGCCTCGGTGGCTGCACTGGCGATCGAGCGGAAACTACCGCTGGCCGTCTTCCCGGCCGGCACCCTCAACCACTTCGCCGGTGCGCTGGGCCTGGCCACCCACCAGGACACCGCCACCGCGGTGCTCAGCGGAGCCGGCGGGTCCGTCTCGGCTGCTGCCCTCAACGGCAACGTCTTCCTCAACACGGCCGGCATCGGCGGCTACCCGGAACTGGTCCGGCTGCGCGACAAGCTCAGCCACCGGATGGGCAAGTGGCCGGCCGCGGCCTTTGCGCTGCGCAAGGTCGTCAGCGGACACGCGCCGCTGCACCTGGTGATCAACGGCAAGCCCGTTCCGGTGTGGGCGGTGTTCGTCGGCAATGGCGTCTACACCCCCCGCGGTCTGGCGCCGGCCTGGCGCGACCGGCTCAGCGACGACGTGCTGGACGTGCAGTACCTGCGCGCCGACAAGAAGTACTCCCGCACCATCGCCGTGGTCGCCTCGTTGATCGGACTGGTCGAGCGGACCAAGGTGTTCGGTGCCGTCGACGGACGCTCGGTCACCATCACCTCGCAGGAGGGTCCGGTGCTGGCGGCGCACGACGGCGAGGTGACCAGCCCGCACGAGAAGATCGAGCTGGAGATCCTGCCGCAGCGACTGGTCGTCTACCGCGGATGACCGGCCAGGATTCCGACGGTCCTGCCGAGCAGGTGCGGATGACGGTCTTCGTCCGCGGCCGGGTGCAAGGTGTCGGGTTCCGGTGGTGGACGCGGAGCCGCGCGTTGGAGTTGGCTCTGGTCGGCAGCGCCACCAACCGGGCCGACGGCGGCGTCGAGGTGGTCGCGGAAGGACCTCGGACCGACTGTGCGCAGCTGCTCGTGCTGCTGCGCGGGCCGGACGCTCCCGGCCTGGTCGAGTCCGCGATCGAGCAGTTCGCGGCGCCGCGCGGCGTCGGGCCGGGGTTCCAGGAGCGTTGATCCGCATCGGTCCGGGTTAGCCTGTTGACTCTGTTGATCCGAGAACGGAAGTTGATCCGAGAAGAGATGGGGTGTGCGCCGGGTGTATTTGAAGTCGCTCACCCTCAAGGGCTTCAAGTCGTTCGCCTCGGCGACCACGCTGCAGTTCGAACCGGGCATCACCGCCGTCGTCGGACCGAACGGCTCGGGCAAGTCCAACGTGGTCGATGCGATCGCCTGGGTGCTCGGCGAGCAGGGCGCGAAGGCGTTGCGCGGCGGCAAGATGGAGGACGTCATCTTCGCCGGCACCGCCGACCGGCCACCGCTGGGGCGGGCCGAGGTGACGTTGACGATCAACAACGCCGACGGTGCACTGCCCATCGACTACGCCGAGGTGTCGATCACCCGACGGATGTTCCGCGACGGTGCCAGCGAGTACGAGATCAACGGCAGCTCCTGCCGGCTGCTCGACATCCAGGAACTGCTCAGCGATTCGGGTATCGGCCGCGAGATGCACGTCATCGTGGGGCAGGGCCAGCTCGATGCGGTGCTGTCGGCGCGCCCGGAGGATCGGCGCGCGTTCATCGAGGAAGCGGCCGGCGTCCTGAAGCACCGCAAGCGCAAGGAGAAGGCGCTCCGCAAGCTCGACGCGATGCAGGCCAACCTGACCCGGCTCGGCGACCTGACCGGTGAGCTGCGGCGGCAGCTCAAACCGTTGGGACGGCAGGCTGAGGTGGCTCGGCGCGCCGCCGGCGTGCAGTCGGACCTCCGCGACGCCAGGCTCCGCCTGCTGGCCGACGACCACCGCGTGCTGGCGGCGAAGATCGCCGAGGAGACCGCTGACGAGCAGGCCGCGCAGGACCACCGGACGCGGATCCAGCAGCAGCTCGCGGCAGCGCAGCAGGAGGTCGAGCTCGCGCAGCGGGCGCTGGCCGAGGCCACCCCCCAGCTGCAGCAGGCACAGGATCTGTGGTTCTCACTGTCGGCGCTCAGCGAACGATTCCGCGGTCTGGTGTCGCTCGCCGAGGAACGGTCCCGCAACCTGGCGACCCCCACCGAGGCGCCGCGCGCCGGACGCGACCCCGAGGAGCTGGACCGGCAGGCCGAGCGGGCGGAGGCCGAACAGGTCGAACGGGAGCGGGCCGTCGTCGCCGGACGCGCGGTGCTCGCCGAAGCCGTCACCCGGCGCACCGAGGCCGAGCAGGCACTCAAGGCGGCGGAGGCCGCGCTGGTGGCGGCCTCCCGCGCGATCGCCGATCGCCGTGAGGGGCTGGCCCGACTCTCCGGCCAGGTCAACGCGGCCCGCTCGCGGCTGACCTCCGCCGACGAGGAGGTCGCGCGGCTGGGCGTCGCGGTGGCCGAGGCGCGCGAGCGGTCGGACCGGGCCGGGCGTGAGTTCGAGACCCTCCAGGACTCGATCGGCGAACTCGATTCGTCCGAGGAGGGGCTCGACGAACACAACCTGGCCGCCGAACAGGCTGCCGACGCCGCTGCCGCACGGGTCACCGAGCTGGCCGATCAACTGCGGGAGGCGCGCACGGCGCAGGCCGGGCTCCGAGCGAGGGTCGATGCGCTCGCCCTCGGTCTCGATCGGCGGGACGGTGCCGGCACCCTGCTGGCTGCTGGTCTGCCGGGAGTGCTGGGTTCGGTGGCGACGCTGCTCGACGTCAGCCCCGGTCACGAGGCGGCGGTGGCCGCAGCTCTCGGTCGGATCGCCGACGCGGTCGCGGTGTCCGACCTGAGCGCCGCGGCGACCGCTCTGACGCATCTGCGCACCGAGGACGGCGGCCGTTCCGGTCTGCTGATCGGAGGCGCACCGCACCCCCAGGACACCGGCGATGAGCTGCCTGCCGGCGCGGTCTGGGCCGTCGACGTGGTCCGGGCTCCGGAAGCGTTGCGCTCCGCAACTGCTGTTGCCCTGCACCGGGTTGCGATCGTTCCTGACCTCGACGCCGCGCTCGCACTGGTGGAGGGGCGGCCGCTGGTGCGTGCCGTCACTGCGGCCGGCGACCTGATCGGCAGCGACTGGGCCTTCGGCGGCAGTGCCGGAAAACAATCGGTGATCGAGATCCAGGCAGCCGTCGACGAGGCGGAGTCGGAACTCGCCGCCGTGACGTCGAGGATCACCGGTCTGGAAGCGGCGCTGGTCGGCGCCAGGGCCGAGGCGGAGTCGTCGGCCGGCATCGCCGACCGGGCGATGGCCGCGCTGCACGAATCCGACGCCAAGCTGGCCGCCGTCACCGAGCAGCTCGGTCGGCTGGGGGAAACGGCCCGCTCCGCTGCTGCCGAGGCCGAGCGGTTGACCCGACAGCGGACTGCCGTCGAGGCAGCGCGCGAACAACATCGCACCGCGGTCGCGCAACTGGAGGAGCGGCTCACCCACGCCTCCGACTCCTCGACCGACGTCACCGAAGAGCTCGACCCGGCCGAGCGGGACCGGGCGACCGAGGCCGCCGCCGCCGCCCGTCAGGTGGAGATGGAGGCACGGCTGGCGCTGCGCACCGACGAGGAACGCGCCAGGGCGTCCTCCGGGTCGGCCGAAGGTCTGCGGAGGGCAGCTCGCCAGGAGCGGGAGACGGTGGCCCGTGCCGAAGCCTCTATCCGCCGCCGCGCCGCGGGTGCCGCGGTCGCCGCCGGCGTGCTGGAACTGGCCACCAGGACCGCTGCCCGTCTCGAGACGTCGCTCGACGCGGCCGCCACCGAGCGAGAATCGGCCCAGCAGCACCGCGCCGCCGCCGAGGAGCGCTCCCGCTCCACCCGCACCGTCGCCGCCGATCTGCAGACCCAGTGGAGCGCCTTGACCGATGCGGTCCACCGGGACGAGGTGCAGCGCGCCCAGCAGACGCTGCGGCTGGAGCAGTTGGCCGACCGCATCGCCGGCGAGTTCGCGATGAACCCGGACGACCTGGTCGCCGAGTTCGGTCCGGACGTCGAGGTACCGCCGACCGCCCTGGAGATGACCGAGTACGAGGCTGCCAAGGAGCGGGGCGAGGACGTCGTCAGACCGCAGCCTGCGCCGTTCGACCGGGCCACCCAGGAGCGTCGTGCCCGGCGCGCCGAGCGTGACCTCGCCACCCTGGGCAAGGTCAACCCGCTGGCGCTGGAGGAGTTCGCGGCGCTCGAGGAGCGCCATGCGTTCCTGTCGACCCAGCTGGAGGATCTCAAGGCCACCCGCAAGGACCTGTTGACGGTGGTCAAGGAGGTCGACGACCGGATCCTCGAGGTGTTCACCAGCGCGTTCCACGACGTCGCCCGCGAGTTCGTCACCGTGTTCGCGACCCTGTTCCCGGGCGGGGAGGGTGAGCTGGTGCTGACGTCCCCGGACGACTTGCTGGCGACCGGCATCGAGGTCAACGCCCGTCCGCCCGGCAAGAAGGTCAAGCGGCTCTCGTTGCTGTCCGGCGGCGAGCGTTCGCTGACCGCGGTGGCCCTGCTGGTGGCCATCTTCCGCGCCAGACCCAGCCCGTTCTACATCATGGACGAGGTCGAGGCCGCGCTCGACGAGACCAACCTGACCCGGCTCGTCGCGCTGCTGGCCGAGCTGCGCGACTCCTCGCAGCTGATCATCATCACCCACCAGAAATTCACCATGGAAGCCGCGGACGCGCTCTACGGAGTCTCGATGCGTGGTGACGGCATCACCCAGGTGATCAGCCAGCGGATCCGTGCGTCCGACGACCGGCCGGCGGCGCCCGGTGTCGCAGCGGCCGCCACCGTTCCCGCCGGCTGAGCGCAACTCCACCCGCGGCGAGCCCGCCTCGGCCGGTCGTCGTGACGCATTCGCTCGCCTCCGGCCGGCGTTTTTGCGCCTTCCCGTGCGATCGGACACAGTGGCCGCTGCTGGATGGGGTCAGCGTTTTTACGCCTTCCCGCGCGATCGAACACGCAGTTGTGCCGAACATGAGAGGGGTCGTGCATCAGCTCGACGTGCAACCGGATCCCGCGCCGACCCGTCCTGCTGGCATGACGACCCGTGAGATCGCTGCCGCGTTGACCCGCCGACGGTTCCTCCTCATCGCAACCGCCGCTGCTGCCGGCTCGGTGACCGCGGCCTGTTCCGCCCCGGCGTCGGGGCCCGTGCTCGCCGCAACATCGGGGCCGACGCCGCCTGGGTCCACGCCGATCGATCCCACATCGCTCGGATCATCGTCCCCGTCCCAGCCCGCATCGACCGGACCGTCAGGATCCGTCGGTGTCCCGGTAGGTGCCCCACAACCGTTGCGCGGCACCGGATCGCGCCGTACTCCAGGAGCGCCGGATGCCGCCAGGAAGGCGCTCGCAGACTTCGGCGCCGATTTCCTGCGCGAAGCTCGCCGCCTGGACCCGACCGCAGTGAACACCGCGAGCAGTCCGTACTCGCTGTTCACCGTGCTCGCCATGGCCAGGGCCGGGGCGAAGGGCGCGACGGCATCGCAGATCGACGCAGCCCTGCACAGTGCAGGAACCGATGCCCAGGGTGCAGTGATCAGCGCGGTGGATGCCGGCGTCGCTGCCGCGATCGCGGCGGGTGAAAATTCCGCGCAGGACGGCGACGAGCCGCTGGTCGTCAGGACGGCTAACCAGACCTGGGTGCAGAACGGCTATCCGGTGCACCAGGAGTACCTGGATGCGCTGGCGGTCCAGTTCGGTGTCGAGGCAGTCGCCGCGGACTTCGCAGGGGATCCGGAGGGGGTGCGCACGGCGCTCAATGCCTGGGTCGCGCAGCGGACGAACAACCTGATCCCCGACCTGTTCCCGCGGGGCTCGATCCATCCCACGACAGTGGTCGTGCTGGTGAATGCGCTGTACCTGAAAGCCCCCTGGATGCGGCCGTTCTCGAAGATCGGCGCGACGACCTTCATCACGGCGCAGGGCATCAGGATCAAGACGCCGATGATGCAGAGCGCAGCGGCAGTAAACGGGGTCGTCGGCGACGGGTGGACAGCGGCCAGCATCCCCTATCGCGGTGGCGGCGCGACGATGACGGTGCTGGTACCGGACGCCGGCAGGTTCGACGCGGTGCTGAAGGCACTCGACAGCACGCTCATGGGAAGGGCTGCGGACGGTGAGGACGAGATGGCCCTGACCATGCCGTTGTTCGACCTGGAGACGACGTCGCCGGCGAAGAAGATCGCGAACTCACTGGGCATCGAGGACATCTTCGCCGGGGCCGACCTGTCCGGGATCGCGGGCGCGCCCGGGCAGCTCGTCGCCACCGCGTTCGTGCACCAGGCCGTGGTGAAGGTCAATGAGAAGGGCACCGAAGCTGCCGCTGCCACCGCCATGGGCATCTCCGAGTCGTCGGTGCCTGCACCGCCCCCGCTGCACCTCGTCGTCGACCGGCCGTTCCTGTTCTGGATCTCCGAGACCGCCACGGGTGCACCGCTGTTCCTCGGGGTGGTCACCGACCCATCAGCGTGAGATTCGTTGCAGACAGCCGGTTGTCGCTGGCAATACGCGCTGTTGCTGGCTTGACGGACGTCCTTGTCACCAGCGGATGCCCGTGTTATCAGCGACAAGGTCTGCGAGCGGTCATCGACCCGTCGGCGTGAGATCTGCTGCGGCGTCGCCGGTCTCGTCGAACTGGGTGTGGTAGAGCTCGGCGTAGCGTCCACCGGCGGCCAGGAGTCCCGGATGCGTACCGCGCTCCACGATCCGGCCGTCCTCCAACACCAGGATCTCGTCGGCGGCCCGCACGGTCGACAGGCGGTGCGCGATCACCAGTGAGGTCCGGCCGATGAGAGCCTCCGCCAGCGCGGCCTGCACCGCGGCCTCCGACGTCGAGTCGAGCGATGCCGTCGCCTCGTCGAGGATGACGACCCGCGGCTGGGCCAGCAGCAGCCGGGCGATCGTCAGCCGCTGACGCTCACCCCCGGAAAGACGGTAGCCGCGCTCGCCGACCAGGGTGTCGAGACCGTCGTCGAGCGAGCGCACCAGTGCTTCCAACCTGGCCCGCCGCAACGCTTCCCAGAGCTGGTCGTCGCTCGCGTCCGGTGCTGCCAGCCGCAGGTTCTCGCCGATCGTCTCGTGGAACAGGTGGCCGTCCTGGGTCACCATCCCGACGGTCGCCCTGATCGCGTCGGCGGTGAGGTCGCGGACGTCGACCCCCCCGAGCCGGACGGCCCCGGAGTCGACGTCGTAGAGCCTGGCCGTCAGTTGGGCGATCGTCGATTTGCCCGCGCCGGAAGTACCGACCAGCGCGATCATCCGGCCGGGCTCGGCCCGGAACGAGATGCCGTGCAGCACCTCGACTCCGCCGCGCGAGTCGAGCACGGCGACCTCCTCGAGCGATGCCAGCGAGACGTCGGTGGCAGCGGGATAGCCGAAGGCCACGTCGTCGAACTCCAGGGTGAGCGGACCCGCCGGCACCGTGCGAGCGTCCGGGGGGTCGGCGATCAGCGGCTTCAGGTCGAGCACCTCGAAGACCCGTTCGAAGCTCACCAGTGCGCTCATCACGTCGACCCTGGCGCCGGCCAGTGCGGTGAGCGGGGCGTAGAGCCGGGTGAGCAACAGGGCCAGCGAGACCACTGCACCGGCATCCAGGGTGCCGCCGATCGCCAACGCGCCGCCCAGTCCGTAGACCAGTGCGAGCGCCAGCGCCGAGACCAGCGTGAGCGAGTTCAGGAACACCGCCTGCAGCATTGCAGTCCTGATGCCGATGTCCCGGACCTGGCCGGCCCGTCCGGCGAATTCGACGGATTCCTCTGCGGGGCGGCCGAACAGCTTCACCAGGGTTGCCCCCGGTGCGGAGAAGCGCTCCGTCATCCGGGTCGTCATCACTGCGTTGTGGTCGGCGGCCTGGCGCGACAGGCGCGCCAACCTGACCCCGGTACGGCGGGCCGGGATGACGAAGACGGGCAGCAGCACCAGGCTGAGAAGGGTTATCTGCCAGGAGATCTGCAGCATCACCACCAGCGTGAGCGTCAACGTCACCAGGTTCGCGACGACCCCGGACAGGGTGCCGCTGAACGCCCGCTGGGCGCCGATGACGTCATTGTTCAACCGGCTCACCAGAGCACCCGTCCTGGTGCGCAGGAAGAACGCCACCGGCATCCGCTGCACGTGGTCGAACACCGCCGTCCGCAGGTGGTAGATCAGACCTTCACCGATCCGCGAGGAGAGCCACCGGGTGAACAGACCCAAGCCGGATTCGGCCACCGCGATCACCGCGATGAGCACCGCCAACCACACCACGGTGCTGACCGGCCGGGAGCCGGTGATCGCGTTGACGACCTGCCCGGCGAGCACCGGGGTCGCCACCGACACTGCCGCCGTGGCAACGCTCGCGATCAGGAACATCACCAGCCGTCGGCGGTGCGGAGCGGCGAAGGAGAAGATCCGGCGCAGCGTCGCCCGGGAGAACGGCCGACGTTCCGGAGCGTCACGCATCGCGGAGTACATCGCGCTCTGCGCGGCGGCATGCATGCTCACAATGGCTCCAGTTCCGAGGGGCCCACCAGTTCCGATGGGACCCACTGACGCTATGTGCTCATCCGCGGTTGAGGTCAATCCGTGGTTCCCCTCCACCGTTGGAAGTCGGACACTTGGCCGAACGGGTACGAATCGCGCGGGAGCTCGGGGAGACCGCCGAGCCGCCACGCAGCTGCAGGATCTGGTCCAGCTGTTGTTGCTGGGTCAGCACAGTCTCCGGTGGTCGAGCGACGAGGAACGAGGAGTCCAGACCCTGTCAGAACCGAGACCTCCGGTGTGGTCACGGGATCTCGTCTTGTTCCTGGATCAATCAGCGGGATCGATGGCGGCCGAGCGATCGTCGGAGGCGGCGCCCGGGAACCGGGGGAGCTGTCAGTCGAGCACCGACGGCGACAGCACCGCCCACTCGCGAACGGTCCGCCGGAGGATCAAGTGGTGCAGCCAGAACGGGTCGTCGTCCAGGGCGCGCTCCAGTTCGGCGGCGGAGTCGGCCCGTCCGATCAGCAGGGCGCCCGCCGGCGCGTCGTCGGAGTACGGACCGCGGAGCAGGATCAACCCTCTCTCCTGCAGTCCGGCGAGGAACTCCCGGTGCGCGGGGCGGTGTTCGTCCCGGGCGGCATCGCTGTCGGCGGCGTAGTCGTAGTGGATCGCGAAGGTGGGCATGGGCCCCATTCTCACTCATGGAGCCGGCAGCGGTGGGCGGGGGTCGAGGTCTTCCTCCGAGAGCCCGCTCCGACCTGGCGTCGGACGAACGACAGCCCCGCAACTCGTTGGACGGCAACGGGTTGCGGGGCTGTGTGTCGAGCGCAGCGACCTACAGGTCGTAGTACAGCGCGAACTCGTACGGGTGCGGACGCAGCCGGATCGGATCGATCTCCTGCTCCCGCTTGATCTTGATCCAGGTCTCGATCAGGTCGGAGGTGAACACGCCACCCTCGAGCAGGTAGTCGTGATCGACCTCGAGTCGGTCCATCACGGCCGGCAGGGACGCCGGGACCTGCGGGATGTTGGCGGCCTCGTCCGGCGGGAGCTCGTAGAGGTCCTTGTCGACCGGTGCCGGCGGCTCGATGCGGTTCTTCACTCCGTCGAGGCCGGCCATCATCATGGCGGCGAAGGCCAGGTACGGGTTCGCCGATGCGTCGGGGCACCGGAACTCGATGCGCTTGGCCTTGGGGTTGGAACCCGAGATCGGGATCCGGATGCAGGCCGAGCG
>JBBJML010000006.1:0-150132 GCA_037720195.1 Nakamurella sp. | reverse complement strand
GACGGATGAACATCGGACAGATCCTGGAGACCCACCTCGGGTGGGTCGCCGCCAGGGGCTGGAAGATCGAGGGCGAGCCCGAGTGGGCCGAGCGGATCGAGGCCCGCGAGGCGGGTCCGTTCACCCGGACCGCGTCGCCGGTCTTCGACGGTGCCACCGAGGACGAGATCACCGGTCTGCTCGACTCGACGATCCCGACCAGGGACGGCGACCGACTGGTCGGCGTCGACGGCAAGGCGCCGTTGTACGACGGCCGCTCCGGTGAGCCGTTCCCGTACCCGGTGGCCGTCGGCTACATGTACATCCTGAAGCTCTCGCACCTGGTGGACGACAAGATCCACGCACGCTCCACCGGCCCTTACTCGATGATCACCCAGCAGCCGCTCGGCGGTAAGGCGCAGTTCGGTGGTCAGCGGTTCGGCGAGATGGAGTGTTGGGCGATGCAGGCGTACGGCGCTGCCTACACCCTGCAGGAGCTGCTCACCATCAAGTCGGACGACATCGTCGGCCGGGTGAAGGTGTACGAGGCCATCGTCAAGGGCGACAACATCCCCGAGCCGGGTATCCCGGAATCGTTCAAGGTGCTCCTCAAGGAGCTCCAGGCCCTGTGCCTGAACGTCGAGGTGCTCGCCAGCGACGGAGCCAAGATCGAGATGCGTGACTCCGACGACGACGATCTCGAGCGCGCCGCCGCGAACCTGGGCATCAACCTCTCGCGAAAGGGGTGGGCGTGGGTCGCCGAGGGGGTTATGGCAGGGGTCGGGGGGGGGGCCCCCACCGGGGGCGCGGCGCACCGGCCGCTGGTTCCTCCCACCCCGTCCCCCCACGGGGACATCGCTTTCAAGAACAAGGGAAGTCACAAGTGCTCGACGTCAACTTCTTCGACGAGTTGCGTATCGGCCTCGCGGCCGCGGATGACATCCGCGCCTGGTCGCACGGTGAGGTCAAGAAGCCCGAGACCATCAACTACCGCACCCTCAAGCCCGAGAAGGACGGACTCTTCTGCGAGAAGATCTTCGGTCCGACCCGCGACTGGGAGTGCGCCTGCGGCAAGTACAAGCGCGTCCGCTTCAAGGGCATCATCTGTGAACGCTGCGGCGTCGAGGTCACGCGCGCCAAGGTGCGTCGTGAGCGGATGGGCCACATCGAGCTGGCCGCTCCCGTCACCCACATCTGGTACTTCAAGGGCGTGCCGTCGCGGCTGGGCTACCTGCTCGACCTCGCCCCGAAGGATCTCGAGAAGATCATCTACTTCGCCGCGTACCTGATCACGGGTGTCAACGACGAACTGCGTCACAACGACCTGCCCACCATCGAGGCCGAGATGGGGGTCGAGCGGAAGAACCTCGAGTCCACCCGCGACGCCGATCTGGACACCCGCGCCAAGAAGCTCGAGACCGACCTGGCCGAGCTCGAGGCCGAAGGTGCCAAGTCCGATGTGCGCCGCAAGGTGCGCGACGGTGGCGAGCGCGAGCAGCGTCAGATCCGGGATGCCGCGCAGCGCAAGATCGATCGCCTCGACGAGGTGCTCGACCTGTTCAAGAAGCTCAAGGTCAGCGACCTGATCATCGACGAGCTGCTGTACCGCGAGCTCGAGGACCGCTTCGGCGACTACTTCGAGGGTGGCATGGGCGCCGAGGCGCTCAAGAAGATCATCTCGGAGTTCGACATCGACGCGGAGGTCGAGCGGCTGCGCGAGACCATCCGCAGCGGCAAGGGCCAGCGCAAGCTGCGCGCCATCAAGCGACTCAAGGTCGTGGCGGCGTTCCAGCAGACGCAGAACTCGCCGCTCGGCATGGTGCTCGACTGCGTGCCGGTGATCCCGCCGGAGCTGCGCCCGATGGTGCAGCTGGACGGTGGCCGCTTCGCGACCTCCGACCTGAACGACCTGTACCGCCGGGTGATCAACCGCAACAACCGCCTCAAGCGACTGATGGACCTCGGCGCGCCCGAGATCATCGTCAACAACGAGAAGCGGATGCTGCAGGAGGCCGTCGACGCACTGTTCGACAACGGCCGCCGCGGCCGCCCGGTCACCGGTCCTGGCAACCGGCCGCTCAAGTCGCTGTCCGACATGCTCAAGGGCAAGCAGGGCCGCTTCCGCCAGAACCTGCTCGGCAAGCGGGTCGACTACTCCGGCCGCTCGGTCATCGTCGTCGGCCCGCAGCTCAAGCTGCACCAGTGCGGTCTGCCCAAGCTGATGGCGCTCGAGCTGTTCAAGCCGTTCGTCATGAAGCGGCTGGTCGACCTCAACCACGCGCAGAACATCAAGTCCGCCAAGCGGATGGTGGAGCGTCAGCGTCCGCAGGTGTGGGACGTCCTCGAAGAGGTCATCGGGCAGCACCCGGTGATGCTCAACCGGGCACCCACCCTGCACCGTCTCGGCATCCAGGCCTTCGAGCCGATGCTGGTCGAGGGCAAGGCCATCCAGCTGCACCCGCTGGTCTGTGCCGCGTTCAACGCCGACTTCGACGGCGACCAGATGGCGGTCCACCTGCCGCTGTCCGCCGAGGCCCAGGCCGAGGCGCGGGTGCTGATGCTCTCGAGCAACAACATCCTCTCGCCGGCCTCCGGCAAGCCGCTCGCGATGCCGTCGCTGGACCTCGTGACGGGCCTGTTCTACCTCTGCGGCAAGGACGAGGACGCGACCGGAGCCGGTCACGCCTTCTCCTCGCCCGCCGAGGCGATCATGGCCCGCGACGTCGGTCTGATCGACCTGCGCGCACCGATCAAGGTGCGGCTGACGGACATCATCCCGGGTACCGACGCGGAGCTCCCCGAGGGCTACGAGGCCGGTCAGCCGTGGGTCGCCGACACCACCCTGGGACGGGTGCTGTTCAACGAGCTGCTGCCGAGCGCCTACCCGTTCGTCAACCAGGAGATGCCGAAGAAGGTCCAGGCGGCGATCGTCAACCACCTGGCCGAGTACTACCCGATGTCGCTGGTCGCGCAGACCCTCGACAAGCTCAAGGAAGCCGGCTTCTACTGGGCCACCAGGTCGGGCATGACCGTCGCGATCAACGACGTCATCATCCCGGCGAAGAAGCAGCAGATCCTCGACGAGCACGAGGAGCAGGCGACCAAGGTCGAGAAGTCCTACCAGCGCGGCAACCTCTCGTACAACGAGCGGACCGCCGAGCTGGTGCGGATCTGGGAGGACGCCACCAAGCAGATCGAGAACGAGCTGCCGGCGGCCTACCCGGCGGGCAACCCGATCTCGACCCTGGTCGTGGCAGGTGCCGCCGGTAACTGGATCCAGGTCCGGTCGCTGGCCGGCATGAAGGGCGTGGTGACGAACTCGCGCGGCGAGCAGATCCCGCGGCCGATCCGGTCCTCCTTCCGTGAGGGTCTGTCGGTGTTGGAGTACTTCATCAACACCCACTCCGCCCGTAAGGGACTGGCCGACACCGCGCTGCGTACGGCGGAGTCGGGCTACCTGACCCGTCGTCTGGTGGACGTCAGCCAGGACGTCATCGTCCGGCAGAACGACTGCGGGACCGAGCGTGGCGTCGAGCTGCCGATCTCGGAGGTCTACTCCGACGGCAGCGTGCACGTCCACGAGCACGCCGAGACCTCCATCGAGGCCAGGGTGCTCGCGGTCGACGCGGTCGACACCAAGGGCAAGGTACTGATCGCTGCCGGCACCGACGTCCGCGGTGAGCACATCATCGCGGCGGTCGAAGCCGGGATCACCAGCGTCAAGGTCCGCTCCGTCCTCACCTGTGAGGCCGGCGTCGGCACCTGTGCCGTCTGCTACGGCCGCAGCCTCGCCACCGGCGAGCTGGTCGACGTCGGCGAGGCGGTGGGCATCGTTGCGGCGCAGTCCATCGGCGAGCCGGGAACCCAGCTGACGATGCGTACCTTCCACACCGGTGCGGCGTCGGGCTCCTCGGACATCACCCAGGGTCTGCCCCGTGTGCAGGAGCTCTTCGAGGCGCGCATCCCGAAGGGTCGTGCGCCGATCGCGGACGCAGCCGGTCGGGTGCAGATCGACGACGCCGACAAGTTCCTGAAGATCACGATCATCCCGGACGACGGCAGCGAAGAGGTCGTCTACGAGAAGCTGCCGAAGACGCAGCGGCTCGCGACGATCGCGGTCGACGGCTCCGAGCGTCTGCTGACCGACGGCGACCACGTCGAGGTCGGACAGCAGCTTCTGGAGGGCAACGCCGATCCGCACGAGGTGCTGCGGGTGATGGGCCCCCGTCAGGTGCAGCTGCACCTGGCTCGCGAGGTGCAGAGTGTGTACCGCGCACAGGGTGTCTCGATCCACGACAAGCACATCGAGGTGATCGTCCGTCAGATGCTGCGTCGGGTGACCGTCATCGATTCGGGCTCCGCCGAGTTCCTGCCGGGCGCGGTGATCGAACGCGGTGAGTTCGAGACCGTGAACCGTCGGATCATGGCCGAGGGCGGCGAGGCTGCTGCCGGACGTCCGGTCCTGATGGGCATCACCAAGGCGTCGCTGGCGACCGACTCGTGGCTCTCGGCGGCCTCCTTCCAGGAGACCACCCGGGTGCTCACCGATGCGGCCATCAACGCCAAGAGCGACAAGCTGGTGGGTCTCAAGGAGAACGTCATCATCGGCAAGCTGATCCCGGCCGGTACGGGCATCGCCCGCTACCGCGACATCCAGGTCAACCCGACCGAGGAGGCGCGTGCCGCTGCGTACGCGCTGCCGAGTTTCGCCGACGACACCTACTACTCGGGTGACTTCGGTGCCAACACCGGCGCCGCAGTGCCGCTGGACGACTACGACCTGGGCCGCGACTACCGCTGACCTGGAAGTAGCAGTACCCACCGAAAGCCGGTTTCCCCTCGGGGAGCCGGCTTTCGGCGTTGTACGGGGGGCGAGGGGTGGGGCGCCGGGTCCCGCCCGGCGGGGCCCACGCGTTCGCAGGCTCACGAGTGGGGTCCCGCCCATGCCCGAGCCAATCCCTGACCCGGCACACCACCCCTCGCGTTCGGCGTCGCGACGGAAAGGCAGTACCCGAGGCACCTTCACCTTTCAACGTTGATCGAGCGAGCGACGAAGGAGCGATTCGAGATCCCGTCACCACACGCGATCAGGTCGGGGTCTCGACTCGTTCCTCGCTCGGCCGGCGGAGTTGACGACGATCGAGCGAGCGCGGATTTTTGGTGATCGAGCAGCGAGGGACGAGCGTGTCGAGATCCTGACACCACACGCGATCAGGTCGCAGTCTCGACTCGTTCCTCGCTCGACCCCCGGAGTTGATGGTGATCGAGCAGCGAGGAACGAGCGTGTCGAGATCCTGTCACCACAGGCGATCAGGTCGCAGTCTCGACTCGTTCCTCGCTCGACCCCCGGAGTTGATGGTGATCGAGCAGCGAGGAACGAGCGTGTCGAGATCCCGTCACCACGCGCGATCAGGTCGCAGTCTCGACTTGTTCCTCCCTCGACCGGCGGAGTTGATGGTGATCGAGCAGCGAGGAACGAGCGTGTCGAGATCCCGTCACCCGACGCGACCAGGCTGAGTGACGAGGAGATGGACGCCGATCTGCGTTCTGGCAGCACGTCCTGCCGAAACACCGATCGAGCGCCACATTCTGGTCACAGCGGGACGCCGCCCGAGCCGGGGTGTCGGACAGTGACTGCTCACCGAGCATCTCCGCCGAGTGGCCGTTCCCCGTCAGGCGGGGGCGGATCAGCCGAGTCGGATCAGCGCAAGCGGGTGATGATGACCTCGGCGCTGACCTCGGACGACACACCACCGGCGAAGAGCCCACGCATCGGCGGCACGTCGGCGTAGTCGCGGCCGCGGCCGGTGAACACGTGGCCGGGGCCGGGCGGCTTGTCGTTGGTGGGGTCCCACGAGCGCCAGTGGCCGACGAAGTACTCCACCCAGGCGTGCGACTCGCCGCGCACCGGCTCGCCGATCTCCGGGTCGGTGCGCGGGTGCAGGTAGCCCGACACGTAGCGCGCCGGGATGCCCAGGTATCGCATCATCGCGATGCTCAGGTGCGAGAAGTCCTGGCACACACCGCTTCTGGCCTCCCAGGCCTCGGCCGCGGACGAGTGCACGTGGGTGGTGCCGGTCATGTAGTTCAACTGCCGGTTCACCCAGGAACAGATCTGCTCGGCGGTCGCGGCCGGGACGTCGCGCACCAGCGCATCGGCCTCCGCGCGGAGATCGTCGGTGAGCGTGGTGAGCGGGGTCGCCGCCAGGAACTCCGAGAGGTCCTCGGTGGTCTCCGGCTGACGCAGTCGCACCCAGTCGAGCTGGATGCCCTTGGCCCGCTGCGGGGTGCTGGTCTCGACGGTGGTGGTGACGTTGATGGTCAACGTCTCGTGCGGTCGGTGCAGGTCGAAGCTCGTCACCTGGGTCCCGAAGTAGTCGTAGAACGTCATCGACCCCTCGTTCGGGTGCAGTTCCACCGACGTGGCCAGCACTGCCTGCCCGGCGGTGTCCACCGGTTGCATCCGGATCTCGTTGTACGAGCCGGTCACCGGCGTCGAGTAGGTGTGCACGGTGCGGTGCTGGATACGCAGCCGCCACAGGTCGCTCATCGGGGCGCCTCTCCGTCGATCGCCGAGGTGCCCGAGAGGGTCAGTCCGTCATCCGGATTGATGATCGCCCAGCTCACGTCCTCGGTCGAGAAGTGATTGCCTCGCATCGCATCGTGGGCGCGACCGACGGCCGAGTGCAACGCGCCCAGCAGGAAGGCGATCTCATCGCCGGAACTCGGTGCGGTCCGGTATTCGAGGGCCGTCCTGGCTTGCGCGACGATCCGGCGCGGTGAGTCCATCTTCCGGGAGAGCATCAGGTGCAGATCGTCCAAAGCTGCCAGCGCCTGCTCGGCCTGGCGCAGTGACTGCATGATCGAGCGGGGGAACTGTGAGTCGAGCAGGCCGAACTCGAAGGCCTGCGCCGGCATCGTCCTGTCGACCCGGTGCTGGGTGCGCAGGAAGGCGTGCCAGCCGCCGATCGCGTTGACAGCAGACCGGGCCGCGGCGTCGGTGCACAGGTGCGGGACATCGGCGATCAACATCCTGATCGTCATGTCTGCGCGCTCGAGGCCGCGACCGGCCATAAGGAACTGCCATCCCTCGTCGCGGCTCATGACCTGGTCGACCAGCCCGGAGGTGACCGCGCAGCGTTCGCCGACCCAGCGCAGGAAACTGTGGGGTCCGGACGGGGTCGGCGTCCTGGCGCGCAGCCCGTGCCAGGTGACGTTCAGCGTCTGCCAGATGCTGGGCGTCAGGTAGTCGCGCACGCCGCGGGCGTTCTCCCGAGCAGCGGTGAGCGAACCGGCGATGGACGACGGGCTGGTCTGGTCGTAGACCAGGGTGTTGATCAGCTCCTGCGGGACGGCCCGTTCCTCGGTGAGGTCGGCGTCCGGCGTGCAGCCCATCACCAGGGCCCGCAGTACCCGGTCGCCGCTGGAACCGGCACGCTGTTGGAAGGGCAGGTAGGTGTCCACCATCCGCGCGGTGCAGTCGGCCCGTTCGGTGTGCCGTCCCAGCCAGTAGAGGGACTCGGCCAGCCGACTCAGCATGCCGCCACCCCCGGGATCGGGTCGAGCGACTGCTGCTGTTGTTGTTGGGACTGCGCATGGCTGAGCCGGGTCGACGGATCCGTGGCCATCGGGCCGGGGATGTCGGGCACGACCGGCGGCGCCGGCTCCGCGACCACCTTCTCGACCTCCTTCTCGACCGCGGCGGTGGAACTGCCGACGATCCAGGTGTCCTTGGACCCACCGCCCTGCGAGGAGTTGACCACCAACTCACCCTCCGGCAACGCCACCCGGGTGAGACCTCCTGGTAGCACCCAGATGTCGGTGCCGTCGTTGACCGCGAACGGTCTGAGGTCGACATGCCGAGGCCGGAGCTTCCCGTCGATCAGGGTGGGGCAGGTGGACAGGGCGATCTCCCGTTGGGCGATCCACCCCCGTGGATCGGCCCGGACCTTGGCGCTGACATCCTGCAGCTGAGCACTGCTGGCCGCCGAGCCGATCACGATGCCCTTGCCGCCGGAGCCGTCGACAGGCTTGAAGACCAGCTCGGCGGCATGCTCGAGCGCGAACTCGCGGTGGTCGTCGACCTCCATCCGGTAGGTGTCGACGTTGGCCAGGATCGGCTCCTCGGACAGGTAGTACCGGATGATGTCCGGAACGTAGGTGTAGATCAGCTTGTCGTCGGCGATGCCGTTGCCGATCGCGTTCGCGATCGCCAGGTTGCCGGCTCGCACGGAACCGACCAGCCCGGGCGTACCGAGCAGTGAGTCGGGATGGAGCTGCGCCGGATCACAGAACTCGTCGTCCACCCGCTTGTAGATGACGTCGACCTGCATCTCGCCGGCGGTCGTCGGCATCAGCACCCTGTTGTTGCGGCACACCAAGTCTCGGCCCTCGACGAGCTCGATACCCATCTCGCGGGCAAGCAGGGTGTGCTCGAAGTAGGCGGAGTTGTAGAGCCCCGGGGTGAGCACCACGATCATCGGATCGGTGACGTGCGAAGGGGCGATCGCGCGCAGCGCGGCCAACAGCTTGGTCGGGTACGCAGCCACCGACTGGACGGTCGTGCTCTCGGCGAGCTCGGGCATCTCGTGACTCAGCGCCACCCGGTTCTGCAGCACGTAGCTGACACCGGACGGGATCCTGACGTTGTCCTCCAGCACCCGGAAGTCGCCGTTCTCGTCGCGGATCAGGTCGACGCCGGAAATCACGATCCGGGCGCCATCCTGATGTTTGATGCCGGCCACCTCGCGGTGGAAGTGTGCGGAACTGGTCACCACGGATCGTGGAACGACCCGGTCGACGAAGATCCGGCCGGCCCCGTAGGCGTCGGCGATGAACAGCTCGAGTCCGGATCCGTTGTTGCACACCGGCTTCCACCGAAGCCCATTCGTCCGACGTGACGAATGCGGGGGATCGGGTCGATCGGGAACGGACGCTCGACGTCGTCCAGGGCAAGGTGACGCCCTGGTCGAGGAACGAGCGCGCCAGGCTGTCCGATCGCAACCCCAGCTCCGTGGCGCCGGTCGCCTGCAACGATCGGTGGACGTCGGCGTGGCTCGGTCACGGTGTGCCCGGTCCGCTGAACATCTCGTCCCACGCCCGGCCGAACCGGTATCCCTCGAACAGGTCGGACATGTGGCAAGAGTAGGCGAGCGCATGTTGCGATGCTGTGTCGGTGGTGTGAACGACGGCGGCGTGTTGTCATCGCTGCTGCCGGCGCAACCGACATGCCCCGGCGCTACGGTGGGTGGATGGCTGAACACAGTGGTTCGAAGCGCAAGGGGCTCCAGCCGGCGAAGCTCGGGCCGCTGCAGGCGTTCGGTCGATGGCAGGCACGCCGCCGGAAGAACTTCCCGCAGCCCGTCACCACCGCGCTGGTACAGCGTGACCTGCCGGTGACGATGTCCGACGGGGTGGTGCTGCCGGCCGACCACTGGGCTCCGGCCGGGAGCCCCAGCGGGCACACCGTGCTGGTGCGCAACCCCTACGGTCGGGACATGGCCGAGGTGTGGGCCTGCATGTTCGCCGAAGCAGGGCATCACGTGGTGGTGCAGGACTGCCGGGGGACGGCTGAGGCGGGCGGGGAGTTCAACCCGTTCTTCAACGAACGGTCCGATGCCGGCGACACGGTCGCCTGGCTGCGGGCGCAGCCCTGGTACGACGGTCGCTTCGTCACCTTCGGCCCCAGCTACCTGGGCCTCACCCAGTGGGCGTTGGCCGAGGACCGTCCGGTGGACCTGGTCGGGATGGTCGTCATCGTGTCGGCGCGGAACTTCCGGGAGGCCGTCATCTACCCGGGCGAGGGGTTTGCCTTCGAGACAGCGCTCACCTGGAACATCGCCCTCGATGCGCAGAGCAAGGGCAAGCTCGGACAGCTGACCACGCTGCTGCGCTCCCCGCTGCGGATGCGGGCTGCGACCGCGCTCCCGCCGGCCGATGCGATCCGAGCGGCCGTCGGTCACGACGTGGAGTTCTACCGGAACTGGTTGGTGCACAACGAACCCGGCGATCCGTACTGGCCGCCGATCGACTTCGCGCAGGAGCCGGCAGGCCTGCCGCCGGTGATCATGGCGGCCGGCTGGTACGACCTGTTCCTGCTCGATCAGGTCGCCGACCACCGTGCGCTGCAGGCGGCCGGGGTCAGCGCGCAGCTGTTCATCGGACCGTGGCGACACACCGACCCAGGATCCGCCGACGCGGCAGTGCTGGCGGCGCTCCACATGCTGGCGCCCGGCGGGGAGATCCGATCGACCGACGGGGTGCATCTGATGACCACCGGCGACGAGCAGCGGGTCGAGCTCGCGAACTGGCCGGGAGCCGACACACCCGGCGGGATCATGCATCTCACCGCCGCGGGTGCGCTGGCGCGGACTCCCGACGGAACGCCGGGATCGCTGACGGTCGGCTACGACCCCTCCGATCCGACACCCTCGGCGGGTGGTCGGTCATTGAACCCGATGACGGCGGGCCCGAAGTCCCAGAAGGACCGGGAGTCCCGCGACGACGTGCTGGTGTTCACCTCCGCCGCGCTGGCGCAGGACTTCACCGTGATCGGCGATCCTGTTGTGCGGCTGACGATCTCGGGGACAGCAGCGTCCTACGACCTGTTCGTCCGCCTGTGCGACGTGGACCCGGGTGGGACGTCGGCGTCGGTGACCGAGGGCTACCGACGGTTCGTCGCGTCACCGGACGCTCCGACGACAGCCGACCGCGCCGTTGAGCTGGCTCTGGCACCGACCGGGCACGTGTTCAAGGCCGGGCACCAGATCCGCCTGCAGATCTCCGGCGGCGCGCATCCCCTGCATCTGCGCAACCCGGGAAACGCCGATCCGTTGCACGACTTCACCGACCTGGTTCGCAACGAGCTCTCGATCCGCCTCGGTGGCGGACGTACGTCGGCGCTCACGCTGCCGGTGCACGCCATCAGCGGCCGAGCAGTGTCCTGACCTGATCGGCGCCGACGGCCAGTAGGAGGGTCGGCAGCCGAGGCCCGGTGTCGGAGGAGACCAGCAGGCGGTAGAGCAGCTTGAAGAACTCGCGCTGGGCAGCGCCGAGTTCCTTGTCGCCCTTGATGATCTGGTCGGCGGAGAAGCCGCGCAGCACCTTGGGCACGCCGTACACCTGGTGCGTCAGACCGTCCAGCGACCAGGCGTCGGCCAGTGCGGGCAGGTCGGTGCCGTTGCCGTCCAGCAGCAGGTCGACAGCCGCCCGCTGCTGCTCGTCGAGCGTGCTCAGCAGCGCGTCGTCGGGGGTGCTGCGGACGAGCGTGCGCTCCTCGGCGGTCATCTGGGTGGCCACCCAGTGCTCCACCTTCGTCAGCCGCGGTCGCAGCTGTTCGACGTCGGTCGGCGCATCCTTCGGGTCCAGGGCCGTGACGATGCGCAGCAGCTGATCGTCGTCGCCCGTGGTGATGTCGACGATCGAGGCGAGCGTGCGGAAGCCGACCGGATGCGCGGTGGTCGGCAGCACCTGCTCAGCAGTGGTGGCCGCGCGTGAGTGGGCGGCGGTCTCGGCCGGCTGGGCGGTGCCGGCCTCGACGCGCCTGGTCAGCGCATCCCACTCGTCGTAGAGGCGGCCGAGTTCGCCGTCGAAGGAGATCGAGAACGACTGGTTGAGTCGGCGGCGCGCGTACTGCCAGCGGAGCAGTTGCGGCTCCATCAGGGCCAGCGCCTCGCTGGGGGTCGGCACGCCGCCGCGGGAGGACGACATCTTCGCCATGCCACCGAAACCGACGAACGCATACATCGGACCGATCGGTCGTTCCCAACCGAACAGTGGCGCCAGATCGAGGCCGACGACGAAGGACGAGCCGGGGGACTGGTGGTCGACCCCGGACGGCTCGAACACCACCTTCTCGTACGCCCAGCGCATCGGCCAGTCGACCTTCCAGACCAACTTGCCGCGGCGGAAGTCCTTGAGCAGCACGGTTTCTGCGTTCCCGCATCGGCAGGTGTAGGTCAGCTCGGTGGTGACGTCGTCGTAGGCGGTGACGGTGGTGAAGTCGGTGCCGCAGACGGTGCAGTACGGCTTGTACGGGAAGTAGCCGGCGCCGGTGGCACCGTCGTCCTCCTCCGCCGCGCCGGAGCCCTCGGCGGCCGCGGCGGCGGCAGCGAGCTCGTCCTCGGTGGGGGCGGCCTGCTGCTTCTGGCCGCGCTGCTTGCCGGCGCCACTCTGCTGACCCTGCTGGCCCGGCTTGGCGGTGCCTGTCGCTGCCTGCTGGGCCTCCGCTTCACGCTCCAGGGTGCGGAAGCGGTCCAGGACGTCGTCGATCTGCTTCCGCAGTCCCATCGCCTGCAGGATCTGCTCCGTGTACGCACCAGAGGTGTACTGCTGGGTCTGGCTGATGCCGCGGTAGACGATGCCGAGATCGGCCAGGCCCACTTCGCACTGGGCGCGGAAGTGTGTAGCCCAGGAGCCGTGTGCGGATCCGGGAGGAGCCGGGACGTCGGTGAGCGGCTTACCGATGTGCTCCGACCAGCTCTCGTCCACCCCGGGGATCCCCAGCGGCACCCTGCGGAACCGGTCGAAATCGTCCCAGCTGATCAGGTGCTCACACTCGATCCCGCGGCGCCGCACCTCGTCGGCGACCAGGTGCGGGGTCATCACCTCGCGCAGGTTGCCCAGGTGAATCGGTCCGGACGGCGACAGGCCCGACGCACAGACCACCTTCGTGCCCCGGCGCTCGGCTTCGGCGATCACTTCGTCGGCGGTGCGCGAGACCCAGTCGTCCAGGGGGGTGGGGGAGGCAGTGGTCATGATCATCGAGGTTATCGAAGTCGTGGCACTGCTCCGACCCTGGGCGGAGGTCGAGTCACCTCCCGGTGAGGGACCCGAGCGGTCATCCGATGTAGTACCGCAGCGCCAGCCCTTGGTCGGCGAGCCGCTGGGTGTGCTCCTTGGCCTGCTCAAGATAGTCGGTCACGTACCGCTGCTCACCGCAGTCGGCTCGCTGGTCGGACGGTCGCTGACGTCGCACCAGGGCTCGGACCTCGTCAGCCGAGACGGTTGCCAGATCGGCCGCTGCTTCCGCGACGTGAGCCGCGCTGACCAGCCTGCGAGTCGGTTCGTACGGCAGCATCGTCAGGAGGCCCGGATCCGAGATCACCAGCCGACCTGCGGGACGGCCGGCTTCCCGGTCCGTCGCGTCGAACAGGAACTGGAAGTCCCGCCACGCCTTGTCAAGATAGAGAGCGCCGACCGCAGCCAATGGCTCCCGCCGACCTGGCCGAGGGTCGCGGCACTCGCAGGCGCAAGGAAACTGGGCCATTCACTCGAGGTCCTCGTCGTCGATGGCCACGCGTAGTAGCGGATCCCCATGCCAGAACTGTTGCAGATCTCGGGTCGAGAGCACAGCAGTTGTCCACACCGGCGTCGGGGCCGGTAGCGGTAGCCGTAGCGGATTGCTGCTCAGCGGCTGCACATGCCGCATTCGGTAGTGTCCGCAGGCATGGCAGTTCGGGTCGAGCCGTGGAACGAAGCAGTCCGTGAATGGGTGGAGTCCGAGTTCGGTCTCGCCGAGCACTGGACTGTCGAGCAGGGCCGCTGCGGTTGGCAGCCGCCGTCCGACGGCGAGTTCTGGTCCCGCTGCTTGATTCTCTTCGACACCGAAGCGCCCGTTGCGGTTGCTTCCGCGTTCCATGCTCGCCTGCATCCAGCGAGGGAATGGGCGTACATCGAGGTTGAACCCGCACACCGTCGGAAAGGCTGGGGCACAGAAGCTGTCCGAACGCTCAGGGCCACTCTCCCCGACGACGCAGGGCCCCTACGGGCCAAGGTTCAGGCCGGCTCACCGGCAGCAGCCATGGCTGCGTCCCAACGGATGACGCCGATCCAACGCACCCGCGAAGTCCACATCCAGGTCCCCACCGACCTGACCGTCACCGGAACGGTGAGCGAATTGGATCCCACAGATCCGGCCGCGGTGGCCGCGTGGCGAACCTGGTACGTCGAGGGACACAAGTGGGATCCTCCAGCCGAGCAATCGGATCAGTTCTGGGTCCGGATGGCGGCGGACACCGACCGGGTCATCGGCGTCATCAATGACGGCAGGATCGTCGGGATCGGCCACCGCTACATCGACCAAGGCACCAGCTGGTTCGTCGGGGGATCCCTCGACCGCCGCCCTGACATCGCTGCGACCCTGCTGGACGCTGCTCAACGTCAGCAACCCGAGGCCCCGATCCGCATCGAGCTCGACGACTGGATGACCGACGTCTGCGCCGTGGTCAACACCCTTGAGCACACCGTGATCGAAGAAGCTTTCATCGTGGCAGAGCACCCGGCCACGACCTCCGCCGCCAGTACCATCACTGCGGTCTGATCGTCGACCGGATGTCCTCTGCAGTTCGGCTGGGTTGTTCGTCGACGAGCGGGCGAGCCCTCCGGTTGGGCGCGAATCGCACGTCAGTTTGGAATGCTGTCCACCACTCGCCGCAACTCTGCGGTGGGGATCGCATGCTGGGGGTCCTGGGACGTGTCGCACGCGCTGACCGAGATCCCTCGGGCGAGCAGGCGGCTGGCGCAGAGGTCGACCTGGGACCACGACGGTCGGACGGCAGCAACAGGGTTTTCGGCGTCGGCCCTTTGCCAGGTGAGACTGATCCCCGTGGCACTGGGACCCGGCGGCGGTGCGATGGCCCTGCGGACGAAGAACTCCCGAGGAGAACCCTGGAGGACCGATTGCACAGTCACCCATGCCGACAGGATGAATCCCGCAGGGACGTATTGGGGAGCCCGATAGTCGGTGAGGTCGACGGTCTGTACCGGATCTCCCGTGGATCCTGTGATCCGCTTCTGACCTGCCATCGGAAAGGGAGCTTCGCCGTCGAGGGGTCCCCCCAAGTGCGCAAAGGCGGGGCAGGTTTGCCCCTTGAGCTCGGGACCGTACGAAGCCAAGGTCACGGTGACTGTGCCCGGCGCGCTCTGGTCCAGGTAGAGCCAGGTCGCTGAGCAGCAGTCTCCGCCGAGATCCCGGCTCCCGAAGATGCGGACGAAGTTGGGCCGTTCGGAATCGACCACCACCCAGGGCGAGGATCCGGTGGAGAGCAGTGCCATGGTGGTCCCGCCCAGGGTGATTGACGCCGGCGGCGATCCGACCTGGACCACGAGCGGCCCTCCCGCTTGCGCCACGGGCCAGGTCCTTGATCGTTGCGGTACTGACACCTTGGAAGTGGTGTTGGCAGCGGAACTCGGAGCGCCGGCAGTGTCACGGTCGGCTCGAGCGGTGCTGACAACAACCGAGGCGGCCGCGGCCAGCAGAACGATCGAGGCGGCCACCAACACCGGTCGCGTCCAGCGCAGGCGTGTCGGGGCGCGAGACCCGAGAGGCTGAGAACCGCTGTCCAGCAACGGCATCGGCGGCACCTCGAAGTCGAGGCGCCACTGATCTGCCGCTTCACGCAGAGCGAGGTCGAGGTCTGCGTCGCCGGAGGGGGCAGGAATGCGGGTCATCGGTACTCAGCTCCCAGGTGTTTGAGCAGGGCGGCGCGGGCCGCGGCGAGGGTGGACTTGACCGTGCCGGGGCGGCAGCCCATCACCGCGGCCACCTCGGACTCCGGCAGGTCGAGGAAGTACGACAGCGTGACGGCGAGCTGCTGGCGTTCCGGCAGTTGCTCGATCGCCAGCTGCAGGTCGTGCCGGCGCGCAATGCCGGCGCTGTGATCAGCCTGCGCCGGTGCGGCGTCAGGCTCCGAGATCTCGCCGAGTCGCTGATCGTGGTGCCGTTGGTGGAAACGTCGGACGTGGGTGACGGCGATCGCCACCATCCAACTGTCGGCGCGGCCGCGGGTGGGGTCGAACGAACCACGGCGCCGCTAGGCCTCCAGCAGTGCGTCCTGGGCGACGTCGTGCCAGGCATCGTCGCGGATCAGCCTCCGGACACAGCGAGCCACGAGAGGCCAGCCGTCGCGGATCCACTCGGGCGGAGCAGGAGCGGCGACGGTCGACGGCTCGTCGTCCACCCCGGTCTCCATACCTAGTTCATTGCACGCCGAGACCGCTGCGGTTCAGGGCGAGACCGAATCGTGACTGAAATTCGGGCCGAGCCGGCCGTGCCGTCGGATGCCGCTCGGTCCGCACTGAGCTCACTCGATCGGTTGTCGAGACGAGTTCGAGCGTCACCCGATCAGTGGTGCTCATACCGGGAACGCTTGTACTGGGTAGCTGCTTGAGTCAAGCTCAGAATGGAACCTCCACTGCTGCAACGGGATTGCGGAGTTCTGCGAGTGGGTGAGGGTCTGTGTTGACGGCCTGTTGGAGCAGGCGGTAGAACAACAGCCCCCGACTCTTGGATGTCCGGCGGTTGAACCGGAACGTGTATTCGTCCAGGTAGTAGGCCAGGTGCTGCTGGCTGACGGCGTAATGCAGGGTGCCGGTGAGCCAGCGTTTGAGCAGGGAGCCGACCATGTGAACCCCGGGCAGGTTGACGTGGGCCGGTTCCGTGGAGTCGAGCCCGACGAAGTACTGGTGCTCGAAGCCCATCGTCGACAGTTTCCGCAGGTTGGTCGCTCCGTCGGTCTTGATCAACGATCCTTTCTCGATCACCCGATCGGCGAAAGCCACTAGGTCGGCGGTTCTGGCTCGCTCGGCGACCTCGATACGGACCCGGCCGAGCTTGCGTCCGCCGACCGACTCGACGGCGATCATTGCGGCGCAGTTGTCCTTCACCCCGCCTGACTTGCCCCTGGACTCGTTGCCGATGAACACTTCGTCGAGTTCCACGAGGCCGGACAACAGCTCCCGTTCCGGCCGGATCATGGCCCGGCGGAGCTTCTGCATCCACGCCCACGCAGTCTCGTAGGAGCCGAAACCGAGCACCCGCTGAAGGCCCTGGGCGGACATCCCGTTCTTTTGAGAAGTGATGAACCAGATCGCGGCGAACCACGTCGACAACGGCGTGCGAATCCGGTGGAAGATCGTCCCGGCTGTGGCGGACGTCTGCCGGCCACAGGCGGCGCACATCCACCGCACTTTCGCTGTCCGCCACCCCTCAAGCGAACAGCATCCCGGGCAAACGGGGCCATCAGGCCAGCGCAACCGCTCCAGATAAGCAAGACACGCCGCATCGTCCGGGAACCAGGCCAGGAGCTCTTGGAACGTCCGGGGATAGTCGACACCACCAACAGGATGAGCAGGCACCAGCTCTGACATGCCCATATGCTACTTGACTCAAGCAGCTACCCAGTACGCTTGTTCGATAATAGATCCATGCCAGCATCGATGCCGCCCCGGTGGCTCGACGACAACTGCGTCGAAGAGTCAGACATGGACGGCTGGCATGACGTCGATCTGTCCATGGACGACTCCTGGATCCGCCTCGTCTCCGACGACCTGCAGGGCCAGTTGGAGGGACTGCGCTCTGGCCGGCAGTCAGAGCGAGAGCATCGACCGGATCTCGGCCCTGGAACGGCTCATCGCGACGGCACAGTCTCTGGTCGCAGCGGAAGAAGTCTGCTTCGCTGACGCCGAGAAGCAACGACAACGTGCCGCCGGAGTGAAGCCGCGCGACCTCGGCCGTGGCACCGCCGAGCAGATCGGCTTCGCCCGCCGCATGTCCCCGGCCGCCGCGGCCAGGCACCTCGGTTTTGCAAGAGATCTGCAGGCTCGACTGCCCCAGGTCTGCCGACAGTTCCGCGGTGGGGACATCTCCGAAGCGCAGGCCAGGATCGCCGTCACCCGCACCTCGCACCTGTCCGACATCGACGCGCAGCTGGTCGATGCGGGGATCGCACCCAGGATGTCCGGCTGGAACCTGACCGGCACCGAGAAGGCTGTCGATCACGCCTGCTACCAACTGGACCCACACGGATTCGTCGACCGCGCACGGCATGCGTCGACGGAACGCCGGGTGTGGACCAGACCCGCACCCGACTCGATGGTGATCGTGTCCGCGCTCCTGCCCCTCGCTCAAGGAGTCGCCGTCTACGCGCACCTCCGCAAGTCCGCCGAAACAGCAATCGGCACCGGCGAATCAGGTGTCGATGACGTGTCGGAGAACCCGAAGACTCTCGGCCAGACGATGGCGGACCTGCTCGTCACCCGCTGCACCGGACAAGCCACTGCCACCGCGGTCCCGGTCGAGATCCGACTCACCATCGGCCTGGACACGCTGCTCACCAACGGCTCCACCCCCGCACAGCTCGACGGCTACGGCCCCATCCCCGCCGGCATGGCCCGCGAACTCGCCACCAACCCGCAGGCCGAGGTGTGGGTCCGCAGGCTGTTCACCGACCCCATCTCAAGATCACCCGTCGAGTTGGACGAACGCCGCCGCGACTTTCCCGACCACCTCAAGACCGTGATCGCCGCCCGCGACCGGCACTGCCGCCAGCCCTACTGCAGCGCCCCGATCCGGCACACCGACCACATCCACCCCTGGTCACAAGGCGGACCCACCACATTCGACAACGGCCAAGGACTCTGCGCCCGCGGCAACCTCGCCAAGGACGTCCCCGGCTGGAAACACCGGCGCGGCAAGGGTGGTGCGGTCACCATCACCACCCCGACCGGGCACCGCTACACCACCACGCCGCCCGATGCGCTCGGCCTCCTCACGATCACCCTGCGGCACGACGGGGTGGGATCTCGACTCGCTGCGCTCGCTCGATCAGGGAGACAGCCCTGCCCGGTGATCACCCGGCGGGAGTAGACCTGCCCGGCGATCAGCCTGCCGGCGTGGCGATTCCGGTCAAGGCACGCAGGGTCGCAGCGGCGCCGCGGGTGTGCAGCAGTTCGAGGGCCGCGAGGTATGGCTCGGTGAACAGAGCCTGATCGGCGAGATCCCCGAACAGATCCCGGTTCCGGACGAAGGCGAGCGGATCCCCTCCCTCCTCGAGCTGAGCCAGGGCGGCAGCATGACGCTCGTCGGCGATCCGGTCGACGATCTCGATCGGCTCGCCCTGTTCGTCGGCGCCCTCCGCATAGCGCGCCCAGGCCGCGCAGATCGCCGCGGACAGCGGGACGGGCCGCCCGGCCGCGATGCTCTCGCGGATCACCGGCACCAGCCACTTGGGGATCCGGTCGCTGGACTCGGCGGCCAGTCGGGCGACAGTGTCGCGCACGTGGGCATTGGAGAACCGTTCGATCAGCTCGTGCCGGTATGCATCCAGATCGATCCCGGGGACCGGTGCGAGCGTCGGGGACGCCTCGTTCTCCATGTACGCCAACAGGAATCGCCGCATGGCCGGATCCTGGGCGGCGTCGTGCACCAGTCGATGGCCGGCGAGATGTCCCAGATAGGCGATGCCCTGGTGAGAGGCGTTCAGCAGCCGGAGCTTCATCAATTCGTACGGCTCGACGTGCTCCACCAGCTGCGCACCGACGGTGTCCCAGGCGGGTCGGCCGGCCGGGAAGTCGTCCTGCAGCACCCACTGGGTGAACGGCTCGCACACCACGGGCCAGGCGTCCGCAATCCCGAACTTCTCGGCCACCATGGCGCGGTCGTCATCGGTCGTCACCGGGGTGATCCGGTCGACCATGCAGTTCGGGAAGCTGACACAGCTGCCGATCCATCTGCCGAGCTCGGCGTCCTTCAAGGTTGCGAACTCGGTGAACGCCCGGGCCGCCAGGTCGCCGTTGCCCTGCAGGTTGTCGCACGAGAGCACGGTGAACGGGGCGAGGCCGCGCGCACGTCGACGGCGCAGACCCTCCGTGATGAGCCCGAACGTGGTGCCGGGCACAGCATCTGGCGCCAGGTCGGCGGCGATCGCCGGCGGTGTCGGGTCGAAATCACCGGTCACCTGGTTGATCGAGTAACCGCCCTCGGTCACCGTGAGCGAGACGATGCGGGTACTGGGCACCGCCAGCAGCTCGAGCACCGCCTCCGGGTCGTCCGGCGCGTACAGGTACTTCACGATCGACCCGATCACCTGGGCATCCAGCGCACCGTCCGGTGCCTTCGTCACCAGCGTGTAGAGCCCGTCCTGGGCATCCAGCGCCTGTTGCATCCGCCGGTCGGCCGGCATCACCCCGACCCCGCAGATACCCCAGGTGCGCTCACCGGCGGCGAGCAGTGCGTCGGTGTACATCGCCTGGTGGGCGCGGTGGAACCCGCCGACTCCGAAATGCACGATCCCGACGGTCACGGCGGTGCGGTCGTAGGTCGGGCTGCGGACGGACCCGGAGATCTGCTGCAGCGTGGCCGATCCCAGCGCGAGAGCAGTCGATGTCGTCACTTGACGGCTCCGAGCGACAGGCCCTGGACGAGCTTGTCCTGGGCGGCGAACCCGGCGATCAGCACGGGCAGCGAGATGCAGATCGAGGCCGCGGACATGGTGGCCAGGAACGGGTTCCGCGGATCGAACAGGCTGGGCAGGAACGTCGGCAGCGTCTGCGCGTTGATGCTGGAGGTGAGCAGCTGGGCCAGCAGCAGCTCGTTCCAGGAGAAGATGAAGCAGATCAGCGAGGTCGCTGCAATGCCGGGGGCGGCGATCGGCGCGACCACCCTGGTCAGGGTCTTCATCAGACCGGCGCCGTCCAGCGAGGCGGCCTCGAACAGGGCCGGCGGGATGTCGGCGAGGAACGACCGCATCATCCAGACGGCGATCGGCAGGTTCATCCCTGCGTACAGGATCACCAGGAACCAGATGTTGTTCAGCATCCCGATGGCCTTGGCGATGACGAACAGCGGCACCAGTGCCGCCGCGATCGGCAGGAACTTCGTCGACAGGAAGAAGAACATGACGTCGGTCCACTTGCGGACCGGCTTCACCGACAGCGCATAGGCGGTGGGGATCGCGACGATGACGACGATCGCGGTCGAGATCACCGAAGCCATCACCGAGTTGAGGATGTACGGCCAGGTGCTCTGGCCGGTCTTGGAGCCGAAGAAGGCCTTGTATCCCTCCAGTGACAACGGCTCGAACAGCCCGGGCGTGTTCAGGGTTGCGGTCTGGTTCTTGTGGAAGCTGACCAGCAGCATGAAGAACAGCGGGGCGACGAAGATCAGCCCGATCACCCAGGTGAGCACGGTGAGCAGGGAGGCGCCGACCTTGTTGCCGCGCGGTGCTCCGGCAGGTGTCGGCCGATCGGCAGTGGTGGCTGTATTGGTGGCGGGGATGGTGGTGGTCATCGCGCGTTCTCCTCCTTGAACAGGCTGGACACGGTGCGCAGGGCGAAGGTGGCCACGACGATGGTCAGCACGACGACGACGACACCTTGCGCAGAAGCAAGGCCGTAGTCGCTGTCGGCCTGGATGGTCCGGAAGATCAGGTAGGGAAGATTCTCGGTCTGCGGGTTGAGGGGCGTCAGGGTGAACACCGCGTCGAAGTTCTGGATGATGTAGATCGCGCCGAGCAGACCGGCCAGCTCCAGGTACTGCCGCATGTGCGGCAGGGTCAGATTGCGGAACACCTGCCACGGGGTCGCGCCGTCGACGGCCGCGGCTTCGAGGATGTCCCCCGGCCGGGACTGCAGGCCGGCCAGCAGGATCAGCGTCATGAACGGCGTCCACTGCCAGACCAACGTGATGATCACCGTCAGCATCGGGTGCGACGAGGCGATCGAGATGGTGGCAGCTGCGGCGTCCGGGTTGAACAACCGCTTCACCGAGGTGAGGATGCCGGCGAGCAGGCCGTTGCTGGCATCGAAGACGCCGTAGCGGAAGAACGTCGCGGCGGCGACCGGGACGATCAGGAACGGCGCGATCATCATCGTCCGGACGGCTGCGCGGCCGCGGAACTTGCGGTTCAGCAGCAGCGCGATGCAGAGGCCGAACACCAGAGAAATCAACACCACCGAGACGGTCAGCACCACGGTGTGCCACAACGCCGACAGGATCGCCTCGTCCTTGAACACCTGCTCGTAGTTGCGCAGCGTCCAACCGGAGACCTTGGGGCGGTCCCCGTCCCAGCGGCGGAACGACAGCACGATCGTGACGAGGAACGGCAGCTGCGTGACGATGACGGTGAACAGCAGCCCGGGCAGCAACGGCGCCCGGCGGACCCAGCCTTCGCGCTTGGCGCGGCGGTTCACCTCGGCGGCGACCTTCTTCGAGGTGGCTTCGTGGCCGTGCGTCTCCGACTGCTGGTCGGTCGGCGAAGTCGCAGTCGTCATGATCGACCTGTTCTTCTGGGTGGCAAGGGAGGGTGGGTGGCAAGGGAGGGTGGGTGGCAAGACAGGAGGAGGGGGACCAGGAGGGCGGGGGACGTCGCGATGGGGCGGCGCCCCCGCCCGAACCTGATGGGGGACAAGCGGTTCCCGGGTGCGACCGCTGAGGTCACCGCCGCACCCGGAAGTTGTTACTTGTAGCCGTCGGCGACGTCCTGCGCCTTCTGCTCCGCCGAGGCCAGCGCTTCATCGACGGTGCCGCTGCCGGCGAGCACCTGCGACAGCACCGAGGTGACGTCGTCACCCAGCGAGGTGAACTCCGGGATGTCGACGAACTGGATGCCGAGCGTCGGACGCTCCTGCAGGCCGGGGCTGGCCGGGTCGGCCGCCTGCAGCGCCGTCAGGGTCGCCGGGGAGAACGCCGCGGCCGCCTTGGTGTAGTCGGGGTTGCTGTACAGCGAGGCGCGCTTGCCCGAAGGGGCCTTGGCCCAGCCGAGCTTCTCGCCGACCAGGTTCTCGTACTGCGAGGAGCTGGCCCACGAGATGAACTGCCACGCGGCGTCCTGGTTCTTGGACGCCTTCTCCATGCCCCAGGCCCAGGTGTACAGCCAGCCGGCGGACTTGGTGTTCTTGACCGGAGCCTGCACATAGCCGATCTTGCCGGCGACCGGCGAATCAGCGGCCTCGAGGGATCCGGCAGCCGAGGTCGCGTCGTACCACATGGCAACCTTGCTCTGCAGCATGTTGTTCAGGCACTCGGTGAAGCCGGCCTGCGACGGGCTGACCTCGCCGTGCTCCTTGACCAGTTTCACGTAGAAGTTCACCGCTTCCTTGCTCTCCGGGCTGTTGATCAGGACGTTCCAGTCCTTGTCGAACCAGGCGCCACCGAAGGTGTTGATGACGGTGGTGAGCGGAGCGCCCAGCTGGCCCCAGCCCGGTAGGCCACGCAGACAGATGCCCTTCATGCCTGCCTCCGCGCCGTCGACCGTCTTGGCCGCCGCAGCGACCTCATCCCAGGTCGGGTTGTCCTTCAGGGTGACGCCCTTGTCCTTCAGGATGTCCTTGCGGTACATGAGGAATGACGACTCACCGTAGAACGGCTCACCGTAGATCTTGCCGTCGGTCGACAGTGAGGTCGTCATGGCGGGGAAGACGTCGGCCTGGTTGAATGAGGCGTCGTTCTTGGAGTACTCGGTCAGATCCGCCAGCCAGTCGTTCTGCGACCAGATCGGGATCTCGAAGTTCGACAGTGTCGCGACGTCGTACTGACCGGCCTGGTTCTTGAACTCGATGGCGGCCTTGGCGCGCATGTCGTTCTCCGGCAGGACGGTGTAGTTGACTGTGATGCCGGTCTTGGCAGTGAAGTTCTCCGCTGTCAGCTTCTGCAGGTCGGTCATCTGCGGGTTGGCGACCATCAGCACGTTGATCGTCTTGCCGTCGGTCTCCGGGTTCTTCGTGGGGCCGGCATCGGTGCCACCGCCGGAGCTGCTGGGTGCCGAGCTGGAGCCGGTTGCCGAGCCGGTTGCGGAGCCGGTTGCCGAGCCGGTTGCGGAGCCGGTTGCGGATCCGGTCTCGGAGGGGGTCGAGGCGGGCGTGGAGACCGCGAAACCGTTGCTGGTGCTGCTGGGGGCGGCGCCGTTGCTGGTGCCACCGGCGTCGCCGGAGCCCGTGTCGCTGCCGCAAGCGGCGAGCAGCAACATGCCGGCGCAACCGGCGGCGACGAGCATGGTGCTCCTCCTGCGGGTGGTGCGGGTGCTCTTCATCGAGTCCGTGCCTTCTTTCGAGGGGTGGTGGGGTGGTGGGGTGGGTGTGTGGACCGTGGGTGTGGCGGACGGGTGGTCGGAGGGGCGGGAAACACTGTGGGGCAACGGGTTTCGCATCAGGTACGCAGCACCTGAGTGCCGGCCGCCGCATAGCGCTGGGCCTCGTGGGCGTTCAGGCCGGCGTCGGTGATCAGCAGCTCGAAGTCCGCCAGGTCGGCGAACCGGATGAAGCTGCTGACCGAGAACTTGGTGTTGATGCCGACGAAGATGCGCCGACGAGCGGCGGCGACTGCCGCACGTTTCACGGCCGCGACCGCCGGATCGGGGGTGGTGAGGCCGTGTGTCCGGGACACCCCGTTGGCGCCGAGGTAGGCGATGTCGACCCGGAGATCGGCCAGCATCGCGGTGGCCCAGTGGTCGACCGTGCCGAGCGTGCGACCACGGATGCGGCCGCCCAGCATGATCGTGGTGTGTGCAGGATTGGCCGCCAGGATCGCGGCCGAGGTGAGCGACGAGGTGACGAAGGTGAGCGGTCGGTCCGAGGCGACGAGTTCCTCGGCGACCAGCTGCGGAGTGAATCCCTCGTCGATGAAGACGGTCTCGGCATCACCCAGGTGCTCGGCGGCCGCGACCGCGATGCGACGCTTCTCCTGCGGCCGGGACTCCGCCCGCAGCAGGATGGACGTCTCGTAGCCGGCGCTCTCGACGGGTTGGGCGCCGCCGTGCACCCGGCGGATCAGCCCGTGGTTCTCCAGCCGGGACAGATCACGGCGGATCGTCTCGCTGGCCACCCCGAGGTCGTCGGCCAGGTCGGTGACGTCGACCCTGCCCTCGGTCCTGGCCCGATCGAGGATCGCGCGACGACGCAGTTCGCTGGTGGACGGCACGTGATCCCTCCTCGCTGAGGTGATTGGTCTCTGGCTGCCCCGACTTCTGGGGCGTCCTGTGAACCAAACCACTCAGGCGTCACCCGGTCGAGTGCGATCCGGGTACCTGGATTGCCCGAGTTGTGCCCGGTCGCGGACCCGAGTAATCGTCATCTTCGTGTAACGCGTCGCGAAAAGGTGCCCGTTTGGCATGAATCGTGTGTTGTTCTGCTGCCCGGGCCGCCCGAAGCAGGCCCTTGACGGTCGTCCGACGGCGACCGTTTCGTCGCTGTCCCGACCCCGCCCGTCCCGAGGATGACGGAGTCCCCGCACCCTGGTGGGTGCGGGGACTCGGCCTTGATCCGGACTGATGAGAGTCAGAGCCGGGACGAGGTCACCTCACGTTGTAACCCTGGGACATCCAGAACGAACTCGGGTTCGGGTTCTCGAGCGTGTAGTCGTTGACGCTCTTGGCCGCGTACAGCTGACGACCGATTCTCATCTCGACGTGGGTGTGCGGGGAGCCGCCGGCGCCCTTGTCCGACTCGGTGGCGATCGCCTGGCCCTTGCTGATGCTCTGGCCGGCGCTCAGGCTCGCGTACGGGCTGGTGTGCAGGTAGACGATCGTCTTGTTCAGACTGGAGTTGTAGATGGCGATCGTGGACAGCGAGGCGCTGCGGTCGACCCGGGTGATCGTTCCGCTGACGAGTGCCTTGACTGTCGAACCGCTGCCCTTGGCGATGTCGATGCCCTCGTGCTTGCCGGGGGTGTTGATGTACCCGTCGTAGCCGCAGGTGATCCGGCCGCCACCGCCGGGGTACAGAGCATCGGACAGGTCGACCTTGGTGGTCCCACCGCCGCCGCCGAACTGGTGGCCGGCGTTCTCGTTGTAGATGCCGGCTTTGAGTTGTGCCTTCTGGCCGGCGGCGATCGTCTGGCTGGCGCCGGCGTATCCGGAGTTGAAGTAGACGGTGACGTTGCCGGTGGTGCGGTTCCAGACGGAGGCGGCGTTGTTCTTCACGCACTCACCCTTGCCGGCGCCTGCGCCCCGGTACTCGTAGCAGCTGGGCTGTTCGCCACCGAGGTCTGAGATCGATCCGGTGAAGTCGGAGACCGATCCGGCGTAGCCGGAGTTGAAGTAGTAGCAGAACTCGCCTGAATCGCAGACGCCGTCCCGGCCGGCGGCCTGGGCGGAGCCGGCTGCGGTGAGCAGGCTGGTGACGAGGGTGACGCCGACGGCGCCGGCTGCGGCAAGCCGCCGGAGCCTCGGGTGTGAGGGTGTGGTGTGGATGCCGGACATGGTGATTCCTCTCGGGTGGGTTACCTCTGGAATGTCACTGCTCGTGAACGGACTTCGGCTGTGCAGGTCGGATCAGCCGGTGTAGGGCTTCACCGATGCCTGGTACTTGTTGTAGAGCGAGATCGCGTTGTTGGCCTGTGCCTGGTAGCGATCCGGGTAGGCGGAGCGCTGGACCTTCTGCGCGGCTGCCCCGACGGAATAGCTGTTGTAGTCGAAGCTCTTCAGACCTGGGTTGCTGGTGTGGCTCGCCACGCCGTAGAACGCCTTGGTCGCCAGGAACTTGTTGCGCACCTGGGAGTACGTGCCCCAGCCGCTGGCCGGACGCTGCTGGAAGAGGCCGCCGGAGTCGGCGTCGGTGACGACGTAGCGGTTGTAGATCCACGACTCGACGATGGAGGTGGCGATCGCGGTCTGGATGCCCTTCGCGCTGATTCCGTAGCCCTTGCCGACGGCAATGATGAACTTGACGTTCTCGACCTGGTACGCGGTCACGTTGGAGGGGGTGAAGCCCGACTTGTTCTCCTCGCGGACGATGAAGGCCTGGCTGTAGGTCCCACCGCCGCCGCCGAACTGGTGGCCGGCGTTCTCGTTGTAGATGCCGGCTTTGAGTTGTGCCTTCTGGCCGGCGGCGATCGTCTGGCTGGCGCCGGCGTATCCGGAGTTGAAGTAGACGGTGACGTTGCCGGTGGTGCGGTTCCAGACGGAGGCGGCGTTGTTCTTCACGCACTCACCCTTGCCGGCGCCTGCGCCCCGGTACTCGTAGCAGCTGGGCTGTTCGCCACCGAGGTCTGAGATCGATCCGGTGAAGTCGGAGACCGATCCGGCGTAGCCGGAGTTGAAGTAGTAGCAGAACTCGCCTGAATCGCAGACGCCGTCCCGGCCGGCGGCCTGGGCGGGGCCGGCTGCGGTGAGCAGGCTGGTGACGAGGGTGACGCCGACGGCGCCGAGTGCCGCCAGCCGCCGGCGCGGCGAGGTCCGTAGTCGGTGGGAGGTGGCTGGAGCCGTGGTTCCGGTCATGATGCAGTCCTTTCTTCGCGGCCGCTGGGCCGCTGTCGAGGTGCGCTGTCCGTGAGCGTGGCCACCGATTGCGTGTAGATGAATAACGGCGGCTACTGATCGAACGTAAATCGTTCACGTCCAGCTCGCTCGCTGAATCCCAGATTCTGGGGAGAACTCCCCATGTACCCCCCAGATCTGGATAGTTGACCGGGGTACCCATCGGCCAAACGGGTGGCGACGACGGTGAGTGGTGCCCCGGGAGCCGGGCAGACCGGCCATCTACCTGCTGGCTACCGGGTATGCTCGAAGATGAGTACCCAGCGCTGTGATCCGATCTGCCGCCGGAGCGAGCATCTGCTCGTCATCCGGGGTGCGGGGATCGGATCGGCGGTCCAGCCCCACAGGGCCGTCCAGCTCGTAGTTCGTCATCAGGAAGGTGCGCCGATTCGCCCCGCAGGGGGAGGCTCGGGTATCTTCCGACGCGACCTGCACACGCTGGGTAATTGTCGCGTGCGCAGGTTTCTGTGCGGCGGCGCGAGCAGCACCCCGCACGAATCACCGACAGTCGAGTACCGGAAAGCACATCCGCCCGGAAGACGAGGAAGAAGAAGCCGGCACATGCCCACGATTCAGCAGTTGGTCCGCAAGGGCCGCACCGACAAGGTCACCAAGACCAAGACCCCCGCGCTCAAGGGGTCTCCCCAGCGCCGCGGCGTCTGCACCCGCGTCTACACGACCACCCCGAAGAAGCCGAACTCGGCTCTGCGCAAGGTCGCACGCGTCAAGCTGACCAGCCAGATCGAGGTCACCGCCTACATCCCCGGTGAAGGTCACAACCTCCAGGAGCACTCGATCGTGCTCGTGCGTGGCGGTCGGGTGAAGGACCTCCCCGGCGTTCGCTACAAGATCATCCGCGGATCCCTCGACACCCAGGGTGTCAAGGGTCGCAAGCAGGCTCGCAGCCGGTACGGCGCGAAGAAGGAGAAGAGCTGACATGCCGCGTAAGGGTCCTGCACCGAAGCGACCGCTGGTCGCCGATCCGGTCTACAACTCCCCGCTGGTCACCCAGCTGGTGAACAAGGTTCTGCTCGACGGCAAGCGCAGCATCGCGCAGTCGATCGTGTACGGCGCTCTCGAGGGTTGCCGCGAGAAGACCGGTACCGATCCGGTCGTCACGCTCAAGCGCGCTCTGGACAACGTCAAGCCCGCGCTCGAGGTGAAGTCCCGCCGCGTCGGTGGCGCCACCTACCAGGTGCCGATCGAGGTCAAGGGACCTCGGCAGACCACCCTGGCGCTGCGCTGGCTGATCGGGTACTCGAAGGCTCGTCGGGAGAAGACGATGACCGAGCGCCTGATGAACGAACTGCTCGACGCCAGCAACGGTCTCGGCGCTTCGGTGAAGCGTCGCGAGGACACGCACAAGATGGCCGACTCCAACAAGGCCTTCGCGCACTACCGCTGGTAATCGCCCGGGCGGCGTTCCGGACCGGGACGCCCCCGACACCCATGAGAAATCGAGGAAATCGCAGTGGCTGACAAGGCCCTCGACAAGACGCGCAACATCGGCATCATGGCGCACATCGATGCCGGCAAGACGACCACGACCGAGCGCATCCTGTACTACACCGGCATCACCTACAAGATCGGCGAGGTGCACGACGGCGCCGCGACGATGGACTGGATGGAGCAGGAGCAGGAGCGCGGCATCACCATCACCTCCGCTGCGACGAAGACGGAGTGGAAGGGGCACACGATCAACATCATCGACACCCCGGGTCACGTCGACTTCACCGTCGAGGTGGAGCGCAGCCTCCGCGTCCTCGACGGCGCGGTCGCGGTGTACGACGGTGTCGCCGGTGTCGAACCGCAGACCGAGCAGGTCTGGCGGCAGGCCGAGAAGTACCACGTCCCGCGGATGTGCTTCGTCAACAAGCTCGACCGCACGGGTGCGAACTTCTTCCGGTGCGTCGACATGATGGTGGAGCGCCTCGGCGCGACGCCGGCCGTGCTGCAGCTGCCGATCGGTGCCGAGGGTGATTTCCTCGGTGTCGTCGACCTGATGACGATGAAGGCCTTCACCTGGCGCGGCGAGACCGCGATCGGTGAGGACTACACCATCGAGGAGATCCCCGCGGAGCTCCAGGCACAGGCCGACGAGTACCGCACGAAGCTTGTCGAGGTCATCAGCGAGAACGACGACGAGGCCATGATGAGCTACCTCGAGGGCGACGAGCTCTCGGTGGCGGATCTCAAGGCAGCACTCCGTCGCAGCACGCTGGCTTCCAAGGTGAACCCCGTCGTCTGTGGGTCGGCGTTCAAGAACAAGGGCGTCCAGCCGATGCTGGACGCGGTCGTGGACTACCTGCCGTCCCCGCTGGACGTCGGCAACGTGCACGGCACCCTGCAGGACGAGGAGACCCCGGCCGAGCGCGCGCCGGAGGCTTCCGCCCCGTTCTCGGGCCTGGCGTTCAAGATCGCCACCGACCCGCACCTGGGCAAGCTGACGTTCGTCCGCATCTACTCCGGCACCCTGGAGACGGGCACTTCGGTGCTCAACTCCGTCAAGGACCGCAAGGAGCGGATCGGCAAGATCTACCAGATGCACGCCAACAAGCGTGAGGAGCTGGCCAGCGTCTCGGCCGGCGACATCTGCGCCGTGATGGGTCTGAAGCAGACCACCACCGGCGAGACCTTGTGCGACCCGTCGAACCCCATCGTGCTCGAGTCGATGTCGTTCCCGGATCCGGTCATCTCGGTTGCCATCGAGCCGAAGACCAAGGCCGACCAGGAGAAGCTGGGCACCGCGATCCAGAAGCTCGCCGAGGAGGACCCGACGTTCAAGGTCCAGAACGACGAGGAGACGGGTCAGACCGTCATCTCCGGCATGGGCGAGCTGCACCTGGACATCCTGGTGGACCGCATGCGTCGCGAGTTCCGCGTCGAGGCCAACATCGGCAAGCCGCAGGTGGCCTACCGCGAGACGATCCGCGGCACGGTCGAGCGGTTGGACTACGTGCACAAGAAGCAGACCGGGGGGTCGGGCCAGTACGCCAAGATCCAGATCAAGGTCGAGCCGTTGGACCCGAAGGAAGCCGATGGGGCGACCTACGAGTTCGTCAACGCGGTCACCGGTGGTCGTATCCCGCGGGAGTACATCCCGTCGGTCGACGCCGGTGCACAGGACGCCCTGCAGTACGGCATCCTGGCCGGTTTCCCCATGCTGGGTGTCAAGCTCACCCTGATGGACGGCGGCTACCACGACGTCGACTCCTCCGAGATGGCGTTCAAGATCGCCGGTTCCATCGCGATGAAGGAAGCGGCCCGCAAGGCCAAGCCCGTCATCCTCGAGCCGCTGATGGCCGTCGAGGTCGTCACGCCCGAGGACAACATGGGCGACGTCATCGGCGACCTGAACTCCCGTCGTGGGCAGATCCAGGCCATGGACGAACGGGCCGGCGCCCGGATCGTCAAGGCACTGGTTCCGCTGAGCGAGATGTTCGGCTATGTCGGCGATCTGCGGTCCAAGACCCAGGGTCGCGCGAGCTACTCCATGGTGTTCGACAGCTACGCGGAGGTCCCGGCCAACGTGGCCAAGGAGATCATCGCGAAGGCGACCGGCGAGTGACGTCTGCGGTGCCCGGCAGTTCGCTGCCGGGCACCGCACCGCGCACGGCAGCAGTATCCACAGACTTTGGTTGCTGGGACACCATCCCGGCGGCCATCGGGTCCGGTCCAACAAGGACCGGTCCAGATCCACCCAAGACGTCACCCCGGTAGAAATCGCGCCGCGGGGCGTTCCCAGTCCTGAGGAGGACCGCAGTGGGCAAGGCCAAGTTCGATCGCAGCAAGCCGCACGTCAACATCGGCACCATCGGTCACGTCGACCACGGCAAGACCACCCTGACCGCAGCCATCTCGAAGGTGCTCGCGGAGAAGTTCCCGGACGTCAACAAGGCGGCCGCGTTCGACGAGATCGACAAGGCGCCCGAAGAGCGTCAGCGCGGTATCACCATCAACATCTCGCACCAGGAGTACACGACCGCGAAGCGTCACTACGCGCACGTGGACGCCCCTGGTCACGCTGACTACATCAAGAACATGATCACCGGCGCGGCCCAGATGGACGGTGCCATTCTCGTGGTCGCCGCCACCGACGGCCCGATGCCGCAGACCAAGGAGCACGTGCTGCTCGCCCGTCAGGTCGGCGTGCCGTACATCCTCGTCGCCCTGAACAAGGCCGACATGGTCGACGACGAGGAGATCCTGGAGCTCGTCGAGCTCGAGGTCCGCGAACTGCTGGCTTCCCAGGACTTCGACGAGGACGCCCCGGTCATCCGCACCTCAGGCCTGAAGGCCCTCGAGGGCGACCCGGAGTGGACCAAGACCATCGAGCAGCTGATGGACGCGGTCGACGAGTCGATCCCGGAGCCGGAGCGCGACATCGAGAAGGCATTCCTGATGCCGATCGAGGACGTCTTCACGATCACCGGTCGTGGCACCGTCGTCACCGGCAAGATCGAGCGCGGCATCCTCAACGTCAACGAGGAGGTCGAGGTCGTCGGCATCAAGCCGAAGTCCTTCAAGACCACCGTCACCGGCATCGAGATGTTCCGCAAGCTGCTCGACTCGGCACGGGCGGGCGACAACGCCGGTCTGCTGCTGCGTGGCACCAAGCGCGACGAGGTCGAGCGTGGCCAGGTCGTCTGCAAGCCGGGCTCCATCACCCCGCACACCGAGTTCGAGGCCCAGGCCTACATCCTCGGCAAGGACGAAGGCGGCCGTCACACGCCGTTCTTCAACAACTACCGGCCGCAGTTCTTCTTCCGCACCACCGACGTCACCGGTGTCGTGAAGCTGCCGGAGGGCACCGAGATGGTGATGCCCGGAGACACCACCGAGATGGTCGTCGAGCTCATCCAGCCCGTCGCCATCGAGGAAGGCCTGCGCTTCGCGATCCGCGAGGGCGGTCGCACCGTCGGCGCCGGCTCGGTCACCAAGATCCTCAAGTGACCTGAGCTTCGCCTGATCCATCCGAAGGCCCCCGTCGACACCGTCGGCGGGGGCCTTCGTGTTTCCGGACGGCGCGCGACGGGATCAGGGCCGTTGCTCACTGACCAAGAAAGTTCGCCAGCGTGATGGCCGGCGGGACGGTGATGGTCCCGCGGATACTGCCGGCTGCCACGAGTCGTACCCGCGCTGCTCCGGCGCTGCGGACCCGCTCAACGAGGCGTGACTCGTCACGGAGGTCGCTCCAGATGACCCTGATGACCAGCCAGCCGAGCTCGGAGAGCCTCTCCTCCCGGCGCTTCTCGTCCAGCACGACCCGGACGGCATCCTGGCCCGGTTTCACCAGGCCGCGATACTTCACCTCGCCGTCGAATTCGAGCAGTAGGCCGAGTTCCGGGAGTGCGAGGTCCACCCGGCCGACGAACCGCCCCCGTTCGTCGCGGATCTCGGCTTGCAACGCCGGTACCGGGAGGAGCGGACGGGTGATGATGAGCCGCGTCAGCGTCTCGCCCGGGCTCTCGGATCGGCCGTCCACCTGCCGGAGAGCCCGTCGCGCGGCGGCCACGCCGGCCGTGCTGCGTGCTCGGTGCAGGACGGCACCCACGACCTCTGGGGCCACCAGTCTCCGCTGCAGCGCGGCATCGGCGATCGGGACGGAGGTCTGTTCGGAACAGGTCCTGGCGATGTCCACCACCGTGCGGGCGACGGTCGTGACGGCTATCCCATCGATGGTGGTGCGATCGGTATCGGTCAGGATCCCCGCGTGGACTCTGCGGTGGTCCGAACGCAGCGACCCCCCGCGGCCCGGTCGCGTCTGGTGAACCTCGGCAGGCCGACCTCGGACGACGGGCAGTCCGTGCAGGACCGCGGCGGACTGGTGACTCATGACCAGCTCCGGTGAGCGGTGCGCTGCCGCTGCGACAGCGACCCGGTGGCGGGTCTCCCAGGGTTCGTCCCGGAAGCCCACCTGACTGATGTACGTACCGGGCGCGATGCGTTCCAGCCTGCCGTCCCGCAGCCGGCTGCGGAGTTCGCTGTCGGTCCAGCCCTCCGCCAACCACTGCTGCCGGGTGACGATGCGGTGCTCGTTCATCACCGCATCATGGCTGGATCCGGGGAGCGCCCGCGGAGCAGTGTGGACAACTGGGCACGGAGCTGTGGTGGCACGCTCCGAGCGAACGATTCTGGTGACTGAGCAACTGTCACGACCCTTGCTCAGGGCGAGAGCCGTTCGATCGCCGAGTGGGTCGTGCATCACGCACGGAGGCAGCGGGGCACCTCCTCGAGCCAGCGCATCGACTCCATGGCCACCAGATGCAGGTCCCCGATGCTCTCCTCGCGCGCGACGGACCACCGCAGCGAGTCCTTCTTCCGGCGGAGCATCGGATGGCGGCGTGCGTACTCGCGGAGCACTTCCGGCGTGAACCAGGTCAGGCCGCATCCGCCACCGCAGCCGCAGGCGTCCTGGACCAGGGGGACGCCGCTGACGATCAACGCAAGAGCGACCGCGTCGGTGACGTCGTCAGGGTCGACGGTCCCAGCAGCGGGGTGGTCCACAGGCGCGAGGTCCCGGCTGCCGAGCTCCCAGAACCAGCGGCCGTCGTGGGCGCACACGCTCGTGCCATGCCGCGTTCCGGACTGCGGGTGCCATCCTCATTGCGAACGGTTCTGGTCGCCGAGCAATGGTTACGACCGTTGCTCGGAGCGAAGAGCGTTCGATCTGCGGCTGGGTTCAGCCCGAGACGTGCTGTCGCGCCGCCTGTTCCAGTCGCTCGTGGAGATCGGAGAAGTGCTCACGCATGGCGTCGCTCGCCTGGACGGCCGTACCGGTGGCCAGCGCCTCGACGATCGCGAGGTGCCGCTCGGCGGTCGCCTGGGAGGCGGCCGAGGTGAGCTCGCGCAGCTGCGACTGGACCGCGTGGTAGGCCTCCCAGAACACGTCGACGATCTCGCGGACCAGCGAATTGCGCTGTCCCGCATAGAGAATGCGGTGGAACTCGCGGTCCGCTGGCACCCGCAGGGCCGGATCGGCCATGTCATGACAGAGCGCGCGGAGTCGGGTGACGGTGTCCGCCGGGAGCGAACCGGTGAGCCGCGGCATCATGGCCGTCTCGATGAGTTCGCGCATGTCGACCAGCTCCCGCAGGCCGGCGGCCTCACCGTCGGGGGAACTCACCACCCTGAACACGAGCGTGCGACTGACGGCTTCCAGCGATGCTGCACCGACGAAGGTGCCGAAGCCGTGGCGTACATCGAGGATGCCCAGCGTGCGCAGCTCGCGGACGGCCTCCCGCATCGTGTTCCGGGAGATCCCGAGCTCTGCGATGAGTTCCTGCTCGGTCGGGATCGGGTCCCCGGTGTGCAGGTGCCGTTCCCGCAGCAGGGCCACGATCCGATCGGTGGCCGCCCCGCCGACTGTCATCGACCCTCCTTGGAGTTGGTCGGGACCAGGGGCGGCCCGACCCCGCCGACCTTACGCGACATGGGACCTTGGATCTCAAACCGTCCTGGGCTAGACATGGGACGTCCCATGTCCTACGGTGGTCGAGTCCGGTTCCCTCCGGCCCCACCACACCGCTGCACCGAAGGAGCGCGTCGTGACCGCACCCGCCGGATCGTCCCGATCGGCCACCCCCTGGTTCCGCGAGGTCTCCGGCCGTCAGTGGCGACAGTTCGTCGCGGCCTGGCTCGGGTACCTGCTCGACGGCTTCGACTTCGTGCTGATGGGCCTGGTGCTGGTGGAGGTCAGCGCCGAGTTCGGCCTGAGCACCGTCCAGGGCGCCACCCTCATCTCCGCCGCCTTCATCTCTCGCTGGTGCGGCGGACTGCTCATCGGCGCGATCGGTGACCGCAAGGGCCGCAAGACCGCGATGATCCTGTCCATCGGCCTGTTCTGCATCGGCTCGGTTATCTGCGCGATCGCCCCCGGGTACTGGGTCCTGTTCGTCGCCCGGCTGCTGATCGGGCTCGGCATGGCGGGGGAGTACTCGGCGAGCTCGACGTACGTCATCGAATCCTGGCCGCAGCACCTGCGGAACCGGGCGTCCGGATTCCTGATCTCCGGGTTCTCCATCGGCACGATCATCGCCGCGCAGGTCTACGCCCTCGTGGTGCCGACGCACGGCTGGCGGTGGCTGTTCGCGATCGGTCTCGTGCCCATTGCCATCACGCTCTACTTGCGGCGCGCACTCCCGGAGTCCGACGACTGGGAGGAGATGCGGGCCAGGACCCCGGCGGTGGACCGGCAGCCGGACGTCATGAGCGTGCTCTTCGGCGGACCGCGCAGGGTGGTCAATCTGGCATCGGGACTGGCCACGCTCGCCGCGCTGGTGCTGATCTTCACCCGGACCATCACCGACGGCTGGATCGTCGGACTGCTCGCCGTGCTGGTGGCCGCGGTGTTCGTCAGCTACATGGTGCAGTTCACCCGTGGACGCTGGCCCACCGGCGTGATGCTGATGGTGACGGTCTTCGCGGCCTTCCTCTACTCGTGGCCGATCCAGTCGCTCCTGCCGACCTACCTGAAGACCACCCTCGGGCTCGACGCCTCGCACGTCGCGAACGTGTTGACCTTCGCCGGTCTCGGGGCAGCGGTCGGCTGCTGGGTCGCCGGCTTCACGGGTGACTGGCTCGGCACCCGCAAGGCCTACTGGATGAGCCTGCTGATCTCGCAGCTGATCATCTTCCCGGTGTTCCTCGTCGGCGGTGGATCGTTGGCGCTGCTGGGCGGTCTGCTGTTCCTGCAACAGGTGTTCGGCCAGGGCATCTCCGGTCTGCTACCCAAGTGGATCGGCGGCTACTTCCCGCCGGAGCAACGTGCCGCCGGCCTCGGATTCACCTACAACGTCGGTGCGCTGGGTGGTGCCGTCGCCCCGGTGCTCGGCGCCAGCCTCGCGCAGCACATGTCGCTCGGGACGGCGCTGGCCGTGCTCTCGTTCGGGTTGACACTCGTGGTGATGGTGCTGGTCGGCACCAACGCACCGCGCCGACTGCAGCGCCGGCTCCGACCGGACGACGAGTGGTCCAGCGATGCCGTCGACGTCGTGCGTCGGGGTGACGGTCAGGCCGCGATGGCCGGCGCGCAGCCCGACGCCGCGCCGGCGCCACGTCGCTGAACCGAGCCGCAGCACTCCCGCCGTTCCCAGCCACTTTCGAAGGACACACGCATGCTCACCGGAATCGTCCCGCCCCTGGTCACCCCGCTCACCCGCCGGGGAGAGGTCGACGTCGACTCGATCGGCTCCCTCGTCGAGCACCTCGTCGGCGCCGGCGTGCACGGCCTGTTCACGCTGGGCTCCAGCGGTGAGACAGCGCTGCTCACCGATGCGATGCGGGTGACGGCGGCGCGCGCGGTGATCGAGGCAGCGGCGGGGCGCGTCCCGGTGGCCGTCGGTGCCATCGAGATGACCACCCTGCGCGCCATCGAATCGGCCACTGCAGCGCAGGAACTCGGGGCGTCCGCGGTGGTGGTGACCGCCGTTCTACACCCGCACCCACCCGCGGGAGATCGCCGACCACTTCAGGCGGATCGCGGCCGCGGTGCAGACCCCGGTCTACGCCTACGACATCCCGGCGGCCGTGCACTCCAAACTCGACCACCGGCTGGTCCTGGACCTCGCGGCAGACGGGGTGATCGCCGGGCTCAAGGACTCCTCCGATGACGACGTCGGCCTGCGCCGGGTGGTGCTGGGCAAGCGGGACCGTGGGCTGCACGCGTTCCAGGTGCTCACCGGATCCGAGTTGATGGTGGACGCAGCCCTGGCCATGGGCGTGGACGGAGTCGTTCCCGGTCTGGGCAACGTCGATCCGCACGGCTACGTGCGGCTGTGGGACTCCGCGCGGCAGGGCAAGTGGGAAGACGCGCGCACCGAGCAGGAACGCCTGCTGCGACTGTTCGACCTCGTGGACGCAGCACCGCAGGAGCGGATGGGCCGCGGGTCGTCCGCGCTCGGCGCGTTCAAGGCGGCGCTCGAGCTGCGCGGTGTGATCGCCACCCACGTCACCGCGCCGCCCTACATCGAGCTCGACGCGGGCGAGGTGTCCGTCGTCCGCCGTCACCTGGAGGACGCTGGCCTGCTGTGAGTGGAGTACTTCTGCCGTCCGCCCGCCCGGTGGTGACGATCGGCGTCGACATCGGCGGCACCAAGATCGCGGCCGCCGTCGTCGAGTCCGCCGGCCACGGGGTGCAGCTGCCGGTGGACGTGCGCCGGGCAGCCACTCCGGCGGGCGCCACGGCGATCCTGCAGGTGTGCGCCGACCTGGTCGATGCGCTGCGTGCCGGATACGACATCGCGGCGATCGGGGTCGGAGCTCCCGGCATCATCGACACCGTCACCGGAACCGTGGACGCCGCGAGCGAGGTGGTCCCCGGCTGGGCGGGGGCTCGGATCGCCGCCACTCTGCAGCACTCGAGCGGTCTGCCGGTCCGGGTGGAGAACGACGTGCGTGCGTTCGCCCGCGCGGAGCTGCAGCTCGGTGCGGGCCGAGGGTTCGAGCGTTGTCTGTACGTGGCGTTCGGGACCGGGGTCGGCGGCGCGCTCGTGCTCGACGGCGTGCTGCTCGATTCCCCGCATTCGACCGTCGGCGAGGTCGCACACCTCGGCGTGTCCGTTCCGGGCAGCCGGGCGTGTGGCTGCGGACGGAGCGGGCATCTCGAAGCAGTGGCCTGCGGGCCTGCGATGGCTGCGGAGTACCGGCGCCGTACGGGCGCCGAACCGACGGCCACCGCCGAGGATCTCGGCCGGGCGGCCGCTGCCGGCGACAGCGCAGCGCGGGGAGTGATCGCCGATGCAGCGCGGATCGCAGGCGAGGCGCTGGCCGGTGTCGTCAGTGCCCTCGACCTGGAGGCGATCGTGGTCGGTGGCGGCGCCGCAGAGGTCCACCCGGACTTCGTGCCGATGCTCGGCGAGACCGTCAACGGCGCGCGGTGGCCGCGGGGCAGCGCGGTGGCCGTCCTCCGCGGCCAGTTCGGATCCTCGGCGCCGATCCTCGGTGCGGCGCTGCTCGGCGCCACCGCGGTCGCGGGAAGCCCGGTGGCCTCGACGAGCGGCAGCCGATGATGAGCGGCGGCGGACGATGAGCGGCGGCGTCCTGGAACGGCTACGCGGCGGGTTGATCGTGTCCTGCCAGGCGCCCAGCACGCCGCATCCGTTGCGGCACAGCGATACCATCGCCCGGCTCGCGGCCGCGGCCGCGGCAGGCGGCGCGGTGGCCGTGCGGGTCGGGGGACTCGGCGGGGTCCAGGACATCGCGGCCACCCGGGCATCGGTGGCGCTCCCGATCATCGGGCTGACGAAGGCAGGTCCGGGGCCGGTGTACATCACCCCCACCCTCGCTGCGGTCCGGGGCTGTCTCGATGTCGGCGCCGACGTGATCGCGATCGACGGGACCGGTCGGGACCGACACGATCGTTCGACCCAGCAGCAGCAGTACGCGCTGTGCCGCGCAGCCGGGGTGCCGGCCATGGCCGACGTGGCCGACGCCGACCAAGCGGTGGCGGCTGCCGCCGACGGAGCGACCATCATCGGCACGACCCTGGCCGGGTACACTGGCGATCGCCCGCGCACCGACGGCCCGGATCTGCAGGTGCTGCAGCAGATCCGCGCCCTGCTCCCGGCGGTGTTCCTGATCGCCGAGGGTCGCTACCACCGTCCCGACGACGTCCGCGCGGCCTTCGCGCTCGGTGCCGATGCCGTCGTCGTCGGGACGGCCATCACCGACATCGAGTGGTTGACCCGGAGTTTCGTGGCGGCGCTGCCGGGTTGAGCTCTCCGTGGTCTCCGACCGATCCCCGGGGGCGGATCGGCCACGCTCCGAGGGTGGTGCTCCGTGGAGTGACGGGTCCGTGCGTCGGACGGGTGAAGCACCCCTGGACGGTGTGCTGATCTGCGACGGGAGGTGACCACGTCATCCGTCGGAAACACGCCCACAAGGTGCCCGTCACGCGACGGTGGTGAGCGTCCTCACTTTGCGCCACAGGGTCTTCCGTCAGGCGGATCGGTGGCCATACTTGGATCGAGCGGGACCGATGCCGTGCTCCCGTCCTCGGCCCCGTGGGGCCGACGGATGATCCGAGGTTCGCAGGCGAACCAGCGACGCCCGGCCGGGCGTCGACGAGGATCCATTCATCTCGACGACGAGGCAACCACTCCAGAGGTCAGCGACCGGACTCGCTGCCGTGCACCAGAGCCGTGGGGCCGCAAGGCTTCCGGCGCCACCTCCCACCTCGACACCACACCCTCCGGCGGCGTACGCCGATGGGTCCTGCCCTGCACCCGTGGAGCCAGCCATGTCCGTTGAGATCGTCATCCCCGCACACAACGAGCAGCACCGGATCGACAGCACCCTCACCGCCTACCGCACCACCCTCACCGACCCGGACGTGATCTTCACGGTGGCGATGGACGACTGCACCGACGGCACCGTCGACATCGTGCGAGAGCACGCCGGCGCCGATGCCCGGGTGCGGTTCTGCGCCTACCCGAGGCTGGGCAAGGGAGGCGTGCTGGCAGAGGCGTTCCGCCGCAGCACCGCCGACCACATCGGCTTCGTCGATGCGGACTGCGCGACACCGCCGGCCGAGATCGCGGTGCTGATCGAAACGCTGCAGGACACCGGCGCCGAGGTCGCGATCGCCTCGCGGTGGCATCCGAGCTCGGTGATCCCGGGCGGGCGCAGCGCTTCCCGGCGACTGGCGAGCGTGGGCTTCGCCTGGGCGGTGCGGACCATGTTCGACCTGCCGTTCGCCGACACCCAGTGCGGTGCCAAGGTTCTCACCCGGGCGGCGGCCCATCGGATCGCCCCGCTGCTGTCGTCGCGGGACTTCGTGTTCGACGTCGACCTGCTGGTGACGGCGCGCGCGCTGGGGCTGCTCGTCGCGGAGGCGCCGACCGTCTGGATCGATCGGGACGGATCCCGGGTCCAGGTCGGTCGGGACAGCGTCCGGATGGCGGCATCGCTCGGCCGGCTGTGGCTGCACCACCGCGTGGTACCGGTGCGGATGCCCAGCAGCGCAGCGGTTCCGGTTCCTGTGCCGGTCCCGGCAGTCGCCGCGTTGCCGACACAACGCACCGCTCCGATGGCCGCAGCCGCAGCTGCAGCCGCAGTCGCCGTCGCAGCGCCGGCCGGGGAGTTCTCCCATGCGTCCTGACGTCACCCTGATCAGCCTCTACCCGCGCGCGGGTCGTCGACACGACGGCGACAGCGGAGTCTCCTCCTACACCGGCAATCTCGCCCATGCGCTGGCCGACGCCGGCGCGGAGGTCTGCGTGATCGCTCCCGAGCTCGAGGGGGAGCCGGCCATCGGCACGGACGGTCCCGTCACCGTCCTGCGCTCCTTCCGGACCGGCGTCCCGGGCGCGGTACCGGCCGCCCTGCGCGCCGCGGACCGCACCGGCGGGCCGGTGGTGCACCTGCAGCACGAGCTGTTCCTCTACTCGGGTGCCTCCGGTCTGCCCGCGACGATGGCCGCGATCGGTGCCAGGGGGCGGCGGCGGGAGCAGGCCCTGGTGGTCACCATGCACCAGGTGGTGCGACCGGACGCAATCGACCGCAGCTACACCCGGATGCACAGGATCAAGGTCCCCGCGGTGGCCGCCCGGACAGCGATCGGTGCGGTGCAGACGATGCTGCCCCGGATCGCCGACTCGGTGATCGTCCACGAACCCGCCTTCACCGACATCGTCAGGGGAGCGGTGCACATCCCGCACGGGATCGAGCTGCCCTCCACTCCGACCGGATCCAGGGAAGACCTGCGTCACCGGCTGGGGGTGGACGACGGCCGCACCCTGGCATTGTGTTTCGGATTCCTCGCTCCCTACAAGGGGATCGAGACGGCGCTGCAGGCGGTCCGGCCGATCGCCGATGACGTCCACCTGGTGGTGGCCGGGGGTGAGCATCCGCGGCTGGCCGCACAGGGTGACGACTACGCGGCAGGGCTGGCCGCGGAGTACGGTGCGGTGGCGACCTTCACCGGGTTCGTCCCCGACGACTCGGTCGCCGACTGGTTCCGGGCCGCTGACGTTGCGCTGCAGTGCTATCCGGAGCCGCACGCGTCGTCCGGGCCGTTGGCGCTCGCCCTCGCCCACGACACCCCGGTGCTGTTGTCGGCCCGGCTCGCGGACGTCGTGGGCGCACCGCCGGAGCTCCGGGTCGAGGGCCCGGCAGCGGAGTGGACGCGTCGGCTCGCGTCGTTGGCCGCCGACCCCGCCCAGCTCACGTCGTTGGCCGCCGCGAGCGCCGCCTTCGCCGGCGACCGCAGCTGGCCGTCGGTGGCGCGTCGTCATCTGGAGCTCTACCGGGAGGTGAGCGTCGGTGTCCCGAGTGATCCTGCTGCAGACGTCCCTGTCGCGTGACGTCGGCGACGACGATGCGTTGATCGCGACCGCCCGTTCGGTGACGGAACATGCTGCGGCAGCGGACATCTCGATCGACTTGATCGCCGCGACGGACGAGCCGGGCCGCACCGCCGCGGTCACCGGGCTGCCCGCGATCCGGGCTGTGGCGGGCACCGTGCGTCGTGTCTGGGACTCCTCGAGCACGGTGGTGGTCCTCGGCGGCACCCTCGGCGCCGGTCGGGCGACGTCCGCGGTTCCGCTCGCGGAGCTGTCCGTCCTCGGGATGTGGGCCCAGGCATCGGGGCGTCGGCTCGCGCTGGTGGGGGTGCGGGTGGAGCCTGCGCGCAGCCGCACCGAGGGGTCGCTGCTGCGTCGCGTCGTGCACGGGGCATCCCTGACCGTCGCGGCCGATGCGAACAGTGCCGAGGCGCTGACCGCCGTCGGCGTCCCTGCGCCGGTCCGGGTCGGTTCCCATCCGTGGTGGCTGGGTCTCAGCGGTCCGCGCGCCGTGATCGACACCCGCCGCGGCCTGTGGTGCGTGGTCGGCGAGCTCGACCTGCGGGTGCAGGGCGGCGCGGACACGGTGGCCGCCACCATCGCCCGGCTGCACCGGGACAATGCAACCGGCGAGGCTGAGGTGGTGGTCCAGGCCTGGCGACGCGGACGCTTCTCCGGCGCGGATCTGGTGGCCGCCGCCGAGGTCGAGGCAGCGCTGCACGCGCTGCGGATCCCGGTCCGGCTCGCCGGTCCGCCCCGCACCCTGGCCGAACAGCGTGATGCGGTCGCCGGCGCAGCCCTGGTGGTCGCGGCCAACCCGCGCGCACAGGCAGCCGCCTTCTGCGCCGGGGTGCCGGTGGCCGGGTGGCACGCCGCGGAGCACCCGGTCAGCCGCTCGCTGGGCATCGGGGCTGTCCTCACCGGTCCTGCCGGGCTGTCGGTGCTGCGTCGTCCCGACGGTGGCACGGCCACCGTGGCCACCGAACGGGAGGACGACGCCGCGGCCGTCTTGGCGCTGCTGTCGATCCTGGTGACCGGCGGCCGCAGCGCCCTGGAACCCACCCCGACCCGCCGGGTACCCCCCGGCTCCGCACCCGCTCCGCTGCCGACCGATCGCTCCCCGGCACTGCCGGGTCAGCAGCGCCGGACCGTCCGACCGCTGGGAGTGCTGCGATGACCGAACTCGAGACCCCGCCGACCGACCGGCAGCCGGGGCACCGACCCGCCCTGACCGTCCCGCCGGCCGAGGTGGCGCTCGTCCCCCCGGTGGCCGCCCCGTCGCCCGCGGTCACCGCCGGCTCCGGTCGGCCGCAGCTCATCGCGATGTTCGGCCAGTTCCTCGGCGGCGCAGGCAATCTCGCGGTCGGTGTCGTGCTGCTCGGCGTGCTGCCCGCCGCGGGATACGCCCAGTTCGTGGCGTTCACCGGGCTCTACGTGCTGATCCACATGGTCGCCGCCAGCCTGTCGGCGCCGGTGGCGATGGATCCGGCCAGGGCCGCTGCGCTGCGGCGGCGCACCCTGCTGACCGCCTGCGCGGTCGGGGCGCTGGTGGCCGTCACCGCGCCCGTCACCGGGGACTGGGTGGGGATCGACCCCTGGGGGCTGGTGCTGCTCGGGTGCGCCGTTCCATCGGCTGCGCTGCTCGCGCTGGCACGCGGACGCTTGTACGGCGGGGGCGGCTCGGCCGGGATCGCCGCGACGCTGGTCACCGAGCCGCTGGCCAGAGCGCTCGTCGGCATCGCGCTCGTGCCCGTCCTCGGCCCGGTCGGCGCCATGGCCGCGGTGGTCGCCGCCGGTTACCTGGCCTGGGCGGTCGCGCTGCCCTTCGCAGCCTCCGCGCCGGCGCGCGCCGGGTCCGTCGCCACCGGGACCGCCGCGGTCACGCTCTCGTTTCTGGTCGTGGCGCTGATCGCGGCGCTCGACGTGATCATCGCGAACCGCGTGCTGCCTGGAGAGGCCGCCGGCATCTTCGCCGCGGTCGCCACCCTGGGTGGCGCCGCGTACTTCGCGACCGCGACCGTGCCCATGGTGTTGCTGCCACGCAGTTCTGCCGGCGAGCAGGTCGCCAGGCCCGCCTTCCGGCTCGCGGTGGCGGTGGCGGTCGGGGTCGGGTCGCTGGCCGTGCTGGTGACGGCGCTGCTGCCGCCGACGGTCTTCGCGGCCGTACTCGGGCCGCGGTTCACCGCGATCGGTCCACTGGCGATCGGCTACGTGCTGGCGATGGCGTTGCTGGGAAGCGCCAGGGTGCTCGTAGCCCGGCTCGCGATGCTCGGCCGGTCGCCGGTCGCCGTCGTGATCGCCGTCGCTGCTGCAGGTCTGCAGCTCGCCCTGCTGCTGGACGTCGACACACCCGGGGACGCCGTCCGAGCCACCCTGATCGCCTGCGCCGTCCTGGTGACGGGCTGCATCGTGGCCCTGCTGGGAGCTCCCGGCACCGTGCAGGAAGCCCCCGTCGTGCCCGGGGCCACGGTCGTCCTGCCGCGCCCGCGCAGCTCCACGGAGATGCTGTCGAGCACAGCGGAACCGGTGCGGGACCTCCGGCTCGCGGTGTCCGATCGCTTCGACTGGCGACGGGAGGGCCCGGTCGTCGGACTGATCGTGGTGCTGGCGGCGACGCTGCGGCTGATCGTCACCAGGAGCATCTGGCTGGACGAGGCGATCAGCATCCAGCAGGCACAGCAGACCTTCCCGGACATGATCGAGCAACTCCAGCAGAACGACGTGCACCCACCACTGTTCGCGGTGATCCTCTGGGCGGTCGTCCACCTGACCGGCGACACCGGTGAGTTCGTGGTCCGGTTGCCGAGCATGATCGTCGGGATCCTGGTGGTGGCCATCGGCTACGCGATGGCCCGGGATCTGTGGGACGTACGCACCGCCCGGATCGCCGGTCTGGTGTTCGCTGTCGCCCCGGTGATGGTCTGGTACTCGCAGGAAGCCCGGATGTACATGTTCTGGGTGCTGTTCGCGTTGCTGGCGGCGTGGGCGCAGCTGCGCATCCTGCGCCGCGGTCGCGGCAGCCTCGCCGAATGGACGACGTTCGTGTTGTCGACGGTCGCCCTGCTGTACACACAGTGGTTCGCGCTGCTCCCGATCCTGGTGCAGCACCTGGTGTTCGCCGCGGCCCTGCTGTCCAGGTCCACCCCGCACCGCGGAGCGCTCGCCCGCCGCTGGGGAATGTCGGTGCTGGCCTCGCTCGCGTTGTTCGCGCCGTTGCTGCCCTATCTGTGGGTGCAGGCGGGCAGCGTGCTGTCGGCCACGTCCGCGGCCGGGACCCCCGGCCAGACCGGCTCGGCCGCGTCATCGGCCACCGGAACCGTGCCGGACGTCTATGCGGTGCTGGCCAACGCGATCTGGTCGGTGTGGGGCTACCACTCCGATGCGGCGATGATCTCCCTCGGAGCACTGTGGCCGGCCGCGATGCTGCTGGTGCTGGCCTCGTTGGGGCGCGGTCGCACCCGCACAGTGACGGTGCTGCTGATGATCGGTGTGGTGCCCGCGCTGCTGCTGTTCGTGGTCGGATTCCAGCGCCGCCAGCTGTTCGAGCTGCGCTACTTCACCTCGCTGGTACCGATGGTGCTGCTCGTGCTGGCCAGGATGGCGGCGTCCTGGGGACGCGGCCCGATCGCCAGGGTGCTGCTCCCGCTGACCATCGTCGCGAGCCTGGTGCTGGGACTGGTGGACCAGCAGATCAACAAGTCCAACCCTCGGGTCTACGACTTCAGGGCGGCGGCGCAGTACGTCAACACCGAGGGCACCGCCCAGGACATCACCGTGTACGCACCGTCGTTCCTCAAGGACGAGATCGCCTACTACGCACCGAGGACCAGCATCACCGTCGCCTCGACATTCGTACCTGGCCGGATACCGGACCTGGCCGGTCGGCGGATCTTCGTGCTGGGCAGCTTCCTCGACCAACAGGGCGTCTCCGCCCAGGTCGGCAAGGTCCTGGCCGACCTGCAGAACAGCGGCTGGGAACAACGATCCGTGCAGTCGTTCGCAAACGTCACCGTGTGGGAATTCCAGGAGAACACATGAGCACCGTCACCCTGCCCGATCTGCGTCCGACCGGGATCAGCTCCGACGCCGTCCTGGGACGTCCCCATCGGCGCCGCGCCCAGGCGGTGATCATCGCCAATGTCCTGGCAACGCTGTGGTATTTCGGTTGGTTGCTCAAACCCGAGCGGGTCGGGAACCCCTCGCTGTACGGGTTGCTGTTGGCTGCCGAGATGTTCAACCTGCTGCAGGCGGCCGGTTTCTGGTGGACCCTGTGGCACGACGGACGTCCGGCGGGCCGGCGGCAGCGCAGAATTGCTGCGAAGGTGGTCGATCCTGCTGCAGCGCAACAGATCGGAACCGGTGGTCGAGAAGTGGACGTCGACGTGTTCGTACCGCGCTACAACGAAGCCGTCGAGGTGGTCGAGCCGGTGCTGCGCGCGGCCCGGCTGCTGCACGGCGCCAGGGTCCGGGTGCATCTGCTCGACGACGGTGACAGCGACGAGATGCGTTTGCTGGCATCACGTCTGGACGTCAACTACATCACCCGCCCTCAGCACACCGGTGCGAAGGCGGGCAACATCAACCACGCGCTCGGCGTCACCGACGCCGACTACCTGGTGATCCTGGACTGTGACCACGTGCCGCATCCGGATCTGCTCGTCCGCACGCTGCCGGATCTGCTGGACGAGGGCGTCGCGTTCGTGCAGACGCCGCAGTACTACGCGAATGCCGACCGCAACGCGACCGCCGCGGCGTCCTGGTCACAGCAGGCGTTGTTCTTCGGCTGCATCGGCCGCGGGAAGTCCGGGATCGGCTCGATGTTCTGCTGCGGCACCAATGTGGTGTTCCGGCGCTCGGCACTGCAGGACGTGGGCGGTTTCCCGGAGAATTCGGTGACCGAGGACTTCGAGCTGTCGGTGATCCTGCAGGAGCGCGGGTGGCGGACCGCCTACGTCCCGGAGGTGTTGGTCCAAGGCCTGGGGCCCGAGGACATGGCCTCCTACGTCAGCCAACAGATGCGTTGGGCCAGCGGTTGCCTGTCCGGCATGTCGCGGTCGATGCGCTCCGAGCTGCCGATCGGGTTGAAGGTGCAGTACCTGTTGTCCGGCATGTACTTCCTCACCGGCTGGACGGTGCTGATCTACCTGTCGTTGCCGGTGACCAGGATCCTCACCGGTGAACAGCCGATCGCCTCGTCGACGGCCTCCGACTTCCTGATGCACTTCGCGCCGTACTTCATCCTGTCGCTGATGACGGTGTCGGTGGCAGGTGGCGGGATCTTCTCCTTCCGGGCGCTGTCGCTGGCCACCGCGTCGTACTGGGTCCACATCGCCGCGACCATCAAGGCGCTGTCCCGGCGGCCCGGTCGTTTCGTCGTCACCCCGAAGAACGGGTCCGGCTCCTGGCAACCGGCCGCAGTCTGGCCGGGGTTGCTCACCTGCGGTGTGTTGGTGGCGGTGTCGGTCTACGGCCTCATCCGCAGCCGGGACGCCTCGATGCTGAACAACGTCGCCTTCGCGATGCTGCACCTGACCGTGCTGGTCACCGGGATGACGACGGCCCTGCGGCCGACCAGGATCGCCGCCCTGGCGATGCGAGATCTACCCGCCGGTGATGCCCGTTGGCAGAGCGGCACCGGGATGCCGGCGGACGGCGTGGTGATCACCCGACTGGTGACAGCGCCGTGAGATCCGGCCGGCGGCTGCGTGTCCTGCTCGTGGTCGCCCTGGTGGGCTCGGGGGTGTCCGCCGGTGGCGCCGCAGCCTTCGAGGTCGCCGCCGCACCGGATCTGCAGTGCGTCCGGCTCGCCCAGGAGATCGCGCCGCCGGTCCAGCCGACGGTACCGGCCGGCGCCTTCGGCATCAGCTCGCCGTTCACCTCTCGGGCCTTGTGGGTCGACCCCCGATCGCAGGCAGCCGTTGCGGCGCACCAGCTGCCGACGAGCACAGATCCGTCGACGGCGCGCCGGATCCGGCAGATCGCCGCGGTTCCGACCGCCGGCTGGCTGACCAGTCCCGATGTGCAGGGCAGCCGCGCGCAGGCCGGCCGGATCCTGCAGGAGGCCGCCGGCGCCGGCCGGACGGCCGTCCTGGTGGCCTACGTGATCCCGTTGCGGGACTGCGCCGCCGGCGAGTCTGCCGGCGGCGTCCGTTCCGGAAGTGCCTACCAGCAATGGATCTCCGGGTTGATCGCGGTGATCGCGGCCATCCCGCAGAGTCGGCGTTCGGTGGCCGTGATCCTCGAGCCCGATGCGCTGTCGGCGCTCGACGACCTCCCGGCGGATCGACAGGCCGAGCGGTTGGCGCTGCTGCGCTGGGCCGCCGACCGGCTCGACCGGATCGCCGGGGTCGGGGTCTACCTGGACGCCGGGCACAGCGACTGGGTGCCGAGCTCGGTGATGGCAGATCGTCTGGCGCAGGCCGGGATCGGCAAGGCCAGGGGGTTCGCTCTCAACGTGTCCAACTTCCGATCGACGGCGGATCTGCTGGCCTACGGTCAAGCGCTGTCCGGTCAGGTCGGCTGGAAACGGTTCGTCGTGGACACCTCCCGCAACGGCGCGGGCCCGGCGCCGGACGGTGCCTGGTGCAACCCACCGGGCCGTGCGCTCGGCGCTGCACCCTCCACGTCGGCACACGGGCAACTGGATGCGCTGCTGTGGATCAAGCCTCCGGGGGAGTCGGACGGAGCCTGCGCACCCGGTCAGCCGCCGGCCGGACAGTTCTCGGTGGCCCTCGCCGACGACCTCGCCCGCACCGCCGGGTGGTGATCGGCGCCTCACACATGGCTACAACCTCACACGTTCGTTCGAAGTCCACCTGACACCGACAGCCCCGAACGAGATGGAGAACCCATGCAGCACCACAGGATCACCCTGCGCGATCGTGGCTGGACCCGGTTCACCACCACCAGGGTGATCGGTCCGCTGACCGGTCTGGACCCGGATCGGCTCAAGGCCCTGCTGGTCGCCGTCCACTCCCGACATCCACAGACCCCGGCACTCAGCCTGCTGGATCGCCGACGGGGCAGGACCACCGCCGTCGGCAGCCAGGAGTTCGCCGCGCTGCTTCCGCAGTGGGTCCAGGTCGTCGAGCGGAGCGAGGTGACACCGACGGGAACGCCGACCGCGGGCGACCTGGCGCGTGTGATCAGCCGGCTGCCCGAGACGGACCTGCCACTGCAGGTGTTCTGCTGCGCCGGGGTGCTCGGGGTGCGAACCTGTCACGCTCTGGGAGACGGTGCGACCATCACGCCGATCGTCCTGGCGCTCGCCGCGGGCGACGAGTCGCGGCTGGAGGCTGCGTTGGTCGCGCCGCTCCGCCGCGGGCCGGTGACCACGGCCCTGCTGCGGCACTTCGGCACCCATCCGGGGCGGCTGATCGCTGCCGCCCGAACGGTGCTGCCGATCAGTGCCCCCGGCAGCGATCCGGCCGCCGCGCAGCGCCACGGGGTCGCGCTCGCCGAGACGACGATCGGGGCGCCGGTGCTGACGGCCCTGCGGCAGCAGCGCGACCGCAGCGGAACCGGTGCATCGGTCGCCGCGGTGGTGATGACGGAGGCGATCGGGGCGCTCCGCGACGCGGGGCTGCGGAGCGCCGGCGTGAACGTGATGATGGACTGCCGTCGCTACCTGGGGGAAGCGCCGGCGGTACCCGGCAACTTCGCGACCGGTCCGTACCTGGCGGTTCCGGACCGGCTCGACGCCACCGCCTTCGGGACTGCGATGCAGCGCTCGCTCGAGCGGGGCACGCCGTTGCTGTTGCTCGGCCTCGGGGTGACGCTGATGACCCTGCGGGGCGGCCGCCCCAAACCGTTGGCGTCCGTCCGGCACGATCCGGTGCGGCCCTCGATCATGCTGACCCACCAGGGTCGGCCGGCGCTCGCATCGACGCCGCTGGTCGAACGGTCGCCGCAGCTGCCGACCTCCGGGCCGGGGGTGGCGCCCTACGTGGTCGCGCCGACCCCGTCCGGTCCGGAAGGCGTCACCATGGGGTTCCTGGAGGGGCCGCTCGGGCTGCACGTGTGCGTCACGGCTGATGCCTTCATCGCCGGATCCTCGACCCTCGCCTCGGTCCTGCAGTCTCTCGAGCGTCGACTCAGCTCCCTGGCAGACGTCTCCGGGGTATCCGCACCTGACGGATCGGACAGATCGCCGGACCCGGGTCTGCTCCGGAGTGCGTCGGAGGTGGCGTGACAGACTGGGCGGGTGTCGGGTCGACCTCGGGTGGCGTTGGTCTCCCTGCACACCTCCCCGCTCGATCCGCCCGGCCGGGGTGATGCCGGTGGCATGAACGTCCACCTGCTCGCGATCTCGGCAGCGCTGGTGTCGCTCGGGTGGGAGGTCGACGTCCTCACCCGTCGGGTCGCGAGCGGGCAGCAGGAGATCCGCCCGCTCCCCGGCGGCGCCAGACTGATCGCGATCCCGGCAGGTCCGGCCGGCCCGGTCGCGAAGGCGGATCTCGCGACACTGGCGGAGGAGTTCGCCGGTGCTGCAAGCGATCTCGCCCGGCGGCACCGCTACCGCGTCGTGCACTCGCACTACTGGCTGTCCGGGGTGGCAGGTCTCGAGATCGCCCGCGCGGCGCAGGCGCCGCACGTGCTCAACCTGCACACCGTCGCGGCGATGAAGAACGCCAGCCTGGCCCCCGGCGATGCCCCGGAGTCGACCGAGCGGCTGCGTCAGGAGGCAGACCTGGTGCGTGGCTCGGCCATGACGATCACCGGTACCCGGGCGGAAGCCAGGACCATCGAGACCGCTTACGGCGCGGATCCGCGCCGGCTCAGGGTGATTCCGCCCGGCGTCGATCTGCAGCTGTTCTCCCCAGCGCGTTCAGGGGCGGTGGTGGCAGAACTGGCTGACGACCCGTCGATCCCGGCTGCGACCCTCGACGTGCTGCGGCGCGGCGGACATCTCGCCATGGTCGCCAGGGTGCAGCCCCTCAAGGGACACGACATCGCCGTCGCGGCCCTCGCCGCGCTGCCGCCGGAGCGGCGCCCTCCGCTGGTGCTGGCCGGGGACACCAGCCCCGGTCATGACGACTTCCGTGCCCGTCTCCGCTCACTCGTGATCGACGCGGGGTTGGAGGATCTGGTGCACTTCCTCCCGGCGGTGTCGCGGCGGGCCACCGCCGACCTGCTGGCCGGAGCGTCGCTGTTGCTGGCACCGTCCCGATCCGAGACGTTCGGGCTGATCACCCTGGAGGCGGCCGCCTGCGGGACTCCCGTCATCGCGTCCCGGGTGGACGGTCTGGCCGAGGCCGTGGCCGACGGCAGGTCCGGTGAACTGGTCGACGGATTCGACCCGGCTGACTGGACCGCCCGGATCGACGACCTGCTGACCGATCCAGCCAGGCTGCGAGCGCTGGGGGAATCGGCGCGGGAGCACGCAGAGCAGTTCGGATGGGAGCGCGTCGCCGCCGCCACCGCCGCTGCGTACCAGGAGGCCGGCACGCACGCCGGAGGCCTCGATGGCTGATCCACCGGTCACCGGGCTGGTGGGCCGGCACGTGCTCTTCCTGCATGCCCATCCCGACGACGAGACGATCGCCACCGGCGGAACGATCGCGAGGCTGGTCGATGCGGGGACGACGGTGAGCGTGCTGACGGCCACCCGCGGCGAATGCGGGGACACAGCTCCCGGCAGCGCGCCCGACGACACCACCGCGGCGCAGCTGGTCGAGCTGCGGCTCGCAGAACTGTCCGGCGCGTTGGCCGAACTCGGTGTACAGCAACATTTCTGGCTCGGCACGCCGCCGGCGCGGGCAGCTGGTGTGGCCGTCCGCCGGTACCACGACTCGGGCATGCAGTGGGGGCCGGACGGCTGGGCCATCCCGGCGGACGACGTCCCGGACACCGCCCTGAGCCTGGCCGATCCCGCCGAAGTGACCGCCGATGTGCTGGCACTGATCAGGGTGACCGGACCCGAACTCGTGGTGAGCTACGACGCCCGTGGTGGGTACGGCCACCCCGACCACGTGAGCCTGCACCGGGCCGGCAGGGCGGCAGCAGCGCTGGCGGGCATCGGTTTTGCCGAATGCCTCCCTGGCCCGCCGGGAGACGACGGGGGCGGCGAGGTGGTGGCAGTGCACGTCGCGACGCACCGCGACCGGGTGGTGCGGGCACTGCGTTGGTATCGGACGCAGCTGCTGAGCGTCGCCGACGACCATCTGGTGCACGTCGGCGGTCAGCGGCAAGAACTGCCGACGGTCGAGTACTACCGGATCCGCTGAGCGACCGACCGGTCGCGAGCTGAACCGTTCCCGGAATTCAGTAGTTCCACGGATCCTGCACAGCGCCGGAACTCCTACCCTGGCACTGCGTCCACCGGATCCGGCGGACCCGGCCGGCGGAGGAGTAGCCATGACGGAGACCGAGAGCATCGACTGGGCCGGTCCGCTGGACCAGGCCCGCGAGTGCGCCCTTGAGTACCTCACCGGCCGTCCGGACGGTGCGCTGACGACGGCAGCGGACGTGGCACAGCTGCGGCGCACGCTCGGCGGGCCATTGCCGCAGGAGCCCACCGATGCCCGGCGAGTCGTCAGGGAGTTGGCCGACCGGGCACGACCGGGGATCGTCGGATCCGGGCACGGCAGGTACTTCGGGTTCGTGGTCGGCGGTGCGCTGTACCGCGATCGCCGCCGACTGGCTGACCTCGGTCTGGGACCAGAACGCCGGCCTGGCCGTCATGGGTCCCGCCGCGGCAGTGGTCGAGGAGGTCACCGGCGATTGGTTGGTCGAGTTGTTCGGCCTGCCGGCCGGCACCTCGACCGGGTTCGTCACCGGCGCCCAGGCGGCGAACGTCACCGGCCTGGCCGTCGGGCTGCAGACCGTCCTCGAGCGGGTCGGCTGGGATGTGGCCGTCGACGGGCTGTTCGGTGCGCCGCGCCCACCGATCCTGGTCGGCGCGCAGCGGCACGGCACCGTCGACCGGGCGCTGCGGATGCTCGGCTGCGGGACGCCGGAGATCGTCGAGGCCGACGACCAGGGCCGGATCTCGCTCCCCGCGCTGCGCCGGGCCCTGGCGGAGCAGAGCGTTCCGGCGCTGGTGTGTCTGCAGGCAGGGAACGTGAACACCGGTGCGGTGGATCCCCTCCGGGAGGCGTGCGAGCTGGTCCACGCCGCCGGCGGGTGGGTGCACGTCGACGGTGCCTTCGGGCTCTGGGCAGCAGCATCGCCGCAGCATCGCGCGCTCGTCGACGGGATCGAGTGCGCCGACTCCTGGGCCACCGACGCGCACAAGTGGTTGAACGTCCCGTACGACTCCGGTCTGGTGTTCTGTGCGGACGCGCAGGCGCACCGCCGCACGATGTCGGCCGCCGGGAGCTACCTGGTGCTCGCCGCGGACGGTGTCCGCGACGGGATGAACTACGGCCCGGAGCATTCCCGGCGGGCGCGTGGGTTCGCGGTCCACGCGGCGCTGCGATCGCTCGGCCGGCGCGGGGTCACCGAGCTGGTCGACGGCAGCTGCGCGTCGGCCCGGCGGTTCGCCGAGATCCTGGACGCGGACCCGCAGGTGACCGTGCTCAACGAGGTGGTGCTGAACCAGGTGTTGGTGCGGTTCCACGATCCGAGTGGGTCGCAGACGGGGGACCCGACCGTCCGCGCGGACGCCGACGATGCGCACACCCGCGCGGTGATCGATCGCATCCAGGCCGAGGGCACCTGCTGGGTCGGCGGGACCATCTGGCAGGGCCGGGCGGCCATGCGCATCTCGGTGTCCGGGTTCCTCACCGACGAGCAGGACGTCCGGCTGGCCTGCGCCGCGATGCTGCGCTGTGCTGACGGGGAAGACGGTGCTCGTGCGGACAGCGGAGCTGCCCGCGCTGCTCTGGTGCCGGCCGCGGTCGGACCAGCACACTGACCGGATGCATCCCGACCGGGACGATGATCGGCACACCGAGCTGCTCGTCGAGCGCGAGGAGCAGCTGGCTGTCGTCCGGGAGTCCTTGGCCGCCGCGGTCCGGGGCGCGGGAGGTCTGCTGCTGGTGACGGGTGAGGCGGGGACCGGGAAGTCCGCGCTCGTCCGGGCCGCGCTGAGGTCCGCAGCCGCCGACGGGATGACGGTGTTCACCGGGTCGGGATCGATCGTCGGGATCGGAGTGTTCGCCCAGGCGTGGAGGGAACTGATCCCAGGATCCGGGGACGACCGGCCGCTGTCCCCGACGGCGATGGTGGCGGCGATGGCCGGGATGGTCGCCGAGTGCCCTGCCGTGCTGTGGCTCGATGACCTGCAGGACGCCGACGAGGTCAGCATCGACCGGGTGGTCACGGTGGCCGACTGGGCCCGCCGTCACCGCCTGGCGGTCATCGCAGCGCATCGCAGCGAGGAGAGCGTCCGCACACCGGCGCTTCGTCGACTCCGGGCCACCGCTCGACGACAGGGCGAGCTCCGGCAGGTGAGCGTCGGTCCGCTGACCCCAGCGGGCACCCGCTCGCTGCTGACCGCCGCGGTGGGCCCGGTCTCCGAACCGGTTGCTGAGGCAGTCCACCGGTGCGCGGACGGGATCCCGTTCCACGTCCGCGAGCTCGCTGCAGCCCTGCCGCTCGGCGGCGGTACCCCGGCCGATGTGGACGCCTCGGTGCCCGATGGTGTGCGGGACGCAGTGCTGGTGCGGATCGCCGGGCTGCCCGCCGACTGTCGGGCAGCGCTGGACCTCGCGGCCGTCGCCGGACCGTCGGTCGAGACTGCACTGATCGACACCGCACTGATCGACACCGCACTGACCGACACCGCACTGATCGATGTGGCGCCGGCGAGCGCTGCGCCGGCCGGGGCCGAGCGGTGGAGCGAGCACCCGGTTGTCCACTCGGTACTGGACCAGGTCGCCGGCCACGACCACCGCTGCGCTTCCGGCACCGCCTCGTCCGATCGGTGCTGCTGGCCGAGATGCCGACGGATCGGCGGCGCTACCTGCAGGCCCGGTTGGCCGGCGCGCTGATTGCCCGGAGGGCGCCGGCCGCCGAGATCGCGGACCGGTGGTTGGCCGCCGAGGACGCGACGGCCGCCTCCGGAGGTGGTCGGAGGCTGCCGGCGCAGCGCGGCTGGCCGGTGCTCCGCGTGAGGCGCTCAGGTTCTCGTTGCGGGTCCTGGAGCACTGTGCACCCGACGACGAGCGGCTGCCACAGTGGCAGCGGGACGCGGCGATGGATGCCGAAGTGATCGGCGACTGGGACTGCGCCGCCCGCCTCTGGCAGCAGGTGGTCGAGTCCGCCGAGCGCGCCGACGATCCGCGCCGGGCGATCGCGCTGGGGCGGTGGGCGACCGCCCTGGAGCTGCTGGGGCGCTGGTCGGTGGCGATCGAGGTACGTCAACGCGCGGCCGATCACCATGCGGCACAGGGCGATCCGGCCGCGGCGGCACTGGAGCGGTGGGCCTGCGGTGCACAGCTGAGGTCGGCGGGCAGCTTCCGGGCAGCCGTCGAACTGCTGCACGTGGCGGGCCTGGAGGCGGCAGCCGGCGGGCGGGTGGATCTGCAACTGCGGTGCGCAGCGCACGAGGGCAATGCGCGCGTCCGGATGGGCGAGCAGGACGGTCTGCGCCTTGTCCGGGAGGCTCTCGACGGCGCGCTCGCCGGTGGTCACACGGCCGTGGCCGCCGACATCTACCAGCGGTTGGCGGATTCACTGGAGCACCTGGGTGACTACCGCTCCGCCCGCCAGATCTACGAGCATGCGGTGGGCTTCTGCGCGACCAATGCGGTCGCCGGGACAGGCTCCCTGTGTCACGCCTGCCTGACCGCCGTGCTGCGCCAGACCGGCGAGTGGGACCGGGCGATCCTGGTGTGCCGCAGCGTGATCGACACCCCGGACGTCAGCCGGCACGCCCGCGCCGTGGCCACCGGGATGTGGGGATCGGTACTCGCGATGCGGGGACGCACAGACCTGGCCAGGCCCTTGCTGCTGGAATCGTCGACGCTGGCGCGGGACGTGGGGCTGCTCGCCATGCAGATCCTGGCCGGGTGGGGAGAGGCCCTCGCGGACCTGGCGGACGGCGACCTGATCGGCGCTGCCGCCCACACCCGGCGCATCCTGCAGCTCTGGCTGCCGAGCGAGGACCGTCACTACGCGATCGCCCCACTGCGGTGGGCGGCATCGCTGGCGGCCGAGCTCGGCGACGAGCAGGGGGCCAGGGCGCAGGTGGACGGACTGTCCAGGATCGCGCGTGACACCGAGAACCTCGAGATCCGATCGGCGCTGATCCACGGCCACGCCGAGATCAGCCTGCTCGAGGGCGATGTCGACGCGGCGGTGGACGGGTTCCACCGCGCGGCCGCCGTCCTGGAGGGCGCGACTCTCCCGTTCGAACGGGCGGAGTCGCTGCGCCGGTCCGGGACAGCGCTGCTGCGGCTCGGCGACCGCGACGCCGCCGTGCGGGACTGGCGGGCCGCGCACCGCATCGCCCGCCGACTCAAGGCGACGCCGCTGACGACCGTGCTCGCGGCCGAGCTCACCGCCTGCGGGGAGCAGGTGGATCCGCGTCGGGCCGGCAATTCCGTCGCGCTCACCCGCCGGGAGGAGGAGGTGCTCCGGTTGCTCTGCACCGGCCGCACCAATCGCGAGATCGCCGCCGCACTGGTGCTGAGTCCCCGCACGGTCGAGACGCACGTGGCGAACCTGCTGGCCAAGCTGGGCGGCCGCTCCAGGGCCGATGCCTCCCGCCGCGCTGCCGAGCTCGGGCTGCTCGGCTGAGACGGCCGCGGCCGCCGGTGGTCAGGGCACCCGGGGCAGCAACCCGAGTCGCTCGACGATCTCGGCGGTGAGATCCGCCGGGACACGGTCCGGCTCACCTGGCGCTCCGGAGCCATCGACGATCAGGACGTCCTCGTCCGGCGTCGGTTCCTGCAGCGTGCTCAGCTGGGAGTCCAGCAGGGTGGCCGGCATGAAGTGCCCTGACCGGGTGGCCATCCGAGCTGCCAGTCGTTCGCGTCCGACCCGCAGGAAGACGAACACCACCCTGGCTCCGGGCGGCGGGGTACCGCGCAGGACGGTGCGGTAGGAGTGCTTGAGGGCGGAGCAGGTGATGATCCCCGGGGTCCCGGACACCGATCGCTCGGCGATCCACCGGGCGACGGTCTGCAGCCAGGGCGCCCGGTCCGCGTCGGTGAGCGGGATACCGGCAACCATCTTCTGCACGTTCGAGTCCGGGTGCAGGTCGTCCCCCTCGCAGGCCTCCCAGCCGAGCTCTGCAGCGAGCAGGGCGGCGATCGTCGACTTGCCCGATCCGGAGACGCCCATGACGACCAGCACCGGCTGCTGACCGCCTGCCGGGACGGGCCCGGCGGTTCCGCCGGGTGGCATCGTCCGGCCGGACGGGTGTTCGGAGGGCGGGTCCTGATCCATTCCCCGACACTAGGGGCGGGACGAGCGACGCCGGATCCGCGGGCGTGACGGACCTCGCAGATGACGTCCCGTCGCTGATTTGGCCGGGCGCACCCGGTGAGGCATACTTGCATGGTTGCCCCGGACGGGGTGTGCACTGTTTCGTGCCCGACGCAGTTCCGACTGCCGGTCTCGATCATCGACACATCCGACGGGATTCGAACCGCCTCCTCGAGGCGGGGCGTACCGGCTCCGGGCGATGCAGGCGGGCTGATCGGGTCAACACCGATGCGGCCGCCGGACAAGACGGACACCGACCGCGTAAGCGGAACGGTGCCTCGTGCGGTTCGGACGTCCTGGACACGAGAACAGCGGCAGCGATGGAGCCAGGTGGCGCACACGTGCGTCCCGGTTCGCCCGAGGGCGGACTGCGACCTGATCCGGAGAGAGTCGGGTGTGCCTTCGTGCCCGACGCCTCCCGCCACGGTGTTCTTCCGCCGCGGAAGTACAGCAGGACCCACAGCACGACAGCAGCAGGACGGCACAGGCCTCGAGGTCAGTGCCCCAGACGATGAGAAGGACGGCAAGCGTGGCCGGACAGAAGATCCGCATCAGGCTCAAGGCCTATGACCACGAAGCGATCGACGCCTCAGCGCGCAAGATCGTCGAGACGGTGACCCGGACGGGTGCCCGCGTGGTCGGCCCGGTGCCGCTGCCCACCGAGAAGAACGTGTACTGCGTCATCCGCTCGCCGCACAAGTACAAGGACTCGCGCGAGCACTTCGAGATGCGCACGCACAAGAGGCTCATCGACATCCTCGATCCGACCCCGAAGACGGTCGACGCGCTCATGCGCATCGATCTGCCGGCATCGGTCGACGTCAACATCCAGTAGGCACTGACCAGCGGTTCACCCCACTGATCAGCGAAACCTCGGATGACAGCGTTCGAGGAGATGGGTTCGAAAACATCATGGCCAACAATCTGAAGGGCATCCTGGGCCACAAGCTCGGGATGACGCAGGTGTTCGACGAGTCGAACCGGGTCGTCCCGGTGACCGTCGTCGCCGCGGGACCGGTCGTCGTCACCGCCGTGCGGACGTCCGAGAAGGACGGCTACACCGGGGTGCAGTTCGCGTTCGGCGCGATCGACCCCCGCAAGGTCACCAAGCCGGTCGTCGGCCACTACGCGAAGGTCGGCGTCACGCCGCGTCGCCACCTGGTCGAGCTGCGCACCACGGACGTCGCAGGCTACGAGGTCGGCCAGGAGCTGACCATCGAGCAGGTGTTCGAGGCGGGCGCCGAGATCGACGTGACCGGCACGACCAAGGGCAAGGGCACCGCCGGTGTCATGAAGAGGCACGGCTTCAAGGGCCTCTCCAGCGGTCACGGCGTGCACCGCAAGCACCGCGCCCCCGGCTCCATCGGCGGCTGCTCCACCCCCGGCCGCGTCTTCAAGGGGATGCGGATGGCGGGCCGCATGGGCGCCGTCACCATCACCACCCAGAACCTGACCATCCACGCCATTGACGCCGAGAAGGGTCTGCTGCTCATCAAGGGCGCGGTCCCCGGTGCCAAGGGTGGCGTGTTGATGATCAAGAGCGCAGTGAAGTCCGCTGCTGCCGGAAAGGTCGTTGCCTGATGACCACCGTCCAGATCACCAGCCCGGCCGGTAAGGCCGACGGCAGTGTCGACCTGCCCGCCGAGATCTTCGACGTGCAGGCCAACGTGCCGCTGATGCACCAGGTCGTCGTGGCCCAGCTGGCCGCGGCCCGCCAGGGAACGCACTCGACCAAGACCCGCGCCGAAGTGCGCGGCGGTGGCGCCAAGCCGTACCGCCAGAAGGGCACCGGTCGCGCCCGTCAGGGCTCGACCCGCGCGCCGCAGTTCGTCGGCGGCGGCGTCGTGCACGGCCCGCAGCCGCACCTCTACCTGCAGCGCACCCCCAAGAAGATGAAGGCCGCCGCCCTGCGCGGTGCCCTCTCCGACCGGGCCCGCTCCGGCAACGTGCACGTGCTGTCGTCGCTCGTCGACGGCACTGCTCCGTCCACGAGGACCGCGCTCAACGCGCTCGCATCGGTCGCCACCAGCCGCAACGTGCTGGTCGTCATCGAGCGGACCGACGAGGCCGCCTGGAAGTCGCTGCGCAACGCACACACCGTGCACCTGATCAGCGCCGACCAGCTCAACACCTACGACGTCCTGATCTCCGACGACGTGGTCTTCACCAAGGCCGCGCTGGACGAGTTCCTGGCGTTCGCCCAGAAGACGCGTCCGGCGCACACCGCCGAAGCCGTCTCAGTCGACAAGGAGTCCGGCAAGTGATCGCCAACCCCCGCGACGTCATCCTGCGGCCGGTGGTCTCCGAGAAGAGCTACGGCCTGCTCGAGACCGGCCGGTACACCTTCGAGGTGCACCCGGATGCGAACAAGACGCAGATCAAGATCGCCATCGAGCAGATCTTCGAGGTCACCGTCGTATCGGTGAACACACTGAACCGCCAGGGCAAGCGCAAGCGCACCAAGGCCGGATTCGGCAAGCGGAAGTCGACCAAGCGCGCGATCGTCACGCTGTCCGCGGACAGCAAGCCGATCGAGATCTTCTCGGGCGCCTGAGCGCGGACAAGGACTGAACAGACATGGGTATCCGTAAGTACAAGCCGACGACCCCGGGTCGTCGCGGAGCCTCGGTGAGCGATTTCACCGAGATCACCCGCGACACGCCGGAGAAGTCGCTCATCGCGCCGCTGCACAGCAAGGGTGGCCGCAACGTCCACGGACGGGTCACCGCCCGCCACCAGGGCGGCGGTCACAAGCGTGCCTACCGACTGATCGATTTCCGTCGGGCGGACAAGGACGGCGTGCCGGCCAAGGTCGCTCACATCGAGTACGACCCCAACCGCACCGCGCGCATCGCGTTGCTGCACTTCGCCGACGGCGACAAGCGCTACATCGTGGCGCCGAACCGTCTCGTGCAGGGTGCGACCGTCGAGACCGGCCCGCAGGCCGACATCAAGCCGGGCAACAACCTGCCGCTGCGCAACATCCCGGTCGGCACCGTGATCCACGCGATCGAACTCCGCCCCGGTGGCGGCGCCAAGATCGCCCGGTCCGCCGGCAGCAAGGTGCAGCTCGTCGCCAAGGACGGCCCCTACGCCCAGTTGCGGTTGCCCTCGGGCGAGATCCGCAACGTGGATGTCCGGTGCCGTGCGTCGGTCGGCGAGGTCGGCAACGCCGAGCACTCGAACATCAACTGGGGCAAGGCCGGCCGGATGCGGTGGAAGGGCAAGCGCCCGTCCGTCCGAGGTGTCGCCATGAACCCGGTCGACCATCCGCACGGTGGTGGCGAGGGCAAGACCTCCGGTGGTCGTCACCCGGTCAACCCGGGTGGCAAGCCCGAGGGCCGCACCCGTCGCCCGAACAAGGCGAGCGACAAGCTCATCGTCCGTCGCCGTCGTAAGGGTGGCAAGAAGCGATGATCCTGCACCCCCCGATCCACTCCACCGAGAACTGAGTAGGAAGGTAGTAAGAAGATGCCACGCAGTCTGAAAAAGGGTCCGTTCATCGACGACCACCTGCTCAAGAAGGTGGATGTCGCCAACGACAAGGGCTCGAAGGCAGTCATCAAGACCTGGTCGCGCCGCAGCACGATCATCCCCGACATGCTCGGGCACACGATCGCTGTCCACGACGGCCGCAAGCACGTCCCGGTGTTCGTCACCGAGTCGATGGTCGGTCACAAGCTCGGCGAGTTCGCCCCTACACGTACCTTCCGGGGTCACGTCAAGGACGACCGTCGCGCCCGCCGCGGCTGATCCCGCACAGCACAAGACTTCTACAGAGAAGGAATCGAGAATGAATCCGAAGGCTGCACAGGCAACGCAGTTGCCGCGCGCCCGGGCTCAGGCACGCTTCGTGCGGACGACGCCGATGAAGGCCCGCCGGGTCATCGACCTGGTCCGTGGTCGGTCGACGACCGACGCGCTGGCGATCCTGAAGTACGCCCCGCAGGCTGCTGCCGAGATCGTGGCCAAGGTCATCGCCTCCGCGGTGGCCAACGCCGAGAACAACCTGGGACTCGACCGCGAGGCACTGGTCATCGAGACCGCGTTCGCAGACGAGGGGCCGACGCTCAAGCGTTTCCAGCCCCGCGCCCAGGGTCGTGCGTTCCGCATCCGCAAGCGCACCTGTCACATCACCATCGAGGTCGTCGAGGTCAAGACCGAGGCAGGCCGGGAATCCGGTCGCTCACGTCGGACCGCCGGCAGCCGCACCAGCACGAAGGGGAGTGCGTCCTAGTGGGCCAGAAAGTCAACCCGCACGGTTTCCGGTTGGGCATCACGACGGACTGGACCTCCCACTGGTTCGCCGACAAGGCCTATGCCGAGTACGTGGCCGAGGATGTCGCCATCCGCAAGCTCATGGACAAGGGCATGGAGCGCGCCGGGATCGCGAAGGTGGAGATCGAGCGCACCCGTGACCGGGTCCGCGTCGACATCCACACTGCGCGTCCTGGCATCGTCATCGGTCGCCGCGGCGCCGAGGCCGATCGGCTGCGGGGCCAGCTGGAGAAGCTCACCGGAAAGCAGGTGCAGCTGAACATCCTCGAGGTGCGCAACCCCGAGAGCAATGCCCAGCTCGTGGCCCAGGGAGTTGCCGAGCAGCTCTCCAACCGCGTGTCGTTCCGTCGCGCAATGCGCAAGTCGATGCAGTCCGCGCAGCGATCCGGCTCCGTCAAGGGCATCCGGATCCAGTGCGCGGGTCGCCTCGGCGGCGCCGAGATGAGCCGCTCGGAGTTCTATCGCGAGGGTCGCGTTCCGCTGCACACCCTGCGGGCGGACATCGACTACGGCTTCTTCGAGGCCAAGACCACCTTCGGTCGCATCGGCGTCAAGGTGTGGATCTACAAGGGTGACAAGACCGGATCGCTCGCCGAGCAGAAGGCCGCCGAGGCAGCTGCTGCCCAGCGCCCCGGCTCCGGCCCGCGCACCGGAGCACCGGCAGCGGATCGTCCGCGTCGCCGCGGCGGCTCCGCCGGCACCACCCCCACGTCCACCGACGCGTCGCGTGCGGCCGATTCCGCACCGGCGGCCGACGAGGCCGCAGCTGCAGTCCCGGCAACCGCAGGATCGGAGGCCTGAGCACCATGTTGATCCCCCGCAGGGTCAAGCACCGCAAGCAGCACCGTCCGCACCGGACGGGGTTCGCTTCCGGCGGTACCGCGGTGACCTTCGGCGAGTACGGCATCCAGGCCCTGGAGCCCGCCTACGTCACCAACCGGCAGATCGAGTCCGCTCGTATTGCCATCAACCGGCACATCAAGCGTGGCGGCAAGGTCTGGATCAACGTGTTCCCGGACCGTCCGCTCACCAAGAAGCCCGCCGAGGTCCGGATGGGTTCCGGTAAGGGATCCCCCGAATGGTGGGTCGCCAACGTCAAGCCCGGCCGGGTCATCTTCGAGATGAGCTACCCGACCGAGGCGATCGCCCGTGAGGCGCTGCGTCGCGCAATCCACAAGTTGCCGATGAAGTGCCGCATCGTGACCCGTGAAGGCAGTGAGTGATGGCAGAGAAGACTGCTGACGAGACTCCTCTGGAGACCACCCCGGTGGCCGTCGAGGAGAAGAAGCCGGCACAGACGAAGGCAGCCAAGGCCCCCAAGGCTGTGAAGGCTGACAAGAAGGCCGGCAAGAAGGCCGACTCCAAGCCCGTCGAGGCGACTGTCGTCGTCCGTGAGTCCGCCGCCGACCAGCTCCGCGAGCTGTCCGGTGACGAACTGCTGGGCCGTCTGCTCGAAGCCAAGGAGGAGCTGTTCAACCTCCGCTTCCAGCTGGCCACCGGCCAGATGGACAACAACCGCCGGCTCCGTACGATCCGGCACGACATCGCCCGGATCTACACCGTCATGCGTGAGCGCGAGCTCGGCCTGTCGGTCGGCCCGGACTCCGAGGAAGGTGCCGCATGAGCGAGCCCACCGCTGCTCCGGCAGCCGAAGAGACTGACCCGCAGGCCGCAGCTGCTGCTCGCGGCGAGCGCAAGACCCGTGAGGGTTACGTCGTCTCGGACAAGATGGAGAAGACCATCGTGGTCGAGCTGGAGGACCGGGTGAAGCACCCGCGCTACTCCAAGGTCATCCGTCGCACCAGCAAGGTCAAGGCGCACGACGAGCAGGGCACCGCAGGTGTCGGCGATCGCGTGCTGCTGGCCGAGACCCGGCCGCTGTCCGCCACCAAGCGCTGGCGGCTCGTCGAGGTGCTGGAGAAGGCCAAGTAGGCCTGCCCCACCCTCACCGCTGCATCCCGAACGCCCCGTCCTGGTCCGCCAGGCGGGGCGTTCGGCGTACCCCCGGGCTGGCAGACTTCCATCCGTGCACAGTGCCGAGCTCTCCTCAGACACCCTGTCCGTCACGATCATCGACCACGGCGCGCGCATCGCCTCTGTGCGCACCCCCGATCGGAACGGGGTTGCCGGCGAGGTCGCGCTCGGGTTCGACGACGAGCAGGGCTGGCTCGAGGACGGTGCCTTCCTGGGGGCGACCATCGGCCGGATCGCGAACCGTGTCGACGGTGCCCGGTTCACCGTCGACGGCACCGAGCACCGGATCACCCCGAACGAGGGCGGGCACGCGCTGCACGGCGGACCGCAAGGATTCGACAAGCAGACCTTTGTCCTCTCGGTCGTCGAGTCGGCGGAGGACGGCGCGCAGAGCCTGTCAGCCACCCGACGCAGTCCGGACGGCGAGATGGGCTTCCCCGGAAATCTCGACGTGACGGTCACCTACACCGTCGTCGGCAGCGCTCTCACGATCGGGATGAGTGCCGTCACCGACGCGCCGACCCCGGTGGCCCTGACGAACCACACCTACTGGAACCTGCGGGGCGCGCCCGGTTCGATCGAGGACCATGTGTTCCGGATCGAGGCCGACAGCGTTCTACCGGTTCGCGACGACCTGATCCCCACCGGCGAGATCGACCAGGTGGCCGACACCCCGTTCGACCTGCGCGAGTCGGTACGGATCGGCGCACAGCTGCACACCCGGTCGGCCCAGACCCTCGTCACCCGGGGCATCGACCACGACTACCTGCTGCAGGACCGGACCGATCGTCTCAGCACTCCGGTGGCACGGGTGGCCGAGCCGGTCAGCGGCCGGACGATGACGATGTACACGGATCAGGACGGGTTGCAGGTCTACACCGGCAACTTCCTGGACGGCAGCAAGCCACTGCGCAGCGGGACGACCGCGCGCCAGGGCGGAGCGTTCTGCCTGGAGCCGCAGGCACACCCGAATGCTGTCAACAGCGGTACCGACGATGCCTCGCGCGGCATCCTGCGCCCGGGCGACAGCTACCGCTGGTGGATGCGGATCGAGTTCGGCGTCGAGGGCTGAAGCCGGTGGCGGGCGAGTCGGAGCTGGGTGCGGATCTGGTCCTGCGCCCGCTGACCGACGGGGACGAGCGCCGACTCCAGACCCTGATCGGATCCGATCCCGGCCCTGCGGAGCGTGGAGTCGACGGTGGACATCCACCGGCGTCCGGTGCACTGATCAGGCATTGCCGATCAGGTGCTGAGGGCGGGGTTCCGGTCCGCTCGACGACGGCCACGGATCGCCCAGACCCCCAGCGCGACCACCGAGGCGACCTCGAAGCCGACGATTCCGCGCTCGACCAGGCCCAGCGGGATGACCTGCCACCAGGCCGCGTCGGCGACCGCGCCGTACAAAATCGCGCCGACCAGCATCGTCAGGAACACCAGGGTGCCGATGTTGAGCCACCAGGCGACTCCTGCGGCGCGGGAGGCCTTGCGTTCCCGGCGTCGAACGATGAACAGCACAGCGAGCGGGATCGACAGGAAGGCGACCATGCTGGCCAACCGGTGGACCGACCCCGACGACGAGGGGCCGAAGGCCCAGTTGTGCTTGGGGAACGCCACCACGCCGACCAGACCGACGACCCAGGCAGCCAACAGCACTGCTCCGGCGGATCGCCGGAACAGCAGGCCGGAGCGGACCAGCCCGACGATCAGCGCGGCCGAGCCGACAGCGAGCCCGAGCACCGCCAGGTTGAAGACCCACGAACCGGAGCTGTAGACGTACTCGGAGATCGTGGATGCGCGGAGCTCGCGGCCCCGCACCGTGTCGCTGCCGATCGTGGCGTCCAGCCCGAGGATGCCGACCGCGGCGATCACCGCGCCCAGGATGGCAAGTGCCCCCCAGACCGGTTCGGCGCCTGCGGGTGGCTGGGCACCGGTGCTGGCCGGACTCCGCCGGGCGAGGTCCGGGGACGCGGCGCGGCTGAGGGTGGCGGGGGTCGTCTCCGTCATCGCCCCAGACTAGGGCGGGTGTCTGGGAGTGGTCTGAGAACGGTGCAGGACGCCCATGAACACTCATGGACATCAGTGTGGATGAGACCACGGCTGATTTCCCGATGCTGACCACGTGCATCGATCGGGGCGCAGCGGGCACAGTGCAGGGGTGACTCCCGATCTGCTGGCTCCGCTCGCCCCGTTGCGCCGTGCGCTGGCCAAGTCCCTGCGTGATCGGGTCGCCGGTGAGGACGCCGAGCAGCGGGCTCGAACGATCTGGGGATCCGAGGGCCCACGGTGGTTCACTGCCGACGATCCGATCTGGCGGGTGCACGCCGACGCGTCGATGTTCGTCGGGGGAGTGCGCGCACTGTTGCTGCAGTCGCTGCACCCGTTGGCGATGGCCGGGGTGGCCGGGCACTCCGGATTCCGCGGTGATCCATGGGGACGGCTGGAGCGGACGAGCCGGTTCCTGGCCACCACCACCTTCGGCACCATCGCGCACGCCGAGGCCGAGATCGCGAAGGTGACCGGCATCCACCGCACGGTGGTGGGCCGCGCCGACGACGGTCGTCCGTACTCGGCCAATGACCCGCACCTGCTCGAGTGGGTGCACATCGCCGAGGCGGATTCGTTCCTGTGCACCTATCAGCAGTTCGGCGGGACGCGTCTGACGGAATCCGAGGCAGATCTGTTCGTCGAGCAGGGCAGTGTCGTCGCCCGCAAGCTCGGCGTGCGGAATCCCCCGACGACGGTCGCGCAGCTGCACGCGCGGCTGGAGGCCTTCCGTCCGGAGCTCGAGGCGACGCCCGCCTGCCGGGACGCGGCGAAGTTCCTGCTGCTGGATCCGCCGCTGCCCGTCGCCTCGCGACCCGGTTACGGTCTGCTGGCTGCCGGCGCCATCGCCACGCTGCCCGGCTGGGCGCGCCGTGAGCTTCGGCTGCCGCCCCCGCTGCCGCTGTGGGACGCGCCCGGTCGCCTGCTCGGCAGGGTCGGTGCCAGCGTCGTGCGCTGGGCGATGAGCGATCCGTCGGTGGCGAACCGCCGCTCCCCGGAGAACGCCGCCTGAGGGCTGCCCGTTTCAGCCGACGATCGTCGTCACCAGGGTGGTCACGGACGGAGTGGCGGGGGTCGAGGAGAAGCCGAACTCGACGGGCGGCGTGACGTCGGTGAGGATGCCCAGATCGGTCTGCTCCCAGCGGCCGGACAGCGCGGTGATCGAGTGTTGTCCGGTGGCCCCGTAGTACTCGCGCCGTCCGCCCCCCGCAGTTCCTCGGGTGCTGACCCCGGGGACCAGCCGTCGGGCGACCGGGTCGATCGCGGTGTTCCACCACGGCCGGGCGGCCAGCACCGTCGGCACCAGCGCGAGCAGCCGGCCCAGCCCCGACACCGGACCGATCGTCAGGCTGACCCGCAGCGCACCGGCGTCGATGCGCCAGACCCCGGTGCCGGTGACGGTCACCGGGGCGATGCGCACCTCGTCGAAGGTGTAGGTCTCGGAGACGAAGTCGGCAACGGTCTGCGTCGGGGCGAGCAGGATGCGCCGGCCGTCGGGCTGCTGCAGCATGACGTCCGAGAAGCTGCCCAGCGGCGAACGGTGCCAGCGGCCGATCACCATCCGGACTCCGCTGGAACTGCCGGCACCGGCGATCCGGCCGTGGAACCTGCGGACCGGCGGACGGGTGCTCATGCTGCCAGCGTAGGAGCATGGTCGCCGGAGGCCATCCGACGCCGGGTTCGGTGCGAACCACCCGGCAGTGCTGCCACCGCACGTCCCGTCACCGTCTGGAGCGCCTCACATGACCGTTCTGTCCGACTTCACCGCTGATGCGCTCACCGGCGCGACGACCCCACTGAGCGAGTACGCGGGCAAGGTCGTGCTGGTCGTCAACACCGCGTCGAACTGTGGCTTCACCCCGCAGTACACCGCGCTGGAGCGGTTGTGGCAGACCTACCGCGAGCAGGGGCTCGTCGTGCTGGGGTTCCCGTGCAACCAGTTCGGTGGGCAGGAGCCGGGAGATGCCGACACCATCGGCGAGTTCTGTCAGGTCAACTACGGGGTCACCTTCCCGCTGTTCGCCAAGGTCGACGTCAACGGCGGCGAGTCCCATCCGTTGTTCGCCTGGCTGCGCGCGGAGGCCAAGGGGGCACTGGGGACCACCAAGATCAAGTGGAACTTCACCAAGTTCCTCGTCGGGCGGGACGGCGCCGTCATCAAACGATTCGGCTCGACCACCAAGCCCGGCGACCTGGCCGCCGACATCGAGAAGGCCCTGGGCAGCTGAGCCGACGCACTCCCGAGCGGGCCGCTGCCGGACCTAGACTCGGGCAGTGCCGTCCGCGTCTCCGCTGCCACCCCGGTTCGGGTTGGACGCGGCGCGGATCCGCACCCCGGAGCAGGGTCACTGGCCCACCGTGCGGGAATGGCTGCACTGGAAGCTGACGCGGGTGCCGGACGAGGACGTCGATGCGGCGCTGGCGGCGGGGGAGTACGTCGACGACGACGGTCGGCCCCTCACGCAGGACACCGCATTCGTGCCCGGGCAGCGCATCTGGTTCCACCGGGAGCTGCCGGTCGAGGTGGACGTGCCGTATCCCATCCCGGTGCTGTACCGGGACGAGCGGATCGTGGTGGTCGACAAGCCGCACTTCCTGGCCACCATCCCGCGCGGTCAGCACATCCTGCAGACCGTCGTCGTGCGGCTCCGCCGTGAGCTGGACCTTCCCGAGCTGTCGCCGGTGCACCGCCTGGACCGCGCCACCGCGGGGGTGCTGCTGCTCACCACCGAGCAGCAGTGGCGCGGCCGATACCAGAACATCTTCCGTGATCGTTTGGTGGACAAGACCTATCACGCGATCGCCGGCTTCCGGGACGACCTGGAGCTGCCGCGCGAGGTGCGCAGCCACATCGTCAAGGACCGCGGCACGATCCAGGCGTACGAGGTGCCGGGCGCGGAGCCCAACGCCGTCACCGAGGTCGAACTGCTGCAGCAGTCGGGTGCGCACGGGCGCTACCGGTTGCTGCCCCAGACCGGCCGCACCCACCAGTTGCGGGTGCACCTGGCGTCGCTCGGCATCCCGATCGTCGGCGACGCGCTCTACCCGGAGATGCTCGAGGTGGCCCGCGACGATTTCTCCACGCCGCTGCAACTGCTCGCCCAGCGACTCGCCTTCCGTGATCCGATCACCGGAGAGGACCGCGAGTTCCTCAGCGACCGGGAGCTGACGGGCCCGGGCCGATTTGGGCGGCCGGGTGATGACGGGTAGTCTTGGAGACCAGGTAGGTGTGTGCGCAGGTCTGTGCGAGAGCACGACGGCAAGCAGCAGCTGCTGATTGGCTCGGTGGGGTCGGAAATCCTGCCGAGGCTCCGTTCTTCCTTCTCGTCCCTGATGTGAACTTCCGCGCTCGCGCGGGACCGGTTCATCCTGGCCCAGGCCAACAGGCAAGAGTGAAAAGGCGGGTCCGATCGCTCAGCGATCGAACTTCCCGTACTTCCTCTTGTCTTTTCGCGTGTGTTCGGCGGTGTACACCGGTGTTCGCCCGGGGGAGTGGGATACGGCTACGGAACCACACACCGTCGGCGCCCTCGGGCGTCGCAGGATCGAATGAGGAACGACTGCTGTGATTCAGCAAGAGTCGCGTCTCCGGGTTGCCGACAACAGCGGCGCCAAGGAGCTCCTGTGCATCCGCGTACTGGGCGGCTCCGGCCGCCGCTACGCGGGCATCGGCGACAAGATCATCGCCACCGTCAAGGACGCGCAGCCCGGTGCCGCCGTCAAGAAGGGCGACGTCGTCACCGCCGTCATCGTCCGCACCGTCAAGGAGAAGCGTCGTCCGGACGGCAGCTACATCAAGTTCGACGAGAACGCCGCCGTGCTCATCAAGGGTGACGGCGATCCCCGCGGAACCCGCATCTTCGGGCCGGTCGGCCGCGAACTGCGCGACGCCCGCTACATGAAGATCATCTCTCTCGCGAACGAGGTGTTGTGACGATGAGCATGAAGGTACGCAAGGGCGACACCGTCCTCATCATCGCCGGCAAGGACAAGGGTGCGAAGGGCAAGGTCATCCAGGCCTACCCCGAGACCGGCAAGGTCCTCGTCGAGGGTGTCAACCGGATCAAGAAGCACACCAAGGTCTCCACGACCGAGCGTGGTGCCAAGTCCGGCGGCATCGTCACCCAGGAAGCCGCGATCCAGGCCTCCAACGTGATGGTGGTCGACGGCGACAACAAGCCGACGCGCATCGGTAAGCGCACCGACTCCGAAGGACGCCGCGTCCGCGTGTCGCGTCGTTCCGGCAAGGACATCTGATGACCAGTGCAACCGAGGACCGGGTCGTCCCCCGGCTCAAGACCCGCTACCTGGACGAGATCAAGCCTGCGCTGCAGAGCGAGTTCTCCTTCTCCAACGTCATGCTGATCCCCGGCCTGGTCAAGGTCGTCGTCAACATGGGTGTCGGCGAGGCAGCCCGCGACGCGAAGCTGATCGAGGGCGCAGTCCGCGACCTCGCGACGATCACCGGGCAGAAGCCCGAGGTCAAGAAGGCCCGCAAGTCGATCGCCCAGTTCAAGCTGCGCGAAGGCATGCCGATCGGCGCCAAGGTCACCCTGCGCAACGACCGGATGTGGGAGTTCCTCGATCGGCTGGTGTCGATCGCGCTGCCCCGTATCCGCGACTTCCGCGGCCTGTCCGACCGTCAGTTCGACGGCAACGGCAACTACACCTTCGGTCTCAACGAGCAGTCGATGTTCCACGAGATCGACATCGACCGGATCGATCGTCCGCGCGGTATGGACATCACCGTCGTGACCACGGCCAACAACGACGACGAGGGTCGGGCGCTCCTGCGGCACCTGGGCTTCCCCTTCAAGGAGAACTGATCCCATGGCGAAGACTGCTCTGATCAACAAGGCCAAGCGCAAGCCCAAGTTCGCGGTGCGCGGCTACACCCGCTGCAACCGCTGCGGCCGGCCGCACTCGGTCTACCGCAAGTTCGGCCTGTGCCGGATCTGCCTGCGCGAGATGGCGCACAACGGCGAACTGCCGGGCGTCACCAAGTCCTCCTGGTAACAGCTTTTTCCACTAGTTCGGCCAGGCCCGTACGAGGGCCGCGCGCAGCACGGGAGTTCCTTCCGTCGCCTGAGCGCGGCACTGAGCGGGAACCGACCGAGAAAGGCACCACACGACATGACGATGACCGATCCGATCGCGGACTTCCTGACCCGCATCCGGAACGCGAACTCCGCCTTCCACGAGCAGGTGTCGATGCCGTTCTCCAAGATCAAGGGGAACATCGCCGACATCCTCGTCAAGGAGGGCTACATCGCCTCCTGGACCACCGTCGACGCCACCGTGGGCAAGTCCCTGGTGATCGACCTCAAGTACGGCCCCAGCCGTGAGCGCTCCATCGCGGGCGTCACGCGCGTCAGCAAGCCCGGTCTGCGCATCTACGCGAAGTCGACCGAGCTGCCCAAGGTCCTCGGTGGCCTGGGTATCGCCATCATCTCCACCTCCACCGGCCTGCTGACCGATCGTCAGGCTGCCCGACAGAAGGTGGGCGGGGAAGTCCTCGCCTACGTCTGGTAACGGGTAAGACGAAGAAAGGCATCGAAGAAAATGTCGCGAATCGGAAAACAGCCGATCCCGGTACCTGCCGGGGTCGACGTGACCATCCACGGCTCGCGCGTCACGGTCAAGGGGCCCAAGGGCACCCTCGAACACACCGTTGTCGAGCCGATCCAGGTGGCGAACGAGGACGGCGTGGTCCTGGTGACCCGTCCCAACGACGAGCGTGAAGCGCGGGCCCGACACGGCCTGACCCGCAGCCTCGTCAACAACATGGTCGTCGGCGTGACCGAGGGGTACTCCAAGACCCTCGAGATCGTCGGCGTCGGCTACCGCGTGCAGGCCAGGGGCAGCGACCTCGAGTTCGCGCTCGGGTACTCGCACCCGGTGCCGGTCCCCGCTCCGGCCGGGATCTCTTTCGTCGTCGAGTCCCCGATCAAGTTCCGCGTCGAGGGCATCGACAAGCAGCTCGTCGGAGAGGTCGCCGCAAACATCCGCAAGCTGCGTCGCCCTGATCCGTACAAGGGCAAGGGCGTCCGGTACTCGGGCGAGCAGATCCGCCGCAAGGTCGGAAAGACGGGTAAGTGACCATGACCAAGAACATCTCCCAGCAGCGGGCCCAGTCCCGCACGCGCCGGCATTTCCGACTGCGCAAGAAGGTCGTCGGCAGCGCCGTACGACCGCGCCTGGTCGTCACCCGCTCTGCGCGCCACATCGGCGTGCAGGTGGTGGACGACGCGGTCGGCCGCACCCTGGCCTCGGCGTCGACCCTCGAGGCCGACCTGCGCGGCCACGACGGCGACAAGACGGCCAAGGCCCGCAAGGTCGGCGAGCTGATCGCCGAGCGCGCCAAGGCCGCCGGTGTCGACGCGGTCGTCTTCGACCGCTCCGGCGACAAGTACCACGGTCGCATCGCGGCTCTGGCTGATGGCGCCCGTGGCGCCGGGCTGGAGTTCTGAGATGACCGTGTACAGCATTTCTGCCACTGATATCGAGAGGGACATCTGATGCCCGGACCCGCACGCCGCGACACCCGCGGCGGCACCACCGACGCCGCTGCCGCCGGCGGCTCGTCGGATCGGCGTGACAACCGTCGCGGAGGCCGCGACAACCGCCGCGATGCTCCGCCGGAGAAGAGTCCCTTCATCGAGCGGATCGTCGTGACGAACCGTGTCTCCAAGGTCGTCCAGGGTGGACGCCGCTTCTCCTTCACCGCTCTGGTGGTCGTCGGCGACGGCGACGGACAGGTCGGCGTCGGCTACGGCAAGGCCAAGGAGATCCCCGCCGCCATCTCCAAGGGTGTCGAGGAAGCGAAGAAGGCCATGTTCCGGGTTCCCCGGATCGCCGGCACCATCCCTCACCGGGTCCAGGGAGAGGCTGCAGCGGGCGTCGTCCTGCTGCGTCCGGCCAGCCCCGGTACCGGTGTGATCGCCGGTGGTCCCGTCCGCGCCGTCCTGGAAGCTGCAGGCATCCACGACATCCTGAGCAAGTCGCTCGGTTCGGACAACCCGATCAACATCGTGCACGCCACCGTCGCTGCGCTGAAGATGCTGCAGCGGCCGGAAGAGGTAGCGGCCCGCCGCGGCCTCCCGATCGAGGACGTCGCCCCCGCAGCCATGCTGCGGGCCCGCGCCGGCCAGGGAGTCTGACATGCCCCAGCTCAAGGTGACGCTGACCAAGTCGACGATCGGCGCCAAGCCCAATGCCCGTGAATCCGTCCGTTCGTTGGGTCTCAAGCGACTGCACCACAGTGTGGTCGTCGAGGACTCGCCGATCGTCCGGGGTTACCTCAAGACCGCACCGCACCTGGTGACGGTCGAAGAAGTGAAGGACTGACCATGACGATCAAGGTGCATCACCTGCGCCCTGCTCCCGGAGCCAAGACCGCCAAGACCCGTGTCGGCCGTGGTGAGGGTTCCAAGGGCAAGACCGCCGGTCGCGGTACCAAGGGCACCGGCGCGCGCAAGAACGTGCGCGCAGGGTTCGAGGGTGGCCAGCTGCCGCTGCACATGCGGCTGCCGAAGCTCAAGGGCTTTAAGAACCGCTTCCGGGTCAGCTACCAGGTCGTGAACCTGGGCCAGCTCGCGAAGCTCTTCCCGCAGGGCGGCACGTTCGGTGTCGACGAGCTCGTGGCGGCTGGTGCCGTTCGCGACAACCAGCTGGTCAAGGTGCTCGGCGACGGCGACCTCGCGGGCGTCACGCTGAACATCACCGCGCACGCCTTCTCCGCCTCTGCGGCGGAGAAGCTGTCCGCTGCCGGCGGAACTGCCACCACCCTGTAATTACTGCCGTCAGTACTCGGCAGCAGCTGTCTCAGCAGGTCCAGGCGTTGCTCAGGACCCGCATCCACACGCTCCGCCAGGACAGCGACCTCGGTTGCACGGTCCCGGCGGAGCGTGTGCGTTAGGCTCACTCGACAGCGAGTACGCCCAGGGGGCGGCATCCGCCGTCCACGTCAGGCAATCCTTGCCGACTCGCCATCATCGCCCGGCCGCACGGCCGGGAGGATGGTGCCCGCAGAGCGGCAGCTCGACCAGGAGGAACGTTGCTCAAGGCATTCGTCTCGGCGCTGAAGACGCCCGATCTTCGGAAGAAGATCCTCTTCACGCTGGGCCTGGTCGCGATCTATCGTCTCGGTGCCACCATCCCGGCGCCCGGTGTCGACTTCACGGCGGTGGACTACTGCCGCGGGATCCTGGACAACAAGACGAACGACGTCTTCACGCTGCTCAACCTGTTCTCCGGTGGCGCGCTGCTGCAGCTCTCGGTCTTCGCGCTCGGCATCATGCCGTACATCACCGCGTCGATCATCGTCCAGCTGCTGGGCGTGGTGATCCCGCGGTTCGAGGAGCTCAAGAAGCTGGGCCAGCCCGGCCAGGCGAAGCTGACGCAGTACACCCGGTACCTGACCATCGGTCTGGGCATCCTGCAGTCGACCGCCTACATCGCGCTCGCCAAGGGCGGCACGCTGTTCAACGGCTGTGACCGTGCCACGGAGATCATCAACCCCGGGAACTTCACCCTGGTCGTGATGGTGCTGACGATGACCGCCGGCACCGCGATGATCATGTGGATGGGCGAGCTGATCACCGACCGCGGCATCGGCAACGGCATGTCGATCCTCATCTTCACCTCGATCGCCGCGCGCATCCCGGCCGAGGGCCAGAACATCCTCGCCAACCAGGGCGGCCTCGTCTTCGGCGTCGTCTGCGTGATCGCGCTGGGCATCATCGCGGTGGTCGTCTACGTCGAGCAGGCGCAGCGCCGGATCCCGGTGCAGTACGCGAAGCGGATGGTCGGCCGGAAGATGTACGGCGGTACCTCGACCTATCTGCCGCTGAAGGTCAACCAGGCCGGCGTCATCCCCGTCATCTTCGCGACCTCGCTGCTCTACATCCCCACCCTGCTGATCAACCTGATGGGCGTCACCTACGACCCGCAGACCAACCAGGCCACCGGTGGCGGCTGGAAGCAGTGGGTGAGCTTCTACGTCATCAGCCCGAGCAGCTGGGTGCACATCCTGCTGTACTTCGCGATGATCATCTTCTTCACGTACTTCTACGTCGGCATCACGTTCAACCCCACCGAGCGGGCCGACGACCTGAAGAAGTACGGCGGCTTCATCCCCGGCATCCGTCCGGGACGCCCCACGGCGGAGTACCTGCAGTTCGTGCTCAGCCGGATCACCTTCCCCGGCTCGATCTACCTCGGCATCGTGGCGATCCTGCCCAACCTGTTCCTCGAGCTGACCGACCAGGGCAACAACCAGAACTTCCCGTTCGGCGGCACAGCCGTGCTCATCATGGTCGGTGTCGGGCTCGACACCGTGAAGCAGATCGAGTCGCAGCTGATGCAGCGCAACTATGAGGGCTTCCTCAAGTGAGGCTGCTGATCATCGGGCCCCAAGGGGCGGGGAAGGGCACCCAGGCGGTGCGGCTGGCTGCAGAGCTCGGCATTCCGCACATCTCGACCGGCGATCTGTTCCGCGACAACATCGGGCGCGGCACCGAGCTCGGCACGCTGGCGCAGCAGTACATGAACGCCGGTGACCTCGTCCCCGACGAGGTCACTCAGTCCATGCTCGCCGACCGGCTCGCCGCGTCCGACACCGAGCCAGGCTTCCTGCTCGACGGGTTCCCGCGGAACCTGCCGCAGGCGACCTGGTTGGCCGGGTTGCTGCAGGAGCGCGGCACCGCGCTCGAGAAGGTCATCCTGCTGACGGCACCCGACGAGGTGCTGATCGAGCGGATGACGGCGCGCGGTCGCCAGGACGACACCGTCGAGGCGATCCAGCGTCGGCTCGATCTGTACCACGCGGAGACCGAACCACTGGTGGAGCACTACGGCGAGATCGTGGTTCCCATCGACGGGGTCGGCGGAGTCGACGAGGTGACCGACCGGATCGTGTCCGGGCTGGGCCTCGCGACCCGCTGACCGGGCGTCGGATGAGCATGTCGATCGAGTACAAGACCCGCGGCGAGCTGCAGGCGTTGCGTCAGGCGGGGTTGATCCTGGCACGTGCGCTGGAGTCCACGGCCACTGCCGTGCGACCTGGCATCACCACCGCGGAGCTCGACGCGGTCGCTGCCCAGGTGATCTCCGATGCCGGCGCGACCTCCAACTTCCTCGGCTACCACGGCTTCCCAGCGACGCTCTGCATCTCGGTGAACGACGAGGTGGTGCACGGCATCCCCGGCAGCCGCGTCCTGGAGCAGGGGGACCTGGTCAGCATCGACGGCGGCTGCATCAAGGAGGGCTGGCACGCCGATGCGGCGATCAGCCTGCACGTCGGCGAACCACCGCGTGATGAGGACCAGGCGCTCGCCGAGGTCGACCTGATCAACGCCGCCTGGCGCTCGCTGTGGGCCGGGGTCGCGGCTGCGGCCGGCGCCACCCGGCTCGGCGACATCTCTGCTGCCATCGAAGGCTCCATCGCCGAGTCCGCCCGCGCCGACGGCCGGCGCTACGGCAATGTCGACGGGTACGGCGGGCACGGCATCGGCACCGAGATGCACATGGACCCGTTCCTGGCCAACGTCGGCAAGAAGGGCAAGGGCGCCAAGGTGGCCGCCGGCATGGCGCTCTGCATCGAGCCGATGCTCACGCTGGGCAAGTCGTCCACCCGGATCCTTGCCGACGACTGGACCGTCGTCACCAAGGACGGCACCCGCGCCGCCCACGTCGAGCACTCGATCGCCATCTGCGAGGACGGGATCTCGGTGCTCACCGCCCCCGACCGTGGTCGCGCTGAGCTCGCTCCCTTCGGCATCACCCCGGTGGACCTCGAGTCCTGAGCTCGACTGGTCGGGCGACGGCGGTCGCGCGTCGGGCCGCTCATCCCTTCGGCGTTCTTACGCCGAACCGACGCTTCCAGCACGTGATCCTGCCGATTCGATGACGCCGGCCGGGTTCACCGGGCGTACAGGGCCCGGCGGACCCGGGTCAGGGTCGCGCGGGGTTGTTGGTAGAGCCCAGTCGACCGGACGCGCACCACGGTCGATCCTGCGGCTGTTGCCTCGTCGAAGCGCCTGATGTCCTTCTCGTACTGCAGCTTCGACGTACGGTGCTGGTCACCGTCGTACTCGAGCAGCACCCGCTGCATCCGCCATCCGAGATCGAACCAGCCGATCCACCGGCCGTCAGGACGATGCACTTCGATGCTTGTTTCGGGTTCCGGCAGGCCGTCGCCTATGACCAGCAACCGCAGATGGGTCTCCGGTGCCGATTCGACGCCGGGTCGGACCAGACGCGCTGCCCGCTGCGCGAGCCTCCCGCTCGGCCCACGTAGCTGCCAGGCCGGAGACCAGGTTTTCGATCGAGGCGAACAGCCGGTGTGCGACCTCCCGCATGAACCTGGGTGTGTGGGCCAGGAAGTCACCGACGGCCACCGGGTCGGGCAGCGTCAACTGACGGGCGCACTCCGCGAAGGTCGCCACCGGACCCGAGATCGGCAGGTCGTCGTACCGAGCTTCGTCGGGCCGCAGGTGGTTGTGTCCGATGACGCCTGACCGTCGCACCCTGACGCGGCCCTGGGTGGAGATGTGTACCTCGCCGGTCAGACTGCTCAGGACCGGTCCACCGCGGATGACGACTGCGGTGACATGGCCGAAACGTTGGCCCGGGCGCGGCAGCGGGACGTAGCCGCGCCAGTGCTCGACCTCGAGACCCGTCGTGATCCGCACCCCGGCGAAGGGGCGTTGGAACGGGGGACCTGCCAGGCGCTGGCGCCCGAGTCGGGCGCGCCGCCGACGGCGATGGGGAACGGTGCCGCGCGCAGTTCGGGTGGCACCGGGTTCGGGGATGTCATCGGTGCAGAATGCGTCACCCGAGCGGGGTGGCTCGGAACCTGTCCACAACCGTGATCCGTTCTGCAGGAATGCGTGCTGGGATCGTCGGTTCGGCGTCATGACGCCGAGCGGACTTCCCGGGCGCCGGGCGGCTGGGTCGGCGACCGGGGCCGCCGCTATCAGGGTGCGGGTGCAGGCGGCGTGTTGACCCGCTCCGATCGTGCCATCTGCTGCCGGCGGCGGGCCCGGAACGCCGCCTCGGGCCACGCGGACATGCCGCCCAGCCGCACCACCTCGATCGCGCCGTCCGTGCGCTGGTAGATCACCGGCTCGCCCGCCGATCCGTAGCCGGGGCGGCGGGCGATCTCCAGCCGGTCCGGCCCGCGGACCGTCAGCTCGGTGGCCTCGACGGTCGGATCGTCCTGCTCCGGGTGCAGCAGGAGCAGGCGCGCGCCCATCCGCGCGATGGTGGTCCGGCCGAACCCGGCGACGACGGTGGTGGCGAACGTGTCGAGGTCGATGTCCGGGTCGGCCTCGTCGTCGGCGCCGCGGGCCCGCGTCTTCACCGCCAGGTCGATGAGCTTGACGATCCCGACGGCCAGCTGGTGGGCCGGTCCGCGGCTGGCGTTCGTCAGCACCGACACGACGAGCGACGATTTCGGATCGACGAACGTCCGGGTGACGAAACCCGGGAAGCCGCCGCTGTGGCCGACGAAAGCGTGCTTGCCGATCGTGTGCAACTCGAGGCCGAGCGCGTACCGACCGATCTCCTCGTCATCGGCCGAGACGATCGACTCCGTGCGCTGCATGAGTCGCTTGGTGCTGTCGGCGAGCAGGCGCTCGTCGCCCGTCACGTGCGCGCTCGCGTAGGCGGACAGATCCTCCGCGCACGCCACGAACCCGGTGGCCGCGGCCATCGAACCGGTCGACGGGTTGCGCAACGTGAACAGTTCGTCGTCGCCGTCCAGCAGCAGCGAGTGACCGGCGGCCAGATCGGTATGACCGTCGTCGGTACCGGCAGGCAGATCGGAGGTGATGCGCGGCAGGCCCAACGGGCCGATGATCGCTTCGGTAACGAAATCGCTGAAACTGCGACCACTCACGGACTCGATGACCTGACCGACCACCGAGTAGCCGTAGTTGGAGTACTTGAAGTACTCGTTCGCTCCGAAACTGACTCCTTCGCCATGCAGTTCGTCCAGAAGTGTTGCAGTGTCGGGGAAGTCGTGCATCAGTTGCCAGTAGTCGCAGTCGTCGCCGTCCCGGATGACGCCGCCCTGGTGTCCGATCAGCTCGCGGACTGTACGGTCGGCGAGGGGGGTGTCGGCCAGCGCCGGCACGTGGGTCGCGACGGTGTCGTCCAGCCGCAGCAGGCCGCGATCGCGCAGGATCATCACCGCGGTGGCGGCGAAGGTCTTGGAGTGCGAGGCGATGCGGAACAGATGGTCCGCACGGAGCGGGATGCCCTCGTCCGCGTCCGCCAGACCGAATGCGCCCGAAGCGATGAGCTCCCCGTCGACCCGAACCGCGTACTGCACGCCAGGGGTGCGCAGCATCCGACGGCGCAGCTCCACCCATCCTGCGATGAGCCCGCTGATCTCCCTGGCGGCAGCGGCGATCTCGGTGCGTTCCGCGTCGGCCGTCGTTGCGGCAGAGGACTTCTGGGTGGTGTCGGTCATCGGTGTTCCTTCTCCTTCGGTGGTTCTGCACGGGGTGGTGCTGTGCGGATGGTCGTGGAGCGGGTCGTGGGTCATCGGTTACGGGGATCGAGGATGTCCCGGAGCAGGTCCCAGAGCGCGATCACGCCGACCACCGTGACGCTCAGGAACAGACAGGGCGTTTCGCCGCGTGTCGTTGCCCGGTGGGCTCCACAGCGGTCGGTGGCCCGACCGTCAGCGGTGTCCGAGACGCGCGGTGAACTCGCCGTCCTCGACCGGGCTCATCTCCACCACGACCAGGCCAGCCGCCTCGGCGAGCGCGGTAAAGCCGTCGGGCGTGTGCCAGTGGATGATCCAGTCCCGCAGCGACTCCGTGGACCGTTCGTCGTCGTGGACCAATGTGTAGCGGGTTGAGGTGCGGCGGGTCCGCGTGTCGGCGTCATAGGCCTCGGAGACCACTGTGTACTGCGCCGTAGCGCCCTCCGCGGTGGTCGCAGTCCGGACCTGGCCGATCTGCTCCGGCGGTGTGGGAGAGGGGATCCACAGCGGCACCAGCACCTCGCCGCCCGGTTCCAGGTGCGCGGCAATGCGCTCCAGGGCGCGGCCTGCGAGATCGTCGTCGGGAACCAGGTTGAAGGTCGGACCGGCGAGGTAGATGGAGAGGTACCGCCGCTGCAGCGCGAGCGATTCCATCGGCTGACAATGGGTAGTCACGGTGAACCCCCTGGCCGCTGCGTGGACCGCGCACCTGTCGAGCATGTCTTGCGAGGAGTCGACGCCCTCGACGTCGACGCCCCGGGCTGCGAGCTCCAGGAACGGTCCCTCGTCACCGCAGCCGAGCTCCAGCGCCGGCTCCCCGACCCGGCGGACGAAATCGAGATAGCGCTCGGCGTCGAAGCTGGTGCTGCGCAGCGCGTCGTAGACCTCGGCGACGATGCCGGTGTAGAAATCGGCAGCCGCGGTCGGCTCGGTGTCCGTCGGGGCGGTGTCCGTCGGCGCGGTGTCGGTCGTCTCGGGATCCGGGGGTCGGTTCACAGCTGCACACACTCCATTGCGATCTGACGCTCCTCATCGGTCGGTACCACCAGCACGGTCAGCCCGGATGCCGGGCCGCTGACGATCCTCTCACCGCTGCCGGCATCCCGCATCGGACTCAACACAGCGCCGAACAGGGCGAGTTTGTCGACGACAGCAGCCCGCAGCGGTGCACTGTTTTCGCCGATGCCGCCGGTGAAGACCACTGCATCGAGCCGGCCCAGCACCGCCGCATAGGCGCCGACGTACTTCACCAGCCGGTGCACCACCACGTCGAAGGCAGTGCGAGCCGGCTCGTCGCCCGCGTCGAAGCGCCGCTGCAGCTCGCGGAAGTCGTTGTCGCCCATCAGACCTCGCAGACCCGACTGCTCGTTGAGTGCCGCGTCGACCTCCTGCGCCGTCAGCCCCGCGACCCTGGCGAGGTGACCTGCGATCGCCGGATCGACGTCGCCGGAGCGGCTGCCCATCACCAGGCCCTCGAGCGGCGTCAGCCCCATGGAGGTCTCGACGCTGCGACCGGAATCGACGGCGCACGCACTCGCACCGTTTCCCAGGTGCAGCACCACCATCCGGGCGTCGTCCCGGCCCAACAGCGCTGCAGCCCGTCCTGAGACGTACCGGTGGGAGGTGCCGTGGAAGCCGTAGCGCCGCACCGAATACTCCTCGCGCCACTGCTGCGGCACGGCATAGGTGTGTGCCGCAGCCGGGATCGTCCGGTGGAACGCGGTGTCGAAGACGGCCACCTGCGGCAGGTCGGGGAACAGTGCTGCGGCGGCGTCGATCCCGGCCAGGTTCGCCGGCTGGTGCAGCGGGGCGAGCGGAACCAGCTCCTCGATCGCGGCGCGGGCCGCGTCGTCGACGAGCGTCGCCTCGGAGAAACGGGTACCACCGTGCACCACCCGGTGTCCCACCGCGGCCGGTGGCCGGGCGGTCAGATCGGGACCGTGAGAGGCGAACGCCTCGACCATCGCATCGAAGGCGGCAGACGCGTCCGGGACGGGGCGTTCGGTGCGCACGGTCCCGCCGGGTCCGGTGTGTCGCAGCTCGGAGACCGATCCGCCGATCCGCTCGATCAGTCCCGATCCGAGCACGATCCCCGCGATGGGTTGCACCAGTTGATATTTGAGCGAGGACGAGCCGGCGTTGATCACCAGCACGGCCGCGAGGTCGTCCGTCATCGTGAGGTCTCCGCGATCTTCCCGGCAGCACCCTGGACAGCGGTGATGGCCACGGTGTTGACGATGTCCCGCACCGTTGCTCCCCGCGACAGGTCGTTGATCGGTCGACGCAGACCCTGCAGCACCGGCCCGATCGCCACCGCCCCGGCGCTGCGTTGGACGGCCTTGTAGGTGTTGTTGCCGGTGTTCAGGTCCGGGAAGATCAGCACGGTGGCCCGGCCCGCGACCGGATTGTCGGCTCCGACCTTCGATGCTCCGATCTCGGGGTCGACAGCGGCGTCGTACTGGATCGGTCCCTCGACCAGCAGGCCGGGGCGGCGGACGCGCACGAGATCCGTTGCTGCGCGGACCTTGTCGACCTCCGCGCCGCTGCCGGAGGAACCCGTGGCGTACGACAGCATCGCCACCCGGGGCTCGATCCCGAAGGTGGCGGCCGTTTCCGCGGACGACAGGGCGATGTCCGCCAGTTGGTCGCTGTTCGGCTCCGGGTTGACGGCGCAGTCGCCGTACACCAGCACCCGATCGGCGAGGCACATGAAGAACACGCTCGACACCACCGAGACGCCGGGAGGCGTCTTGACCACCTCCAGTGCCGGTCGGATGGTGTTGGCGGTGGTGTGTCGGGCCCCGGAGACCATCCCATCGGCCTGCCCGAGCAGCACCATCATCGTGCCGAAGTAGGAGACGTCGGTGACGGTGTCCCTGGCCTGCAGCACCGTCACCCCCTTGTGTGCGCGCAGCTCGGCGTAGCGGTGTGCGAACTGTTCGACCCGTTCCGGATCGGTCGGCGAGAGGAATTGCGCTGCAGCAAGATCCAGCCCGAGGGCGTCGGCCCGTGCGGTGATCGCCGCAGGCTCGCCGAGGATCGTCAGCGCGGCGATCCGGCGTGCCAACACCTCGTGGGCTGCTTGCAGGACCCGGTCGTCATCACCCTCCGGCAACACGATGTGTGCCGGGTGCTCCCTGGCCTGCTCCACGAGTTGCTGTTCGAACATCAACGGGGTGACCGCGCCGGTGGTGCGGTCGCCGAGCATCGTCCGCAGGACGTCCACGTCGACGTGCTCGGCGAAGACGGCCCGGGCTGCGGCTGTCTTGCCGGTCGCCTCCGCGGTCAACCGACCGCGAACCTCCGCGAGCGTCGAGGCGGTGGACATCGAGCCGCCGCTGCAGCTGATCAGTGGCAGCGACACGTGCAGCCCGTCGATGAGCGTGCGGACCTGGGGGCTGATGGGGAAGTCGCCGTTGAGGAACACCGCAGAGGGGGAGGGGAACGTTCGCGAGGCGGAGGCCACCAGCAGACCCAGCAGCACGTCGTCCCGGTCGGCCGGGCAGACGACCCCGATGGATTCGGTCAGCCGGTCGAGCACGTGCGGCATCGTCATCGCGGCGACCATCACGCCGATCGATTCGGCATCCAGCGACTTCTCGTCCCCGGTGATGACGGTGCCCTCGACCGCGGCCACCAGCTCGCGGACGGTCGGTGCCTGCAGCAGGGGGATCTCCGGGATGGCCGAACACGGCAGCGCGGTGGCCGCGGACAGCCGTTCGCGCACCGACGCAGGATCATCGGTCACCCGGTTGGCGATCACCGCGAGCACCCGGGCATGCTGCCCGCGCGCCTCGGTCATCGACACCTCCGCGGCGGTCGCGAGATCGGCGGCCGATCGTCCCGCGCCACTGAGCACGAGCACCATCGGCGCGTCGAGGTTGGCGGCCACCGCCGCGTTGAACCCGAACTCGGTGGGAGTGGGCACCCCGGAGAAGTCGGAGCCGACGATCACCATGGCGTCGTGCCCGTCGGACGCGGTCCGGAAGCCGTCGACGATGCGTTGCAGCGCCTGCTGCGGATCTCGGTGGACGTCCGAATAGTGCACACCCTCGGCCGTTGCGACGTTGCCGCCGCCGGGGAGCTGGGCCAGCAGCAGCCGCAGGACGTGGTCGACCCCGTCCCGGACGACCGGGCGGTAGACGCCGATCCGACCCGCAGTGGCCGCCAGCGCGTCGAGCACTCCCAGGGCGACGGTCGACTTCCCCGACTCGCCCTCGACAGAGGCGATCATCACCCGGGTGATCCGTGTCGTGTTCACCCCTGCAGCCTGCCTCACGTCGGATCGGGGTCACCAGCCCGGAGTGGCTGCCCTGCAGGGCGAGCGCGCCCATGCGCGGGGCGCCCCGACACCTCAGACCTGCTGGCGAACCTCTGCCAGCGCACGGATCCGCTCGCCGATGGCGAACATCTCGCCGAGCACCGCGTCCCGCTCGGACTCCTCGGTCGTCTCGGTGAACGACGCCAGCACGGCGTAGGCCACCGAGCGCGCAGGGCCGGAGAGCACCCCGACGTCGCACCGGACGCCGGCGTCGGTGCCGGTCTTGTGGGCGAGGGTGAGGCCGCGGTCGGGATCCACGTGCGACAGCGGGTCGAGGCCGAAGGCGCCGGCCGTCATCGAGGTGTCGGCGTCGTGGGTGAGCCAGGTCAGCACCTGGCGGGAGATGGCGCGCGAGCGCACCTCGCCGCGATGCAGCCGCGCGAAGAGATCGGCGAGTTCGGCGGCGGTGCCGGAGGAAAGCCGTGGGGGATCGGACGGCTTGCGACTGCTGCGCACCCGATCGTGCAACGCCGTGTGCTTCAGCTCGAGGGTGCGGGCCCGCTCGAGCACCGACGGCAGGCCGACGGTGCGCAGCAACACGTTCGTGGCGAAGTTGTCGCTGACTGCCCCGACCAGCGTGGCCAGGTCGCCGGGCGGCAGGGTGCGAGTGTGCAGGAACTGCAGCAGCCCCGAGTCGGCGACCTCGTCGTCCGGCACCGGCGCCAGCACCTGGCTGTCGCGCAGACGACCGTCCTTGAGTCGGATCGCGACCTCGATCAACAGCAACACCTTGCCGACGGACGCGGTCGAGTGGACGCGCTCGCCGCCGTCGAACTCGAGTACGGCACCGGAATCGGCGTCGAGGACACACACACTGATCTGGGCCACGGCGATCAGCCTAATGAGCCGCGGACTCCCGGCTCCGATCGCCCACGCCGAGGGACCGACCGGGATAGGTTGGGGGGACGGAACGATCGAGTCCACCGGGCGAGTCCTTCCGTGACGATCAGCCGGAGCGGATCGCCTGACGCACCGGGACGCAGCGAGAGCTGTGCGGCGGATGCGGAGGGGCGATGGACCCGATCACTCTCACCTTCCTGGTCGTCGGCGCAATCGGCATCGCGCTGCTCGCCCTGGCGCTCATCGTCGGCGATGTCCTGCATCTGGCGTTGCACGCGGACGCGGACGGACCCTTCTCGCTGCCGGCCATTGCCGCCTTCTTCGGCAGCGCCGGATTCTTCGGGGCGATCCCGGCATCGCTGATGGCCGGCCACCTCTCCGGCGGAGTCATCGTCGCCGCGTCGACCGCGGTCGGCGTCGTGTGCGCGCTCCCGGTGGCGTTCGGTGCCGTCCGGTTGACCGCCGGACTGATGCGGATGCGCACCGATCCGACGCTCACCGAGCGCGATCTCGAGGGGACCCTCGGTGTCGTCATCTCGTCCATCCCGGCAACCGGGTTCGGCGAGGTCCGGCTCCGCATCCACGGTCAGGACCTCAAGTACTCAGCCCGGGCCGCCCATGCCCTCGTCGCCGGAACGCCGGTGTTCGTCACCACAGCCCTGTCACCCACGTCGGTCGAGGTCGTCTCCACGGCGCCCGAGGTCTGACACCGATAGCCCCGGAAAGCGGAAACCGATGTCGCCCATCCTGTACTCCATCATCGGAGCGGTCGTCCTGATCGTTCTGGTGGTCCTGCTCATCCTGTCCCGGATCAAGGTCGCAGGCCCGAACCAGGCGTTCCTGGTGACCGGCCGGCGCGGTCGGTCCGTCACCGCCCAGGACGGCAGCATCTCCACCGACTCCTCGGGCCAGAAGGTGGTGCTGGGAGCGAGTGTGTTCGTGCTGCCCATCGTGCAGAAGCTGCACACGATCGATCTGTCGAGCCGGCGGATCCCGGTCGGCATTCGCGGTGCCATCTCCAAGCAGGGCGTCAAGTGTGACCTCGAGGGTGTGGCGATCGTGAAGGTCGGCGGCAGCGAATCGTCCATTCGTGCTGCGGCGCAACGGTTCCTGAACCAGCAGCAGGGCATCGACGTGTTCACCTCGGAAGTCCTCAGCGGTGCGCTCCGGTCGATCGTCGGCCGGCTGACGATCGAGGAGATCATCAGGGACAGAACAGCTTTCGCCTCAGCGGTGGCGGAGGAGGCCGAGAGTGCTCTGACCGGCCAGGGTCTGGTGCTGGACACGTTCCAGCTGCAGGACATCCAGGCGGAGGGCAGCTACCTGCAGGATCTCGGTCGGCCGGAGGCGGCCAGGGTGATCCGGGACGCGGCGATCGCCGAGGCCAAGGCCAGGCAGAGCGCGGAGCAGGAGCGGTTGCTCGCCGAAGAGGCCATTGCCATCTCGCAGCGCCAGTTCGAGCTGCGGCAGGCGGAGATCAGCGCGCAGATCGACGCGGCGAAGGCGGAAGCGGCCGCTGCCGGACCGCTGTCGCAGGCTTCGCAGGACCAGCTCATCCTCGAGCAGCAGGAGAAGGTAGCCCAGCGCACCGCCACCCTGAAAGAACGTCAGCTGGACACCGAGGTGCGCAAGCCCGCTGACGCCGAGCGCTATCGGATCGAGCAGCAGGCCGAGGCGAGCAAGAACGCGGCGATCTTCAAGGCCGAGGCCGACCGGCAGGCGACGATCGCGAACGCCGGCGCCCAGGCCGAGCAGGCCAGGCTCTCCGGTGAGGGCGAGCGGTCCCGTCGTCAGGCGTTGGCCGAGGCGGAGGCGATCGAAGGTGCCAAGCGAGGTGAGGCCGAGAAGCTCCGACGGTCCGCCATCGCCGACGCCGTCGAACGCGAGGGTCACGCCGAGGCGAGCGCCATCCTGGCGAAGGGTCAGGCAGAGGCCGAGGCGATGGAGAAACGCTCACAGGCGTTCGCCGGCTACGGCGAGGCTGCCATCCTCGACCTGCTGGTCCGGGTACTCCCGGATGTCGTCGCTTCGGCTTCGGCCCCGTTGGCTGCGGTGGAAAGGATGACGGTGATCTCGGCCGACGGTCCTGCGGCGCTGGGTAAGTCGGTCGCGTCCAACGTGGCCCAGGGTCTGCAACTGTCGAAGGACCTGACCGGTCTCGACATCGCGGCGTTGCTGTCGCGACTCGGCGGTGACAAGGGCGACGGCGAGTCGAAGGCAGGCGCCCAGCAGCGGGAGCGGGCCGGGATCACCATCGCCGACGCGGGCACGTCGGAGAAGGTCTGACCCGTCAGTCGGACGGCTCGATCGTCCTGCTCATGACGCAGTTGCCCTTTCCCTTCGGGCGCAGGTACTCGAAGCCGAGACGCTCGTACATCGTGCGGGTCGCGTTGTAGAGGAACGAGGACGACGTCTTCTTCCCCGCGGGGACGTCGTGCGGGTAGGACTCCACGATCCCGCCGCCCTGGGCCGCGATCAGGCCCAGGGCGCCGCGTACGGCTGCGGTGGCGACCCCGGCGCGACGGTGATCCCGGTCCACGAACAGGCAGGTGATCCGGAAGTCGGGATGCTGCTGGGTGGTCTTCTCCCACTCCTTGCGGTGGTGGATGTTCTGCAGTTCCTCGACCGGCCCGAACTCGGCCCAAGCGATCGCCGTGCCCGGCTCTGCGTCGTCGAACACCAGCGCCGCATGCGCCCGGCCGGCGAGTACGAGAGCGTGCTTGAACTCCCGGTTGCCGAGCTCTCGGCGCTCCGGGGGCTCGGGATACAGGTGGAACCAGACGCACCAGCATCCACCCCACACCCCGTTGTGTCGCTCGGCCAGGGCGGCGAAGGCGTCCCAGGTGTCGGGACCCAACGGTTGGATCCGATAGCCGTCGACCCGCAGTGTCGTCATGAGCCAACGGTAGGGCCATTCCCGGTCAGATACCGTCCTCGATCGCGGTTCGCCTCGGTCGCGGTTCGCTTCGTTCCGACCAGAACGCAGAACAGCTCCCCGAAGTCGATGACCTCGAGGAGCTGTCGGTGCGGTGCGGACGGTTCAGCTCGCGGACTGCAGCGCCTTGACCTCGGCGCGCGCGTCGACGATCGCGCCGTGCTGACGCTGCAGCACGGTACGGAATCCGTCGGACAGATCGGTGTCGGCCAGTGCCTTCTCGTACTCCGAGACGGTGTGGTCCTCGCCCGTGACGGCTGCACCGAGCACGCCCGAGGGGTCGTCGCCGGTGAGCGCGTCCTTGAGGGAGAGCCAGCCGCGGTGCAGGGTGCCGAGCACCGAGCCGCTCTCGTCCACGTCGTCGCCGTAGTCGTGGCCCAGACCGACGATCTCCTGGGTGAACTGCTTGCGCTGCTGCGCCAGGCGGGTCATGGTGGCGGCCCACTCAGGACGCTTGCTGTCGGTCAACTTCTCGGCGGAAGCGGCGAAGCCCTTCTGGCCGTCCTTCAGGGTCTCGACGAGGTCCTTGGCGACCTTGGCATCAGAACTCACGGGGTGATCCTCCTTCGTGCGGACCGCCGGAGTGCGGTCCGTGTACACCGATTCCGTACCCGCGGCCTGCCCGGATGAACCAGATCGCCGGCGTGGTGTGGGTCGCTTCCCAGCAGCGGCCGTACGGGGTTGCCTGTCGGTGCTTCGGGGAATGGTGACCCCATGACAGAGCAGAACGACCAGCCGACCGAACAGTCCGGCATTCCGGCCGAGCCCGAGATGCTCGGTGCCGCCGAGCCCACCGACGACCCGGCGCTGGAGAAGGACCCGTCCGAGTGGGTCAGCGGCGACGACCCGATCACCGAGGCACAGAAGAGCTACCTCGACACCCTCGCCCGGCAGGCCGGCGAGGAGCTGCCCGCCGACATGACCAAGGCCGAGGCGTCCCAGCACATCGAGCGGCTGCGAGCGGCGACCGGCAAATAGGTCAGCTGCCGTTCGGTGTGAAGCACAGCGGGAAGCGGACGGCGCCGGTGTTGCCCGAGATCGGCAGCCACTCCCCGGAGCCGTCCGTTGCCAGGTCGGGGAACCTGGATGCCAGCAACGGCAGCGCGACGGCCATGTCGACCCGAGCGACGAAGTGCCCGATGCAGTGATGGATCCCGGCCCCGAATCCGAGGTGGGGCGGCCGGACCTGGCGGATGTCGAAGGACGGGTCCGGCATGGCCGTCGGATCCGTACCGGCAGCATGCGAGATCACCTGAACGATGTCTCCGGCGGCAAGCCGCAGTCCACGGAAGTCGACGTCCTCGATCGCTTCCCTGGTGATCCAGGTGACGGTCGGGTTCACCCGCATCACCTCCTCCACGCACTGCTCGCCCAGTTCGGGCCGCTCGCCCAACAGGCGCCACTGCGCCGGGTCGGCCAGCAGTGTGCGCACAGCCAGACCCAGTTGATTGCGGGTGGTCTCCATTCCCGCGAACACCAGGAACACCATCGCGACGGCCAGTTCGCGGTGATCGAGCACGCCGGAGTCCCTGGCCTGCACCATCTCGGTCACCAGGTCGCCACGCGGGGAGCGCGCGCGATCGGCGATGACCTCTTCGCAGTAGCCGGTCAAGCCGGAAAGCGCTGCCTCGATCACTGGAAGCTCCGAGGCGATCCGGACGCCGAACGAGCGTCCCAAATCGTCCGACCAGTGGGCGATCTGCTGCCAGGAGTCCTCCGGCAGCCCGAGCAACCGGCACAGCACCCTGGTGGCGTACGGCTCGGCGAACTCGGAGATGAACTCGCACGAACCTCGTGCTGCGAACGCGCCGATCAGCTCGTTCGCCAGTTGGCGGAACGCGGGGGTGAGCGCTGCGATCCGGGTGCGGCTGAACGCCGGGTTGAGCAGTCGTCGGAGCCGCGTGTGGTCGGCGCCCTCCAGACTCAGCAGGGTCTGCTTCCACCAGTCCGAGAACAGACCGGCGTGGATCCCGTTCTGCTCCGGCCAGCGGGCATTGCCCTGCTGGAATCGCCGGTCCCGCAACAGTGCGGAACCCTCTGAATGCCGAAGAACCGCGTAGCCGTAGGAGGTGCGGACCCACCAGTTCTCCGCACGGGCCGTCAGCACCTCCTCGCCGGTGACGTCGAAGGTCGGGTCGGCGAGCGGGAGGAACGTCATGGTCGGCCTTCCCGGTGGTCGGTGCTGCCGGGATCGGCCGGTCGGCCGGCATCCGGATCCGTGTCGGTGACACCCGGCTTGATGGCGGCGGGGCCGCCCGCGTCCCGGTTGTCGTTCCACGAACGGTAGAGCCGGCGCACCGTCACACAGAGGAGCAGCCAGGCGGTGCCGCTCACCCAGCCGGCCAGCACGTCGGTCGACCAGTGCTCCCCGAGGTACAGCCGGGAGATGCCGATCGAGAACCAGAACACGACGAGCACGACGGGCACGACGATCCGCACCCACAGCGGACCCCAGGCGCCGCTACGGAGCAGCAGAACCACCACGATCCCGAGGATAGCGGTGGACGCGAGCGCATGACCGGACGGGAAGGAGTTGTTGGTCTCCACCACCAGCCGGAACTCCTCCGGCGGACGGGTGCGCCCGACGAGCTTCTTGGCGAAGAAGACGAGCGCCGCTGCGCCGATGCCGACCACGGCGACCATGGCGGCGTCGCCCCGTCGGCGCCGGATGAGCAGCCAGACGATGCAGAGGGTGGCGATGATCGACATCGCCACGGTGGAGCCGATCTCGGTGACGACCTTCGCGACAGCGGTCCGGAAAGGATCGCGGTGATCGACCATCCATTGCCAGACCGGGCGGTCGAACGTCGCCAGCCCGTCGCCCTCGGACACCGCATCGGTCAGCGAGACGGCGAACCACCCCAGCACAGCGAGGCTGAGGCCCGGCACCAGGAATGCGGGCGGGGGAGCGATCCAGCGGGCACCGCTCAGCTCGCCGGCGCGAGCGGAACGCCGTCGGCCCCGGGTGGCGGCCGACCAGCCGCCGAGCACCATCAGCAGTACCGCGGCGATCAGGTACGGCAGCCAGACCGACCACAGTTGCTCGAGCATGGCGCGCAGCGTCTCGCCCGTCGGGGATGCCGTACGTCGGCTCACATGACCGGGGATCAGGGTGGCGCGCATCGAACCATGCATCGAACCATTGTGCGTGGCGGCTGCCCGTCGACCTGACGGGCCGTGCGGGATCTCGACTCCTGCGTCGCTCGATCACCGTGCTGTCGGACGGCCCTCGGTGACGCGGCCGTAACAAGGGGCGGGCAAGATCTCCCCCGTGACGACACGCATCGAGAAGCCGGGCAGCGCCGGGCGTTCACCGTTCGACAACTACTTCAAGATCTCCGAGCGGGGGTCGAGCGTGGTCAGGGAGATCCGCGGCGGGGTCGTCACCTTCTTCACGATGGCCTACATCGTGGTGCTCAACCCACTGATCCTCGGGTTCGCGAAGGACGCCGACGGTCAGTACCTCGGCGGCGGCGCCGCTCCGAACCTGCCGGCGATCGCAGCCGGCACCGCGCTGGTGGCCGGAGTGCTGACCATCCTGATGGGGGCGGTGGCCAACTTCCCGCTCGCGCTGGCCACCGGACTCGGGCTGAACGCCTTCGTCGCTGTCGCGATCGCCTCGAAGATGACGTGGGCCGATGCGATGGGACTGGTGGTGCTGGAAGGCATCGTCATCCTGGTGTTGGTCCTCACCGGGGTCCGCAAGGCAGTCTTCCGAGCGGTCCCAGCGCCGCTCAAGACGGCGATCTCGGTGGGCATCGGCTTGTTCATCGCGTTCATCGGCTTCGTCGATGCGGGCTTCGTCCGCCGCATCCCGGACGTCGCGCAGACCACTGTGCCGGTCCAGCTCGGTCAGACAGGTCAGCTGGCCGGTTGGCCGGTGCTCGTCTTCGTCGTCGGTCTGATCCTGGTGATCGCGTTGTTCGTGCTGCGGGTCAAGGGCGCCATCCTGATCGCGATCCTGGCCACCACGGTGCTGGCGGTGATCGTCGAGGCGATCGCGAAGGCCGGCGGGGCGCAGGACAGTCCGACGGGCTGGGCCCTGACCGTCCCCAAGCTGCCGTCGTCCATCGTCGACACCCCGGATTTCGGCACCCTCGGTCAGTTCAACCTGCTCGGCTCCTTCGACCGGGTCGGCGTCGTCGCGGTCGTGCTGCTGGTCTTCTCGCTGATGCTGGCCGACTTCTTCGACACCGTCGGAACCATGACTGCGGTCGGATCCGAGGCCGGTCTGCTCGACGCCGAAGGGACCCCGCCCAAGGCCCAGCAGATCCTGATCGTCGACTCGCTGGCCGCGATCGCCGGCGGCGCCGCCGGCGTCTCGTCCAACACCTCCTACATCGAGTCGGCGTCCGGCGTCGGGGACGGCGCCCGCACCGGGCTCGCGTCGATCGTCACCGGCGTGTTGTTCCTGCTGACGATGTTCCTGGCCCCCTTGGTGGCGGTGATCCCGTCGGAAGCGGCCGTCCCAGCGCTGATCCTGGTCGGGTTCCTGATGATGCAGCAGGTCGGCGACATCGACTGGAAGGACGTCGAGATCGCCCTGCCGGCGTTCCTGACGATCATCCTGATGCCGTTCACCTACTCGATCAGCGTCGGCATCGGCGCGGGCTTCATCGCCTACGTGCTCATCAAGGCGATCCGGGGCAAGGCGAAGCAGGTGCACCCGCTGCTCTGGGTGGTTGCCGCGCTGTTCGTCGTCTACTTCGCGATCCACCCGATCACCGCGCTGCTGGGCTGAGCCCGGTGGGCTGTGAGACCCGATCGACCGGCCGGAACGACCCCGCGACCGGGACGGTCGCAGCCGAGGGGCCACCGGTGGCGTGGGCGGAGTTGGAAGCACACCTGCGCACCGCGTACAGTTGACACTCGGCGTGCGTGTCGTGTCGGTTTCGCTGTGGCCGCGAACCGATCGATTCCTCGTAGTGAGTTCCTCAGCGGGAATGTCACAGTGCGCTGTGCTGGCAGTTGATGTCAGCGTGCATGCATCTCCGGCAGCCTCTGCCGGGCAGACAGGTGGCTCACCCGCCGCGACCACTCCTTCAGTGAGTGGACCGGCGGCGATGTCACGTGCAGAGCAGGACACAGGGTATTCGAGCGGACCGCGCGCGAGCGCGGGCACCGCACTGAGCGCAGCAACAGATTGTGGAGGACATGGCGAAGAAAGACGGAGCCATCGAGGTCGAAGGCCGTGTGGTCGAGCCCTTGCCGAACGCGATGTTCCGCGTGGAGCTGGAGAACGGTCACCGGGTGCTGGCCCACATCAGCGGCAAGATGCGGCAGAACTACATCCGGATCCTCCCCGAGGACCGGGTGGTCGTGGAGCTCTCGCCCTACGACCTGAGCCGCGGACGCATCGTCTACCGCTACAAGTAAAGACCGCCACCAGCATCACCGGATCCAAAGGGACAAGAACTATGAAGGTGCAGCCGAGCGTCAAGCCGATCTGCGAGAAGTGCAAGGTCATCCGCCGGCACAACCGCGTCATGGTGATCTGCGAGAACCCGCGCCACAAGCAGCGCCAGGGCTGATCGCCGCGCCGCACACCCCGTGCGGCAGCGCGTCATCCCGGCAGCACTGCACACAAGTTTCCTCCGCCTCTGCGGCGGGGGATCAGTCCCTTCACCGGGACACCACCATCGCGTCACCACTCGACGATGCGGGCCAGCCGGCCCGCAGCGACGAGCCACCCCCGGACTGCAGGCCGGGGCCCGGACCGGATGTCCGGGGCGGTACGCGACCGACACCTGTAGGAACGCACAGAAGGAGCGTTGCCACATGGCACGTCTCATGGGCGTCGATCTCCCGCGCGACAAGCGCATGGAGATTGCACTCACGTACATCTACGGCATCGGGCACACCCGATCCGTGGGCCTGCTGAAGGCCGCGGGCATCAGCCCGGACCTTCGGTCCAAGGACCTCTCCGACGAGCAGGTCCTTTCTCTTCGCGATGCCATCGATGCCGAGGGCTTCAAGGTCGAGGGTGACCTGCGCCGCGAGGTACAGGCCGACATCCGTCGCAAGATGGAGATCGGTTCCTACCAGGGTCTTCGCCACCGCCGCCACCTCCCGGTCCGCGGCCAGCGCACGAAGACCAATGCCCGCACCCGCAAGGGCCCGAAGAAGACCATCGCCGGCAAGAAGAAGGCCAGGTAAGGGAATGCCTCCCAAGACACGCGCAGGTGCCCCCAAGAAGGTGCGCCGCAAGGAGAAGAAGAACGTCTCCCACGGCCAGGCGCACATCAAGAGCACCTTCAACAACACCATCGTCTCGATCACCGACCCCCTCGGCGCGGTGATCTCCTGGGCGTCCGCCGGCCACGTCGGCTTCAAGGGCTCCCGCAAGTCCACCCCGTACGCCGCCCAGATGGCTGCCGAGAGCGCTGCGCGCAAGGCCATGGAACACGGCATGCGCAAGGTCGACGTATTCGTCAAGGGCCCGGGGTCGGGCCGCGAAACCGCGATCCGTTCGCTGCAGGCGACCGGCCTCGAGGTCGGCACCATCAACGACGTCACTCCCCAGGCCCACAACGGAACCCGACCGCCCAAGCGGCGCCGGGTCTGACCGGGGAAAGAGGAACAAGAGAACATGGCCCGCTACACAGGACCCGTCACCAAGATCTCCCGTCGCCTGAAGACCGACCTCGTCGGGGGGGACCAGGCTTTCGAGCGTCGTCCCTTCCCTCCGGGGCAGCACGGTCGTGCGCGCACCAAGGAGAAGGAATACCTGACGCAGCTGCAGGAGAAGCAGAAGGCCCGCTTCACCTACGGCGTGATGGAGAAGCAGTTCTCCCGCTACTACAAGGAGTCGAGCCGCTCGCAGGGCAAGACCGGTGAAGCACTGCTGGTCATCCTCGAGACGCGTCTCGACAGTGTGATCTACCGCGCCGGCCTGGCACGCACCCGCCGCGGTGCCCGCCAGATGGTGACCCACGGCCACTTCGAGGTCAACGGTCGCCGGGTCGACGTGCCGAGCTACCGGGTCGAGCAGTTCGACATCATCACCGTGCGGAAGCAGTCGGTTTCGAAGTTCCCGCTCGAGCTGGCTCGCCAGACCCAGGGAGAGCGGCCGATCCCGGCCTGGATGCAGCTCGTGCCCGACACCCTGCAGATCCTGATCCACTCGGTTCCGGTTCGCGCACAGATCGACACCCAGATCAACGAACAGCTGATCGTCGAGTACTACAGCAAGTGAGCTCGCAGGACTGACACCTGGCCCGGCCGGTCAGCGGGATCTCCCGCTCCGGTCGGGTACTGGTGCGTTCCGGGCCTGTTCGAGACTCCGATCGCCCGGCGATCGGTGCACCACCCCCGTGTGACGTCATATAGCGGTCGTCACCTCCACCATTGGGAGAGGATCCCCTGTGCTGATTTCCCAGCGCCCCACGCTCACCGAGGAGACGTTGGCCGACAACCGGTCGCGTTTCGTCATCGAGCCCCTCGAGCCCGGCTTCGGCTACACCCTGGGCAACTCGCTCCGCCGCACCCTGCTGTCGTCGATCCCCGGAGCCTCGGTCACGAGCATCCGCGTCGACGGCGTGCTGCACGAGTTCACCACCGTCCCGGGCGTCAAGGAGGATGTCACCGAACTGATCCTGAACATCAAGGATCTGGTCGTGTCCTCCGAGGACGACGAGCCCGTCACCATGTACCTGCGCAAGCAGGGCCCCGGTGACGTCACTGCCGCGGACATCGCACCGCCCGCCGGCGTGACCGTGCACAACTCCGATCTGCACCTGGCGACCCTGACCAAGAAGGGCAAGCTCGAGATCGAGCTCGTCGTCGAACGTGGCCGCGGCTACGTCCCGGCCGCCCCGAACAAGGTCGTCGGTGCCGAGATCGGCCGGATCCCGGTCGACTCGATCTACTCGCCCGTCCTCAAGGTGACCTACCGTGTCGAGGCCACTCGCGTCGAGCAGCGCACCGACTTCGACCGGCTGGTGCTGGACGTCGAGACCAAGTCCTCGATCGCTCCCCGGGACGCACTGGCTTCGGCCGGTACCACCCTGGTGGAGCTGTTCGGCCTCGCCCGCGAGCTGAACATCAACGCCGAGGGCATCGAGATCGGGCCGTCGCCCGCCGAGGCCGATCACATCGCCGCGTTCGCGCTGCCGATCGAGGAGATGGACCTCACCGTCCGCTCCTACAACTGCCTCAAGCGCGAGGGCATCCACACCGTCGGTGAGCTCGTCGGTCGGACCGAGGCGGATCTGCTGGACATCCGCAACTTCGGCCAGAAGTCGATCGACGAGGTCAAGGTCAAGCTGCACCAGATGGGCCTGGCCCTCAAGGACTCGCCGGCCGGCTTCGACCCGACCGCCGCTGCCCTGGCCTACGGCAACGACTGGGGTACCGGCGCCGCCGAGACCGCCGCAGCCGACGACGAATCCGCCGCGACCGAACAGATCTGAGCCCCGCCCCCGGCCCGTCATCGACGGGCAGGGGCCACCTCAGTCGTATCCACTGAGCCCTCACCGACTCAGCCCCATCGACCCCCGCCGGGAGGCGGGACACCCGAGGAGCACCACATGCCCACCCCCAACAAGGGTCCGCGGCTCGGCGGTTCGCCGCAGCACGAGCGGCTGATCCTGGCGAACCTCGCCACCCAGCTGCTGGACCACGGCCGCATCACCACCACCGAGACCAAGGCCAAGCGCCTGCGTCCGGTCGCGGAGAAGCTGATCACCCAGGCCAAGCGTGGCAGCCTGCACTCCCGTCGCGAGGTCATGAAGACCATCCGCGACAAGGACGTCGTGCACAAGCTGTTCGCGGACATCGCCCCGACCTTCGCCACCCGCGAGGGCGGTTACACGCGGATCGTCAAGACGGCCCCGCGCAAGGGCGACAATGCGCCGATGGCGATCATCGAGCTGATCACCGAGGAGACCGTCACCGCGCAGGCGTCCCGCACCACGCGTCGGGCCGCTTCGCAGAAGAAGGCCGACAAGCCCGCTGCTGCCGTCGACACCGCCCCGGTCGAGGAGACCCCGGCGTCCGAGAGTGCCGCCGATTCCGACGGTGCCTCCGCCCAGACCCAGGCTGCAGCCACCGAGGCCCCGGCCGAGGGTGCCGACGACGCGCCGTTCGGCGAGGGCAGCCACGCGGTGCTCGACGACGTGAACGAGGCGCCGGAAGGCTTCCCGATCAAGGGCAACGCCGACTCGAAGCTGTACCACGTGCCGGATTCCCGCTTCTTCTCCTCGACCGTCGCCGAGGTGTGGTTCGCCACCCCCGAGGCAGCCGAGGCGGCAGGGTTCGCCCTGCCGAAGTCGCAGCAGAAGGCCGCCGACGCGGCCACCGAGGACGAGCAGGCCTGATCACCTCCTGCCTCACCCAGCACCGAGCCTGCGGGCCCGATCCCCACCGGGATCGGGCCCGTTCGCCGTTCCGGGTCGCGCGAACCGGCGGTGCCGGGGTGCAGTCCGGCCGACTAGTACGGTGGCCGACGTGAGTGCGACCCCAGAACCCGGAGCAGCGACCGGGAACCCCACCGGAATCCGGCTCCGACTGGACATCTCCTACGACGGCACCGACTTCGCCGGCTGGGCGGTCCAGCCCGGCCTGCGGACGGTCGCCGGAGAACTCCAGGGGGCGCTGGCCACGCTGGTGAAGGTGCACGTCCCGCTGGTGGTTGCCGGTCGAACGGATTCCGGCGTCCACGCCGGCGGTCAGGTGGCCCATCTGGACATCGATCCGGCAGCGCTGGACGGGCTGACGCTGCGCCCCCGGTCGGCCGGTACCCCGGGCACCGGGGACGGTCAGGGGGAGCACCAGGCTGGGTGCACGGGTCTGCGCCGCCGGCTGGCGGGCCTGCTACCCCGTGATCTGCGGGTCAGGTCGGTCCGGGTCGCTCCCGACGGGTTCGACGCGCGGTTCTCGGCGCTCCGCCGGCACTACCGCTACCGGATCGCGTTGACCGACTGGGGCCTGGATCCATTGGACTCCGTCGGGGTGTTGCCCTACGGCCGACCGCTCGACGTGGCACTCATGCAGCGCGCTGCCACCACTCTGGTCGGGTTGCATGACTTCGCCGCCTACTGCCGTCCGCGGACCGACGTGCACGGTGGGATCGCCTCGACTGTGCGCGAACTGCAGCGGCTCGAGGTGTCCGGCGATGACGACCTTGTCTGCATCGAGGTGAGCGCCGATGCGTTCTGCCACTCGATGGTGCGCGCCCTGGTGGGCGCGCTGATCACGGTGGGGGAGCTGCGCGAACCGATGACGGCTCCCGCCCGGTTGCTCGCTGGTCGGGTCCGCACCTCCAAGGTGTCGACGGCCCCCGCCTGCGGTCTGACCTTGATCGGGGTCGACTATCCCGCCGATGCCGGGCTGTCCGCCCGGGCGGTCACCACCAGAGCGCTGCGTGATCCGCTTCCCGAGCCGCCGTCCGAGCACGGGTTGGCCGAACAGGTCTCGGCCGCCGAGCAGGGTTGACATACTGGCGGACAGGTCGTTCCGGCGATCCGCCTGCGGGGTGTGAGGGCCCGTCCCGCGCGCGCCGATGGTGTCGACGAGCCCGCCGAGAGGACCCCAGACGTGTCAGATCATCGCGGCAAGCGCGCCAGCACCGCAGCCGGCCGGCCGGCCAGGACGGTGGGTACCCGCGGCCGGATCCGGCTCACGGTTGCCGTCGGCGTCCTGGGGATGGTGACGGCCGCCTGCGCCGGGACGGTCGCCGGGGTGTCCGCGAACGGGTCCGTGGCCAGTCCCACCACAGCCTCGACTGCGACGTCCGACCCGAGTCCGTCGCAGTCCACGGCCAGCAGCACGCCCGTGAGCACGGAGCCCCCGACGAGTTCCACGGATCCGGGTTCCAGCTCTGCCACGCCGCCGAGCAGCAGTGACCCGTCCAGCAGCAGTGACCCGTCCAGCAGCAGCGGGCCGAGCACGTCCGGCGGGGCGGACAACGAGAAGCTGTACCCGACGAAGCCCATCCCGTACAACGTCACCCCGAACACCGCTGGCATCGCGTCCCTGCTGGAGGGCCGGCGGTTGGCTGGGTACGTCCTGGACCCCGGCCAGATCGATCCGAAGCTGACCCGGTTCGTGCCGTACCCGACGTTCCCGCTGCGGGACTCGGACGCTCTCTCGGTCATCTTCCCCGACGAGAGCACTCAGCTGATCGCCCGTCGGCAGGGTATGTACGCGGGCTACTCCGCGACCCGCTCCGATCCGTCGAGCAAGGCGTCGATGGTGCTGGCGGTGTTCGTCTTCCCCAGTGCCGGGGCCGCCCAGAAGGCCGCGACCGGGATGGCGAACTCGAGCAAGGGCGAGTCCGACGCCGTGCTGAAATACCCCGACCTGCCGGGTGCGATCGGCAACCAGGGGGCCGCCGGCACCACCGCGTTCAGTGGTCAGGTGTTCATGGCCAGCGGCCAGTCGTTGGTCTACATCTACGCCAACGGTGGGATCTCGCAGAAGGCGACCGTGCCCGGACGGATGAAGACGGCGCTGACCAGGCAGCTCGCCACGCTGAAGGGGTACACCCCGACTCCGAAGAACGCCCTGATGAAGCAGGAGTTCGACCCGACCGGCTTGTATGCACGGACCCTGCCGCCGGAAACGAACCTGGTGGTGTACGGCGTCTACTCCCGCCAGGGGTCGCTGCACACGCAGGCGGACGCCGTGGCATCGGCCACACTGCTCGAGACGGCAGGGGTGGATGTGGTCTCCATCGGCCGTTCGGTGCTCTACCGGGCCAAGGACGCGGCGGGGGCGACAACGGTGCGCGACGCGTTCTACGCCCAGGAGGTGGCCATGAACAGTCGTTACCGCGATTTCGACCCGGGGACCACTGCGGGGGCGCCGCGCTGCCTGCAGGACTCGGTGCAGTCGCAGTACGTCTGCTACGCCACCGTCGACAAGGTCACCATCGAGTACGGCTCGCAGTCCGAGACCGACCTGAAACGGTCGCTCGAGACCCAGGTCTCGCTCTTGCAGCAGTGACCTGCGTCGCCCCTGGCCGAGAGCGATGCCGGTGATTTTGACCGGGGGACGCCCCTCGCGGTATCGTCGAGCTTCGTGCGCCGCGCGGATCTCCGTTCGGAGTTCTCCACGCGCAGTTCTCGACCCGCAGTGATCACGGCCATCCGGTCCGCGTTCCTCCCGGGCCCGGGGATGTTCGGCGGTGCACGCGGCGGGCCATCCAGGCCCGGCATCCGGATCCGGCACAGCCTTCCGACCGTGTGAGCGGACGCAAGCACTGCAGGTTCCATCGATGAATGTTCACCCTCGTAACGAGACGAAGAGGCAGATCTGTGCGCACGTACAGCCCCAAGCCCGGCGATGTCACCCGCGCCTGGCACGTGATCGACGCGACCGACGTCGTGCTCGGTCGGCTCGCCAGCCAGACCGCTCAGCTGCTGCGTGGCAAGCACAAGCCGATCTATGCGCCGCACGCCGACACCGGTGACTTCGTCGTCATCATCAACGCCGACAAGGTCGCCATCTCCGGCAACAAGCGCGACGGCAAGATCCTGTACCGCCACTCCGGCTACCCGGGTGGCCTGCGCGCGCAGACCGTCGGTCAGCTGCTCGACTCGCGTCCCGACAAGCTCGTCGAGAAGGCCGTCATCGGCATGCTCCCGCACAACTCCCTGGGCCGTTCCATGGCCCGCAAGCTCAAGGTCTACGCAGGCTCGGAGCACCCGCACACGGCCCAGCAGCCGCAGCCGTTCGAGATCACCCAGGTCGCACAGTGACTGACCCCGCGACCGACCCCACCACCAGCGAGGCAGAAGCCACTGTGAGCGAGACCCCCGAGACCACCGCGCCCGTCGAGGCCGACACCGCTGCCGAGGACGTCACCACTGACGCCCCGGTTGCTGACGCCCCGGTTGCTGAGGCCCCCGCGGCCGAGGAGACCGCAGAGGTCGCCGAGGCTCCGGCCGGCAACGAGACCGCCGAGGCTCCGGCAGTCGACGAGGCCCCGTCGATCGTTCCCGCGGCAACCGCCCCGGTCGCCGTCGACCGGCCCGTGCAGACCGTCGGCCGCCGCAAGGAGGCCGTCGTCCGCGTCCGCCTCGTGCCGGGCACCGGCGTGTTCACGCTCAACGGCCGCACGATGGACAACTACTTCCCGAACAAGGTCCACCAGCAGCTCATCAAGGAGCCGCTGGTCACCCTGGAGAAGGAAGGCATCTACGACATCCACGCCTCGCTCATCGGTGGCGGCGTCACCGGCCAGGCCGGCGCGCTGCGGCTCGGCATCGCCCGCGCCCTGATCGAGCTGGATCTCTCCGATCGGCCGCCGCTGAAGAAGGCCGGCTTCCTCAAGCGCGACCCGCGGGTCAAGGAGCGCAAGAAGTACGGTCTGAAGAAGGCCCGTAAGGCTCCCCAGTACTCCAAGCGCTGATCGCCCGGGCGAGCACGATGGGCCGACTCTTCGGCACCGACGGGGTTCGTGGGTTGGCCAACGTCGACCTCACCCCCTCTCTCGCCCTGCGCCTGGCCACCTCGGCCGCCCGTGTCCTCACCGCGTTGTCGGGAGGCCGGGCGGTCGAGTCGTCTCCCGGGCGGGCTGAGCAGCTCGGTGCAATTCCTTCCACTCCGGTCCGACGCCGGCGTCCGCTCGCGGTCATCGGCCGGGATCCGCGTGCCAGCGGCGAGATGCTCGAGTCGGCCGTGGCGGCCGGCCTGGCCTCGGCCGGGATGGACGTAGTACTGCTCGGGGTCCTGCCCACCCCGGGGGTCGCCCACCTGACAGCCGACGTCGGCGCCGACCTGGGTGTCGTCATCTCCGCCTCGCACAACGCGATGCCTGACAACGGCATCAAGATCTTCGGGCCCGGCGGGCACAAGCTCGAGGACGCCGTCGAGGACGCGATCGAGGCCGACATGGCGGCAGAGCACGTGCTGCCGACCGGTGACGGGGTCGGTCGGATCACCACCGACCATGCGGCCGTCTCCCGTTACACGGACCACCTGCTGGTCTCCACCCCGCACTCGCTGGCCGGGCTGACCGTCGTGGTCGACTGCGCCCACGGAGCATCGTCGTCCGTTGCTCCGGAGGTGTACCGGCGGGCCGGTGCCAGGGTGATCGTCATCGCCGGCGAGCCGGACGGTCTCAACATCAACGAGGGTGTCGGATCCCAGCATCTCGACGGGCTCCGGGCTGCGGTGCTGGAACACGGCGCCGACCTGGGGATCGCCCACGACGGCGACGCCGACCGGTGTCTGGCCATCGCCGCCGACGGCAGCGTCGTCGACGGGGACGCGATCCTGGCCTTGTTGGCGCTCTACCTGCAGGAACGGGGCGAGCTGGAGTTCGGCACCGTCGTCACGACGGTGATGGCCAACCTGGGCTTCCACGAGGCGATGAGCAAGGCGGGTATCGCTGTGCGGACCACCGCCGTCGGCGACCGCTATATCCTGAAGGAAATGCGCGAGGGAGGGTTCTCGCTCGGCGGCGAGCAGTCCGGCCACTTCGTGATGAGCGATCACGCGACCACCGGCGACGGCCTGTTGACCGCGCTGTTCCTGATGGGCAGGGTGGCCTCGAGCGGGATCTCGCTGGCGAACCTGGCCAGGGTGGTGACGCGGTTCCCGCAGGTGCTGATCAACGTACGGGTCACCGACAAGGCCGTGGCCGAGTCGGCACCGGTGCTCAGCGCCGTGCAGGACGCGGTTGCCGAGCTGGGGTCCTCCGGACGGGTGCTGCTGCGGCCGTCCGGGACGGAGCCGCTGGTCAGGGTGATGGTGGAGGCCGCGACGGCCGAGACCGCCCAGGCGGTTGCCGAACGGGTGGCTCAGGTCGTCCGATCCGGCTGACGGGTCCTCGAGCGACGCAGAAGTCGAGTCCTGAAGCGCGTCAGCGCCGGAGGATCAGTGCTCGTCCTTCGGATCGGCCAGATCGATGATGCCGGTACCCGACAGCGAGCCGTGCAACTCGTCGGCGAGCTGGTCCTGACCGGTGAGGTGTCGCAGCAGGAAAGCCGTCGCCAAGGTCGCGGTGACCTGGTGGATCCGCTTCTCCGCGCCGTCGCCGACGATCGCCGTCGTCCAGTGCTTGCCCTCGCCCAGACCCAGGTGCTTGGCACCCTTGACCTCACGCAGCTGCACCGGCCCACCCCAGGAGCGGGCGAAGTCGGCGCCGGCGTGGTCGCTCATCGCGTCCACCTGTCCGACGAGGTGAAGTGCCGGGACGTGGATGCGGCCCGCGGCAGCGAGGGCGGTCTTCGTCGCGACCGGTGTCACGGTCACGACCGCCTTGATCGCGCTGTCGCTCGCGGCGGCCAACACGGCCGCGCCGCCGCCGACCGAATGGCCCAGCACACCGAGCTTCGTGGCGGATCCGGTGATGACACCGCCGGCGACCCGCCCCGTGACGACCGCCCGCAGTGCTCGCGAGAGGTCGGCGCCGAGCCCCGAGTGCGAGGGAACCGGCCCGCGCTCGGTGGCCGGGGCGACGACGATGAAGCCCCAGGACGCGAGGTGACGCAGGAGCTTCATGTACCGGGAGACCGGCTGCAGCCAGCCGTGTCCGAATGCCACCACCGGCAGATCACCACCGGACACCGGGGCGATCACCTGACCGGGGATGCCGCTGGGGTCCAGCGGTCCGGACGCCACCCGGTGCGGTCCGAGATGGGCGGTGTAGTCCAGGGTCGGTCGCTGGATGGAGGGGCTGGTGCGCGCCACGTGCTTGACCTCTCGGTTGGTACTTCCGTCTCGTCGATACTGTACGGATGAGCACTCCCTCCGGTACATCGACCGCTGGTCCGTCAGGTGCGAATCCGTTCCCGGCAGGTCCGTCCGTCCCGGATCTGTCGAATGCAGGACCCTCGGCCGCGTTCGCCGACGATCTGCGCCGCTTCATCCGGGCCAGGTTCCCCCTGTTGTCCATCACCACCGCGGAGGAGGCGCGAGTGCTGTCCGACATCGCGGCGGTCGTCGGCAACCGCAAGGAGGTGGTGCCGCCGCGGCGGGTCTTCACCTGGACCACCTCCAGCGGGTTCGCCGAGCTGGGTCGACCGCCGGCAGCGGACACCCGCACGCCGCATGCGGCACTGGCGGCCGCAGCGACGCTCACCACGCCGAGCGTCGTGGTGATGATCGACGCGCATCCGTGGCTCGGTGGGGGACAGCTGCCGCCGGACACCCAGCTGGTACGGGCCCTGAAGGACACCGCACGGCTCTACCAGGACGGCACAGTTCCGCGGACCCTCGTGCTCGTCAGTAGTGTCGCAACCCTCCCGGCAGAGCTCGACGCGCTGGTGACCCATCTCGACTATCCGCTGCCCGACGAGCCGTTCCTGCGCGGCCTGCTGCAGCGGATGATCACCCGCAACACCGAGAGCGGGTCGGTGCGCAGCGAACTCACGGACGAAGACGCCGAACGGCTGGCCGCCGCAGCGGTGGGGTTGACCGCGTTCGAGGCGGAGAACGCGTTCGCCAGGGCCATGGTGGTCGACGGCACGCTCACTGCCGCGGACGTCAGCGTGGTCGCGGAGGAGAAGGGCCAGATCATCCGCAAGTCGGGAGTTCTGGAGCTGGTCTCCTCGACCGTCAAGCTCGAGGACATCGGTGGCCTGGGCAACCTCAAGACCTGGCTCACCAAGCGCAACGGATCGTGGCTGGCCGAGGCGCGCTCGTACGGCCTGCCTGCGCCGAAGGGCGTACTCATGACCGGGGTGCCTGGGTGCGGCAAATCGCTCACGGCCAAGGCGATGTCGTCCGCGTGGGGTCTGCCGCTGATCAGGCTCGACATCGGTCGGGTGTTCGGCGGGTTGGTGGGTGCGAGCGAGCAGAACATGCGAACGGCGATCCGCACCGCAGAGGCGGTCGCTCCGTGTGTGCTGTGGATCGACGAGATCGAGAAGGGGTTCGCCTCCGGTGCGTCGGGCAGCGGTGATTCCGGCACCTCTGCACGGGTGTTCGGCACGTTCCTGTCGTGGATGCAGGAGAAGAAGGCCGCGGTGTTCGTGATGGCGACCGCCAACAACATCTCGTTGCTGCCACCGGAGTTCCTCCGCAAGGGCCGCTTCGACGAGATCTTCTTCGTCGACCTACCGACCGCCTCGGAGCGGCGCGACATCTTCGGTCTGCACCTCCGGGCCAGGCTGGCGGCCGGCCCGGCCCTCGGCGAGCTCCCCATCAGCGAGGAACTGCTCGGTGCGCTGGCCGCCGAGACGGAGGGGTTCTCCGGGGCCGAGATCGAACAGGTCGCCATCTCGGCGTGTTTCGATGCCTTCGCGGGTCGGCGGCCCCTGCAGCCTGACGATCTGCACCGGGAGATCGCGAACACGGTGCCGCTGTCGGTCACCCAGTCCGAGGAGATCACCGCCCTGCGACGCTGGGCGGACGTGCGTGCGGTCGCCGCCTCCGCGTCTCAGGACCGGGTCGGTTACGCGGTCCCTGCGGCGTCCGTCCCTGCGCCGGTCGACCTGCAGACCGTTGCGGAACGCGGCGGGCGACCCCTGGAGGCGTGACCTGGCGCTCGGACGGATGCGAGATCGCACACACGAGAGCCGCCGGGGTTTGGTCGCAACTGCGCTCTTGCCAGTCGTTTCGATCATGTCCGAGCGGTCCAGGGGGTCAGAGTCCCGGTCGTACGGATTCGCTGCGTGATTCACCCGCTGGGTGCGCTCTCGAACGGTCCCGGCTCCCCTAGCCTGATCAGCGTGTGCGGAATCATCGGTTACGTCGGACCTCGTGACGCTCTCGGCCCGTTGGTCGAGGGCTTGCGCAGGATGGAATATCGCGGCTACGACTCGGCGGGCGTTGCCGTCGTCAGTCGTGACGGCGCGCTGCGGGTGGCGAAGAAGGCGGGACGCCTTGCCAACCTCGAGCAGGAGATCGAGGTCGGCAACCACCACCTCGTCGGCACCACCGGCATCGGTCACACCCGCTGGGCGACACACGGCGGCCCGACCGACCGCAATGCCCACCCGCACCTGGATGCGACCGGCACGCTCGCCGTCATCCACAACGGCATCATCGAGAACTTCGCCGAGCTGCGTCAGGAGTTGGAGCACGCCGGCATCGAGCTGGTCAGTGAGACCGACACCGAAGTGGTCTCCCACCTGCTCGGCCGCGCCTACCGCGGGGAGTCCGGAGAGACGGCCGGCGATCTCGAAGCGTCCATGACTGCGGTCGCCCGGCGGCTCGAAGGTGCGTTCACGCTCGTCGCCGCTCATGCGTCCGAGCCGGATCTGCTGGTCGCCGCCCGGCGCAACTCGCCGTTGGTGATCGGGGTCGGTGACGGGGAGATGTTCCTGGCCAGCGACGTCTCTGCGTTCATCGAGTTCACCCGCGAGGCGGTGGAATTGGGTCAGGACCAGCTGGTCGTCATCACGCCGGACGGCTACCGGGTGTCCGGCTTCAGCGGCGGAGAGGCCGATGCCCGGCCGTTCACCGTCACCTGGAACCTGGCGGCCGCGGAGAAGGGTGGTCACGCGACGTTCATGGACAAGGAGATCGCCGAGCAGCCGACCGCGTTGGCGGACACGCTTCGGGGCCACTTCGACGGCACCCGCGTCGTGCTCGACGAGCAACGCCTCGGCGACGACGAGTTGCGCACCATCGACAAGGTGTTCGTGGTGGCCTGCGGCAGCGCGTACCACTCGGGTCTGGTCGCGAAGTACGCCATCGAGCACTGGACCCGACTGCCGGTCGAGGTCGAGCTGGCCAGCGAGTTCCGCTACCGCGACCCGGTCCTGGACCGCGACACCCTGGTGGTGGCGGTCAGCCAGTCGGGCGAGACCGCCGACACCCTGGAGGCGGTGCGACACGCGCGCCGGCAGCGAGCCAGGGTGCTCGCGGTCTGCAACACCAACGGCTCGCAGATCCCCAGGGAATCCGACGCCGTCCTGTACACCCACGCCGGTCCGGAGATCGGGGTCGCCTCGACGAAGGCGTTCCTCGCGCAGATCGCAGCCAACCTGCTGGTGGGCCTGGCCCTGGCCCAGGCAAGGGGGACGAAGTTCTCCGACGAGGTCGCCAGGGAGTTCGAAGCACTCGAGCGGGTTCCTGCCGCCGTGGCGGAGACACTGACGAGGATGGACCCCGTGCGGGCACTCGGCCAGGAGATCGCCGAATCGAAGGCGGTGCTGTTCCTGGGCCGGCACGTCGGGTATCCGGTGGCGCTCGAGGGGGCCCTCAAGCTCAAGGAGCTGGCGTACATGCATGCGGAGGGGTTTGCGGCCGGCGAGCTCAAGCACGGTCCGATCGCGCTGATCGAGGAGGGCCTGCCCGTCGTGGTCGTCACGCCGTCACCGAGTGCGCAGCCGCTGCTGCACTCCAAGATCCTGTCCAACATCAGGGAGATCCAGGCCCGGGGCGCGCGCACCATCGTGATCGGTGAGGAGGGGGACAAGACCATCGCGCCTTTCGCCGATTTCTTGGTCGAACTCCCGGCGCTGCCGTCACTCCTGCAGCCGCTCGTTGCCACCGTTCCGTTGCAGGTTCTGGCCGCTGAAATAGCCCGTACGCGTGGTTACGACATCGACAAGCCGCGGAATCTGGCCAAGTCCGTCACCGTCGAGTGACTTTCCCACACTCAGTGTGATTCATTCGGAGGATTATTCTGCAGAGTCCCCCGGAGGGGGCATACTGGTGACAGGAAATGTTGCAGTGCGTGTTTTCCTGAGGAAGAGTGTCGTCGTACCGTAGTCCCGACGGGCCTGCGCTGACACCTGCTCAGTGGTGACACTGCGGCGGCTCGACTCTTCGAGCACGATGGGACAGGGGCGAGGCATGACAGCACCGACTGCAAAGCCTGCTGTCATGTCGGTCAACGGACCCGAACTGTTCACCGCGCTGACTGCGATGAACTCCTCGACCAAGTACGAGCTTCTCAGCGCGCTCCCGGACAGCATGCCGTTCGATGTCGCCATGCTGCGGACGAGCTGGGATGACGACGTCGCAAGCCTCGAGCGCGGAGTCGACACCCGGTGGATCTACCCGGCCAAGGCCGCTCGCGACCCGGAGATCCTGGAGTACCTGACGCAGATCGCCGCCCGCGGCGCGAAGGTCAGAGTCCTCGCCTCCGTACCGAACCGCATCCTCATCTCCGACCGGGTGCGAGCCGTCGTTCCGGACACCGGCGAGGGACCCGGACCCAAGGCTCTCTTCATCACCGGCCGGCCCCTGGTGCGGGCGATCTACACCCAGTTCGTGGAGATGTGGCGCGCCTCGATGCCCGTCGGGTTCTCGACCGGCGGGCTCGACGTCGATCTCGTGCGCGACACGTTGAGTGCGCTGCAGACCGGTCTCACCGACGAGGCTGCAGCGCGGCAGTTCGGCTGGTCGCTGCGCACCTATCGGCGCCGGATCGCTGCCGTGCTGAGCCTGCTCGGGACGACCAGCAGGTTCGAAGCCGGCGCGCTCGCGCGTACCCAGGGGTGGATCTGAGAGCAGGAGACGCAGGGCGGGTCAGCGCGCGTCGTCCACCAGGGCGGCGACCTCACTGGCAAGCGTTTCCAGCTGTCGGTCGTCGAAGGCCGCGGCGTCGTGCAACTGCAGCAGCACCCGTAGCGCTGTCATCCGCCCTGTCGTGATCAAGTCGTCGCTGGGGCCGTAGGACACCAGCAAGGCGTCGCGGCAGGCCGTGATGGCGTCGCGCCGCTCGGTCGCGAGATCGTGGGGGAGCGCACCCGCCTCGAGTTCGAGGATGAACAGACCGCCCAGGGTCCAGGACAGGTCGAAATCGCGCGGAGCCGCACAGATCTCGTCGCCGATGAGCAGGGCGCTCGGATCAGCCGACTCGGAGACGACTGCGGTCTCCAAGCCGCTGCGTCCCACCGCGAGGTGGTCGCACTGCAAGCCGTCGGTCCACGAGATCACTTCGTCGATCCGTGCCGGCCCCAGCTTGGTGGTGAGGAACTCGTGCATGACCGCGGCCGCGAACGGGCCGTCGCCTGAGGTCAACCAGCGCTTCAGTCGCGCGGGACCGGCAGGCGGGGCGAGGTCGAGGTGGCTGATGTCGATGCCACGCAGCCCTCGCAGGGAGGCGCCAACAGTCCGTCCGGCGGCAACGATGCGCGCTCGGGACGGGTGGGCGGAATTGAGCAACGCCGAGAGCGTCATCCGACCGGGTGCGTAGTGATGGCGACGATCACCATCGACCCAGCCCTGTGACAGCCGACCCGCACCTGATGCGGCAAGGGAATCCGACAGCAGATCCAGTGGTGCACGCAGCTCCAACGGGACCCAGCGCAGGTCCTGACGGCGTTCCACACCGGGACCGAACGTCCAGCGGTAGTACTCGCCGACCTCGGAGCCGGCCCGGGACCGGATCTCGGTGTCGAGATAGCCGCTGAGCAGCAAGCCGACGACGTCGTTCTCGAAGGGACTGAGCGCGGCCGGCTGATCCGAGGGATTGAGCTCGACCCCACCGCCTCCCCCTTGTGCAGGGATGCTGCCCCCCGGAGACGACCGATGAGGATCCCGAGCCACCGCGCCCATCACAGACCACGGGTCCCACCCGGAGGTGGACCCGCCGTGGAGGCGTTGCGGTTCGTTCATGGTTTCACCGATGGATCGAGGGGAGGCCGGCCGTCGATGGTGCAGGGCCGACCGGAGAGATCAGAAGCCGACAGTGCAGGAGCCGCAGCGGGCGGCACTGGCGGGGGCTGCCTGGGAGGCGGCGGCCGGCACGACGAGGAAGACAGCGGTGGCGACGAGGGTGCTGGCGGCGGCGAGGAGCTTGCGCATGATGAGTTCCGATCACGTCAGGTGACGGGTTGTTCCGTCACTCCGGTTGCTGGCTGTGACCACAGTGGCTGCTCGCGAACCTTCCGAGTGGGTGGATGGCAGGAAGTTGCCATTTTGACGCCGGGGAGTAGTCACCGGCCGCATCGTCTTCGTATCGGCCCCCTGTGGGGCAGGTTTGCCTCACTCTCCCGTGAGCGATCCGTTCGGTCGCACAGCATCCTTCGACCGGTCTCGACGTCGCCACCGGGAGCATGGGGCTGTACGGGTGAAATTCGCGCTCTCGACCCCGGTCGGGAGATTCGGATCGGCCACCAGCGGCTCAGGACGTCCGTAGGGAGTTGCTGATCGCAGCTTTGCAGTGGATGTCCCAGCAGTCCCGAAGATGACAGACAGGAATCAGCCATGACCTCCCCGAACTCGCTGGCCGGCGTTCTCACCGATCTCCGCGCCGTTCGCCGCGAACTGTTTGCTGTGCACGTGCAGTGGCACCGGATGTCCACCGTCGTCGAGCTGTCGACGGACGGTGCTCTCCTCGCGGAAGAGCTGTTGGAGGACTTCGACCAGCTGTCCGTCTCCGTCCTGGATCTCAACGGCACCGCTCGCGAATCCGCTGACCGCCTCGAGAAGTTCCGGGATCGGGCGACCACGCGCAACGCGGACGTCCTCGACGAGTTGCAGCATGGCGCCGATTACTACCTGCTTCCGGATGGCCTCGAGGCGCTCGGCGCCGGTCGCCTTCAGCGGCTGTTCGTCTCCGTCTCCCGGGCCTGCCTGCCGCGAGGACGCGCCTTGGCGTGTGTTCCCGAGGAGGATGCGATGGCGATCGTGATGGCCGCCGAACGTGCAGGGCTCGAGGTGACCCGGATGGGTACCGAGAGTGGCGTCAAGCTGATCGAATTCGGTACCGGACTGCTGCGGGCACTGCCCGGAGAGTGACGGCCACGCCGGCGCCTGCGGGGTGGCGTGCGGCGGCGGACGGTCGGGACACGAGGCCGGAGATCGACGGAACCAGAGCCTGAGCGCTCGGGGACCGGCGTCTCCGGCCTCACTCGTACCCGGATGACACGATGGCCGGGTGATTCCTCTGCAACCTCCCGCTGGTCGGTCCGTCATCCGGGTCGGCGTGGACGTGGTCGGCGTCGAACGTTTCGCCGCCACCCTTCGTCGGACCCCGGCTCTGGCCGCTCGATTGTTCGGCCCCGGAGAGCAGCTGACGGCGGCCGGTCATCCCCGGCGACCGTCTTCGCTGGCTGCCAGGTTCGCCGCCAAGGAAGCGGTGGCGAAGGCACTCGGCGCCCCGGCCGGGATGCACTGGCACCACTGTCGGGTGATCGCTGACGCATCCGGTCGCCCGGAGCTCCTCATCGTGGACTCCGTGGCCGCGGTCGCTGCTGCGCTCGGCATCGTCAGCTGGGAGCTCTCGCTGTCGCACGATGCGGGCATTGCCGCAGCGGTGGTGCTCGGGCTGGGCTGATGTGCCACGGTCCGGTCGAGGATGCAGGGTGTCGCCGCACTCACCGGTGCATCCCACTGGCAGGCTCGGGGAGTGATCCGCGCCCATTCTGTGCTCGCGCTGCGCGAGGCCGAGCAGCACGCTCTGGCCCGTACCCCACCCGGGTCGCTGATGCAGCGCGCGTCCGGTGCGGTCGCGACCGGCGCGCTGCGACTGCTCGGATCGCGGGGCACGTCCGTGGTCGGGGCGCGGGTGGTGCTGCTCGTCGGGCCGGGCAACAACGGGGCGGACGCACTGTTCGCCGGAGCCCGGTTGCGGCGCCGCGGCGCGCGTGTCGACGCCGTGCTGACGACCCCGGAGCGGACCCATCCCGAGGCGCTGGCGGCACTGGGCCGGGCCGGCGGTCGAATCCGCCCGATCGAGCAGCTCGCGTCCCTGCTGCAGAGCGCGGACCTGGTGATCGACGGGCTGCTCGGCATCGGCGCGGCGCCACCACTGCGCGGGGGGATCCGGGAGGTGGTCGCGGTGCTGCACCGGTTGCGCCGGGAACGCGACGCCGGCCCACTCGGCCCGATGGTCCTTGCGGTCGACGTGCCGACCGGTGTCGACCCGGACACCGGCGCGGGCGATCTCACGATCCGCGCCGACCTCACCGTCACCTTCGGTGCTGCATCGACCGGGCTGCTCGTCGCTCCGCAGAGCGGGACGTTGTGGGTGGTGGAGATCGGGCTCGAGCCGTCGACCCCACCCGATGCGGTGAGCTACGAACCCGAGGATCTGCCGTCCGTCGTACCTGAGATCGGCGACGACAAGTTCTCCTCGGGCGTGGTCGGGATCCACGCCGGCTCGCCCGGGTATCCGGGTGCTGCCGTGCTCTGCACCGGTGCCGCGGTGCGCGCCCGACCTTCCCTGGTGCGTTTCGCCGGTGAACAGGCCCCTTCTGTGCTCGCCCGCTGGCCCGAGGTGGTGGCCGCGGCCACCGTCGAGGAGTCCGGTCGGGTCCAGGCCTGGGTGATCGGGCCGGGTATCGGTACGGGTGGCGCCGCGCTCGCCGATCTCGACCGGGTGTTGGCGATGCCGGTGCCCGTGCTGGTCGACGCCGATGCACTCACGGTGCTCGCCACTCACCCGCTCCTGCTGGCCCGGCGCGTTCGCGCGGGGGGTGCGCCGGTGGTCCTGACCCCGCACCAGCGCGAGTTCGCCCGGCTGTTCCCGGATCTCGACGTCCAGGCAGACGGCGGGCCCGATCGGTTGACGGCGGCGCGGACCGCTGCAGCGCGCAGTGGCGCGGTCGTGCTGCTCAAGGGCCACCGGACGGTCATCGCCGCGCCCGACGGCCGGACGGCGGTGAACCGGACCGGCAGCCCGTGGCTGGCCTCGGCGGGATCGGGTGACGTGCTGTCCGGTCTGATCGGCTCGATCCTGGCCACCGGCCGCGACCCGTTCGAGGCGGCCGCGTTGGGTGCCCTCCGCCACGGGCTGGCCGGCGAGGCGGCCGAGCGCGTCGGGATCGCCGGGGCGCAGGCCCTGCTCGATCACCTGTGAGCGGTGCGGGCGCAGCAGCCGGGTGTCGCGCGGTCGACGGGCGCCGGATGGCAGAGTTGAACCCATGAGCGCTGTGCCCACCGTCCGGTGCGAGGCCCTGGTCGACCTGGCCGCGGTCCGCCACAACCTGCTGGCCATCCGCGAGCTCGTCCCCGTCGAGGTCCGGGTGATGGCGGTCGTCAAGGCCGACGGCTACGGACACGGCGCAGTCGCAGTCGCCGAGGCGGCCCAGCACGCCCGCGCCGACGTGCTGGGAGTGGCGACCCTGGGCGAGGCCCTGGACCTGCACCGAGCCGGAATCGGCGGCCGGATCGCCTGTTGGCTCTGGGTGCCGGCGGACACGGATCTGGCGGCCACGGTCGCGGCCGGGGTGGAGATCGGGATCAGCTCCCGTGAGCATCTGGATGCGCTGCGCCGGGTCGCTGTGCTCCGCACGACGTCGGCGAGCGAGGGTGTGGCAGTTCATCTCAAGCTCGACAGCGGACTCGGTCGCAACGGTGTCGGACCCGCGGAGTTCTCTGCGTTTGCCGGCGCGGTCCGGGAGGCCGAACGAGCAGGGGAGATCCGGGTGGTCGGCGTGATGAGTCACCTGGCCTCCGCCGACGTACCCGGCGACGAGTCCGTCGGCGAACAGCAGCGCGCGTTCGAGGCGGCCGTCCGCGAGCTCGCGGAGCTCGGCATCTCTGCCGACCGCCACCTGGCCAACACCGCGGCGACCATCACCCATCCGGAGTTGCACTACGACATGGTCCGCATCGGGATCGGCCTGTACGGGTTCGACCCGCTGGGCGGCGCCGGCTCACCGGCTGCCCCCGCGCTCCGGCCGGCGATGACGCTGCGTGCGAGCGTCGCGCTGACGAAACGGGTGCCCGCGGGGCACGGAGTGTCGTACGGGCTCACCTACCGGACCGAGCAGGAGACGACGCTCGCTCTGATCCCGCTCGGCTATGCCGACGGCATCCCGCGTGCCGCGTCCGGCCGCGCCGAAGTGCTCGTCGCGGGTCGGCGCAGGCAGATCGCAGGTCGGGTGGCCATGGACCAGTTCGTCGTCGACTGCGGTGACGACCCGGTGACGGTCGGCGACGAAGTGCTGCTGTTCGGTCCCGGTGGTGACGGTGAACCGACGGCCACCGAGTGGGCCGGAGCCTGCGGCACCATCGACTACGAGATTGTCACCAGGATCGGCGCCCGTGTTCCCCGACGGTGGGTCGGCCGGCAGACAGACCTCTCTGCACGGCCGGCGGAAGGCGTCGGATGAGTGGTCTGGGCAAGGTGCTCGGTGCGGCTGCCGGCGTGACCGGCGCGGTCGGGGCTCTCACGCTCGGCGGCTGGACGGCCCAGCGGCGGGTGGTACGACGCTATCGGGCGCACGCGGTAGGCGGAACCGCGGACTTCGATTCGCTGTCGGCCGACCGCTCCTACACCGTGACCTCTGCGGACGGTCTGGGGATCTACGTCGAGGAGGCCGGTCCGGTCGACGCGCCGCTGACGGTGATCTTCTCGCACGGCTGGACGCTGCGGATGGGTGCATGGCACTTCCAGCGGCTGGGGCTCGCCGGAGCTGGCTTCGGAGCTGGCTTCGGAGCTGCGGCCGCCACCGACCCGGCCCCCACAGACGCCGACGTTGCCGACGCCGTCACTGACGCCGTCACTGACGCCGCCACTGACGCCGCCACTGACGCAGAGGCAGCCACCGACGCCGTCGCGGATCCGGTGGCCGCTCCAGGTGCCGTGGCCCGGCTGGTGTTCTACGACCAGCGCTCGCACGGCCGGTCGGGTAGGGCCGATCCGGGTCGGTCGACGCTGGATGCGGCGGCCGAGGATCTGCAGGCGGTGATCGCCACCGCCGCCCCCCACGGACCGGTGGTGGTGGTCGGGCACTCGATGGGCGGGATGGCGCTGATGGCCCTGGCTGCCGCCGAGCCGGATCTGGTGCGAGAGCGTCTGGTCGGGTTCGCCCTCATCGACAGTTCGGCATTCTTCCTGCGGGCCAAGGGGTCTCGCGCCGGGCTGACCGGCAACCTCCCGTTGATGCGTGCGGTCACCGCAACGGCGAGTCGCTTCCCGCGAGCCCTGGAACGTGGTCGACCGCTGGCCCGGGACGCCGTCTGGCTGCTCACCCGCTCCTACGGATTCGCCGACCCTGCCGTCAGCGTGGATCTGGTCGACTACCTGGACCTGATGATCTCGGCGGTGCCGGTCGATGTGATCGCCGAGTTCCTGCCCGCGATCCTGACCCTCGACGTACGCGCGGGATTTGCTGCGCTGCACCAACTTCCGGGTCAGGTGATCTGCGGGGAGCAGGATCGGATGACGCCGCCGGCACAGTCCAGAGCGCTGGTTGACGCGATGCCGTCGACCGAGCTGGTGCTGATTCCCCACGGTGGCCACAACCTGATGCTGGAGCAGCCGGCCGCGGTGAACGACGCGCTGCGCGGGCTGTTGACCGACGTGCTGCAGCGGGTCCGAGCAGCGGACGCAGCTACGACGGCAACTTCGGCCGCGCGGGCGGGGGGCGGACGATGACGCGCGCCCGGGAGGTGCAGCTGCAGCTCGAGGACCTGGCAGCCACAGATCGGCTCGGTCGGGCGATCGGTGCCGAGCTGCAGGCCGGGGACGTCGTGGTGCTCGCGGGCGACCTGGGCGCCGGGAAGACCGCGCTGACCAAGTCGATCGCGCTCGGGTTGGGGATCACCGAGACCATCACCTCGCCGACCTTCGTGATCTCGCGGGTGCATCCGGGCCCGAGGGTGAGTCTGGTGCACGTCGATGCGTACCGCCTCGGCGGAGCCCTCGAGCTCGAGGACCTGGATCTGGACACCGACCTGGCGCAGGCCGCCGTCGTCGTCGAATGGGGGACCGGACTCGCAGAGCAGTTCGCCGAGTACCCGTTGGCGGTGGCGCTGCGTCGTCGCAGTGACGACGTCCGGGACTGCACCGTCAGCGGTGATCCGGCCCGCTGGTCGTCCCTGATCGCTGCGCTGCGGGGAATCTCACCGCGAGCCTGAGCCGGGCTGGGTACGAGGTCGCCGATCCGGTGTCGAGCTGCGCACCACGACCTCCAGCCGCACCCGAGGCTCGGACATGGCGTCGGTAGACACCGAGAACTCGACGGGCGGCGATCCGTCCGTGGTCACCGGTTCCTGGAGCGCACGGTGGGCCGCGGCACGGGCGACTTCACCAGCCGGCAGGGTCACGGTGGTCAGCGACGGTCGGATGTCCCTGAGCATCGGGACGTCCTCGAACCCGGCCAGGGCGACATCCTCGGGAACTCGGTAGCCGTGTTCGGCCAAGGCGGCCATCGCGCCGATCGCCATCACGTCGTTGACGGCGAACACCGCGTCCACCTCGGTGACGTCCAGCCCCTGGTCGAGCAGCTCGCGCATCCCGACGTAGCCGCCGTCGCGCGACCACTGGACGGACAGCACCCACTCGTCCGGCACGGTCCCGCCGTGCTCGGCCACCCCACGCCGGAATCCCACCAGCCGCTGCTCGCTGCTGACCAGGTTCTCCGGACCGGCCAACACGGCGAACCTGCGGTACCCCAGGGTGCACAGCACGGCGCCCAGCCGGGCGGCTCCGTCGACCTCGTCGATCGGCACCACGGGTACGTGCGCGAGAGCGGGGGAGGGACCGCCGATCACCACCACCTGGCCGCCGCTGTGGGTGAAGGCGTCGATCTCCGCTGCCAGCAGGACCTCACTGTCGGTGTCGGTGAAGCGGGATCCGGCGAGGATCACGGCGCGCGCGCGTTGGCGGCGGAACTGCTCGAGGTGACGCAGTTCGATCTCCGGATCGCCGCCGGTCGCGGCAATGGTGACGATCAGGTCGTGCGCCGACGCCGCATCCATCACGGCGCCGGTCAGCGCAGCGGTGAACGGGTCGGCGATGTCGTGGACGATCAGCGCCACCGTGTCCGTGCGTCCGCGCGCGGTGGCGCGGGCGGCGGCATTGGGGACGTACTTCAGCTCGACGGCAGCCGCCCTGACGCGCGCAGCCGCCGCCGCCCGGACCGTGCGCCCGCCGGTCGCGTGCAGCGCGCGGGACGCGGTGGCCAGGGACACCCCGGCCAGGGTCGCGACGTCGGCCAGGGTCGCATCGCTCCGGTCGTCGCGTCGCCCGGCAGCGGACGACGGGGGCAGCATCACCGGCTCATCCTCCCGCACCCTGGTCAGCACTGTGGTCGACCACTCGTAGAATCTCCGATCATGCTCGTGTTGGCGCTGGACACCTCCACGCCGGCGATCACCGCCGGGGTGGTCGAACTGCTGCTGCCTCATCAAATGACACCTCCCCATCAGCTGACGCCTCATCCGGTGACACCGCACCCGGGGACGCAGCAGGATTCGGATGCCGGTCTGCAGGATCCGGTGCGGCTGCTCGCCGAGGACGTCGCGGTCGATCCCTTCGGCCACGCCGAGAAGCTGCTGCCGCTGATCATTGCTGCGCTGACGTCGGCCGGGCGCAGCCTCGCCGAACTCGACGCGGTGGTGGTGGGTCTGGGGCCCGGTCCGTTCACCGGTCTGCGGGTGGGAATCGTCACCGCAGCCTCGTTGGGTGACGCCCTCGGGGTGCCGGTGCACGGTGTGCCGAGCCACGACGGTCTCGCCCGATCCGTTCCGGCCCGAAACGCCCCTGCCCGATCCACCCCAGCCCCTGCTCCTGCCCCATCCGTGGACGGCACGCCTGCGCTGCTGGTCGTCACCGACGCCCGACGCCGCGAGGTGTACCTGTCCGGCTACGCCCCTGGTGGACGGCGGGTCTTCGGCCCCGCGGTGCTGGCCCCGGCGGCGGTGGACCCGTCGGCGATCCTGGGATCCGCAGCCCAGGACGGGTTCCGGGTGGTCGGTGCGGGCATCGGGCTGGTGCCGGTTCTCGAACAGCAGCAGCTGGCCGATCCCGGCAGTCTCAGCCGGGGCCTGGTGCTCGCTGCCGGCCGCGAATTGGTCACCGGAGCGATCCCGGGCCCGTTGGTGCCGCTCTATCTGCGACGGCCCGACGTGGCCGAACCGTCGGCGCCGAAATCCACCCTGAACGCCGCAGCCACCCTGAACGCCCAGATCGGTGGCCGGAGATGACCCCCGCATCGGTGCTCCCGCCGCCACAGCGTGTGCTGGAGGCGATGCGATGGTGGGACATCGAAGCAGTCGCCGATCTGGAGAGTGTGCTGTTCCCCGGGGACTCGCCGTGGACCGCCGGGATGTTCTGGTCGGAGCTGGCGATGGGCCACCACTACGTGGTGGTCCGGGACAGCGGCGTCCCTCCCCATGTCCACCGTCCACGCGTGGTGGGGTACGCGGGTCTGGCCGTGCACGGCGTGGACCATCCTGACGAGGAGGCCGAGGTGCAGACCATCGGCGTGCACCCCGACGGGCAGGGGCAGGGGCTCGGTGCCCGACTGCTGGACGACCTGTTAGCGGTGGCCGGCCGACGTCGGGTGCTGCTGGAGGTCAGGGTCGACAACGATCAGGCGCGGCAGCTGTACGAGCGCAGGGGGTTCGTCCGGATCGGACTGCGCCGCGGGTACTACCGTCCGAGCAACGCCGACGCCCTGGTGATGCAGCGGGTGGGGTCATGAGCGCATCCCCTGTCGTCGCACCGTCCGGATCGGCCGTCGCACCGTCCGGATCGGCCGTCGCACCGTCCGGATCGGCGGAGTTCTGGTTGACCTCCGGTGCGGTCGTGCTCGGGCTCGAGTCCTCGTGCGACGAGACCGGCGTCGGTCTCGTCCGGATCGACGACGTGGAGGAGTGGGAAGGTCCAGGCGGCGAGCGTCGGGTACGCCCGGTGCTGGAGCTGCTCGGTCATCACCTCGCCTCCTCGTCCGAGCAGCACGCCAGGTTCGGTGGCGTCATTCCCGAGATCGCCTCGCGCGCCCACCTGGAGGCCATGGTGCCCACCGTGCACCGGGCCTTCTCCGCGTCCGGGGTGCGGCCGTCCGACGTCGCGGCCGTGGCGGTCACCTGTGGTCCTGGCCTGGCCGGTGCGCTGCTGGTCGGGGTCGCTGCCGCCAAGGCCTACGCGGCCGCGTGGGGCGTGCCGCTGATCGGCGTCAACCACCTGGCCGGGCACGTCGCCGCCGACACCCTCGAACACGGCCCGCTGCCGAGTCCGGTGCTGGCGTTGCTCGTGTCCGGCGGGCACACCCAACTGCTGCGGGTCGACGATCTGGCCGGCGACATCACCGAGATCGGCACCACCGTCGACGACGCCGCGGGCGAGGCCTACGACAAAGTGGCTCGGCTGCTCGGGCTGGGCTACCCGGGCGGACCGGTGATCGATCGCCTTGCGGCCCGGGGGGATCCCGCTGCCGTCCGGTTCCCGCGCGGGCTCACCGGACCGCGGGACGCTCGCTACGACTTCTCCTTCTCCGGCCTGAAGACGGCGGTGGCCCGGTACGTCGAACAGTTGCGGGCCGCCGACCGGCCGGTACCGGTGGAGGACATCTGTGCCGCGTTCCAGGAGGCGGTCGCCGATGTGCTGACGACCAAGACCGTCGCAGCCGCCACCGATCTGGGCATCGGCACCGTGGTGGTTGCCGGGGGCGTCGCTGCGAACGGTCGGCTCCGGACGCTCGCCCAGGAACGCTGCGACGCAGCAGGTCTGCAGCTGCGGATCCCGCGGATCGGGCTGTGCACCGACAACGGCGCGATGATCGCGGCGCTGGGCGCACACGTGGCCGTCGCCGGAACGACCGCTTCGACGCCCGGCTTGTCCGGGTATCCGGGACTGCCGGTGGGTACCGTGAAGGTGTGAGCGATGACGGAGATGCCCCGGACCAGGATGCACCGCAGGGTTCCGCGGATCCAGGCGGGCCGGGCTCCGCGGCCGGTGCGTTCAGCGGTCCCCAGGCCGGCGAGCTGATCGACGAGCTGTTGCAGGACCCGGTGACCGGGGGTGGCACCGGCACCACGGCCTCGGAGGTGTTGACCGCGGCCCTGCGCGCGGTGAACGAGACCGGAGACGTGCTGGACACCGGCGAGGGCTGGCGCGGTATCGCCGCGGTCGCGTTGCTGTTGAGCGAAGCCGCCCCACGCCTGCTGGACGCCGCTCCCCGGGCCGACGAGCTGCGCCGGTACCTGGCCAGATGGGACACCGAACTGACCCCGGCCCGGCGGACCCTGTGCTCCGCGGTGCTGCGCCGGCTCGGGCTGCAGGCCGAGAACGAATGGTTCGCGGACGTCACCCGACAGGCCTTCGAGGGCGGTCCCGCTGCGCTGCTGACCCCCCTCGAAGGGATCCTCGCCGATTCCTGAAAGCCGTTGCCCGATCGTTCGTCCGGTGTGCACCCGGCCGTCGGTTGAGCATTGGCACTCGTATGGGTAGAGTGCCAATCGAGAGGCGACGGACCCGCATCGGCACCCGCGACGACGATGCAGATCCACTCCACTCCTCGCACGGTTCCCTCGCCGGAACCGCGTGGGCGAACCGAACCTCATCCGACACGAACAACCCCCGAAAGGGAGGTCAAGAACAGTGGCGAGCGTGAACATCCAGCCGCTCGAGGACAAGATCCTCGTTCAGGCCAACGAGGCCGAGACCACCACCGCATCCGGTCTGGTCATCCCCGACACCGCCAAGGAGAAGCCGCAGGAGGGCACCGTCCTCGCTGTCGGTCCCGGCCGTGTCGACGACAACGGCAACCGCGTACCGCTCGACGTCGCCGAGGGCGACGTCGTCATCTATTCGAAGTACGGCGGCACCGAGGTCAAGTACGCCGGAACCGAGTACCTGATCCTGTCGGCACGTGACGTGCTGGCCAAGATCTCGAAGTGACGATCTTCCAGTAGCACCGGCTCGCTGCGCACGCACCGTTCGCAGTGACCAGACCTCACGCCCCGGGGCGGCCGGTTCCCGGCCACCACGGGGCGTGAGTCGTCGGTGGGGATACCCCGCGCACGTCAGCTGCGTGCCCACGGCCCGCGCCCCCACCTGCACCCACCACTTCAGCGCTCGAGGTTCTCGAGCCGGAACGAGGACTCTGATACCCATGGCGAAGCAGATCAGCTTCGATGTCGCCGCGCGAGCTGCCATGCTCCGCGGCGTCGACACCCTGACCGACGCGGTCAAGGTCACGCTCGGCCCCCGCGGCCGGAACGTGGTGCTGGCCAAGCAGTTCGGTGGCCCGACCGTCACCAACGACGGCGTCACCATCGCCCGCGAGATCGACCTGGAGGACCCGACGGAGAACCTCGGCGCCCAGCTGGTCAAGACCGCGGCCACCAAGACGAACGACGTCGCCGGCGACGGCACCACCACAGCGACCGTGCTCACCCGTGCGATCGTCGCCGAGGGTCTGCGCAACGTGACCGCGGGCGCCGATCCGATGGCGCTGCGTTCGGGGATCCAGGCTGCGGCCACCGCGATCAGCGCGGCGCTCACCGCGCGCGCCATCGAGGTCGCGGGCAACCGCGACCGGATCGCCCAGATCGGCACCATCGCCAGCCGGGACGCCGACATCGGCGCGCTGCTCGGTGAGGCCATCGACAAGGTCGGGGGTGAGGGCGTCATCACGGTCGAGGAGTCGAACGGCACCACGATCGAGCTCGAGTTCACCGACGGCATGCAGTTCGACAAGGGCTTCATCTCGCCGCACTTCATCACCGACCCCGAAGAGGGTCAGGCGGTCTTCGAGAACGCGCGGATCCTGCTGGTGCGCGAAAAGATCTCCGCCCTCGCCGACCTGCTCCCGCTACTGGAGAAGGTGCTCGAGGCCAAGACCCCGCTGGTGATCCTGGCTGAGGACGTGGACGGCGAAGCGCTGTCGACGCTGACGGTGAACGCGCTGCGCAAGACGCTGCCGGTCGTCGCGGTGAAGGCGCCGTTCTTCGGCGATCGCCGTAAGGCATTCCTGCAGGACCTGGCCATCGCGACCGGCGCCGAGGTGGTCTCGGCCGAGGTCGGGCTCAAGCTGTCTGAGGTCGGTCTCGACGTCCTGGGCACCGCGCGGCGGGTGGTGGTGGACAAGGACACGACCACCATCGTCGACGGCGCGGGGGACCCGTCGGCCGTGGCCGGTCGGGTCGCCCAGATCAAGGCGGAGATCGAGGACACCGACTCCGACTGGGACCGCGAGAAGCTGCAGGAGCGGCTTGCCAAGCTCGGCGGCGGTGTCGCAGTGGTGAAGGTCGGTGCAGCCACCGAGACCGAAGCCAAGGAGCGCAAGCACCGCGTCGAGGACGCGGTCGCCGCCACCAAGGCTGCGGTCGCCGAGGGGATCATCCCCGGCGGCGGTGCCACCCTGGTCAAGGTCGCCGCGGAACTGGGCGACCTCGGTCTGACCGGCGATGCTCTCGTCGGCCTGGAGGCCGTGAAGCGAGCCCTCCGGGCGCCCGCCTTCTGGATCGCCGCCAACGCCGGCGAGGACGGTTCGGTCGTGGTCAACACGATCGCCGAGCTGCCCGAGGACGAGGGCTTCGACGCCTCGACCGGTGAGTACGTCAACCTGCTCACCGCAGGCATCATCGATCCGGTCAAGGTGACGCGCTCCGCAGTGGAGAACGCCGCCTCGATCGCCGCGATGCTGCTCACCACGGAGGCCGCGGTGACCGACATCCCTGCGGGCGCACCGGCCGCCACCGGTGGACACGCCGGACACCAGCACTGACCCACCGGTCCACGGCACGACGCCGCCGGACCCACGACCGCCGCCGAACCCGACAGGGCTCGGCGGCGGTTTGTGTTCTGCTGGCGTGTGTTCTGCTGGGCGTCGGCAGCGAGCGTGTCCGCTGGTTGAGAAAACCCGTCAGGCGCGGCCCTCGAGCATGTCGGCGCGCTCGGACTCGGAGAGTCCACCCCAGATGCCGTACGGCTCGTGGACGACCAGCGCGTGAGCACGGCAGTCGGCCAGCACCGGGCACTCCAGGCAGATGGCCTTGGCCTTGGACTCACGGCGGGCCCGGGCCGGTCCGCGCTCGCCCTCGGGGTGGAAGAAGTAGGAGCTCGCCATGCCGCGGCAGGACCCCAGGATCTGCCAGTCCCAGAGATCGGCGTTCGGGCCGGGGAGTCGCTTCGTGTCCGCCATCGGTGTCTCTTTCGCCGGGTCCCGCTCGGACTCGGATCAGCAGGGAGGCGACGGAGGAGCGGACCCGGCGCCGACTCCGGCGCATCGTGCTCCCCACGTCACCCCGCTCCGACCCGACTCGGTGCGGCACGGTGAGTGGTTGATCTGAAGCTAGGACGGAAGGGTGACGAGAACAATGGTTCTGCGTGAACTTTCTCCGGTGCATGCAGCTTCAACGTCATTTTCCGCCTTAGGGCCTGTGCGGAGAGTGTGCGGTGTGTTGATCTACTACCCGTTCGGGGCGACAAAACGTCACTTTCGGGCCCCTGGCAGTAGTGCGATCGGGGGATGGATATGATAGAAAACAGGTGGCGAGGGGACCTCACGGGTGCATTTCCGGGCGAAGATGGACCGTTCGGAGGAACCGTCGTCACGGATCGGTGGCCGACCGCCCCGGTCGCCTGGGACATCTGCACCTGAGGGGTCAACATGACGAGTGTGCTCATCTGCGACGAGCGCCGCACGGCTCGCGACAGTCTGACGAAGGCGATGTCCACTCTCGCCTCGGTCGAGGACGTCGACTGTGTGAGTTCGGGCGACGAATTGCTCTCCCGGTACGGCCGCGACTCCGCCGATCTGGTGCTGATCGGAACGCAGCGCGCACTGACCAGTGGTATCGAGGCCACCAGGCGCTTGCTGGCACTGCATCCGGGTGCGGTGGTGATCGTCTTCGGCTCGCCGGACGACACCGCCTCCATCGCCGCCGCCATCGCCTGCGGCGCGCGTGGGTTCCTGCGGTGGGACGCCACCCGTCCCGAGATCGTCGCGGCCCTGGCCGATGCCCTGACCGACTCGCGCGTCCAACCGGCCCGGCAGGACTCCGGCGAACCGGAGGTACCGCTCACCGAACGGGAGCTCCAGGTGCTGCGTGGGATGAGTCAGGGGCAGTCCAACGCCGAGATCGGCAAGGAGCTGTTCCTGTCCGAGGACACCGTCAAGACCCACGCCCGACGGCTCTTCCGCAAGCTGGGAGCCCGCGATCGGGCCCAGGCCGTCGCGATCGGGTTCCGCCGCGGACTGGTGGCCTGAGCCTCGCCCCCCGGTGTAGCGTCGCGTCCGGGGGCCAGGTGCAGATGCGCGATCAGGTGCACTGCACACTCATGGCGATCGGTCGAGGTGGTGGAATGAGCCCTTTCCGGCGCTTCGCCGCCCCAGCCTCCAGTCCGGCCCGCCTTCCCCGTCCGGTCGGCCCAGCACGAGTCCAGCGCTCCAGCCGTGAACGTGCTGATGCCGAAGTGCCGGCGACCGTCCCCGAGTCGCCCCCGGTGTCGCCCCCGGTGTCGCCCGGAGTCATTCCCGACGAGCTGGTAGACGCTGCTCGTTGCGGTGACCGCGCTGCGCTGCAACGGCTGATCAGCCTGATCCACCCGCACGTCGTGCGTTACTGCCGGGCCCGGGTGACGCCCGATCATCGAGGTCTCTCGGGCGCCGACGACGTCACCCAGGAGGTCTGCCTCGCGGTGGTGTCTGCGCTGCCCGGCTATCACCGGCGATCGACGCCCTTCCTCGCTTTCGTCTACGGGATCGCCGCGCACAAGGTGGCCGACGCGCACCGTGCCTCGGCTCGGACCCACAGCGTCCCGGTGCCCGAGCTGCCCGAACAGCCGGACGACCAGGTGACCCCCGAACAGCAAGCACTGCGCAGCGCCACCGCCGATCGGATCGAGGAGATCCTGGCGACGCTGCCGCACCAGCAGCGCGAGATCCTGCGGCTCCGGGTGGTCGTCGGGTTGACCGCCGATCAGACAGCCATGGTGCTGTCCACCACTGCGGGAGCGGTTCGGGTTGCCCAACACCGTGCGCTCGGACGGCTGCGCGCCCTGCTCACGGCCGCCGGTGAAGGAAGTGTCGGCGCCGGAGGCTGGGCAGAGGTGGTCGGATGACACGCCGCCGGATCCCGGGGCCGTTCGGCGACCGGGTCGATGTCCACCGGGTTGATGTGCACCGGCTCGTCCAGGACGAGGCGCTGCTGACCCGGCTCGCGCACGAGCAGCAGTCGGGTCTTCTGCAAGGCGACTGCTCAACACCCCCGCCCGACCCCTCCGCCCTGACCGTGGAGTCGTTCCTGGCCGACTGGCGCGAACGGACCGTCTCGCCGGAACTCCCGCCGCCACCGTCGGCGAAGGCGATCCAGCGAGCCGCTCGGGCGGCCGGTCTGTCGGCCCCTGCCCGCAGCAACTCCTTCCGCGCCGCCGTCGGGATCGTCGCCTCGGTGGCGTTCCTGCTCAGTGGCACCGCGATCGCGGGTGCGCGATCGGCCAGACCCGGCGACGTCCTGTGGCCGGTGACCAGGACGTTCTGGGCTGATCGCGCCGAGGCGACACTGGCCCGACACGACATCGACGTGGCACTGGGGCGGGCGGCGGCTGCCCTGGCGGCCGGCGACCGGAACGGTGCGGACCAGGCCCTGATGGTCGCTGCCGCTGCGCTGCCGCGGATTCCGGCGGACGCCAGGGGGGCGCTCCAGCTGCGGATGCAGCAGGTCGGCGCCGGGATGAATGCGTCGCCCGCACCGGCAGCCCAGGCGGCCGAACCCGCAGGCACCCCGCAGGCAGTTCCCGGACCGCAGGCTCGGCCAGGAGTGCCTGTCGTCCCGGTCGCTGCATCGTCCACGGGTGGGGGATCGTTCCCGCCGCCGAACGAGCAGGCGTCCGGCATCGGAGCGCCCGGCGACCAGGAGGCGGACACCTCCCGCTCGGCGCCGTGGAAGCCCGGGCAAGGTTCGACGCCAGCGGTGGCATCGGAACCGGTGGCATCGGAACCGGTGGCACCGGAACCGGTGGCATCGGAACCGGAGTCGACGCAAACCCGGGCGACAGTTCCGGGATCACCCTCAGGAGACGGGTCCGCTCCGACAACCGGATCGCCGCTCAGCGTTCCGCCCACCACGGGGTCGTCGCCGGAACAGACGTCCGCGGGGCGCACGACGGCGGCCGAGTCGACCCCGTCGGACAGCACCGGACCCACACCGCAACCGTCGACCAGTGCGGACGCCACGTCCACCCCGAGCACCACAGCACCGTCGACGGTGCCCACGACCGCGTCTCCCACCGCACCTTCGACAGCGTCTTCCACCGCGACGACGGGCCCCGGTGACACCGCGGCGCCGACCACCAGCAGCGCGGACTCGGTCAGTGCCGACGCCGTCCCGACTTCCGCGACTCCGAGCCGCCGCACGACACGACCGCCACCCGGCTTCGCGCCGCCGCCCGTCGACACGCCCGCCTCCCGGACATCAGCCACCGAGACATCAGCCACCGAGGCATCAGCCACCGAGGCATCAGCCACCGAGGCATCAGCGACCCAGACATCGGCCACCGACCCGAGTGCCGCGGAGACGACCGCAGCCACGGTCGCACGCTGACCGACCGTGTCCCGGCGACGACCCGCTCGAGTTCTAGACTGGAGACACGTCACCGCCGACGACCCGCGTCCGCCCCGCGGTGCCCGTGGTGCACCAGGAAGGTACCGATGACCCGATCAGTTCCTGATACCCAGCTTCCCGGCTCTCCGCTCAGCGGTTCCCAGCTCGACGGTTCTGAGCTGAACGACTCCGAGCTCGACGTCAGTCGGCTGAACGACCTCACCCCGGGTAGCGGGGCTGCGCAGGCCGGAGCCCCGTCGGCCGCCGAACTGGAGGCCGCGGTCACCGACTCCTTCGACGCGGAGGAGCTGGAGAGCCTGTCGTCCGACGACCGGTTCGCCCTGGTCGGACTCACCTACGACGATGTGCTGCTGCTACCCGCCGCATCCGATCTGATCCCGAGCGAGGCCGACACCAGCTCGCAGTTGACCCGCAACGTCTCGTTGCGGATCCCGCTCGTCTCCAGTGCGATGGACACGGTCACCGAATCGCGGATGGCGATCGCGATGGCGCGGCAGGGAGGTATCGGGGTCCTGCACTACAACATGCCGCCCGAGGCGCAGGCCGCCCAGATCGAGATCGTCAAGCGGTCCGAGGCCGGGATGGTGACCGACCCGGTCACCTGTCCACCCGACGCGACGTTGGCCCAGGCAGACGCGCTGTGCGCGAAGTTCCGGATCTCCGGGGTCCCGGTGGTCGGTCCCCAGGGGCACCTGCTCGGGATCATCACCAACCGCGACATGCGCTTCGAGACCGACATGACGCGGCCCGTCCGCGAGGTGATGACGGTGATGCCGCTGGTGACAGCACCGGTCGGGGTCTCCGGTGATGCTGCGCTCGGGCTGCTCCGCAAGCACAAGATCGAGAAGCTGCCACTGGTGGATGCCGACGGTCGGTTGCGCGGGCTGATCACCGTCAAGGATTTCGTCAAGACCGAGAAGTACCCGCTCGCGACGAAGGATGCGGACGGTCGACTGGTCGCTGCAGCAGCGGTCAGCGTGGGGGACAGCGCCTTCGCCCGGGCGATGGGCCTGGTGGACGCCGGCGTCGACGTGCTCATCGTCGACACAGCCCACGGACACTCCCGCGCCGTCGCCGACATGGTGGCCCGGTTGCAGCAGGCGGTCGGGTCGAAGGTGGACATCGTCGGCGGCAACGTCGCGACCAGGGCCGGCGCCCAGGCGCTGATCGATGCAGGAGCGGACGCCGTCAAGGTCGGGGTCGGACCAGGATCGATCTGCACCACCCGGGTGGTGACCGGCATCGGTGTGCCGCAGGTGACTGCCATCCACGAAGCGGCCAAGGCCTGCCGTCCGGCGCGCGTGCCGCTGATCGGTGACGGTGGCCTGCAGTTCTCCGGCGACATCGCGAAAGCACTCGCTGTCGGCGCTGACACGGTGATGCTCGGTTCGCTGCTGGCCGGCGTGGAGGAGTCGCCGGGCGACACGATCTTCATCGCCGGCAAGCAGTACAAGGTCTACCGCGGCATGGGATCGCTCGGTGCCATGGAGCGGCGCGGGGCCGCCGGCGGGACCGGTAACTCCCGTGGCCGCTACGGCCAGGACGATGTGCTCTCCGACGACAAGTTGGTCCCGGAGGGCATCGAGGGACGGGTGCCCTACCGCGGTCCACTGGGTGGGGTCGTCCACCAGCTGATCGGTGGGCTGCGTGCGGCAATGGGCTACACCGGATCACGCACCGTGCCACGCCTGCAGCGTGCGAGCCTGGTCCGGATCACCTCGGCAGGGCTGAAGGAGTCGCACCCGCACGACATCACCATCACCCAGGAAGCCCCGAACTACTTCGACCGCTAGTCATCGGCCCGTCGGCACCGCGTGGTGCTGGTACCCAACCGCTGTCTCCAACCGCGAGGAGCCTTCTTCCATGCATCGGCCGAACACCCGCGTGGGTGTCGCATGACCGACGTCGAGATCGGGATGGGCCGCACGGCCCGCCGCAGCTACGCGCTCGACGAGATCAGCATCGTCCCGTCCCGCCGGACCCGCTCCTCCGCCGACGTCTCCACGGCGTGGCAGATCGATGCCTACCGGTTCGAGATCCCGTTCCTCACCCAACCGTCCGATGCGATCGTCGATCCGGCGACCGCGGTGGCCGTCGGGCAGCTGGGCGGGCTCGGAGTGCTCGACGGTGAGGGGCTGTGGGCCCGGCACGGAGATCCGGCCGCGGTGATCGCCGAGCTGATCGAGGTCGCCCTCGAGGCCCAGGACGATGCGACCGTGACCGCTGCACTGCAGCGTGCCTACCGCTCTCCGGTCCAGGTCGATCTGCTCACCGAGGCGATCCGGACGCTGGCCGCCGGCGGGAGCACCGTCGCGGTGCGGTTGTCCCCCCAGAACGCGGCGACGTTGGCACCCGCGGCCATCGCGGCGGGCGTCGAGCTGCTCGTCATCCAGGGCACCATCGTCTCGGCAGAGCACGTGCAGCAAGGCGGCGAACCACTCAACCTCAAGAGCTTCATCTCCGACCTCGACGTCCCGGTGATCGCCGGCGGCTGCACCAACTACCAGACCGCGACACACCTGATGCGGACCGGAGCTGCGGGAGTGATCGTCGGCACCGGTTCGGGAGCCGCATCGACCACCGATGCGGTGCTCGGGATCGACGTCCCGATGGCGACCGCGATCGCTGACGCTGCCGCTGCTCGCCGGTCCTACCTGGACGAGACCGGCGGTCGGTACGTGCACGTCATCGCGGCCGGCGACATGAACTCCAGCGGCGACATCGCCAAGGCGATCGCCTGCGGGGCGGACGCGGTGATGCTCGGCGAGGTGCTCGCCGAGTCCGAGACCGCACCCGGTGCCGGGTGGTACTGGCCTGCCACCGCGGCGCACCCCGCGTTGCCGCGTGGCAACGCCGTCCCGACGGGCACCGGTGAGATCCCGCTCGCACAGCTGCTCAACGGCCCGGCTGTCGACGCCGACGGACGGTCCAACCTCTTCGGCGCGCTCCGCCGAGCGATGGCCAAGACGGGCTACTCCGACCTCAAGGCCTTCCAGAAGGTCGGCCTGTCGGTCGTCTCCTGACGTGAACGGATCCCCGATTCCCTCGGTGCGGCCGGTGGTTCCGGCTGACCGTCGTGCTCCGATGCCGGTGGTCGCCGCGCTCGACGTGGGCGGTACCTCCATCAAGGCGGGTCTGATCACCGAGGACGGCACGGTGGCTCTGGAATCCCGCCGCCCCACCGGGGTGCAGTTGGGCCCGGAGGCAGTCATCGAGCGGATCGCCACCTTCGCTGCCGACCTCACCGAGCAGGCTCCAGTGCGGGGGATCGGGTTGTGTGTGCCGGGGGTGGTCGACTCCGCCGCCGGCGTCGCCCGGTACGCGGCCAACCTCGGCTGGACCGATGTGCCGTTCGTCGAGCTGCTCGAGGACCGGCTGGGCGTGCCGGTGGCATTGGGTCACGACGTGCGCTCGGGTGCCCTGGCGGAGGCGCGGCGGGGAGCTGGTCGAGGCACCGCGTCGGTGTACTTCATGGCCGTGGGTACCGGCATCGCCGCTGGCCTGGTCACTTCGGGTGAGGTCTACAACGGGTCGTCGGGTCAGGCGGGCGAGGTGGGACACCTCGTCGTCCGCCCGGGCGGACCGCTGTGCGGATGCGGCAACCACGGCTGTCTGGAGGCGATCGCGTCGGCGTCCCGGCTCGGGAAGGCATTTGCCCTCGCCACCGGTCGGGACGTCTCCGCGAAGGACCTGTTCCTCGCTGTGGGTGCCGGTGATGCTGTCGCGCAGGCCATCTGGGACGACGCGGTGGCGGCGATCGCCGATGCGCTCGCCGCAGTGTGTGTGCTGGAGGATCCGGGCCTGATCGTCATCGGCGGTGGGCTGTCGCTGGCCGGGCCGACCCTCGTCACTCCGTTGGCTCGTGAACTCGAGCGGCGCCTCACCTTCCGGCCCGCACCCCCGATCGTCGTGGCCGCGCTGGGCGACCGGGCCGGCCTGGCGGGAGCAGCGCTCCTGGGGTGGGACGCCGTTGCCCAGGCGGATCCGGCTGTCGCGCATGCTGTTGCCCCCGCTGCCCGTCCCCGTCAGGAGAACTGATGTCGCGCAAGATCCTGTTCACCGGAGGCGAGGTCGTCACCCCGACTGTGGTCCTACCCGGAGGCTGGGTCCTCGTCGAGGACGGCCTGATCGCCGCTGTCGGAGTGCCGGGCGCCGGAGCTGTCGGGGTGGACGCCGCCACCGGCGCACCGAGCGGGCACCTCGCCGACGGCGCCGAGGTCATCGATCTGCACGGCCGCCGGCTGCTGCCCGGATTCATCGATCTGCACGTGCACGGCGCTGCCGGAGGCAGTTTCGATGCCGGCGCCGACGGGATCGACATCGGGTTGCAGGCTCATCGCAGGCACGGCACGACCCGCTCGATCGTCTCGCTGGTGACGGCCCCGATCGACGTCATGGCCGAGCGGATCCATTCCGCCGCAGCACATGTCGGCGACGATCCGCACGTGCTGGGCCTGCACCTCGAAGGCCCGTTCCTGTCCGAGTTGCGTCGCGGGGTGCACGATCCCGCAGCACTGATCGCACCGAGCCGTGCGCTGATCGACCGGTTGCTGGACGCCGGGGGTGGGGCGGTACGCATCGTCACGGTTGCCCCGGAACTGGACGGCGGCCTGGCGGCGGTCGAACAGGTGGTCGCGGCGGGCAGCATCGCCGCCGTCGGACACTCCGATGCCGGGTACGACTGCGCCTCGGCGGCCTTCGGTCTCGGCGCGTCACTGGTGACACATGCCTTCAACGGCATGCGGCCGCTGCACCATCGCGACCCGGCCGTCATCGGGGCGGCCATGGATGCGCAGGGAGTGGTGCTGGAGGCGATCAACGACGGCGTCCATCTGCATCCGGCGACCGTGCGCCTGCTGCGCGCGATGGCTCCCGGGCGGGTCGCGCTGGTCACCGATGCGATGGCGGCGGCCGGCCACGGGGACGGTCATTACGAGCTCGCGGGGTTCGACGTCCAGGTCAGTGGCGGCGTCGCGCGGATCGTCACGGACGACGGCAGCGAGGGATCGATCGCCGGGTCGACACTGACGCTCGACGTCGCCGTCCGACGAGCCGTCGAACACGTCGGGACGGACCTGGTCGACGCAGTGAACGCGGCTTCGCTGGTCCCCGCGCGGGTGCTGGGGGTCGACGACCGGTTCGGCTCGATCGTCTCCGGCAAGGTCGCCGATCTGCTGGTGGCCGATCGACACGGTGCCGTCGAGGCCGTGCTGGTGGCTGGGGACTGGTCGGACGAGCGCAGGCCATGAGCGCCATCGATCCCGCAGAGGTCGAATCCCTGGTCCTGCAGACCTGGGAGTTCGCCGACCCTGCAGGAAGTGGCGAGCGATTTCGTCTGCTGGCGCAGGGGCATCCGGCTTCCGGAGTGCTGCTGACCCAGTACGCGAGGGCCAGCGGCCTGGCCGGAGAATTCGAGACGGGGTCCGCGGTCCTGGACTCGATCGCGCGGGATCCCGCCGATGACCATCTCGCGGCGCGCATCGCCATCGAGCGGGGCCGGATGGCGAACTCCTCGGGCGAACTGCCGGCGGCCCGACCACTGTTCGAGGAGGCCGAGATGCGTGCCCGGGCCGCAGGTCTGACCGCGCTGGCCATCGATGCCGTCCACATGCAGTCGATCGTGGCCGGCGGCCGCGGCGATCACGCCGAGGCCGAGGCGTTGCTGCGCGCGGCGCTGGCTGAGGCGGATGCCGCGACGGATCCCGCCGCGTCCCGGTGGCGGGCCTCATTGCTCAACAACCTCGGCTGGACACTGGCCGACTCCGATCGTTGGAGCGAGGCGCTCGCGGCTTTCGAACAAGCGGTGGAACGCCGCCGGGAGTTGGGCAGCGGAGTACTTCCGGCTCGCTGGGCGCAAGCCAGAGCCCTGCGCGCGCTCGGGCGCGACGATGAGGCCAGAACGATCCAGCGGGAGCTTCTGGCCGAGGACCCAGCGGATCCCTACGTCCGCGAAGCCTGGACGCCCTGGGAGCTCGCGACTGAACACGTTGGGAGCTCGCGACTGAACACGCTGCGAGCTCGCGACTGCGCGCTGGGACCTCGCGACTGACCGCGCTGGGTGCTCGCGGCTGAACGCACTCGCAGCTCGCTACCGAACGCGCCGGCCCCGGATCCGTTTGGTGGCACACGATCCGGGGCCGGCGCTGATCAGCGAGTCTTGTCAGGCGCTGTACCCCTTCGGCGGGATCAGCGTGGCGAGCTGGTCGAACGACAGCCAGTACATGCCCGTGGGTGCGAAGCCGGCCGAGTCGGCGATCAGCACCTGCTGGTTGTCGGAGTTGTAGCCGATCACCGTGAAGTAGTGCCGACGCAGGCGCAGCGCGATCTGCTCTGGTACGACATCACCTTCGACATCGACCGTGGTTACGCACTCGTGGCCAACATCGTCGCACCGGCGAGCAACCACCCCCCGGGCTACCCGAATTACACGATCTACCGGGTCGTTCGGCATCTCCTTGGTCTCGTACCAACCCACGTGGCTGGAGAGCACGTTGGTCACCTGACCGATCCAGTCGGTTCCGTCGACGTCGGTCGGCAACTCGTCGGCCGCCTGCTGTTGGGTGATCCAGACGCCGCGGGCAGACAGGACGTTGTGCACGGACGCCGGTCCGCACCAGTAACCGGTCTGCTGGTACTGGAAGTCGATATTCAGCGTCTTGACGCCCATCGCCTCGGCGCCCTTGATCTGCTGCCGGACGGCGTCGGCGACCTGCTGGTTGTTCTGGCGCTGCTGGATGTTCGGCGCGACCTGCGAGCCGAGGCCACCTCGGCTGCGGTGGCGACAGGGTACGACTCCTGGAGCAGTGCCGGGGTGGCCACTGTCTGTTCCACCCAGCTGCCCGCGGTCGGGCCTGCGACGAGTGCTGAGGTCGCGGCTCCGGCGCTGCTTGCAACGGTGTTGGCATTTCCGGGCGCTGCGGCGAGTGCAGGCGAGACGGTGACTGCGCTTGCCGCCAACGCAGCGACCACCAGAACGGTTCTCGAGTGGTAAATCGATTTCATGCGAGCTCCTCGAGTCGTAAGAAATTGATGTTGGGCTTGCGTGGAAGGTAGAACGCCCGCCGAGGGTCCGCCTTTCGAAAGTGGAAAACCGGCGCGAATCCACCCGTTCGGACCACCGTCTGCGGCCACGGTGATCGAGCGTGATTGCCGCGCCGTTGATGGTGGCCCCGGTGCATTCGGGACGCCCCCATCAGGACCCGCGTCGAATCTCCTGTCGATCGGAGGCCGCAACTGCAACGATCCTCGGATGACTGCTCGGATTGCCAACATCAGCTTCGACGCGCGAGACTCCTACTCCCAGATGGTGTGGTGGAACCAGATCCTGCACGACTTCGACGTGGAGGAAGGTGTGGACGGGCCGGGCGACCCCGAGTGTGCACTGGCGGCTTCGGACGGCACTCTCGTTCTGTTCCAACAGGTTCCGGAGGCGAAGACGGTCAAGAACCGGATGCACCTCTGCCTGGTCGCGGCAGACGGCGATCGCGACGGCGAGGTGGAACGGGTCAGTGCTCTCGGTGCCAGGGTCGTCGACGATCGCAGGACCCCCGACGGGCGTGGGTGGGTGGTGTTCGCGGACCCCGAGGGCAACGAGCTCTGCATCGTGCGGTCCCGGGCAGAGATCGAAGCCGACCACGCCGCCCCGTGACCGTCGGTCGTCGATCCTCGGCCGTCAACACTCAGCCGGGTCGTCGGTGGTGTTTACGGCGTCGGAGCCCGGCAGAGATCAGTCGTGCCAACAACTCTCGTGATTCGACCGGCACCGCGCCGGAGGCGATCAGCGAGGCGTACTGCTCGTCCGGGACGTCGTAGTGATCGGCGTCGAAGCCGCGCTCCGGTATGCCGGCAGCGCGGGCGAATGCGTGCAGTTCGGCCACGTTCTCGTCGCTGACCAGGTGCGACCACAGGCGGCCGTGGGCGGGCCAACGGGGCGGGTCGATGAGTATCGTCATAGCGGGGATTCCGACGCCCACTGCCGGAACGCGGAGCGCACGAGTTCCAGCACCACGTCCTCCTCGAGGCCCGCAGCTCGACTGATCCCGACGTACCTCCGAGCGCCATCCTGGACCTCGGCGGACACGCGTGGTGAAGTGAGTTCGGCGACCACGGTGCCGGTCCGTCGTCGACTGTGCACCAGGCCGGCGGCCTCCAGCTCGGTGTAGGCCCGGGCGACCGTGTTGACCGCCACGCCCAGATCGGCGGCGAGGGCGCGGACACTGGGCAACCGGTCTGCGGGTGCGAGCGCTCCGGATCCGATGGCCCCGGCGATCCGCGAGCGGATCTGCTCGTACACCGGGACGGCACTGCGCAGGTCGACCGTCACCGCCCCCGTCATGCGATCCGCTCCGCCGGTGCGCCCTGGGTGGACACGCTGGCGCGCGGGCGTCGACCCTGCAGCCCGAACAGACCGATCAGGGCACCGGCGAACAGCAGGGTGCCGACGACTCCGGGTGAGTTCCCCGGGCCGTCCACGACCAGCGGTTGGATTCCCGCCGCAGCGAGGAAGAACCCGACGGCGAGGGCCCGCATCACCCGGCCGTAGGTCAGTCCGCGAAAGGCGAGGTCGGTGGCGCCGTCGACACCGACGAGGGATGCGCGGGTCGTCACGCGCCGGATGGCGAGCACGGCGAGGGCGACAGCCAGCAGGCTGATGGCGTCCGAGGTGACGCGTTCACCGATCGTCGCATCTGGGTTGAACGCCGAACCGACCCACAGCGCGACAGTTGCGATGGCTGCCAACGCCAACTCGGCCGTCGGTACGGTGTCGCGCAGCCGTCGTGCCGCCAGGGAGGCGGTCCGGACAGCGCCGGTGGGGGCCGGCCAGCGGCGATCACCGAAGACGAGGACCAGGATGACCAACGGAGCGGCGAAGAGCGAGGCCAGCGAGGACGACGGGGTCGGCATGGGGGAAAGCGCGGGGGTGTCGACGACGAGGGCCGTGAACACGATGACCAGGGTGAGGATGACACCGACCACCCGGGCGACCGTTCCGACTGCCCGGCCATGGGCAAGGTAGGCCGGGAACTCAGCGGTCGGGGTGTGGCGCGATGTCCGGGCGGCCGCCACGGTGACGGTCACCCACCATCCTGTGACGAGAGCCGCGAACAGTCCGAGAATCCATCCCATCGAACACTCCCAGTCACTGGGCGGGAGCAGCTCCCGCTCGATCAATGTATCAAAACATTGACACATGGGATTCCGGTCGATGTCCACCCGCGTCATCCCCCGAGTCACCCACTCGAGGAATCCACCCGACACCTGCACCCGACACCTGCACCCGACACGGCCACCGGGTGCCGGCAAGCACGCCGGGAACGTGATCCCGGCGGACGTAGACTGACAGGGAACTGACCGATGACGGTGGCTAGGGTTCCGCGTTCCGCAGGGAGCGGCAGGTCCGAGCGCCACACCCTTGGTCCGCACAGGCGGATCGGTGGGCACCTCCGGGAGAAAAACCCAGGGAGGGACCGGTCGGTGCCGACCGTGCCGTGCGCCGGTGTCGGTGCCGAGCGGACCACAGTCTCGGCGCGACCCGGTGGGCGTCACCCGACCCGAGAGGGATCGATGTCCGACACCGATGCACCCGGTCCGACCCCGAGCAACCTGACAGAGCACCCCGCCGAGCACGCCAGCATCGAGCACACAACTGTGCAACCCGCTGTCGAACAGCTCGTCGCGCGGGAACCCGCCGATGATCCAGCAGACCGACCTGCGACCGAGAACGTCATCGAGATGGAGCACCCGCCGGTACTGGTCGTCGACTTCGGCGCCCAGTACGCGCAGTTGATCGCCCGTCGGGTGCGTGAGGCCGGGGTGTACTCCGAGATCGTGCCGTCCACCATGCCGATCGCCGAGATGCTGTCGAAGAATCCCGCTGCGGTGGTGCTGTCGGGCGGTCCTTCGTCGGTGTACGCGGAGGGTGCGCCGCAGGTCGACCCGGCACTGTTCGATGCCGGGGTCCCGGTGTTCGGCATCTGTTACGGATTCCAGGCGATGTCGACGGCTCTGGGTGGTCGGGTGGATCGCACCGGTCGACGCGAGTACGGATCGACCACCTTGCGGGTCGCCGACCACGGCGGAGTACTGCTGCAGGACCTCCCTGACACCGCGCAGGTCTGGATGAGCCACGGTGACGCCGTTGCCGAAGCGCCGCAGGGTTTCTCGGTGGTCGCATCCACCCAGGACACTCCGATCGCGGCGTACGAGCACCTGGAGCGCCGACTCGCCGGAGTGCAGTACCACCCCGAGGTGGTGCACACCGAGTTCGGCCAGAACGTGTTGCGGCGGTTCCTGTTCGATGTCGCCGGCCTGTCGGCCGACTGGACGCCGGGGGAAATCCGCTCCGAGCTCGTCGCCGCTGTTCGTGATGCCGTCGGTGAGGCGAAGGTGCTGTGTGCGCTCTCCGGCGGGGTCGACTCGGCCGTCGCTGCCGCGTTGGTGCACGAAGCCGTCGGCGATCAGTTGACGTGCGTGTTCGTCGACCACGGACTGCTGCGCGCAGGGGAGCGCGAGCAGGTGGAACGCGACTACGTCGCGGCCACCGGAATCCGACTCGTGACGGTCGATGCCTCCGAGGTCTTCCTGCGGGAACTGGCAGGCGTCACCGATCCGGAGACCAAGCGGAAGATCATCGGCCGTGAGTTCATCCGGGTGTTCGAGCGCTCGGCCGCGGAGATCGCGGCCGCCGAGGGCGGCATCAAGTTCCTGGTGCAGGGCACCCTCTATCCGGATGTGGTGGAATCCGGTGGCGGTACCGGGACCGCGACGATCAAGTCGCACCACAACGTCGGAGGCCTCCCCGACGACCTCCAGTTCTCGCTCGTCGAGCCTCTGCGTGCGCTGTTCAAGGACGAGGTCCGAGCGCTCGGCCGGGAGTTGGGACTGCCCGAGGCGATGGTCGCGCGACATCCGTTCCCCGGGCCCGGCCTGGGAATCCGCATCATCGGAGCCGTGGACCACGAGCGTCTCGAGACGCTGCGCGCCGCCGACGCGATCGTCCGAGAGGAGATGACGGCCGCTGGCGTCGACGGACAGATCTGGCAGTGCCCGGTCGTGCTGCTCGCGGACGTCAGATCGGTGGGCGTGCAAGGTGACGGACGCACCTACGGGCACCCCATCGTGCTGCGACCGGTGTCCAGCGAAGACGCGATGACCGCGGACTGGAGCCGGCTCCCGTACGACTTGCTGGCCCGGATCTCGCATCGCATCACCGGCGAGGTGGACGAGGTCAACCGAGTGGTCCTGGACATCACCTCCAAGCCGCCGGGCACCATCGAGTGGGAGTGAGCATCAACCTGCTCGCACCTTGATCGCAAGCACCGGAGACGAGCGTGCGGAGTCGCAGGGTGCCTGGCCGGGATCGGGCAGTGAGACACGCTGTCCTGCCTCAGGTCCGCCTGACTTCGGTGAGCAACCGATGGTAGGAGCCGGGCGTGCGGTCCCAGACAATCCGCCCGGCGATCAGGCGGGCGGCGAGCTGGTCGCGGTGGACGACGGAGTGGTGTCTGCTGCAGAGCAGCGCCGCGTTGTCGAGGTCTGTCAGGCCGCCGTCGAGCCAGCGGATCAGGTGGTGGGTGCGACTCCACGCGGCGGGCGCCGTGCAGCCGTCGAACGTGCAGTGTCTGTCCCGCAGCCACAGGGCTCTGACCTGGGCAGTATTGAACAGTCGCCGTCTCCGTCCGAGGTCGACGATCTCGGAGTCGGATCCGAGGACAGCGGGGATGATGTCCGTATCGCAAGCCAGTCGTCGGACGGTGTCCGGCGCCAGCAACGTGTCCTGCGCGCGGGTGCCCAGGACGGTACCCGCCCCGATCCGCCCGACCAGCTTGTCGAGCTCCATGGTGACCACGACGGCGGTCACCGGGCCGCCGGGCTTCGCAGACGCGGCGAGGCTGACCGATCGGCGCAGCGTCTCGACCATCGCGTCGCCACGCCGTTGTCCGACGGATCTCGGGTCGGGCTGGCCGTCGGGTTCGGGGACGGGTGCTGATCCGGGCCCGATCGCTGCTTCCATCAGCGCACGGCTCTCGGCGTCCAGGGTGAGCTCGTAGTGGTACACCCCGTCCCCGGTCTCGCGACCGGGCGAAAGGTCAATCTGACGTCTGCAGCGGTCCTGCTCCTCCTGCAGCGAACCGGGTTTGCCGAAGGTGGCGATGATGTGCTCTCGCAGGCTCCGCACGGTACCGGTGCCGTGTTCGACACCGGTGTGGATGAACCACTCCAACACCTCCGCCTCACAACCGTCTTCCAGCGTCCCTTTCGTCTTGTCGAAGGTGTCGGCGATCGTCGCTGCGACTGCGGGGGTCACGTCGAGGTCGAGGACTGCGCGGGCCACCGGCTCGAGATCCTCCCGGCGCAGCACCACTGCTGCTCTGGCCAGGGCGCCTGCCTGAGCTCGGGCATGCCATGCGTTGTGGGCGACCCAGGCGCGGGTGTTGGCAGACTGCGAGCGTTTCACCACCCCGGCCGATTCGGCTGCGGCGATCAGGAGCGTCATCTGTGCCAGGGTCTGCGCCTGGAACTCGGCGAGCTCGCCGACGATAGGCCCCAGGTCATCCGGGGACACCTCGTCCGCCTGTGCTCCGAACCCGTCCAACGACGGCCGCGCAGCTCGCAGAACTGCGAGTCGTTCGAGCAAGGAGGGAGGCGCGCCGGTCATGGATCGATGATGGGACGCAGGTACGACGGACGCCAGCGGCGGGGAAGTGGCTGTGGACAACTCCGCGTCACCGCGCGCGATGTGGACAACTCAGGTGTGGACACCACCCCCACATGGACACCACCCCCACATGGACACCACCACTCGGACAAGCACGACCTGGACGACCCGACCTGGACGACGCGACCTGGACGACCCTGAGCGGTTCGCGAGTCGGTCAGCTCACCGCGCGCCGGCCGAGTGAGGCTTGGAATCGGAGCAGGTAGCCGTCGGGGTCGGTCACCAGGAACTGCTCGACCCCGGCCTCCTCGTCGCCGATGCGGTACCACCGGGTCTCCGGCGCCATGAACAGCGAATGACCCGCCCGATCGAGTGCGGCCAGCAAGGGCGCCAGCTCCACCACCGCGACCTGGAAGTTGATGCCGCGTCCCAGCGGCGGCGTCAGGGGTCCGGTGATGAAGTTACGACCGATGCCCTGCTGCTCCAGCATCACGTGCGCGCTTCCCGACGACAGGTAGGCGAAGCGATCTTCCTCGCGTCGGCAGTCGACGACGAAACCGCAGAGGTCGCACCAGAACTCGAGACTGGCGGCCAGGTCGGAGACGAGCAGTTCCGGTACCAGGGCAGGCAGCGCGGGCGAGGTCACCCCTCCAGGATGTCACCGCGCCGGGATCTCACCGCTCGGTGATGATCCGCTGCGCCCCGGAGTAGACGTTCACCGAGTCGCCGCGGGAGAAGCCGGCCAGCGTCAGACCGGTCTCGGTGGCCAGCGCGACCGCCAGATCGGAAGGGGCACTGACGGCTGCCAGGACCGGGATGCCGGCCATCGAGGCCTTCTGGACCAACTCGAAGGAAGCCCGGCCGGACACCTGCAACACACTGTGCTGCAACGGAAGCGAGCCCAGCCGCTGGCAGTGACCGATCACCTTGTCGACCGCGTTGTGGCGGCCGACGTCCTCCCGCAGGACGACGAGTGCTGGCTCCGCGGTCGGGTCGGAGGCCGGGTCTCCCACGGAGAACAGGGCGGCTGCGTGCACGCCCCCGGTGCGACGGAACAGGTCCTGCTCGGCGCGCAGCCGATCCGGCAGGGCCAACAGTGCAGCGAGTCGGATGCGCACCGGGTCGTCGGCGACCGGATGGCGGGAGGCCTTCTGCACCCCCTCGATCGACGACGTGCCGCAGATCCCGCAGGAACTGGAGGTGTAGACCCGGCGGGCATCCTCGGGTGCGGGGGGAGTCACGCCGGCCGCGAGGTGCACGTCGACGATGTTATAGCTCGCCCGGCCCGAGGCGTCGACCCCCGGCCCGTAGCCGATCTGGGTGACGTCGGCGGACCCGGAGACGATGCCCTCACCCACCAGGAACCCGACGGCCAGGTCGAAATCGTCGCCCGGAGTGCGCATCGTCACCGAGAAGGCGCTGCCGTTGACCCTGATCTCCAACGGTTCCTCACCGGCGATGGTGTCGGCCCGTGTCTCCGACCTGACCTCGTCGCCATCCATCCGCAGCCGCAGCACCGGACGTCTCGGCGCTCGCCTCACCATCTGCTGGTGTTCCCCCTGCCGGTGCTGCCCATGGGTCCGGTGCCGCTCATGAGGACGACGATCCCACAACGGACGATACTGACGCCATGGCGTGCCCTCTCGATGATCACCCGCCCGGCCGTCCGGCCGCAGTGATCCTGGCGGGTGGACGAGCCGGCCGGCTGGGCGGAATGGTCAAGCCGCTGGCCACGATCGGCGGCACGACGTTGCTCGACCTGGCCATCGCCGCGGTGCCCGCCGGGGGCGAGACCGTGGTCGTCGGGCCGCCCGAGCTGCAGGTGCCGAGAGGAGTGCTGCTCGTCCGCGAGGACCCGCCGTTCAGTGGTCCGGTCGCGGCGCTGGCGGCAGGGTTGGCGGCCCTGTACTCGGCTGTGCCACCGGCCCCGTCACCGGCTCGGTCAGCGGGTGGGTCACCGGCTCGGTCCGCGGGTGGGTCACCGAAACAGTCATCGACGGCCGCATGGCTGCTCGTCCTCGCCGCGGACCAGCCGACAATCGGGGACTCGGTGCGCATCCTGCTCGGAGCGGGGCGGGCATCGGATGGGGTGATCGGCATCGACGGATCCGGCCGCCGACAGCCGCTGGCGGCGCTCTACCGTGCGGCTGCGGTGCGAGATCTGTTGAACAGCAACAGCTCTCCGCGCCGCCTGATGGATCTCGCTGCGATGCTGGCGCTGGCCGAAGTGTTCCTCGGCGACCGTCTCGACGTCGACACCGTGGAGGACGCGCGACACTTCGGGGTTCGGCTGGGTGGGGCCTTCCCTGCGTGGGAAGCCCCCAGCGGGTCCGACCCGGCGGGACCTCCCACGTCCGGCGTCAGCCCCGGGTGACGACGAGCTCACCTGTGCCGACGTGCGCGGTCAGGACGATCGTTCCGTGTTGGGCGTCGCCGGCGGCCGCGATGTCGGAGCGGATCCCGATCCCGTCGTCCGTCTGGTCGAGGCACTTCGCCGAGCCCATGTTGGCGGTGCAGGCGACCTGCGCGGTGACGCCCGCAGGCAGCATCACGTCCAGATTGCCGGCGCCGACGGATGCTTGGAGAACGATGGTGGTGCCCGGCTGCACCGTGACCGAACGCAGGTCGAGGATGCCGTGCCCGGCATCGAGTCGGTACTGCTGTGACGGCTGCGCTACCAGCGCTGCCGTCGTCGGCGCCCAGATGCGATCGCCGAACACTGCCGTCCCCGTCGCCCCGGTGACCGTGAGGAACCCGGTGGCCAGCGCGAGCATCACACCGAAGCCGATGAGGGGTGAGCGGCGGCCACGGAGTGCCGAACCGAGCACGAACAGAACAACGACGGCGAGCGCAGCACCGCTCACCACCGCGAGCGGGACCTGCCACCAGCCCAGCCAGACACCGACCCCGCCGACGGCCGCCACTGCCAGTGCAATCGTTCCTGCCACCGCGGACACGACCGCGGTGCGCCGCCGCTGCCGCAGCGCCGCCGGCGACGGCGGAGTCGGTCCCGGCTCTGGCAGGTCCCAGGCAAAAGGAGCTGCTCCCAACGGATCCCAGCGGGGCGGCGACTGCGGTGCAGCGCTGAAGGGGAGATCGGAGCGAGCAGCTCTGCCATCAGGCGACGCCGGCCACATCTCCCTGTGCAGATCGGTCGGGTGCAGATCGGTCGGGCGCAGATCGGTCGGGCGCAGATCAGTCTTGTGCAGATCGATGGGCTGCCCATCGCGTCCCGGACCTGTTGTCTCCCACGACGGCGGCGTGTCGAACGGCCGAACCGCATCCTCGGGTGGAGCAGCGCGGTCAACGGGCGCGCGATCATGCAGGGGCGCGCCACGCTTGTCCTTCGTGCAGCCTCCGTGCCCGGTGCGGCCGGAGACGTGCTCGCCCCACTGCTGTGCACGCCGCCCGACGTCGTCACCCCACGCCTGGGCGCGGCGCCCGAAGTCGGTGCCCCACGCTTCAGCGCGCCGGCCGAAGTCATCGCTCCAGACGTGGGCGTCGTTCGCCGCCCGTTCCCCGAAAGCCTTGCGGGAGGAGCGGTCCGACCAGTCGACACCGTGACTGTCAGCAGCCCACCGCGCCAGATGGTTGCGCTTGCGACCGATGATCAGCACCACCAGGACGGCGATCGCTGCGTAGGGGACCAGGGACAGTCCCCAGGTGAAACTCGAGGTGACGGAGGCGATCACGACGACCCCGAGGATCACGGTCAGGACGGACGACATCGAGGAACGGCCGCGTCCGAGCAGGCTCTCGAGCCCGGACACCTCGTCGCTCTCAGCCGGCATCAGCAACCACCCCAGCGCATACAGCGCGACCCCGGATCCGCCGAAGATGGTGAGTACCGCGAAGGCGATGCGGATCAGCACCGGATCCACCCCCAGCGCGCGGCCGATGCCGCCGGCGACGCCGGCCATCTTCCGATCGCGAGAAGAGCGACGGAACCGGCGGTGAGGCGCGCCGGACCCGTGGCCGGGGCCGTCCGGCGCTGCAGTGTCGAAGGTGGTGTCCATGCTGGGGTCCATGCTGCTGACCTTCCCGTACTGCCGCTTCCACCGGTATCGGGGATGACCCTGGTTCGCCGAACCAGGGACGTCCCCGATCCCATCGCGGGCCCCTGCGTGTGAGAGTGGACGAGTGAGTGCGACGCCCCCTGCCCCGGAACCGGCTGATCGGCAGTTCGTCGACCCGCTGAGCGGGCAGGGCTGGGACCTCGAGCCGTCGGCACCTCAGCGCATCCCCGCGATCCCACGACCACCGGGACGACGCGACACCACCCACACCCCGGACGGCATCGAACGGTTGTTCCGGAGCCGGTCCGGTGTGCTCGGGGGCGTCGCCGGAGGGTTGGCGAAGCATCTGCGCATCCCGGCTCTGTGGGTCCGCATCGGCTTCGCCGTGCTGGGTCTGCTGGGTGGCGCCGGCGTCGTTTTCTACGCCCTGTTGTGGATCTTCGTACCGCTCAGCCCCAACGCGGAAGGTGTCACCAGGGGCAGCACTCGCGATCGCCGCCAGGCCATCGGGGTGGCGGCGATCGGCGTTGCACTGGTGGTCGTCGGCGGGGCACTGGGGATCGCCTCGACCCTCGGCTGGATCCTCGGCCCGATGGGCGTCGTCGCCATCGGCGCAGCCTTCATCTGGAAGGAGGCGGATGACTCCCGGCGGGCGCGGTGGCGCCGGTCGGCCGCCGGCATCGTCACCCCCCGATCGGGGACCTGGTGGCGGTTGGCCGGTGGGGTCGTACTCGTTGTCGGCGGTCTCACCTTCTTCGCCCTCGGCCAGTTCGAGTTCTCGGCGATCCGCTCGGCGCTGATCGCTGTGCTGCTGACGTTGGTCGGGGTCGGGGTCATCACCGTGCCCTGGTGGCTGCGGCTGATCCGGGCACTCGGCGACGAACGCTCGGAGCGGGTCGCCGAAGCCGAACGCGCCGAGATCGCCGCGCACCTGCACGATTCCGTGCTGCAGACCCTCGCCCTCATCCAGCGTCAGGCCGCAGACCCCCGCGAGGTCGCCCGGCTCGCCCGCGGACAGGAACGGGAACTGCGCACATGGCTGTACGGACCGGCGGGCTACGCCGCCGGTGCGGCTGCCGCAGGGATGGCGGGGGATGCCGTGGATGGCGTCGAGCTGCTCCTCTCCTCGGCCATCACCACCGCCGCCGGCGATGTCGAGGACACCTATGCGATCAAGGTGGCCCCCGTGATCGTGGGCGAGGCCGTGCTGACGCCTGCACTGACGGCGTTGGTGGCCGCTGCAAGGGAGGCGATGGTGAACGCAGCCAAGCATTCCGGTGAGCAGGAGATCAGCGTGTTCGCCGAAGTGGAGGACGGCACGGCCACGGTCTTCGTCCGGGACCGTGGTCGGGGCTTCGACCCGCAGGAGATCGGCGACGACCGACACGGGCTGGCCGAGTCGATCCGGGGCAGGATGGAGCGCAACGGAGGAACGGCGACGATCCGGTCGTCCCCCGGTGCGGGAGCGGAGGTCGAGCTGCGGGTGTCGATCGAGGCCCCGCGGGTGGATCTGCGCAAGTCCGGCAGCGAACGATGAGCGGGATCGACACAACGTGAGGGGAATCGTCATGACGTCACCGGGAACCGACCAGGACGCAGTGTCCGAGTCCGAGGGCAACGTCCCGGACACAGTAGGTGACACAGCGGATGGCACAACAGGTGACACAGCGCGGCCCGGCCCGGTGCGGGTGTTCCTGGTCGACGACCATGCACTGTTCCGCAGCGGCGTGAAGGCCGAGCTCGCGGCCTTGAACGACGACCGGATCGAGATCGTCGGCGAGGCCGGATCCGTCGACGAGGCCGTGGTCCGCATCGATCGCGAACGACCGGACGTCGTGCTGCTCGACGTGCACATGCCGGACGGCGGCGGCCGCGCCGTGCTCGACCGGATCTCCGGTACCGAGCCACGGGTGATGTTCCTGGCGCTGTCGGTGTCCGACGCGGCTGAGGACGTCATCAACGTCATCCGCGGTGGTGCCCGCGGCTATGTCACCAAGACGATCTCGGCTGCGGCACTGGCCGACGCCATCGTGCGGGTCGCCGCAGACGACGCCGTGTTCTCTCCCCGGCTTGCCGGCTTCGTGCTCGATGCCTTCTCGCAACGTCCCGGTGCCACCCCGGTGAGCGATCCGGAGCTGGATCTGCTGTCGCCGCGGGAGCGGGAGGTGCTGAAGCTGCTGGCGCGCGGGTACGCCTACAAGGAGATCGCGGCCCAGCTGTTCATCTCGATCAAGACAGTGGAGACGCACGTGTCGTCGGTGCTCCGCAAGACGCAGAAGTCCAACCGGTACGAACTCAGCAGATGGGCCACTGACCGACGGCTGGTCTGACCCGATCAGCCGAATCAGAAGTCTTGCGGCGCAAACAGTCTCAGCGGGAGCGACCGAGCTTTCCGCGACCCAGGGAGAGCAACAGCATGCCCAGGTCGGTGCCGGCCTGCCCGAGGTCGCGGAAGCGATCCAGGATGGCCATCTCCCGCGAGTAGACGACACGGGGGCCGCCGATGGACGCGCGTGCGTCGCCGATGGCGTGCGAGATGGCGGTGCGGCGCTTGACCAGGGTCAGCAACTCGGCATCGATCTGGTCGATCTCGATGCGCAGGACGTCGATCCCGTCCTGGTCGATCGGCACGGCGATCGGCGGCAGATCGATCGGCTGGTCGGGCACGGTGTCCATGGTCGTCCTCATTCTCGCGGGTCTCCTTCTCGTCTGACATCTCGAGCCCGGAGAAGCGAAAAGCCCCGGGATCTCGTGATCTCCGGGGCTTCGTAGTGGCGGGCGGTTCAGACCGCTGACGCACCGACTACGGGCACCGGGATGCGGTACCCATAGAAAAATCGGCGGCAGTTGCTGGACACGACACCAGTAGACCACACGGGGGCCCGTCCCGGTACAGCGGAGGATCTCGACTCCTGCGTCGCTCGATCACCGTGTGTGGGGCCGTGCCCGGGACGGCGGAGGATCTCGACTCCTGTGTCGCTCGATCACCGTGTGTGGGGCCGTGCCCGGGACGGCGGAGGATCTCGACTCCTGCGTCGCTCGATCACCGTGGGTGGGGTCCCGTCCCGGTACGGCGGAGGATCTCAACTCCTGTGTCGCTCGATCATCATGCATGAGGGCCGTGCCAGGTCAGCGCGTGCCGGCGCTCCAGATCTGCAGGAGGGCCCCGTTCGTCGGTCGCCGGACGTTCTGCTGCTGCACCACGACGAACCGGGCCTCTCGGTCGCCGGCCGGCGGGCGCACCGGCCGGACGACCACCGACATGGGCTGGTGCGGGTCGGCGCTCCGTGCGTCCGGCACCACCCCACGGGCCCACCGGGCAGTGGGGTCGGTGGCGGCGGTCGCCGGCCGAGCTCGGGAGTCGGACCGCTGCCCAGCGCGAAGAGGTCGTTGTCGACGCGCGCCTCGATCTGCTCGCCGGTCGCCGGGGCGACGGTCCTGATCACCGCAGCGCCGTCCAGGAGGTGGTCCCACCACGACGACAGGTCCCGGACCAGCAGAACCCCCGGATCCGGTGTGGTGCAGGTGGATCCGGTGACGAGCCGGGTGCTCCACCGCAGGCCGGGCCCTCCGGATGTCCCGTCGTCGAGGTCTTCGCGCACCACCGACCAGGGCCGCGCCGGCGCAGGTGCAGTCGGGACGCGCGGCCCCGTGAGCCACAGCCGTTGGTGCACCGGATAGCGGGCCAGGGTGTCCTCGTCGGGGAACTCCGTCCGCTGCGGCGGCATCTTGACCAGATCCTGCTCCAGGGCCCAGTGCGGACCCGTCTCCAGGCTCTGCCAGCCGTCCCGCAGCCATCCATCGAGGTCCGGGACGCCGAGCTGGGCGAGCAGCCGGCGGGCGTCCTGCAGGTGTATGGCGCCCATCATGCCGACTCCCAGGGGCACCGTCCCGCCACGATCCCGACCCGCTGCAGAAACGGTGCAGATTAGGGGCCGTCAGCCGTCCTCGCGTCCGCGACCGTCGGTCCCGGACGCTAGCGTGGAGGGGTCATGACTGGTCTGTTCGAGATTCCCCCGTCCACCCCTGCCGCACCGGCCACGGGTCGTTCCGTGCGCGGCACCCGGCGTGGCGCTGCCGACCCGGCCGGCCATCGGACGGCGGAGGGTGAGGCTCTGTTGGCGGGTCTCAACGGTCAGCAGCGTGCTGCCGTCGAGCACCGAGGCGCACCGCTGCTCGTGGTGGCCGGTGCCGGCTCCGGCAAGACCAGGGTGCTCACCCGCCGGATCGCCTACCTGCTGGCAGCCGGGGGAGCTCAGCCGGGTGAGATCCTGGCGATCACCTTCACCAACAAGGCCGCCGCAGAGATGCGCGAGCGGGTCGCCGAGCTCATCGGCGGGCGGGCCAGGGCGATGTGGGTGTCCACCTTCCACTCGATGTGCGTGCGGATCCTGCGCTCGGAGTCGACGCACCTCGGGATCAAGTCGAGCTTCACCATCTACGACTCCGCCGACTCGCTACGGCTGGTGCAGCTCGTGACCAACGATCTCGACCTCGACACGAAGAAGACCACCGCCCGCTCGTTGGCGGCGGCCATCTCGAATCTCAAGAACGAACTGATCGATCCGGCGACCGCTGCCGAGCGGGCCGAGAGCGACATCGAGAAGGTCACGGCGGAGGTCTACGCCGGCTACCAGTCCCGGCTGCGAGCCGCGACCGCCTTCGACTTCGACGACCTGATCATGGAGACGGTCTCGCTGCTGCAGTCCTTTCCGGCCGTGGCCGAGCACTACCACCGCCGGTTCCGGCACGTCCTCGTCGACGAGTACCAGGACACGAACCACGCCCAGTACACGCTGATCCGCGAGCTGGTCGGGGTCCCCACGGTCCCGCCGGATGCATCGGCGGTCGACCTCGGTGCGGCCGTCCAGACACCCGGCAGCGTTCCGATCGCCGAGCTGGTGGTGGTCGGCGATGCCGACCAGTCGATCTACGCCTTCCGGGGCGCGACGATCCGCAACATCGTCGAGTTCGAGCGCGACTTCCCCGACGCCGCAACGATTCTGCTCGAACAGAACTACCGATCCACGCAGAACATCCTGTCCGCCGCGAACGCGGTCATCTCGCAGAACTCCGACCGTCGGGCGAAGAGTCTGTGGACCGCGGAGGGCGACGGGGAGAAGATCGTCGGCTACGTCGGCGACAACGAACACGACGAGGCTCGCTTCATCGCCCAGGAGATCGACAAGCTGGTCGACGCCGGAGCCTGCCGGTACGGCGACGTCGCGGTGTTCTATCGCACCAACGCCGCCTCGCGAGCGGTGGAGGACATCTTCGTCCGCACGGGTCTGCCGTATCGCATCGTCGGCGGGTTGCGCTTCTACGAGCGCAAGGAGGTGAAGGACATCCTGGCGTACCTGCGTGCCGTGTCGAACCCGGACGACGAGGTGTCGCTGCGTCGGGTGCTCAACACCCCCAAGCGCGGGATCGGTGATCGCGCCGAGGCCCAGGTGTCGGTGTTCGCCGAGCAGGAGCGCATCCCGTTCGCCGACGCGCTCCGTCGGGTGGACGAGATCCCTTCCCTGGCAACACGTTCGCGGTCGGCCATCGCTGCGTTCAACGAGTTGATGACCGGTCTCACCGCGGTGGTGGCCGAGGGCGGCGACCCCGCCGATCTGGCGGCCGCGGTGCTCGACCGCACCGGCTATCGTGCCGAGCTGGAGGCCAGCGACGACCCGCAGGACGGTTCGCGGCTGGAGAACGTCGAACAATTGGTGACAGTGCTGCGCGAGCAGGTGGAGAACCTGCTCGCCGCCCGCCAGAGCACTGCAGAAGCGGCGGCTGCCGAGGAGGGCGCGACCGAGGAGGAAGTCGGTGCACTGATCGCGGCGAACGAGGATCTGATCGCGGCGCTCGACGGTCCCGCAATGCTGTCCGGGGTGATGGAGCAGCTCTCGTTGGTGGCCGACGCGGATTCGGTGCCCGACTCGGAGGACGGGGTCGTCACCCTGATGACGCTGCACACCGCGAAGGGGCTGGAGTTCCCGGTGGTGTTCCTCACCGGTATGGAGGACGGCATGTTCCCGCACCTGCGCGCACTCGGTGACGAGCGTGAGCTCAGCGAAGAACGACGTCTGGCCTACGTCGGCATCACCCGGGCCCGTCTCCGGCTCTACCTCAGCCGGGCCGTCACCAGGTCGGCCTGGGGCAATCCGTCCTCCAACCCGCCGTCGCGGTTCTTGGACGCAATCCCCGAGCAACTCCTGGACTGGCGCCGGATCGTCACCACCAAACGCTTCATCGACCGGGACGATCCGTTCGCCGACGGCGGTTTCGGTGGCGGTTGGGGCGACGGAAACCGCCGCTCCTCCCCGGTGACCGCGAGCCGGTTCGCCGGCGACAGCCGGGGTTTCGGCGATCGGGTGCCCTCCCGTGGCGCCGGGCTGCGTGGTTCCAAGCCCGCCCTCGAGCTGCGGGTCGGCGACCGCGTCTCCCACGACAAGTACGGGCTCGGCACAGTGAAGACGGTCGAGGGGATCGGGGTCCGGGCCACCGCGACGATCGACTTCGGCGGCGCCGGCACCATCCGGCTCATGCTGATCGGCGGCGTGCCGATGGTGAAGCTCTAGCAGCACAGCCGGTCTCGATTGCCCGCCCCAGCCGGCCGGGGTCAGTCGTGCGGGATCAGTCGTGCGGGATCAGTCGTGCGGGATCAGTAGACGGGATCTTGACTCCTTCGTCGCTCGAGCACCCAGCTCCGTCGATCACCAGTTGCGGGTCAGGCCGGGCGAGTTCGCGGGCAGCTTGGTGCCCGGCGGAATGTTGACATACACGACCCCGCCGGTGGACTGCTGCCAGATCTTCTCGAAGTTGTGCCGGGTGTAGACGCTGCGGACGTCGGCGTTCGAGTTGGCTGCCGGGTCGTTCATGATCGGGTCGCCGTCGGCCGTGAAGCCGATCAGCACCATCAGGTGGCCGTTGCTGGAGTATCCGGCCTCCGGCATGTCCGCGAGCTTCCAGGACTGCGACGTGATCACCGGGATGCCGGCAGCGATGAACTTCTCCGCCTCGGCGAGTGACCGCAACCGGGTGACGAAGGAGTTCATCCCGAACCGGTGGGTGTAAGCGGTGTTGAACGGCCAGTTGCCACTGCCCTCGTACGTGAAGTCCCAGGTGTTGATCGCCGCGTAGGGCACCACCGGGTCGCCGTTCGGTGCGTCGATACCCACGAGCTCGGCAGCGGGGACGCCGTACTTCGGGTTCTTCTTCGCCCAGTAGCCCAGCACCATGGACGACGACGTCGGGGAGCACCAGACCTCACCGCCGCCGCCGAACTCCGGGTACTCGCCGCGGTGGATGTTCTGCGCGTACGGCGGCACGTCGAGCTCGACGGCATGGCCGAGGGTGAAGGTGCTCGTCGGCGGTGCCGTCTTCGACAGCAGCTCACTGGTCATCGTCGAGAGACCGTCGAGGGTGGGGGATGCCTTGCTGCCCACCGGCTTCAGCAGCGTGACCCTGGTCTGGTAGCCGACGGGTTCCTGGCCGGTCCTCGCGGAGAACGTGTCGGTGTAGACGGTGGCGTTGTCGTCACCCTGACCGTCGAGGGAGGTGCGGTGGATGTCGCCGGCGGCAAAATCGTCGCGGCTCGCCCATCGACCCAGCACGTACCACTTCGTCCAACTGCCGTCGGCGAGCTTGCCGCGGAACGTCGTCTCCACGAAGGTGCCGGTGGGTGTGGTGGCGTTCCAGGATGCGACGGCCTCGTCGATCGGGTAGGCGGTGCGGACGATCGGCGAGGTCCAGCTGCCGTAGCTGTACGTCTTCGCCGCGCCGGCTCCGAACGGGTCGGTGTACTCCCGGGTCGGCAGCGGTCCAAAGGGTCGCAACTGCAAGCAGCCGCGCAACGTCGGCACCACGCCGCTCCAGCTTCCGCGGGCGTACGACAGCAATCCGCGCCAGTGCTGGGTGGTGATCTGCGGTCCAGTGGCGGCGGTGCCGGCGGGAGTTGCCGCAGCACGCGGACCGGCCGCGGATGCGGCGTGTGCCGGCGTGCTCACGAGCAGACCTCCAGAGAGTGTGAGTGCGAGCGACAGAGCGGCTGCGGACAGAGCGCGGCATGCAACGGTCTGGTGTCGAAACATTGTTCCTCCAGCGGCGGGTTCACCGGAAGTTTTCACTTCTCGAGCCGCGAGCACAAGAGGAGTCCCAGCATTCGGGCGTCGGCACGGCTCAGTTGCTGGTGGTACCGATCTCGCTCAGGTGCGCGTCAGCCGCCGACGCCCACCCGGAAGCGTCGTCGATACGCGATCGGTGACAGCCCGGTCTCGGCGCCCAGGTTCAACCGGAGTGCGGCGGTGGTGCCGAACCCGGCTCGGGCAGCCACCCGATCGACCGGGAGATCGCTGCCCTCCAACAGGTTCCGCGCCAGGTCGGTCCGGGCCCTGGTCAGCCAGCGGCCGGCAGTCTCACCGGTCTCCTCGCGGAAGCGGCGGGTGAAGGTCCGGACCGAGACGCCTGCGTGTTCGGCCAGCGCCGGTAGGTCGACCCCCACCTCCAGTCGACCGAGCGCCCACTGGCGGGTGGGCTCGAGGGTTGCTTCGGCGCGTCCCGTCGGCAGCACTCGTTCGATGAACTGCGCCTGGCCTCCGTCCCGCCACGGTGCGACGACGGCGCTCCTGGCCACCTTGTTCGCCATCGCGCTGCCATGGTCGGAGCGCACCAGGTGCAGCAGCGCGTCGATGCCCGCGGCGTTGCCGGCAGCGGTGACCACCCGCGGCAGGCTTTCTGTTGCCTCGTCGTCGACGAACAGCACCGACGGATCGACGTGCACGGCGGGGAACAGTCGGATCAGGTCGTCGGCGTGCGCC
>JBBJML010000073.1:0-13493 GCA_037720195.1 Nakamurella sp. | reverse complement strand
GTCGGGCATGGTCAGCCACTGTGCGGTCTTACCGGCCGCGAGGGTGATCGGGTCCAGGTAGAAGATCCCGGTGGTGAGGGTGTCGGAGTCGTCAGTCCCCCGGAGCCTGCCCGTGGTCGTCAGCAGCACCTGGCTGCCGGCGACGGGCGCATGTGCCGCCCCCACCCAGTCACCGAAAGCAAGGGTGAACTTCTGGGTGCTGCCGTCGGTGTAGGTGATGGTGGCCTCGCCGCTCTGCGCACCCTCGTTGGCGAACCCGATCAACGACAGACTTCTCGCGTCGGCACCGAGGTCGAGTCCGATGCGCTGACCGTCTGCGGTCAGGTTGTCCGGCTCGCCGGCTGCGGTGAGCGGGATGTCGGCGGTGAGGCCGGTGTCGCCGAGGCCGATCTGGTTGCCCGGGGTGAAACCCTTGTCGTGCAGCAGGTTCCGGTCCAGTCCCCAGTCGTTTCCGTCGCAGTCGACGGCGGTCCCCGGCACCGTGAGGCACGCGGAGTTCAGGTTGCCCGTGAAGGTCGTGTCGGTGCTGACGATCGCGGTGGCGACGCCGCCGACGTCGAACACCTCCGCGCCCTGTCGGACGCTGACGGCGATCCGCACCGGATAGGTGCCGGCGGCCGCGAAGGAGTGGCCCGCGGAGATGCTCACGCCGCCGACCCTGGCCCGGCTGACGGTGGCTGGCTGCGGACCCTCGCCGTCCAGGAAGTCGACGGTGGCCGTGTAGTCGGCAGGATTGTTCGAACCTCCCTTGACCACCGCCCAGGTAGCGGTGACGGCGGTGTCCGAGGTAGTGCGGATGGTGGCGGGGAAGAGCGTCAGTTCGTCGGTCTGCCGGTTCGGGTCGGCCAACAACTCGAACTCTGCGAGGGACGGGTTGCCACTGCCACCGGTGGCGGTGATGTGCAGGCGGTAGCGGGTGAACAGCGCCGGTTCCGCGATGCTGAACGCCCGGGTCTGGCTGGCCCACCGGAACTCCTGGGCGCTGCGGCTGTCGAGCGCAGTCCAGGAATCACCGTCGTTGGAACCCTCGAGCGTCCAGGCGGACGGAGCAACGCCCGTGGCGGCGCCGGTGAGGGTGTAGGTGGTGACGGCGACCGGGCCCTGGGTGCTGGCCCAGTCCAGCGTCGGCGCGGCGGTGCCGAAGGTGACGCTGCTGCGGGAGTTGTCGTCGGTGAGGCCGTCGGCGTCGACCGCTGCGGTGTCGATGAGGCGCGCGGCGGGCCCGTCGCTGACGGTCAGCACGCCGGTCTGCGAGCCGCTGACGTCGATCAGCGGGGTCCGCGGCGCTGCCGCGATGTCGTCGGCACCCCAGGTCGACGGTTCGGCCGACATCCCGAAGGTCAGTTTTGCCCCGTCAGTCAGCGCCGACTGCTGCAGCATCGCCTTGGTCAGCGGAGTCCCGTTGAGCGACAGCGACTTCACGTAGGGCGTTGCATGGGTGTTCTGCGGCGCGTCGATGGTCAGCGTGCCCTTGCTCTGCCGGTGCACGATCGTCTTGTCGAACAGCGGCGAGCCGACGACGTATTCGCCGGAGGCCAGCGACAGCGGGTAGAAGCCCATGGCGGCGAACAGGTACCACGACGACATCTCGCCGTTGTCCTCGTCGCCGGGGTAGCCCTGTCCGATCTCGCTGCCGACGAAGAGCCGGTCGAGGATCTCCCGGGTGATCCGTTGGGTGCCGCTCGGCGCGCCGGCCGCTGCGTACATCCACGGGATGTGATGGCTGACCTGGTTGCTCATGCCGAGCTGTCCGAGCCGGACATCCCTGGCCTCCTTGGCTTCGTGGATGCCGTAGGAGCCGGTCTCCTGGAGGGAGAAGAACGCATCCAGCTTGTCCAACAACCCGGTTCGGCTGCCGTACAACGCTTCCAGGCCGGCCACGTCGTAGGGAGTGTGGAAGGCGAAGTTCCAGCCGTTGGTCTCGGTGTAGTCGCCTCCCCACGACGTCGGGTCGAACTGCTCGGGGGTCTTGGCGAACGCGCCGCCGGCGGTGCGGCCCTGGAAGAAGTTGATCGCCGGGTCGAACATGTTGACGTAGTCCTGGGCGCGCTTGGTCAGGTAGGCAGCGGACTCCTTGATCTCCGACCGCCGTGCTTCCGGTGTCGCCGGATCCGCCGCGAGGGCGGCGCCCATCTGTCCGATGGCGTAGTCGTTGATGTAGCCCTCCAGGCCCCAGGAGACGCTCTCGCCGGTGGCGGTGGAGGTGTACCCGAGGAACGGTGAGGTGTCCAACCCCTTGCGCCCCACGGCATTGCTGGTGGGCAGCACGGTTGCGTTCTTCAGCGCCGCGTCGTAGGCCTCGAGCGCGATCGGGGTCGGCAGCGCGCCGGAGACGTAGGCCTCGGCGAAGGAGGCGTCCGAGCTGGTGCCGGTCATCAGGTCGGCGTAGCCGGGTGAGGACCAGCGGGCGATCCAGCCGCCGTCGCGGTACTGCTGGACGAAACCGTCGACCAACTTCGCGGCGAAATCGGGGTAGAGGAACGAGTACAGGGGCCACACCGTGCGATAGGTGTCCCAGAATCCGTTGTTGACGTAGATCTGACCGGCGACGACGGTGGCGTTGCTGACGGTGTCGGTCGCCGCGCCGACCGGGCCGGTCACCGGACTGGCGTACATCCACTCGGGAGCGGCCACGGAACCGGTGTTCTCGGACTGCGAGTTCGGATACAGGTTGAGCCGGTACAGGTTCGAGTACAGGGTCGCCTGCTGTGCCGAGGTGGTCTGCGGAGCCTCGATCGCTGCCAGTCGGGCGTTCCAGGCATCGGTCGCGGCCTGCCTGACCTCCTCGAAGCTGCGGTCGGCGACCTCGAGGTCCAGGTTGTGCTGCGCCTGCGCGGTCGACAGGAACGACGTCGCGACGCGCATCTCGACGGTCTTGTCGGAGCTGGTGTCGAACCTCACCGCGAGACCGGAGGTGCGAGCGGAGGTGGCGACGGAGGAGACCGGGGCGACGTCGAAATCGGCCACGAAGTACATCCTGGTCCGGCCGGCGGACAGGCCGCTGCCGTTCTCCACCCAGCCGCTGACGGTGTCTCCGTCGCGGGTGAACTTCGAGCTGCCGTCGACGCGGTCGATGATGATGCTCTGGCTCGTCGCCGATGCGGGCGCGGTGAAGGAGTAGACAGCGGCATGGTCGGCCGGAGCCACCTTCGCCACCAGACCGTTGTCGAAGGCCACCTGGTACAGATCGGGGCGGGCGATCTCGCTGTCGTGCGACAACGCGAGCTTGCGGGCGTTCAGATCACCGCTGGGCGCGGCTTCGGTGCTCAGGGTGGGCATGAACGCGAGCTGGTTGCGGTCGCCCATCCACGGGCTCGGCTCGTGCGAGATGCCCAACGCGTTGAGCATCGGCCGGTTGGCCGCGTTGTTCTGCTCCGCGTACTTGTACAGCCAACTCTGCGAGCCGGCGTCCGTCATCGGGGTGTAGAAGTTGAAGCCGTTCGGGACAGCCGCGGCCGGGATGTTGTTGCCACGGGAGAAGTTCGAGTTCGCGTTGGTGCCGCGCCGGGTGTCGACGTGGTCGACGAGCCCGTCCGGGGTGGCGAGCGGGGTGGCCGCGGCGATCGCGAGGTCGTCGATCCAGCCGGAGGTCGACCGGCCGGCCTTCGCGTCGGGGAAGTCGTAGCTCAGCAGGATCTTCGAGATGTGCTTGCCGGCAAGCGATCCGAGGTCGACCCGCACCGCGTTCCACTGGTTGCCGTACAGCACCTTCGAGGTGCCCTGACCCTGCGCGGAGGCCGGGAAGCCGTACTGGTCGACGAGGTCATCGGCCGACACCAGCGTGCCGTCGTCCAGCTGCAGGTCCACCGCGGTGTAGGTCGCGGCCCAGGTCAGGTCGCCGCCCTCGAGCACCGGGAAGATCTTGTAGGCCAGTTCGGTCTCGGCGCCGACCGTGAGGTCGAGGTCCTGGTACAGCACGTTGGTCGCGCTCGCCGGCCCGTCGGCGACCGGGCTGCCCGCATATCGCAGCGCCTGGAGGCCGGTGAAGCCGACGCTCGACTTGATGGTCGGCCCGCTCACCGGTCCGGCACCGACCGCGCTCACCATCGGCGACGGAGCCGGCACACCGGTGGTGCCGTCCAGGATCTCCCAGTCGGCCAGTTGCAGGATCGCGCCGCCGTTGTTGGCCGTGATGTCGAGTCGGTAGTACAGGTAGGCAGCGGGGGTGGCGACCGTGTACTGCTTCGTCACGAAACGATCGGGGAAGCTCTGGTCGGTCCGGCTGTCGACGGTCGTCCAGGTGGTGCCGTCCTGCGAGCCCTTGATCGTCCACGCTTTCGGGTCGCGGTCGTCCGAGTCGTTGGCCGAGGTCAGCGAGTACGCGGCGACCGTCTGGGCGGACGTCAGCCGGTACTGGGCCCAGCCGGTGCGCTGGAAGGCGAGCCACTTCGTCGAGCTGTTGGCGTCGGCCAGGCTCGCCGCCGGCTCACCGGGAGGGTTCTCGGCGGAGGCGGTGACCTCGGCAACCGATCCCAGCAGGCTGCCTGGACCGAAGCTGCGGCCGGTGAAGTTGGTCGGCTCGGTCAGCGGCATCGAGATCTCGGGGACGGGGTCACCGGTCTCGAAGGAGCTCTCGAACTCAGAACCCGCTGCGGCAGCGGCGGTTCGAGCCGGTGTGGCCGTTCGAACAGCTGAGGACGAGGCAGTCGTCGCTGGTGCGGCGGTGGCGGCGTGTGCCGCGGTGGCGTGCGCGGGAGAGGAGCTGAAGGCCAGGGCGGCGGCCGTGACGACCGCCAGCGTCGCGCGGGCCCCCAACCGACCTCGTCCCGGGCGGTGTGCGGACTCCGGGACAGCGCAGGAACCGCTCTCGGTGGCTGATCGGCTCGTCGTCGGGTCGGTCATCTGGGCTCCTGCGCTGGAGGGAGTGCGCACAAAACCGACTGTGGTGCCGGTCACGCAGGAGGAATGTAACTGGCGGAATATCGTCCGTCAAACAAACCTGAAATATCCGAGAAGCACGGGAATTGTTCCGAGCTCAATCATTAAAGATTGTCGTGCCCGGAATGATCCGGTCACTGCGAAACGGCGGTGGAGCGGCCGGATGTTCTGCGGTGCAGCGACATCCGACGACGGCCCCCCGATGGCCGCCGGCAAGAACCCGTTCGATCGAGGAATGTTGCCTTCCGCGCATCCGCTCGCCGCGACTCTCATGAGGTGCTGATCACGCGTGCACACTCGGCCGCCGCATCAGCCCGGGATCAGCCGCCCGAGCGCCGGGTCAGCCGACCCTTCCCCGGCCGGAGCTCGACCGGACGGCCGGCCACGGTGAGCGTCAGGTGTTCGCGCCGGCGGGTGCCGATCGGGACCCGGTGCTCAGGGGCATCCCGACCGGAGCGGGTCAGCCGGGCGTCGGGGACACGCCCACCCGAGAGCTGCAGTCAACAGGCATCCAGTTGCCAGCTGATCGTTACGAGGACCTCGTCGAGGGTTTCGCCGCACTGCACGCCGACCGTCCGGGGAGGTCAGTAGCCGTTGCAGGCGGTGGCGGGGGCTGCGGTCGCGGGCGCACCGGACATCGACACCGCACTCGACCCGCCCTCGGCGCCGGAGCTCTCGGCGACGGTCGTCATCGATCCCTCGGCCGCGCTGCTGGGCGCCTCGTTGCCACCTGCCTCGGCGCCGTGGCCCTCTGCGCCGGTCAGCCAGACCGGAGTCGGGTGGGGCGGCTGGATGTCGATGGTGTCGCGGGTGCCGCGACGCTCGGCCGGGTTCGCGATCGGCACTCGGACCGTGACGGCGCCGGCCTGCGCGAAGGTGAACGTCACCGGGATCGACTGCCCGAAGCAGAGCGGCCGGGTCAGGCCCTCCAGCGAGATGGTGTTCTCGGCGGCGCTGTTCACCTGGACGTTGAACTGTTGGGGCAGCGCGATCTTGCCGGCGCTGATCGTCACCTTGGTCGCGTCCGGCGAGCTGACGCCGGTCAAGGTGTCGCCCTGGGTGCCGTGGTTGCTGATCACCAGCGAGACCGGGACGCTGCTGCCCGGACCGTAGTTGGCGGCCGCGGGGGTCTCGAAGATGACGTTCAGGACGCTCAGCTGGCCGACCGAGGCGTTGCCGCCGTCGACCGCTGCCACCTGCCGGGCCGTCTGGGAGATCTGACCGGCGGCGCAGCCGGAGACCGCCAGAGCCAGGCCGAGCGCGGCCGCGGCGATCACCGGCGCAGAGCGGCGGGAGGCGCGGCGAGGGGCCTGGATGGTGCGCGACACGGCGGATCCCTTTCGTCGATCAGCTGCCGCGGGTCAATGGCTGTGCTCCGCAGCGGCGCGGTCGTGGTGCGACGCGCCGGGAGCCGAAGCTCCCACCCCAGAGATTAGCCGTCCCCGGACGTCGGTGGTGAGTCGGGCGCGCACGGCGCTCCGCACGGGGTCCGGAGGCCGCGGACACCCCTCGTCAGGACCCGCGATCCGCGCGTCGCGGAGCCCTGAAGAGAGGTTCGATGCATGCCTTGCAAGGGTTTGTCAAGGGCCCGGCAGGACCTGGGACAACGGCTGCATGGCCCCTGACCTGCGACAACGAGTGGGCGCGCCCTGCTGGGCGTGGTAGGATGGGTGCAGCGAAAGGGGCATGTGAGCACATGGTTTTCAAGGTCGGAGAGACTGTTGTCTACCCCCATCACGGGGCCGCGCTGATCCAAGCCACCGAGACCCGCGTGGTCAAGGGCGAGGAGAAGCTGTACCTGGTCCTGAAGGTCGCCCAGGGCGACCTGACCGTGAAGGTTCCCGCAGAGAACGCCGAGATCGTCGGTGTTCGCGACGTCGTCGACCAGGTCGGACTCGACAAGGTGTTCGAGGTGCTGCGAGCACCGCACACCGAGGAGCCCACCAACTGGTCGCGTCGCTACAAGGCCAACCTGGAGAAGCTCGCGTCCGGTGACGTCAACAAGGTCGCCGAGGTCGTCCGTGACCTGTGGCGTCGCGACAAGGAACGTGGTCTGTCGGCCGGCGAGAAGCGCATGCTCGCCAAGGCCCGTCAGATCCTGGTCTCCGAGCTCGCACTGGCCGAACACACCGACGAGCCCAACGCCGAGATCATCCTCGACGAGGTCCTGGCTTCCTGAGTCGTCATCGTCCTGCGTAGAGCTGACCACCGATGACGGTCGTCGCACTCGTCCCGGCTGCCGGCCGGGGTGAACGCCTCGGCCTCGGCGTGTCCAAGGCGTTCGTCGAAGTCGCCGGCCGTCCGCTGGTCGCGCATGCGGCTGCCGCATTGTTCGCCGGCGGCGTCGACCGGGTCGTCGTCGCCGTCTCCGCGAGCGACTGGGACCTCGCCCAGGAAGTGCTGGGCGACCACTGCATGGTGGTGCTCGGTGGCAGCGACCGGACCTCGTCCGTCGCCGCTGCGCTGAGCCATGCCGGTGACGACGCACGGATCATCCTCGTGCACGACGCTGCGCGGGCATTCACCCCGCCCGAGTTGGTGCGCAGGGTGATCGATGCCGTTCGCAACGGCGCCGACGCCGTGGTTCCGGTCCTCCCGGTCACCGACACGATCCGCCGTCTTGGACCGGCGGACACCGAACTCGCCGACGGGTCCAGCGGTGGGATCGTCGATCGCGACACGCTGCGCGCAGTGCAGACCCCACAAGGATTCCGGGCCGAGGTGCTCCGCCGCGCGCACGCCGCAGCACGACCGGCAGGCGCCACCGATGACGCCGCACTGGCCGAGGCGCTGGGCACGGTGGTCAGCTTCGTGGCCGGTGACGCCGAGGCCGGCAAGATCACCCACTCCGACGATTTGACGATCGCCCGTGCCCTGCACGAATCTCCCACCATGCGGATCGGCAGTGGCCTCGACGTGCACCCCATCGAGCCGGGCCGCGCGTGCCGTCTCGCCGGTCTGGAGTTCCCGGACGACGACGGCTGCGCGGGCCACTCCGACGGCGACGTCGCGGCCCACGCGCTGTGCGATGCGTTGCTGAGCGCAGCCGGTCTCGGCGACCTCGGCTCGGTGTTCGGCACCGACGACCCGCGCTGGGACGGTGCGTCCGGTCTCGATCTGCTCGCCGAGGTGATGAACCGGCTCCGGACAGCCCGCTTCGAGGTGGTCAACGCCACCGTGCAGATCATCGCCAACACCCCGCGGATCGCGGCCCGCCGCGTCGAGGCCGCACAGGTGCTCACCGCTGCGATCGGTGCGCCGATCTCGGTCTCGGCGACGACCACCGACGGGCTCGGGCTCACCGGCCGCGGCGAGGGTCGCGCCGCGCAGGCCACCGCCCTGGTGCGCCAGGTCTGAGTTCCCACTCCGGCCGTCTGTCGGGGGTGTCGTCGTCCGATCTCGACATGCAGCTGTGCACGTCAGGGCTTACCGTCGGGTCACCCATCGACGGAGGAAAATCCCATGAGAATCGTCTTGCGAGCCCTGTTCGGTGCGATCGCCGCGCTCATCATCGCCACCGGTTCGGTGGTCGCCACTGCAGGTTCGGCGTCCGCTGCACCGGCCAAGCTGTCACAGAGTCAGGCCAGTTCCCAGCTCAGCGCCGCCGGCATCCGAGTCACCTCCAGCGGGGGCTGCACCACCAGGAGCAACTCCAGTTGCACCTCCTTGAGCCAGGTCAATGCGATCACCATCCAGGGCGCGGTCACCCTCAGGAACGCCAGCGGTTGCGCGCTCACCGTCACCGGGGGGACGGAGGTCGGCCACGCGAGTGGCACCTACAGCCACTACAACGGCTACAAGCTCGACTTCGCCATCACCAGCTGCCTGACGAACTACATCACCGGCACCTTCACCTCCATCGGTGGCAGCAAGTGGAGGGCCGGCTCCGGCAACATCTACTACAACGAGAGCAACCACTGGGACGTGACGTTCTACAGCTGCGGCTGCTGACCGCGGCCCGCATCGCTGGGCGCGTGCTCAGCTGTTCCGGTGGGTGAGGCGGACGTCGACGAGGTCGCCGGCGGCCGCCTTGCCGATCGTCTTCGTCAGCGACGCCCGGATCGGCAGCCAGTGCAGCCCGGCGCCCGAGGGCATCAGGGTGGCCTCGAACGGATGGCCGTCCAGGGTTCCGGCGACCTTCACCGCTCGGCCTGTCCCCAGCAGCGCGACGGATCCTTCGACCTCGAGGTAGGTCGCGAACGCCCCGTCCTTCTTCAGAGGTGCGGTGAACGAATGGTCGAGGGCGCCGGCGCTCATCGCACGCCCGCCGTGACGGCGGATGCTGCGCGAGCAGTGGCCTCGACCATCTCGTAGCGGTGTCGCCAACCCTCCGCATCGGGGACGTCCCCGCCTCCGGTGTTATCCAGCTCGGACTCCGCCGGGGAACGTCCCAGCGCGCCGTCGATGAGCTCGCGCACGATGTCGGCGTGCCCGACGTGGTGTTCGGTCTCGGTCACCAGATGCACCAGGATGCGGTGCAGGCCGAGCGGTTCGGGCGAGAGCCAGGGGGCATGGGTGACGGCGTCGTCCGGGAGTGCGGCCAGCGTCGCATCGGCATGCGCGCAGGCGTGTCGATAGTCCTGGATCAGCTGGTCGCGGGATTCGTCGGCGGTGGCCAGGAAATCACTGCGCACCGCCGACTGCTGCCCGAACCAGCCGGGTGCGTGCGCGGAGAACCGCCCGAAACAGGCGCCGAGATAGAGCAGCTCGACACCGGTCAGATGTTTGATCAGTCCCAGCAGGTTGGTACCCGACGGGGTCAGCGGACGACGCACGTCGTACTCGTCGAGTCCGTCGATCTTCCAGACCAGCGATCCGCGTGCCTCGACGAGATAGCGGTGCAGCTCGTCGAGATGGACGCGGGTGGCGGTTCGATCGGTGGTGGGCACGCTCATCGGAGTTCTCCTCGGTGGTGGCGACATCGGCTGTCACTGAGTACGACTGCGCGGCTGCGGCACAATCATCGGTATGAGCGCATCCACCGCGGACGTGGTGTCCGGCGTGACTCCCGATTCCGCCCGTCGCGCCGAGGACGAGGCCTCGTTCGCCGAGTCCGTCGGGCCCTTGACTCCGCAGCTGCGCGCTCACTGCTATCGGATGCTCGCCTCCACGCACGATGCGGACGACGCCGTGCAGGAGACCCTGCTGCGGGCCTGGCGCGGACTCGACGGATTCTCGGGGACGGGTTCGCTGCGTTCGTGGCTGTACACGATCGCGACCAGGGCCTGTCTGGACGCGCTCGTGTCTCGGACGCGCAGGGCGCTGCCGATGGACCTGGGACCGGCCAGCGAGACCGTGGTGCTGCAGGACGGCCCGGTGACGGATGTTGCCTGGCTGCAGCCCTTCCCGACGGCAGGAATGGCGGCAGGTCCGCTCGACCCGGGCGCGACGCTGGAGCAGCAGGAGGCCGTCGAACTGGCCTTCGTCGCTGCGCTGCAACATCTTCCGCCGAACCAGCGGGCCGCTCTGGTGCTGTTCGAGGTGTTGGGATTCTCCGTGGCAGAGATCGCCGACACCATGCAGACCTCCCGTGCCTCCGTCAACAGTGCCCTGCAACGGGCCCGGAAGATCGTGGCGGACGAGGTCCCAGCCGTGAGTCAACTGCAGACGCTGCGGATGCTCGGCGACGAACGGCTGCGGGAGGTGGTGGACGAGTTCACCTCGGCGCTGCAGGACGGCGATGCTGCACGGCTCGTCGCGCTGCTGTCGCAGGACGTCAGCTGGTCGATGCCGCCGCTCCCGGGCTGGTACGCGGGGATCGCCTCCGTGACCGACTTCGCCGCCCGGGTACCGCTGGGCGCCTGCGGACAGTGGCGCTCTCGTCCGGTGTCGGCGAACGGACAACTCGCGGTCGCGCTCTACCTGCGTGCGGCCGGCGACGGCCCGTTCCCTGCCTGGTCGATCAACCTGCTGTCGGTGGACGACAGCGGCAGGATCCGGGACATCACCTCGTTCCTGGGAGCCGAACACTTCGCTGCCTTCGGGTTGCCCGTCGAGGTGCCGCGGGACTCCTGACCGCAGATCCGCCGGCGGTGGCCCGGTTCGGCGACGCCGCCCCGCGACGTCAGGCGGTGAGCTCGTCCTCGAGGAACCGCCGTCGGGAGACCCCGAGGCCGCAGAACAGGTGCACCACCAACACCCCGCAGATCGCGATGAGCGACCACGTCCAGCCACCCGTCCAGTCGTGGATGATGCCGAACAGCACCGGTCCGACGGAAGCGATCAGGTAGCCGGCGGACTGCGCGAACGCGGACAACGCCAACGTGCCCTGCGCCGTCCGGGTGCGCAGGGCGATCAGCGTCAACGCGGTCGGGAAGGAACCGCCGCCCAGGCCCAGCAGGATCGACCACAGCGACGGTGCGGAGCCCGGCGAGAGGATGAGGCCCAGGTACCCGAGGGCGTAACAGCCGATCATCGCGACGATCAGCACCCTGGGCGTGTGGATGCGGCCCAACAACCAGGGCACGACGGCGGCGATGGGGATGCCGATCGCGGTCAGCAGCGACACCTGGAACGCTGCCGCCTGATCGCTCAGGCCGGCGTCGACGTAGATCTCGGGCAACCAGCCGAACGCGACATAGGCCTGCATCGATTGCAGGCCGAAATAACCCGCCATCGCCCATGCCAGCCGGGAGCGCCGCAGCGAGGTGACGGGGATCGCGCGTGCCTGGCTGGAGCGGGGGAGTGGACGCCCCACGCTCACCACCGTCGCGATCCACGGGATCAGCGCCACCGCAGCCAGCGCCGACCACAATCCGATCCCCAGCCGCCAGTCCCCGCCCAGTGACGTCTGCAGCGGGATGGTCAGCGCCGCCGCGATCGACCCGCCGGCGGTCAGCAGCACCGTGTAGCAAGCGGTCACGACGGTGATCCGGTCCGGGAAGTGCAGCCGGACGAGGCCGGGCAGCAGCACGTTCCCGGCGGCGATCCCGGCGAGCGTCAGGACCGACCCGATGAACAGCATCGGCACACCTGGCACCACCGCGCGGAGCAGCTGCCCGGCAATCATCGCCAGCACCGCCAGCAGCACGGTGCGATGCGATCCGATCCGGGCGGCGACGGCCGGTGCGCCGACTCCCAGCAGGGCGAAGGACAGCGTCGGCAACGCGAGCAGCACCCCGGCGGAAGCGCCGGTCAGGCCGGTGTCGCCGCGCAGAGCCGGGATGACGGCACCCAGCGCGTTGACGGCCGGACGGAGGTTGATCGCCAGCAGCAGCAGGGCCACGAGCACGACCGGGCGGAACCAGGCGGGCCGATCGCTGTACGGCAGCGTCGTGGCGGCCCTGGGTGCGGGTGCGGGGCCCCGCACGGCGCCGGGGTCGGGGCGTTCAGCGGTGTCACCGTGCAGCTCACTCACCGGACGAGCCTAATGGGATGCTCAGGGCATGACCGACCAGCCTTCGGCGCCCTCGAGTGTCCCCGCTGTTCCCGCTGTGGCGATCCTGGGCGCCGGCAAGATCGGTGAGGCCCTGCTCTCCGGCCTGCTGCAGGCCGGGCGCACTGCTGATTCGCTGATGTTCACCGAGCGCTATCCAGCGCGCTGCGCCGAGCTGACGGAGCACTACGGCGTACCCGCAGTCACGACCGAGGAGGCCGCACGAGATGCGGACGTGCTCGTCGTGGCGGTCAAACCCCAGGACATCGATGTGCTCATCGAGGCGCTGGCCACCAGCATCACGCCCGGCACGCTCGTCGTCTCGTTGGCGGCCGGCATCCCCACCTCGGTGTACGAACGGAGTCTGCCGACCGGCACCCCGGTGGTCAGGGTGATGCCGAACACGGCGCTGCTGGTCGGGGAGGCGATGTCGGCGATCTCCGGCGGGGCGGCCGCCACCGACGCGCACCTGGCGCTGGTGGAGGAGATGCTGACCAGCGTCGGCAAGGTCGTGCGGGTGCCGGAATCGCAGCAGGACGCGGTGACGGCGTTGTCCGGCTCCGGTCCGGCGTACTTCTTCTTCCTGGTCGAGGCGATGATCGATGCCGGCATCCTGCTCGGGCTGCCGCGGGCGGTCGCGAGCGACCTGATCATCCAGTCGGCGGTCGGGGCCGCACTCATGCTGCGCGATTCCGGGGAGCACCCGGTGTCCCTGCGCGAGGCCGTCACCTCACCCGGCGGCACCACGATCGCGGCCATCCGGGAGCTGGAGAACCACGGTGTCCGGGCGGCGCTGCTGTCGGCGATCGAGGCTGCAGCACTGCGCTCGGTGGAACTCGGCGCCGCGCACACCTGACGGACGGATCGCGGTGCGTGAGCGCCCGGGCGACTCGAGCCGAGGGCCACGGACGGCCCAGCAGGGCCGTGACCTGATGTGTAATCGCGCCGCCCGCGACACGCCGACATGGGTGACGGGAATAATCAGCGTAATCAGGTAGGGGATCCTGTCGCTTCTGTCCCACTGGTACCGCTACAGTGCGTGGAGCACGAGCGCGACTGTGTCCGCCAGGTGGGGAAGCCAGGCGGCGTGATGCGTGCCGAGAGACGGTGCACGATGGCCACTGGCCCCGATGGTCGTACAGCTGGCGAACCCGAGCAGGCGAAGTCCCCTGCCGGTGCAGCCCCCTTGTCCGAGATGCGTTTACTGACGGTCGCCGAGGTGGCGACGGTGATCCCGGAG
>JBBJML010000048.1:0-38297 GCA_037720195.1 Nakamurella sp. | reverse complement strand
GACGCGCCGGTGAGCCTGCGAACCGGCGCGTCCAGCGAAGCCTGCGCAGCAGCGCCCTCATCCGCGGTCACGGGATTTCGCGTCGTTCGCGTCCGGTGGCACCGGCCGTTCGCCGACCGGCCACGTCATGGTCACAATCCCGCGGAGAGTCTTGACAGCGAGCCCTCCGAGCACCGAGCATGCATCTTGCTGCGCGTATCTACGTGTTTGCATTCAACTTAGAGCACGGAGGCGCTCGTGAAGAAGTCCGTCCCCCTGATCGCAGTACTCGTTGCCGGTGGTCTCACCGTCAGCGCGTGCGGGTCGAGCAGCACCCCTGCCGCCAGCGACACCACCACCCCGGCCCCGACCTCGTCGGCCGCCGGCAGCCCCACCTCGGGCGGCGAGAGCTCTCCCGCCGGCAGCTCCAGCGCCGGCGGCGGTGAGGCCCTGCCTGCCACCACGATCTCCGTGCTGGCTCCGTCGTACGCCGATTCCAGCGAAGCCGACTGGAAGACCATCATCGATGCCTTCAAGAAGGTCCAGCCCAACGTCACCGTCACCCTGCAGATCGAGGCGTGGGACGGGTTCTCGGACAAGGTCGCGGCCCGCATCCAGGCCCAGGACATGCCGGACATCCTGAACGACAACAACTACGGCGAATCCGCCGACGGCCTGCTCTACCCGGTCAACGAGGTCATGAGCCCGGAGACCCTGGCCACCATCGAGCCCGCGCTGCTGAAGAACGGCGTCGGCACCGACGGAACCCAGTGGGCCGCACCGGACATCGCCACCTCGCGGCTGCTCGTCTACAACACGGACCTGTTCAAGAAGGCCGGTATCGCTGCGCCGCCGAAGACCTGGGCCGAGATGGAAGACGCAGCCACCAAGCTCAAGGCCATCGGTGTCGCCGGTTACGGCATGCCGCTGGGCAAGGAAGAGGCGCAGGCCGAATCCACCCTGTGGCTGTGGGGCGCGGCCGGTACCTGGATCGACGGTGACGGCCTCAAGGCCGACACCCCCGCTGCAGCTGAGGGTTTCACCGAGATGAAGAAGTTCATCGACGGCGGCCTGACCCAGGCGAACCCGGGTTCCTCGAACCGTCAGGACGTCGCAGACCTGTTCAACCAGGGCAAGGTCGGCATGTACGTGTCGCACTCCGGCCTGACCGCGACCACTCGCACCAAGTTCCCGAACATCAAGTTCGCGGAGACCCCGATCCCGTCGAAGAGCGGTACACCGGTCGGCTACGGCGTCACCGACTTCATCCTCGCGTTCAACAACAAGGACGAGGCCCGCAAGGCTGCCACCAAGGCATTCCTGGACTTCTTCTACCAGGAGGCCGAGTACGGACCTTGGTACAAGGGCACCGGCCTGCTGCCGGCGACCACCGACGCGATCGCCTCGGCCACCAAGGACGACGCCGTGAACGCGCCGTTCTACCAGGCACTGAAGACGGTCCAGTTCACCCCGAGCGGCTACAAGCAGTGGTCCGCCCTGCAGAGCGCCTTGCAGGCCACGGCCGGCAAGTTGCAGAGCGAGTCCGCCGCGGACGTCCTCACGGAGATCCAGGCACAGGTCGACGCGGCCGGCTGATCCACCCCGTCGATCGACGCAGGTTCCTCGGATCCTGTTGATCACCTCGCTGCCGCGGGAGCGCCTCGCTCCCGCGGCAGCCGGGCATCGGGGCCGGGTGAGTCCAGCCCGGCACGCCCCACCACTTCCTGCCTTCAGCCCCCACTCCGCGCCGGTCGGCGCACGAGCGGGTACGACCGAAATGCAACTGCGCGAAAGGGACGACGGTGACGTCGGTAACGACAGCAGCGACATCCAGCCCCCCGGCCGAGAAGGCTCCTGCCGTCAACCGGAACCGCGGCGGCGGCCCGCTCGCCCGCGTCGGGATGGCCCTGCCCTGGCTCCTGCCGGCGATCGTGCTGATCGCTGCGGTGGTGCTCTACCCCGCGGGCCTGATGGTCTACAACGCCTTCCGGAAGTTCTCCAAGTACGGCTTCGAACAGGGTGCGGCCGGCTGGAACAACTTCCACCTCGCGCTCACCTTTCCCGGGGTGCCGATCGGCCGGATCATGCTCAACACGGTGGTCTGGGTCGTTGTTGTCGTCCTTGCCACACTGCTGATCTCGCTGGGTCTCGCCCAGTTCCTGAACAAGACGTTCCGGGGTCGCAAGATCGTCCGGCTCGCGATCGTCATCCCCTGGGCCGCATCGGTGGTCATGACCAGCTCGGTGTTCCTCAACGCCCTGGATCCGAACTACGGGCTGTTCAGCGACATCCTGCACCGGCTCGGGTTGCTGGACACCGGGACAGCGCTGACGCAGGACCCCACAACGGCCTTCTGGGTCGCCGTCGTGGTGGCGGTGTTCGTCTCGCTGCCGTTCACCACGTACACGCTGCTGGCGGGGCTGCAGGCCGTGCCCGGAGACGTGCTGGAGGCCGCGCACGTCGACGGCGCGTCCGCCGGGCAGCGCTACCGCCAGATCGTACTGCCGATCATCCGGCCGGCGATCGCGGTGGCCGCGCTGGTGAACATCATCAACGTGTTCAACTCGCTGCCGGTACTGCAGATCCTCAACCGGACGCCCGGCTACAACACCGGCCTGACCACCACACCGCTGGTCTTCGCCTACAAGAGCGCCCTCGGTCCCGGCGTCTCCTCCGCGCTCTCGGTGCTCAACCTGCTGTTCTGCATCGTCATCATCGCGATCTACCTGATCACCGTCCGCCCCACCAGGGAGCAGTGAGATGAGCACCCCCACCCTCGCCCCGATCCCCGCCCCGAAAGACGTTGCCGCGCAGAGCTCTTCCCGTGGCTCCCGCGCCTCCCGAGCTGGTTCGTCCACCGGACCCAACGCCCGCCCGAATCCGATCGGCATCATCATCGGCGCCGTGGTGATCATCGGCGTCTTCGTCGCGCCCTACGTCGTGATGTTGCTGGGATCGCTCAAGACGCAGGCGGAGATCACCAAGATCCCGCCGCCCTACGGCCTGCCGTCCGGGCCGCACTTCGACAACTACGTGGATGTCTGGTCCTCCTCCGTCGCTCCGCTCAACGGTCTGATCGCCACCGTGGTGATCTCGGTGGGCGCGACCCTGCTGGTGCTGCTGGTGGCCACTCCCGCCGCGTACTACCTGGCACGATTCCGCTTCCCCGGTCGGTTGGCGTTCCTGCTGCTGGTGCTCATCACCCAGATGTTGCAGCCCACCGTGCTGGCGATCGGCTTGTTCAACGAGTTCAAGTCGTGGACCGGTCACGGCAGCTGGGCTGCGCTGATCCTCGTGAACGGTGCCTTCAACCTGGCCTTCGCGATCTGGATCATGCAGGCCTTCTTCGCCTCCATTCCCAAGGAGATCGACGAGGCTGCCGTGGTCGACGGCGCCGGCCGCTTCCAGGTGCTGTTCAAGATCTCGTTGCCGCTGGTCTGGCCCGGCATCGTGACCGCCGTGGTGTTCGTGTTCGTGAACTCCTGGAACGAGTACGCGGCTGCCTCGGTGTTGGTGCAGGACAACGCGCTGCAGCCGCTGACCGTGTCGCTGCCGAAGTTCTTCGGGCTGTACATCAAGGACTGGCAGTACGTGTTCGCCGTGGCCACGGTCGCGATCGTGCCCGTCGTCATCCTGTTCGGATTCATCGAGAAGCGGCTCATCGGCGGCCTGACGGCCGGCGCCGTCAAGTAACGCCAGCGCCGGTGTTCCGGTGGCCGAGTGACGTCGTAGTCGAGTCACCCTGACCCTGACCGCTTGCGCATGCATGCTCGCTGAGCCACTAAACTGAGCATGATCAATCACGAGGAGCCGCTGATGTCCACGACCGAAACCCAGGCGCCCGCCGCACACGTGCTCGCCGAGATCGCCAGCCAGCCGGAGTGCTGGCAGCGTGCGATCAACCTGTTGCCGTCCGTCGCCGCGACCCTCCCCCAGCCGGGGCAACGGGTCGCAGTGGTCGGCTGCGGGACGAGCTGGTTCATCGCCCAGTCGTATGCCACAGCGCGCGAGCAGGCCGGCCTCGGCGAGACCGACGCCTTCGCCGCCTCCGAGTACCCCGCCGGTCGCCGCTACGACCTGGTGCTGGCGATCACCCGCTCCGGCACGACCACCGAGGTGCTCGAGCTGCTGGACTCCCTGCCGGACGACCAGCGCACCAGCATCATCGTGGGCGATCCGACCTCTCCGGGCGCCACCGCCGCCGATGGCGCCGTGCTGTTGGACTTCGCGGACGAACAGTCGGTGGTGCAGACCCGTTTCGCGACCACCGCCCTGGTGCTGTTGCGGGCCTCTCTCGGCGAAGACCTGTCCGCCCTGCTAGACGACGGCCTCGCCGCGCTGGATGCCGACCTGCCGGACGGTTGGGAAGCCAAGCAGCAGTTCACCTATCTCGGCCACGGCGCATCCGTCGGACTGGCCCACGAGGCGGCCCTCAAGATGCGCGAGGCCGCCATCGCCTGGGCCGAGAGCTACCCCGCCTACGACTACCGGCACGGCCCGATCGCGGTCGCCGAGGAACACACCCTGGTGTGGATCTTCGGGACGGAACCCGAGGGTCTGACGGCTCAGATCGAGGCGACCGGCGCATCGGTCGCGCACCTGCCCGCGGTCGACCCGCTCGCCGAGCTCGTGCGGGCCCAACGCCTGGCCGTCGAGCTGGCCCTCTACCGTGGGTACAACCCCGACCAGCCGCGGCACTTGACCCGCTCGATCATCCTGGAGCCGTAGATGCCGTTGTCCGGCAGCGACCTGCTCGTCTCCGCCCGGGCCGCCGGCGTCGGGGTCGGAGCGTTCAACGTCATCCAGATCGAGCACGCCGAGGCTCTGGTCGCCGCCGCCGAGCAGGCGCAGCTGCCGGTCATCCTGCAGATCTCGGAGAACGCCGCCAAGTACCACGGCGCACTGGCTCCGATCGCCGTAGCCACCCGTGCGATCGCGGCCGCTGCAACGGTTCCGGTGGTGCTGCACCTCGACCACGCCATGGACGAAGCGCTGGTGGACGAAGCGCTTGGGCTCGGCTTCACCTCTGTCATGTTCGACGGGGCCCACCTGCCGTGGGCGGAGAACGTCGCACGCACCACAGCTGTGGTGCAGCGAGCCCACCACGTCGGCGTCTGGGTGGAGGCCGAGCTCGGCGAGGTCGGCGGCAAGGACGGAGCACACGCCCCCGGCGTGCTGACAAAGCCGGACGAGGCTGCAGCGTTCGCTGCCGCGACGGGCATCGACGCGTTGGCCGTCGCGGTGGGTTCCTCGCACGCGATGACCGAGCGCACCGCCGCCCTGAACCTCGAGCGCATCACCGAGATCTCCGCCGCCGTACAGGTACCGCTGGTGTTGCACGGCTCGTCCGGGGTCGCCGATGCCGCCATCGCCGCAGGTGTGCAGGCCGGGCTGACGAAGATCAACGTCTCCACGCACCTGAACAAGGTGTTCACCGCTGCTCTCCGAGAGTTTCTGTCGGACAACGAGTCCGTGGTCGATCCGCGGAAGTACTTCGGCGCGGCTCGGACTGCGCTGACAGCCGAGACAGCGCGGTTGATCCGCGTCATCCACGGCTGAGCCCGATGTCCTCACTCCGGCTGCGCACCGTCATCGACGCCTCGCCAGAGGCGTGCTTCGAGCTGTCTCTGTCGGTCGATGCCCACACCTCCTCGATGCGCGCCTCCGGTGAACGCATCGTCGACGGGGTGCGATCGGGGTCGATGGCTCTCGACGACACCGTGACTTGGCGAGCTCGGCATTTCGGAGTGCCGTGGACCATGACATCGAAGATCACCGAGTACGAGCGTCCGTCGATGTTCGTCGACGAGCAGGTCCGGGGGCCCTTCCGCCGTTGGCACCACCGTCACCTGTTCCGGCCGTTCGACGGTGGTACCGAGATGATCGACGAGGTGCAGATGCGTTCTCCGCTCGGCATTCTCGGCCAGTTCGCCGATCGCGCCGTCCTGCGTCACTACCTGCACGGCCTGCTGAAGACCCGCAACGAGTGGCTGCGTCAGGAGCTCGAGCGCACTCGGTGATCGAGCGAACGCAGTGAGTCGGGCTCCCGCCGGCGAATAGCGCGCACCCCTCTGACGCTGAACGAGCGGGTCGAGATCCCGTCCCCCTCCGCAGGGCAGCCGCATTTCCACAGTCGACATCAGCAGTTCCGTGGCCTACGTTCGCGGGTGCACGGGAGTTCCGCGCTGATGAGGTGGCCGGGTCGCCACGGCGTGTCCGATGGTTGCATCGGAATGCTCTGGGCGTCGTGTCGGTCGGTACGAACCAGGTCGGCGGTCCCAGACCACCTGTCCTGCTACGACTTCACCGCCCAGTTCGTCGCGGTGGACGATGGTGTGATGGGACGGGCAGAGCAGGGCCGCGTTGTCGAGGTCGGTGGGTCCGCCGTCGATCCAGTGACGAGGTGGTGGGCGTCTGTCCACTGGGCGGGGATGTCGCAGCCGGGGAAGGTGCAGTGCCTATCTCGCTGCCGCAGCACTCGTTTCTGGGCGAGGGTGAACAGTCGCTGTTCCTTGCCGCAGTCCAACACGGCGCCGTCGGCGCCCAGGACGGTAGGGATGATCCCGGCGTCGCAGGCGAGTTTCCGGACGGTGTCGGGGGCCACGAGGGTGCCGTCGGCGATGGTGCCGACGCAGGTGCCGGCTCCGGTGCGTTGCTGCAGATCAGCGAGATTCATGGTGACGTTGACGGTTGCGGTCGGTGCTGCCGTGACGCCCTGGCCCTGGGCTAGGACGGAGCGGCGTAGGGCTTCGAGGAGTGCTTCGCCGCGGCGCCGATCGGTCGGTCGACTGTCACGCTCCCCGGTATCGCGGTCGGGTCGGGGTGCGGACAGGGCTTGGATGGCGGCTTCGAGGATGCTGAGGCCTTCGTTGTCGACCACGAGCCGGTATTCGTGCAGACCGGTCGAGGTTTCCCGGGCGGGTGAGAGGGAGATGTGGCGTCGGCAGCGTTCTTGGAAGTTGCTGAACTCGTCGGGCTTGCCGTGGTGGGCGATGATCCACTGCCGGAGTTCCCGGACACCGCGGGGTCCGTGTTGGGCGCCGTGGTTCACCAATTGCTTCAGGACGATCGGGTGCGCACCTGGGAGCAGCTCCGGGGCAAGCTTGTCGTACTCGCCCTGCACGACCACTGCGGTGGTGAGGTCGAGGTCGGCGGTGCGGATGGAGTCGGTGATCTCGGCGAGGTCCGGTCGGCGCAGGATGTGCGCGGCTTTCGCGATGGTGGTTGCTTCGCGGCGGGAGTGCCAGCCGTGTTCGGCGACCCAGCCGCGGGTCGACGCCGACTGGGAGGCCTCCACCACCCCGCGGGCCTCAGCATCGGCAGTGACGATCACACTGACAGCGCCGGCCAGCGCGCGGAGTTCGGCGAGTTCAGCGAGGAAGTCGCCCAGTTCACCTGTGGGGCACTGGAAGATGCTGGTGTGCAGAGTTTTCAGCTCATCGGCGAGCGCGGCGATGTGTGCGCGGGTGTCCGCGACTCTCGTCCCGCCGGCGCTGTTCATGGGTACGACGTTACTCAGGGGGTCCGACAGTCGAGGTCCCTGAAGTGGCTGTGGGGCACCAAGTCTGGTCACGTTCCGATCACAATCCCGACGGACCTGGCAGGTGGTCACTTCGGCGCGCGATGCACACCCGGTCCTGACGTGACGGGATCTCGACGCGCTCCTTCGTCGCTTGCTCGATCGGCGGAGGGGGCGGTGGTCGGGCGCGCAAGGGGGTCGGCACACCGGTCGTGACGTGACGGCATCTCGACGCGCTCCTTCGTCGCTTGCTCGGTCGGCGGAGGGTGCGGTGATCGGGCGAGGAAGTGAACAGCACCAATCCTGACGTGACGGGATCTCGACGCGCCCTTCGTCGTTTGCTCGATCGGCGGAGGGAGCGGTGGTCGAGCGACGGTGCGGTCGCGGTCGGTCCTGACGTGACGGGTTCTCGACGCGCTCCTTCGTCGCTTGCTCGATCGGCGGAGGGAGCGGTGATCGGGCGATGCTGTAGCCGAGACCTGCGGGATGAGGGCGATGCACAGCCCTTGCGGCGCCAGACCCTTCGATGATCCGGCTAGGTCTCACGGGCTCGACCAGCGGGAGAGCGGACCACCCCGCCGATCGTCAGCACCCGATGGTCGCGGGACAATCACCCGGTGACCACCGATCAGACCGTCCACATCGAAGGCGTTCCCTACGACCACGCCGACGCGGTCGCCCTCCGAACCGCGATGATCGCGGAGGTCTCCGACCTCTACGCCGAATTGCGCGACGAGGTGGGCGACGCGCGCGCCAATCGGATCGATCCTGAGTCCGTGGTCGTCGCGCTGCTCGGTCGGGTGGACGATCATCCTGTTGCACATGCCTTCGTACGGCGGCTGGAGGAGGACCTCGAGATCAAGCGCCTGTTCGTCGTGCCGGATCTGCGGGGACGTGGAACCGCCGACGCCCTGATGTCCGCACTGTTGAGCGAGGTCAGGGACCGGGGCGCAGCGCGCGTCATCCTGCACACCGGCGACCGTCAGATCGCTGCGGTGCGGATGTACGGGCGTCACGGATTCACCCCGATCCCCGTCTACGACCCGTACAAGGACGTGCCGGGGTCGTTGTGTTTCGAGAAGGTTCTCTGACGCCGGCGGATCCGGTGGTCCGCTGGCTGCGGACCTGCTCGATCGCGTGAGAGCTACTGCCCGAGTGCGAGTCTCGCGAACGTGAGCGACTGCCGGACGTCGTCGAGCCGGGCCTTCTTCGACAGCCCACGAGTGTTGATCTCCAGGCAGACCGAACCGTCATATCCGTTGCGCGCCAACGTCTCCAGCACCTGGGCACCAGGCTGGTTTCCGCGACCTGGGACCAGGTGTTCGTCGGTCCCCGAGCCGGAGCCGTCGGCGAGGTGTAGGTGTCCGAGCCGGTCCCCCATCGCCTCGAACAGCTCGATCGCATCGATCCTGGCCGTGGCGGTGTGCGACAGGTCGAGGGTGAACCAGCGGTGACCGTACGGAACAGGGTTCCAGTGCGGACGGTAGGAGTTCACCTTGAACCGGCCGCGTCCCACCGACAGCGGGAACATGTTCTCCACTGCGATGCGCACATCGGTGCGCTCCTGCAGCTCAGCGACGGCGCCGGTGAAATCGGTGGCGGCTGCGCGCTGCCAGACGAACGGCGGGTGCACCACCACCACCCGCGCTCCCACGCGTTCCGCGAGCTCGATCGACCGGCTCAGCTTGACGAGCGGATCGACCCCCCACACCCGGGCCGAGATCAGCAGGCACGGGGCATGGATCGAGTCGATGGGCATCCGGTGCCGGGAGCTGAGCTCCTGCAGGATCTCGGCGCGTTGGGTGAGCGGGTCGGCCGTCACCATCACCTCGACGCCGTCGTAACCGGTCGCGGCTGCGATCTCGAAGCCGGCGCCCAGCAGCTCTGGGTACACCGACGCGGTCGACAGGGTGACGCGGATCGGCGGGCGGGGTGCCCTGCCGTGCGGATAACCGGGGTGGCCGGAATCGCTCACGCGAACGCCAGATGGTCGAGGCGGCGCAGGATGATGCCCTCCCGGAGCGCCCACGGGCAGATCTGGGCGACCTCCACGTGCAGCGCCGTCATGGTTGCCTGGGCGATCAGTGCGCCGGTGGCGATCTGACCGGCTCTGGTGGAGGAAACACCGTCGAGCTGGGCGATGTCGTCGGCCGCCATGCGTTGCAGGAATGCGGTCACCTGGCTCAGCGCAGTGAGGGTCAGCTGCCTGGGTGCGCGCATTCCGTCCCTGCTCGGTGCCGCGCCGGTCAGCCGGGCCAGCGTGCGGAAGGTCTTGGAGGTGGCCACGACGGTGTCGAAGGGACCTGCCGCAGCGATCTTGCGCGTCGGCGCGGCGAGGGTGCGGCCGAGCCAGTGGTGCAACGCGTCCACCTCCCCGCGGTCGGGTGGATCCGTCGGGAGGCGCTCCCGCTGCAGACGCCCGGCACCGAGGGGCATCGAGACGGCGACCTCGGGCTCCTCGTCCTGCCCGGCAGCCAGTTCCAGCGAACCGCCGCCGATGTCCATCATCAACATCGACCCGGCGCTCCAGCCGTACCAGCGCCGGGCGGCCAGGAACGTCAACCGTGCCTCGTCGGCCCCGGACAGCACCTGCAGGTCGACCCCGGTCTCCCGCCGGACCCTGGCGAGCACCTGCGCGGAGTTGGTCGCATCGCGCACCGCCGAGGTGGCGAAGGCGAGCAGCTCACCGCAGCCGAGCTTGCGGGCGGACCGCTGGTACGTGCGCACACAGTCCAGCAGCGCATCAGCGCCGGCCTGGGTCAGTGCGCCACCGCGATCCAGGTGCTGAGCCAGTTTGAGCGGCGACTTCTCCGACAGCTGTGGGGTGGGATGCCCGCCGCGGTGGGCGTCGACCACCAGCAGGTGCACCGTGTTCGAACCGACGTCCAGAACACCGAGTCGCATGCGCTCACCCTAGTACTACAGCCGTAGATCGGGGTTTTGGGCGTGTTGTCGCAGGTCAGGGCGGCCAGCGCGTGATCATGGTTGGTTGTGAAGACAAACAAGAACGTCGCGCTGGCCGCGCCTCACAGGATAGAGCCTGACCGGTGGTGGGACGGGTTCGGCGCGCTGTTGGACCGCGTCCGGCCGCGGTTCGCGCGGTACGAGTCGGCCCGGCATGCTGGTGCGTTGATGCTCGGGTTGTTGTCCGGTCTGGACCGGAAGAACTGTTGGACGATCGCTGAGCATCGCGGTGATGTTTCCCCGGATGGGTTGCAGCACTTGCTTTCTCGTGCGAAGTGGGATGCTGACGCGGTCCGCGATGATCTGCGCCACTATGTGGTTGAGGAGTTCGGTGACCCGGACGGTGTCCTGATCGTTGATGAAACCGGCGATGTGAAGAAGGGCGTGCACACGGTCGGCGCGCAGCGGCAGTACACCGGAACTGCAGGCCGGATCGAGAACGCTCAGGTCGCGGTGTACCTGACCTACGCGGCCCCTCGCGGGCATGCGTTGATCGATCGGGCCCTGTATCTGCCCAGGTCCTGGACCGATGACCCCGTCCGGATGGCCAGCGCCGGTGTCCCGGATGGTGTCGGGTTCGCGACCAAACCGGCACTGGCCCTGCAGATGATCCTGTCGGCAGTACAGGCTGGCGTCCCGGCGCGGTTCGTCGCCGGTGACGAGGTGTACGGCAACGACTCCAAACTTCGTGCAGCGCTCACCGACACAGCCATGGGCTACGTGCTGGCCGTCGCGTGTGATCACCGGATACCGACCCAGGGCGGAGCTGTCCGCGCTGATGCGTTGACCGGGACGCTGCCAGCGCAGTCGTGGCAGAAGATGTCAGCCGGCGCGGGAACCAAGGGTCCGCGGTTCTACTCGTGGGCGCTCATCCGGATACCCGGTGATCAGCCTGGCCTGCACTGGTTGCTGCTGCGCCGCAACGATTCCACCGGCGAGATGGCCTACTACCGCTGTCACTCACCGCGACCGGTCCCGCTGGCCACCCTGGTCCGGGTCGCAGGGCAACGATGGAAGATCGAAGAATCGTTCCAGACCGCCAAAGGGCAAGCCGGACTCGATGAACACCAGGTCCGGCGGTGGTGTTCCTGGCACCGCTGGAGCACCCTGGCGATGCTCGCGATGGCGTTCCTTGCCGTCACCACCGCTGCCGAGAGAGACCGCCAACCCGCACCAACCGGCCTGATCGATCTCACCCTGAACGAGCTGCGAAAACTCTTCGACACCCTCACAGTCGGAGCGATCGCGACCCGTGAGCACGTCCTGCACTGGTCAATCTGGCGACGGAAACACCAAGCCACCGCCCGATACCACCACTATCGCCGCAGATCAGAGCACTACAAGATCGATCTACGGCTGTAGTACTAGTCCGTGCCTCGAGGTGCCCCGCGGGCGGCGAAACGACGGCCAACACCGCGAACCTGCTGACACAACGACCGCCACGACCGCGAACCCGAGCCGCAATCGACCGTCACCACCGCGAAGCTCAGGCCTCGAGCTTGTAGCCGAGGCCGCGGACCGTCACCAGATGGCGGGGGTTGGCCGGGTCGGGTTCGATCTTGGCACGCAACCGCTTCACGTGGACGTCCAGCGTCTTGGTGTCGCCGACGTAGTCACTGCCCCACACCCGGTCGATCAACTGACCTCGGGTGAGTACCCGGCCGGCGTTGCGCAGCAGGTACTCCAGCAGGTCGAACTCCTTGAGCGGCAACGGAATCTCGTCGCCACCGACGCTCACCACGTGCCGCTCGACGTCCATCCGGACGGTGTTGACCTGCAGCACCGTCTCCTCGATGTCCTCGGCCTCGATGCCGCGTCGGAGCACAGCCCGGATCCGGGCGATCAGCTCGCGGGCGCTGTACGGCTTGGTGACGTAGTCGTCGGCACCGAGCTCCAGGCCGACCACCTTGTCGATCTCCGAATCCCGCGCGGTCACCATGATCACCGGCACAGATGCCCTGGCGCGCAACTGTTTGCACACCTCGGTGCCGCTCATGCCCGGCAGCATCAGGTCCAGCAGGACGATGTCGGCACCGTTGCGGTCGAACTCGACGAGGGCCGCCGGCCCACTACCTGCCACGGTCGTGTCGAAGCCTTCGCGCTTGAGCAGGAACGACAACGGCTCCGACATCGACTCCTCGTCCTCGACGATCAAGACTCTGGTCACGATGCTCCTTCGGTTCGGACTGCTGGGGTGAGCGCGGCGATCCGCGCAGGGCGGGCCGGATCGACCGTGTCCGACTCTGGGTCGTCGCCCGCGAGTGCGGGCAACTGGAGGGTGAAGGTGGAGCCGGTACCGACCTTGCTCCACAGCAACGCCCGACCCCCGTGGTTGGCCGCGACGTGCTTGACGATCGCCAGACCGAGTCCGGTGCCACCGGTGGAGCGGGAGCGCGCCGGGTCGACCCGGAAGAAGCGCTCGAAGACCCGTCGCTGGTGCTCGGGGGCGATCCCGACGCCACGGTCGGTGACCGAGATCTGGATGCCGTCCGCCGTCCGGCGCCGGGCCACCGAGACGGAGGTGTGCGCGGGCGAGTAGCTGATGGCGTTGTCAATGAGGTTGGTCAGGGCCGTCACCAGCAGGGTCCGATCGCCGCGCACCAGCAGGCCGCTCGGGGTGTCGGTGACCACGTCGATGCCGGCGCTCTCGGCACTGGTGGCCAGCCTGCCGATGGACTCGGAGATCACCCCGTCGATCTCGACGACGGCCAGATCCTGGACGTGGATTCCGCCCTGCAGCCGGGACAACGCGATGAGCTCGCCCACCAGGGCACCGAGCCGGGTGGCCTCGCGGAGCATCTTCGCCGAGAAGTGCCGCACCGCTTCCTCGTCGTCGGCGGCGTCCAGTACTGCCTCTGCCAGCAGGGCCATCGCCCCGACCGGGGTCTTGAGCTCGTGCGAAACGTTGGCCACGAAGTCGCGGCGGATGGTCTCGACCTGCCGTGCGGCGGACTCGTCGACCACGCTGATCAGCACCCACTCCTGGGCGAGGGGCTCCACCACGGCCCGCACCACGGCGTCGGCGTCACCGGCGGGCGGCGGGTCCAGGTGATCGAGTTCGACGTCGATGGGCTCACCGGAGATCACGGTGCGACCGATCGCCGCGGCAATGCGGCTGTCGCACATCCCGGCCCGCACGGCCCGCAGCTCGACGGCGCGGGCATTCGACAACAGCACGTTGCCGTCGAGATCGGTCACGACGAATCCGGTGTCGGAGTTCCGCACCACCTCGGCGGCCAGCTCGGCGTCGGCGGGCACCGGTCCTTCGCGGAGCGCATCGGCCCGACGGATCAGCATCGCGGCCAGCAACCAGCCGATGAGGAGCCCGGCGACTCCCACGGCGAGATATCCGACCCACGGCACCCGCTCATCGTAAGGTCGGAGCGGAACAGTCCCGGACCACGAACGGCCCACGCGGCCCAGGGTTCATCGGGAGTTCGTGCGCCCGTACATCCGCAGTTCACTCCTGCGGGGGCGGCCCGAACGAGGCGGGGCCGGGAGCCGCTGATGTCAGGTGCGACGGGCGAGGAAGACGAACTCCCGGCCCGGTCGGTCCGGCGCGTCCCGGATCTCCTGCACGGTGAAGCCGGCCTCCTCGAGCGAGGCTGTCAGCTCGTCGCGGCTACGGAACCGCAGGGTGGAATCCGAGGTCAGCTCGGTGTCGTCGCCCTCCGGATCGGCGGCTGGAAACCGGTAGCTGTGACGGAAGGACACGAACGGCAGCTCCACGGCCGTGACCTCGCTGCGCTGCTCGACGATCCCGGTCCTTGACACGTCCGCTCGGACGGGAGCGGTGTCCTCCGCCCACTCCTCCCACGCTCGCCGTTCGGGACGCCTGCTCTCGAAGACGAAGAGGCCATCGGGGCCGAGTGCCGCGCGCACATCTCGCAGCAACGCTGCCCAATCGTCGTCACCCAGTACCGCCTGCGCGGCGTTGCCCGTCATGAAGACGAGGTCCGCATCGGCGTCGGCGGGGATCGCGGAGGAGGAGCCCTCGATCCAGGTGACCTCCTCAGCGGCCTCCTTGGTCCTGGCCACCTCGAGGGACGCGCCGGCCGGATCGACGCCGACGACCTGTCGGCCGGTCGCCACCAGCAGCAGGGCGAGACAACCGGTGCCGCAGCCGAGATCGACGATGCGTCGGGCACCGAACTCGTTCGCGATCGCCAGGTAGGCGTCGAGGTCGTCACGCGGGCCGTCGAAAGTGTCGTAGATCTGGGCGAGGCGCGGGTGGGCGAAGATCGGATCCGGCATCCCTCGACAGTAAGGACGGTCGCGGCGGACGGCGATCGACTGCTCCGCGGCAGACTCGAGCCGTTCGGGCCACTGAAGCTGGACCACTGCCGCCGGAGCTCGATCGAATATCTGTGGACGTCCCCCTTACCGTGGGCGGCAATGAGAGATCCGGAGAAGCTGACCGAGGAACTGGCGGCCGCACTCGTCGCCGACCAGTTCCCGCACTGGGCCGAGTTGCCCGTCGACCTGCTGCTGCCCGGCGGACACGACAACCGGACGTTCCGACTGGGCGCCGACCTGACCGTCCGGCTCCCGACCGACGATGGCTACATCGCCGGCGAGCTCAAGGAACACGCCTGGCTCGAGCGGCTGGGTCCGCTCCTCCCGCAGCCCATTCCGGAGATCGTCGGGAAGGGCGCGCCGTCGTCGACGTTCGACCGGCCGTGGTCGGTGCGCCGCTGGATCTCCGGCGAGACCCCGACCCCGGACCGGGTCGAGGACTTCGATCAGTTCGTGCGCGACCTCGGGGCGTTCCTCACAGCGTTGCGCGGCGCCGACGCCGCCGGAGCTCCGGCGGCGGGCGACCAGAGCTTCCACCGCGGAGCCCATCCCCGCGCGTACGACGAGGAGACGCGGGCCACCATCCAGCAGCTCCGGGACGAGGTTGACGTCCCGCGGGTGACGGCCGTCTGGGACCGCGCGCTGGACTCGGAGTGGACGGGTGCTCCGGTGTGGTTCCACGGCGACGTCGCGCACGGGAACCTGCTCGTGGCCGACGGCTTGCTCTGCGGGGTCATCGACTTCGGCACCAGCGGGGTCGGAGACCCGGCCTGCGACACGGTGATCGGCTGGACCCTGCTGCCCGACGACGCGGCGCGAGCCTTCCGGGACGTGCTCGGCCTGGATCCCGACACCTGGGACCGCGGTCGCGGATGGGCGCTGTGGAAGGCGCTCATCACCATCGTCGAACACCGCGAGACGTCCCACTGGCTCGCCGACGAGGCCCGCGGTGTATTGCGAAGGGTGCTCGCCTGAGTGGCCCGCGTCAGGTCAGTTGCGGGCCGCGTCAGATGCGGGCTGCGCCGAGCTTCCAGTACCCGGAGAACAGCACGTCGGTGCGGGCGACACCGCGGTCCTTGACCAGCAGGCGCCGCAACGAGGTCACGATCTGGGAATCACCGCACGGCCAGGTACAGCCGGGGGGTCGGCATCGCCGCGTCCGTCACTGCCGGGACGACGAGCGAACCCGGCGCCGCGTCACCGCGGAACAGATACTGCACGTCGAGCGGCAGCTCGACCCTGTCGACGGTCGCGGCGAGGCCCAGGCCGATCCGGGTCCGGAATCGCCGTGGGTGACGACGTCGACGTCGATGTCCCCCACCCCGGGACGGTGCCGACGCGCGGTGTACCAGCGCAGTTCCGGCCGGACCTCCGCCGGCATCGAGGCCACCGCCGGGCGGACGTTGATACCGCGCCGCGGGGGCATCGTCACCTCGGGGACGCCCGCGCGCGGCACGACCAGCCCGAAGTACTCGTCTGGTCCAGCGGGGGTGAACGAGCGGAACTCCGGCGCGGAAGAGGTGATCCGCCGCAGGTGGGCGTTGATCGCACTCCTGGCATCGCCGGGGCTGACGCGGCGCGCCGGGGCTGGGCAGACGTCAGCGGCGGCGGAACGAGCCGCGTCCCGACAGACGCATCACCACATCTCGTTCCGACCGCCGCCGGAGGCGAGTAGGTACCGTGACCCCTGCTGAGGTAAGCCTAGCCTTAGTTTTGGTCAGCCACAAGAGCACGCGGTGCACGATGCGCCCGCAGCACCACGTCATGGGTGTGTCCACCACCGCCGGTCGGCATGTCCCGCGGTCGCCAGGTGTCGATCCGGACGTGCCAGTCCTCGGTGAGCAGCGCACCGACCAGATCCGTCGGACCCACGTAATCCGCAGGGTCGAATCCGTGTGAGCGTGCTGCTGCGCCGCCCGGATCGGCGTGGTGGACCACCAGCAGGACCCCGCCCGGAGCCACCGCGGCCAGGAGAGCGCGCTCGCACTCGTGACCCGTCGAGCTCGGCAACGCCGGGTAGTGCACCGCGACCAGGTCGAACCGATCACCCAGCGATGCTTCCACCAGGCCGGTGCGCAACCAGGCCACCTCGACACCTGCCCGAGTCGCAGCATGTGCTGCACGGTCCAGGGCCACCTGCGACACGTCCAGTGCCGTCACCGCCCAGCCCTGCTGGGCCAACCAGACCGCGTCCGCGCCCTCACCGCAGCCGACGTCCAGCGCGCGCCCTGCCGGGAGCCCGCTCACCTCGGCACGGAGCGATCCGTTGGCCCGGCCGCTGAACAGGCGGTCGGAACTGCTGAAGCGCTCGTCCCACCCGACAGCCACCGCATCGGCGGATGGACGGCGGCCGTCGTACGGATGCTGGTGTGGGTCGGTCATGTCTGCACAGTGCATGAAACCGTTCGCGACCTGCAAGGGCGTTTGCCAATATGGCAAACCAAGGCGTGCGCTCACCGGCGACATCCCTGCGGCGCACGACACCGACTCCCGGACCGTGACGAGAGGATGGCCCCCGAGCGCCGAATCCGCAGGTGCTCCTGCAGAAACGTCGATCGAGGGCCATCTTTTCGTCAACCGAGCTGGACCCGGCTCACCGCCGGCCTCCCGAGGTCAGCGTCCTTGGTTGGCGACCGCCTGGACCGCGGCGGCCGCGGCCGCTGCGTCGAGGTAGGTGCCGCCCGGCGTCAGCGGCTTGAGCTCCGCGTCCAGTTCGTAGACCAGCGGGATACCGGTCGGGATGTTGAGGCCGGCGATGGTGGCGTCGTCGATCCCGTCCAGCAGCTTGACGGTGGCGCGCAGCGAATTGCCATGTGCTGCAACGAGAACCGTCTTGCCTGCCTTCAGGTCGTCAGCGATCGGGCCGTACAGGTACGGCTCGAGCCGGGTGACGACGTCGGCCAGGCACTCGGTCTGCGGCGCATCGGCACCGAGATCGGCGTACCGCGGGTCGCCCGCCTGCGAGTACTCGTTGTCGGCGCTGATCGGTGGCGGCGGCACGTCGTAGCTGCGGCGCCAGAGCATGAACTGCTCCTCGCCGTAGGTCTGCAGCGTCTGCTTCTTGTCCTTGCCCTGCAGGTCGCCGTAGTGCCGCTCGTTGAGCCGCCAGTGCCGACGGACCGGAATCCAGTGCCGGTCGGCCGCATCCAGCGCGAGGTTGGCAGTGGAGATCGCCCGGCGCAGCAGCGAGGTGTGCAGCACGTCGGGCAGCAGATCGCGCTCCTTGAGCAGCTCGCCGCCCCGGGTGGCCTCGGCCTGACCCTTCTCGGACAAAGGCACGTCCACCCAGCCGGTGAACAGGTTCTCGGCATTCCACACGCTCTCGCCGTGGCGGAGCAGGATCAGTGTGCTGGTCATACCGCTCATCCTGCCTCACCCGGCTGGATGGCCTGCCGGGTGAGGTCAGGACGTGCAGCTCTCAGATCCTGCCGGCACGGATCGGGGCAGATCCCAGGTGCTGCACCGCTGCCGTGGCGGCCGAGCTGCCGTGCGCCGTCCGCTGCCGCTGCACGAGCTCCTCGGCCAGGGTGAGGGTCGAGGTCCGGGTCTGCTGGACTGTGTCGACCTCGTACTCCCAGGTGGAGAAGATGGTGACGACGTTGCCCTGGCGGACGACGAGGTTCGTGTCCAGACCCGGGGAGCCCTTCACGGTGCGCCAGTAGGCGTCGTTGCCGACACCGGGGGCTTGCGTGACCATGAGCCCCTCCGCCTCCACCCACTTCGGGGTCACCTTCAGCGCACGGAGGTAGTTCAGGTCGCGGGTCAGTGCGCGCGAAGCCGTGGCAGCGTCCGGGTAGGCGAACGTCCGCTGGTCGGTGAGGTGACCGAACGGGAGGCCGGCGTTGGATGAAGCGCGGTACCGCACCACGGCGGACGCGACGGCAGACTGCCGAAAATTGCCGAGGTGGTACGGCGAGCCCTATCCGGTCGAAGCCGGCGGAGCACTCTCCCGCACTGCGGAGATGCGCGCGTCACCCCGGGTCGACGCGACCCAGGCGCGCTGCGCCTGCGCCTTCGTGACCAGGTCGCCCACCTCGACCTGCTTCGAGACACGCTGTGCCACAGCGGATTCGACGGCAGCAGTTGAGCTTGCGGAGAGTGTTTCCTGTGCGGTGGAGACGAGTGCGGCACCGGCGGCCGGCGTCATCGCCAGCACCAGTCCGGCCGTGATCCCGGTGATTCCTGTTGCCCTGCAGATCGTCCTGATCATGACGGTGCTCCTTCGCTCATCGGGTGCCACGAGGTGTTCCTCGCACGTCAGCAGGACGCCTGGCACCGATACGGGTTGCGTGAGGGGGTAATTGGTCAGCATCAGGGCACGGTGCAACGACCGGCGCCGCGAGCTTCGTCCGGTCGGTGGGAGTCGACGCCTTCAGGCGTTCGGACGTCGTCGAAACGGGGACAATGATGAAAGAGCAACGGGTCGGACGCGCCGGAGTCCGATGGGGACGTCGAGCGGGCGGAGCGTCAGCCTTGCTGGCGGTTCTGGTGATGGCATCCGGGTGTGGAGATCGGAACGTCAGCTCGGCCCCGCCGCCGAGCGAGTTGACGATGGCCTCCGTGACGATGTCGGCAAGTCCCACAGCCCCACCTTCATCGCTCGCAGGATCCTTGACTCCCCCACCGGAGTCGCCGACCGACGCCGGTGAATCCGGTTCGATCGTGCAACGGCTCTCAGGCCGCACCTTCGCGTTGCGCAGCACCTTCATCGACGGTGGTGCACAGAATCTGATGAGTCAGGGCCTGGAGTTCACCATGTCGTTCTCCGGGGCGACAGCGACGGTGACCGGCGACTGCACACTGCGCTACACCGTCTCACCCCTCGAGAACTCGGGGCGGCTCCAGCTGGGCGAACCGGACGGGGAGGCCTGTGCCGTCGGAGAGAACCCGAAGGGACCTCCGGTCGGCGACCTCGGCGTGTCGCTGAAGGGGTCACGTCTTGTGCTCGGCAACGACACGGCGTGGATCTTCGAGGAGACCGGTTGAGTCGTCGACCCTCAGGCTTCGATCAGGTGCAGGAACGCCTGGAGGTTCTTGGCGGACTCACCGTTCGCGGTGCGCCAGGCCCATTCCCGCCGAATGGCCGAGGCGAACCCGCGTTCCAGGATCAGGTTGAAGTCGTCGTCGCTGGTGGCCAGCACGAGGCCGAGCAGGGTGTCGATCTCCTGCGTCACCCGATCCGCCGGAATCCCGGACCGTCCGAGCCGTCCGACCAGGTGGATGTCGCCGACCTGGTCGAGCGCGTAGGCGATGGTGCGCAGTGAGGCGTTGCGCTGCAGCAGGAAGCGGTAGACACCCTCGGCGTTCTCGTCGGGCTTGCGGCAGACGAAGCTCTCCACCAGCAGATCATGCGTCCCCACCGACAGCCAGACCAGCGTCTTGAACTTGCGCTCCCCCGGCAGCGTCACCAGGAACGAGGCGCCATCCGGCTCGGTGTGGAACGGCACGTCCAGATCGGTCAGCGCGGCAGCAACACCCGTCGCAGACAGGACGTCCGATGTCGCGGTCATGGGCGTGCCTCCCGGTGGCACCCTGATGGCTGGAGAACTCGCAGGATCGGTCTGCAGTGAGCGAAATCTGGCTTCAGACCAGGATTCTGCGTCACTGGAGACCGGTTCTGTGAGCACCTGGCCTTCACCCCCTGGCGTAGTGGAGTTCGACCGCTGTCGGCTCGGCGTGCGAACCGGGTCGGCGCGCTGATGGGATGCATGACCGCCATCGTAGGTCCGCGGCCCCTGATGCATCGGTAGCGCCGACCGGGTGCACACCGAGGAGCAGACCGTGCGGTGGCGACCTGCCGAGGTCGGTGCCGGCCTCATCGTGAGTGCCGCGGTGGGCTCCGTTCTGTGGGCGCTCACGGCAGTGTTCGTGGCGGAGCCGTACGGCGCGGATGCCTGCGTCGGACGCGCCCGCGGAGGCAGCGCAGACGATTTCCGAACCGAGTTCCGGTGGTTGCCGCTGCAGTCGCGGTGCGAGTCGGACCGCCTCGACTTCGCGCTGACGTCCCCGATCGTGACGCTGCTCTGGTCGATCGCTGCGTTGGTGTTGATGGCCGTTGCAGCCCTGGGCGTCGCACTCCTGGCCTACGGACTCATCCGTTGGTCGGTGCCTCGCCACCGGTGAACCCGTTGACCGCGCCCGGCGCGAGCCGCAGTGGTCCCCGACAGCGCCCCATCAATCGCGAGGATCACCGTCGACGGCAGCAGGGTGTTCATCGAGAAACCGCTGTAGTCGTGCGCCTGCCGAAGCCTTCGAACCGAGCGAGCCCCCTACAGCGCCGACAGCGTCTGCCACTCGTCCCAGGTGTAACCCCAGTCGTAGATGTAATCCTTCGGGCTGATCTGGACGCTGGTTCCCGACACCTCGACCGGGTCTCCGTAGATCACCATGTCGTAGAGCTCCTTCGCATCCACCCCGCCCAGGTTGATGCACCCGTGGGAGACGTTCTGCACGCCCAACAGCCCCGCCTGCTCCACCTTCTCGTTCTCGTGGATGAACTCACCGTTGTTGTTGATCCGGATCGCCCACTTCTCGAGCAGGTTGCAATAGCCGTACGTGGGGTTGCACATCTTGAACGTCGGATACGTCTTCTGGACGATGTGGATCCCACTGACCGTCGTCCGGCCGGGGACGGACTCCTTGCCGTAGGACGCCTTGTAGTTGCGGAACACGGATCCGTCCTTGATCACCACGAGCCGCATGGTGGACACCTCGGCCTTCATCACCAGTGAACGCCCCACAGTGAAGTTGCGGACGAGATCCTCGCGACCCCAACCGTTTCCGTAGTTGACGCCCAACAGGTTCGCCGTGAGCTTGACCTTGGTGTTCGCCGGCCAGTAGTCCTTGGGCCGGTAGTGCACCTGCGAGCACACGCCCTCACCTGCCGAGAACTCCTCGTCCGCGAGCCATCCCCAGCTCCCCGGGATGTCCTTCTTGTCGGTGGTCACCTCGAGCGCTTTCTGGGCCGCCGCCTTGTCCTGGACGGCCGGGCAGAACGTCACCGAGATCGGGGCACCGACGCCCACCGTGCCACCCTCGGGGATCTGCACGGCGGTCCGGACGGTGTCTGCGGGATCGACGGTGGAAAGCTTGCCGCCGATCTTCTTCGTGGTGCCGTCCGGCGCCGTGGCCGTCCCGGCGAAGGTGTAGGTCAGGCCGTAGGCGAGGCGGTCCTTCACGGTGAAAGTGGTCTTGTCGGCTGACACCTCACCGGCGATGGGGGTGCCGTCGCCCGCTTCGACCTTCATCGCGCTGATCGTGCCGGAGAAAACGGTGACGCTGATCGGATCGTTCGGGCCGATGTCCTTCTTGCCGAACTCCGGATTGGCGATCACCCTGATCTGCCCAGCGAGCCCGGATCCCTTCGAGGTGGGCTGTGGGCTGCCTGCCGTCGAGGGTGCGTCGCTCGACGGTTGAGCGACCCCACCGTCGCCTGCGCTACTCGTCTGGCCCGGAGTGACGGTGGTCCGGATGACGACCACCTCCTCGTTGCCGCACGCCGTCAACAGCACAGCGGCCAGCGGGACGAGGGCGATCAGACGGGTGCGGCGGCGCAGCGCGGGCAGCAAGCTCATCCCGACGACGATACCGGGGGTTCATGAGAGCTCCCGGAAGTCGATCGGTGCAGGTCCGCGATCTCAGTCGAGCGAGACACCGACCATCACCGGCTCCGGCTCGAGCCGGATGCCGAAGCGCTGCAGCACGCCGTCACGGATCTCCCGGGCCAGCGTCAACAGGTCGGCGGTCGATGCGCCACCACGATTGGTGAGCGCCAAGGTGTGTTTCGACGAGACGGCCACCCGCGCCCCCGGACCGGGATGGCCCTTGTGGAAGCCGGCGTGTTCGATCAACCAGGCCGCGGAGAGCTTCGTCAGCTCACCCGTCGATGAAGAGCCCGCCGGGAACGCCGGGAATGCCGTGCTGCCCGTGGCCTCCTCGACCCTCGCGCGCAGTGCCTGCAGCGCGGGCTCGTCGACGATCGGGTTGGTGAAGAACGACCCTGCGCTGCGGGTGTCGGGATCGGCCGGATCCAGCACCATCCCCTTGCTGCGGCGCAGTGCCAGGACCGCATCGCGCACGGCGGCGGGCGGCGCGCACTCCCCGGCGTGCACGCCCAGCGTCCTGGCCAGCTCGGCGTAGCGGACGGTGGTGGCGGTGCGGGTCAGCCGGAAGGTCACGTCGATCACCACGGCGCGGTCCGTGCCGCGGAGCACCGAACTGCGATATCCCAGCTGCAGGTCGGCCGGCGTCATCGTGACGAGCTCGCCGCTCGCACGTTCGAGCACCGTCACCCGATCCAGGATCTCGGCGATCTCCACGCCGTAGGCACCGACGTTCTGCACCGGGGTCGCGCCCATGGAACCCGGGATCCCGGACAGCGGCGCGAGTTCGGCGTAGCCGTCGGCAGTGAGCTCGGCGACCACCGCATCCCAGTCGAGGCCCGCTCCCAGCGTGATCAGATCCGACCCGTCCGCACCGGCGCCGACCCGTCGGTCGATGCCCTCGACTGCGATCTTGATGACGGGCCCCGGGATTCCCGCGTCGGCGACGATCAGGTTCGATCCACCACCGATGACCAGCGCGCCGGGTTCCGCGATGCCGTCCCTGATCTCGTCCACCGTGGAGGCAACAGCGAATCGGGGGGCGAGCCCGCCCAGACCGAAGGTGGTCAGTTGGGCGAATGTGACGGCAGGATGCACGGCGACACCATAGCGCCAGCGCTCAAGTTACCGCCCAGTAGCATGAGGGCGAACAGATGCGAGAACGTCAGCCGCAGCCGTCCACCGAGGAGACCGATGCCCACCGCTCTGCATGTCGTCCAGCGCTACCCCGCAGCTCCGTCCGCAGTGATGGCGAAGTTCGCCGACCGCACCTTCCTGGACGGTCGGCTGCAAGCCGCCGGCGGGCTGGAGCCGGCGGTCAACGAGCTGACGGGAGCCCCGGCCGAGGGACTGACCATCTCGCTGCAGCAATCGATCCCGGCCTCGGCGTTGCCGTCGATGGTCGCGTCGATGATTCCCGGCGACCCGGTCACGATCCGCACCGAGAAGTGGCGCGCTGACGGCGACTCCTATCTCGCCGACTTCGACGTCGTGATCAAGGGCGCGCCGGCCAGCCTCAAGGGCACCATGACGCTCGCCCCGGCCGGAACGGGGAGCACCCTCACGGTCGACGGCTCCGCAAGCGTCCCGATCCCGCTGTTCGGCGGCAAGATCGAGAGCGTCATCGTGGAGCAGGTCGAGCAGCTGCTCCGCGCGGAGGAGAAGTACACCGCCGCCGCCCTCTGAGCCGCTCGCCCGGTGATCGAGCGACGAAGGGGACGAGATCCCGTCGTGACAGAACCGGGTCGATGATCTGTCAGGGTCTCGATGCGCTCGACCCTCGCTTGCTCGACCACCGAAGGGTCGATCATCGAGCACTTCGGCGATCGAGCGAACGGAGTGAGTCGAGATCCCGATGTGGAACGGTGGGGTCGTTGAACTGACAGGGTCTCGACGCGCTTGTTCCTCACCTGCTCCCTGTCCTGAGCGAGGAACGAGACGAAGGGGACCATCGGAAGTCTCCCATCACCGGGGCCGGGGATGAGGGGAGAGGCGTAGCCCTCTGCAGCGATGGCCGCGCCGGTGAGCCTGCGAACGGGCGCGCCAAGCGTGTCTCGTCACGCTCGTTCCTCGCTGCTCGACAACCGGGGCAAGCAGCGCCCTCATCCGCGGCCCCGGGTCTGGTCGTTCGCTGTACGCGGATCGGCCGGGGGAATCGAGGGCTGCGGCCGTACGTTGGGGAGGGAGTACCTGAGATGCAACCCCTTGAAGGAGACTGCCCCGGTGACACACCGCCCCGACGAGCTGTATGTGCTCGACGAACAGGCCGCTGAAGGCCTGCACGAGCCCGTGCTGCTGGTCGCGCTGGACGGTTACGTGGATGCCGGCAACGGCGTCGCACTGGCCGTGCGTCACCTGCTCGGCGGTGGCGATCCGGACGGGCGCCCAGAACCTGCGGGCGACGTCGTCGCGACGTTCGACGTCGATGCGCTGCTGGACTACCGCTCGCGCCGTCCCCCGCTGGTCTACGTCGACGGCGCTTTCACCTCCTACGCCCAGCCGCAGCTGCTGGTCCGCCGGATCCGTGACCGGGCCGGCACCGACTACCTGGTGCTCACCGGCCCGGAGCCGGACCTGCACTGGGAGCGCTTCTGTGCCGACGTCGCAGATCTGGTCCAGAAGCTCGGCGTCCGGCTGACGGTCAACCTGCTCGCGATCCCGATGGCCGTTCCGCACACCCGCCCGGCCGGGATGTCACGGCACAGCAGTCAGCCCGGCCTCGTCGAGAGCAACGAGGCGTGGATGGGCACGATCAGCGTCCCCGGCCACGTCAGCGGGCTGCTCGAGTACCGCTTCGGCGAGCTCGGTCTGCCGGCCATCGGACTGGCCGCGCACGTCCCGCACTACCTCGCCCGCAGCGACCATCCGGTCACCGCCCAGCGGCTGCTGCAGGCCGTCCAGGAGACGACCGGTCTGGCGCTGGAGGCCGACGAGCTGAACAGCGCCATCGGCCAGTTCGATGCCCAGCTCGCGGTCGAGCTCTCCGGCAACGACGAGGTGACGCAGGTGGTCACCGCGCTGGAGCAGCAGTACGACGCCTTCATCTCCGCCAACGGACGGAGCCTGCTGGCCCCGTCGGAGGCGATGCCCACCGCCGACGAACTCGCAGCCCAGGTCGAGAGGTTCCTCGCCGACCAGGAGTGAGCCGGACGGTCCGGGAGCGTGTGTCGCGCGCAGTAGTCTGCGTGCGTGGCCAAGGAGACCCCGGTCCGGATCGCTCTGCCGGAACGCGAGCACGGACCGCTGCGCGCGATCGTCGTCCGGATCGTGGTCGCGTTGCTGTGCATCGTGGCGACGGCGATGATCGTCTACTTCGAGCGTGACGGTTACCGCGATCTCGATCGCAAGGTCGACAGCATGCTGGACGCGTTCTACTACGCCACCGTCACCCTCTCCACCACGGGCTATGGCGACATCACTCCGGAGTCGTCCACGGCACGGCTGACCAACATCATCGTCATCACTCCGCTGCGGTTCCTGTTCCTCATCGTGCTGGTCGGCACGACCATCGAGGTGCTGACCGAGCGCAGTCGCCAACAGTTCCGCTATGCCCGCTGGAGGAGACGCGTGAAGAAGCACACGGTGGTGATCGGGTACGGCATGAAGGGTCGATCGGCGGTCAAGGCCCTCATCGACCAGGGCGCCAAGGCCGAGTCGATCGTGGTCGTCGACCAGAACGGTTCCATGGTCAAGGCCGCCACCGGCGACGGTTGCGTCGGCGTCGTCGGCGACGCACGTCGCGAGGAAGTGCTGCGCCAGGCATCGGTGAGCACCGCGGAACGGGTCATCGTGGCCGCGGATCGGGACGACACCAGCGTGCTGGTGACCCTCACCGCGCGCCGCCTCTCGCCGCGCGCGACCATCGTCGCCGCAGCCAAGGAGGAACAGAACATCGGTGTGCTGCGCCAGGGTGGCGCGGACGTGGTGATCCCCACCGCAGAGTCCGCGGGCCGCCTCCTCGGGCTTTCGACGATCGCGCCGCACGCCGGCGAGGTGCTGGAAGATCTGCTGGAACCTGTTGCAGGACTGCAGATCTCCGAACGCGACGTGCGCCCCGAGGACGTCGGGCTGGCGCCGGCCCGACTCACCGCGCAGGGCGAGATCGTACTCACGGTGATCCGTCGCGGGGTCGCGCACCGCTTCGATTCGGGCGGCGTCAAGGTGTTCCAGCCGGGTGACCGGATCGTCGTCATCCGGGCGACCGATGCCGCCCGGGCGCAGCATGCCGCAGACGCGGAGCGCCAGGAGGAGGGTCGGCGTGGTCGCCGGGACCGGAGCGCTCCGCAGGGCGTCGAGCCGCGGCGTGGACCGTCCCGCTATCGCGGCGACGATTCCGACGACTCCGACGAGCCCGAAGCGCAGGACGAGTCCGGGCTGGCCGATCCGGACGGCGAGTACGAGAGTGACCCGACCGAGCCCGACGGTCGGGCGAGCCGCCGCAGACGCCGCGCCGCCCAGGGGCAATGAGGTATGAACGATCTGGTACTCGCTGAACGGGTGCGACACCTGTCGGTCAAGGACGACCCGGCAGCGACCCTGCGATCGATCACCCAGTTGGCTGTCGAGGCGACCGTCTGTGATCATGCGAGCGTCACTCTCATCGAGGCCGGCGGCGCCCTCTTCTCCGCCGCAGCGACCGACGCGCATGCCGAACGCGCCGATGCGCTGCAGTACGAGCTGCAGGAGGGCCCGTGCCTGACCGCGGCCGAGCGCGGCGAGCTGTACGTCATCCGCGACATGGACGACGATCCGCGGTGGCCACGCTGGTCGCCGGCGGTGAAAGCTCAGGTCGGGGTGCAGAGCGTGCTGTCGTTGCACCTGTTCACCGCCGACCGCGCACTGGGAGCGCTCAACCTCTACAACGACGAGCAGCGCGGCTGGTCGGACGAGGAGCTGGTGGCCTGCCGGGTGGTCGCGGCCCATGCTTCGGTAGCGCTGGCACGGCTCCGCCATGAAGAGGATCTCTGGCGGGCCGTCGATGCCCGTCACCTGATCGGCATGGCGCAGGGAGTCCTGATGGAGCGCTACGCGATCAACCCGGAACAGTCGTTCTCGGTGCTGCGCAGGTACTCCCAGAACAGCAACACGAAGCTGGCGGTCGTCGCCAAACTGGTGGTCGACCGCGGCGAGCTACCCGGTGTGCAGCATCCCCTCGAGAGCTGATGCCTGGGCTCAGCCGGACTCGGCCCACTCCTCCCGGAGCTTCTTGGTGACATCGCGCAAGATGCGGGAGACCTGCATCTGGCTGACCCCGATGGCATCGCCGATCTTCGCCTGCGACAACCCACGGAAGTAGCGCAGCTCCAGCACCTTGCGATCACGCTCGCCGAGCGAGGCAAGCATCTGGGCGACGTCGAGGCGGGATTCGACCCGCTCCAGTTCGATGTCCTCGCCCGCCAGGAACCGATCGATGGCGCCGTTGTCGGACGCCGGGTCCTCCAGCGAGGTGAAACGGGCCGACTGACGAACCTGCTTGGCCTCCCGCACGGTCGCGATGTCAGTGCCCATCGCGGCGGCGAGTTCGGCGTCCACGGGTTCTCGGCCGCCACCCTGGCGCAGGTCGTTCTCCGCCTGGGACAGCGCGGCGCGGGCCTCCTGGAGACGGCGGGGCGGCCGTACCGTCCACCACCGATCCCGGAAGAACCGCTTGATCTCGCCGCTGATCGTCGGCACCGCGTACTGCAGGAAATCCTCGGACAGACCCGGCTTCCAGCGGTGCACCGCCTTCATCAGACCCAGCGCGGCGATCTGTTCCAGGTCGGCCAGGTCGACACCCCGATTGCGGTAGCGCGAAGCGATCGAGCGCGCCACAGGCATCGTGAGCTCGGCGACCCGTTGCTTGATCCGGTCGGCGGTGGTGTCGTCGCACCCGTCGAGATCGGCGAGGAGTCGGCGCACCTGATCGGCGCGGGCATCGCGAGCCAGCTGGCGCGCATCCGGGACTGGATTCGACACTGCGGCCGGGCGAGAGTCTTGTGTGTTCGGGTCGAGTTCGGACGTGTCACGAACAGCTTCAGCGAGGGTCATGCGTCTCCTCAGGAGAACTACCACGTACGCACGGCCCGCTGTTAGACCCCCTAGAGGACATCACACCTGGCATGAAGTAGCAACGCCTGCCGTCGACGATCTGAAACCGTTCGACCCACGATCGCCGGACGCAAGCCCCCACCTGCATAGATGACACATCACCGATTTGCGCTCTGAGCGCAACAGCGCCCCGACCGCAAACCGATCGGGGCGCTGCTCACTTCATCCGCCGGTCCGGACGAGGTCCGGGCCGACTGCTGTCACCGCAGAACGCGCGCAGTGACCCGGCCCAGCGACCTGGTCGCCACCACCGGGGTGCCGGTCGGCTCGTAGGTCGAGTAGATCGTCACCGTGCCCTTGGCGGTCGGGATCACCGGGGTGACACCCCGCCCGCCCGACAGGGTCACCGTGGTGACCTTGCCGCGGATGTTGACGTGCACCTTGCCGGCCGGGACGTACTTCGAGCCCGTTGCCTTGACCGTCGAGGTGACGATCAATCCGGAGACGACCTTGAACTTCTTCTGGTCGGCCGCGGACAACGTGACCCCCCGTGCCGAGACAGCGACGGTGGTCGTCACCAGCGCCACGCGGAACGCGAGTGGCGCCGAGACGGACGCCGTCTGGGCCTCCGTGGTCGGCGTGAACTCGGCGGTGAAGGACGTTGCACCCGGCAGCAGATCCGCCGGAACCCGGATCCGGGCAACGCCGGTCGAGTCCAGACGAACCGTGCCGAACACGACTCCGGCGCGCTTGAACCGGATGATCCCCACGCCGGGCGCCCTGGCGGCCGTGGCAACCGTCGCGGTGAGCGTCTGCAGGCTCGTCGGTTGGTAGACCTGCACCGCGGAGGTGGCCGTGAGCGTGGTGGTGGTCGCCGCCGCGGAGACGGACACGGTCACCGGGAAGGTGACGGTGGTGCCCGACGGGACCGCGGTGACCGTGACGGTGTGGACGCCCGCGGTGGTACCTGCGGGCACGGTCACCTGGACGGCTGCGGAGCCGTTGCCGACCAGGTTCCCGTCCGGCAGCGAGCCCGGCAGCGTCGAGGACGTCACCGGCGCGCTCCCCAGCGCCACCGCATCGAGCTTGACGTCCACCGAGGTGTTCTTCGGTGAGCCGAGGCTCGTCAGGTTCAGCCCACCGACGGTGAAGGACAGGCTCTGCCCGGCCGCGGCGGTGGTCGGGACCTGCGGCACGGAGACTGCCTGCCGGGCGAAGTCCGGGGTCAGACCCGGGTTCGCCTGCAGGTAGCTGATCCACGCGTCCCGGTCGACCAGACCGGAATCCTGGTTGCCCGTTCCCTGCAGGAACACCCGGAAGTTGTCGCCGCCGGAGATCAGGAAGGAGAACGTACCGATCCGGTAGTTCGCGGTCGGGCTGTACGGCTCGCCGTTCACCGAGATGGAGGTGATGTGGGATCCCTGCGCCGCGGCCACGTCGTAGGTGTACGTCACGTTCTTGCTCAGACCCAACTGCAGGTAGCCGCGCGACGGAACGGTGCCGTCGGCGTTGGTCTGCCACTGCTGCTCGAGCAACGTCTTGAACTGAGCACCGGTGAGGGTGATCGTGTTCAGGTTGTTCGCGAACGGCAACACCGAAACCGCTTCGGATGTGGTGATGACACCGTCGTCACCCTTGAGCAGCTCGGCCCGCAGGCCGCCGGGGTTGACGACGCCGATCTCGGCGGAACCATAGCGCTCAGCCTTCAGTGTGTCGACGAGCGAATCGGCGACCAGGTCACCCAACGCCGACTCATTGGCCCGGTCGTCCCGGGTCGGTGCGGTGAAGGTGCCGCCCGCTCCGGTGTACCCCGCGCCGGTACCGAAGTACGCGGTCGTGATGTTGGCTGCCACCGAACCGACCGGCACGCTGCCGGCGACGTTGGCGCGAGCCACAGCAGTATTGGTGATCTGCTGGACGGTCGCCACCCGCGGGTAGGTCTGCACCAGCGTGGCATCGGCCACCGTGGTGCGCGGCACGTTGCGTTGGGTGTGCGCGGTGACGACACCGTCGGTGACGTTCAAGGTGATCTCACCGATGTTCTCGCCGTACGAGCCTGTCTGCAGGATCGGACGGGTGGCACCCGCAACCCCGGGGACCGCGTACTCCCAGGCGTACTGCTTGTGGGTGTGCCCGGTGAAGATGGCCGAGACCTTCGCGCTGGTCTGGGTGACGATCTTGGCGAACGCACCGCCGGCCGCGACCTCCTGGTCGATGGTCGCGCCGTCCGGCACGCCGGCTCCGGCGCCCTCGTGGTACTCGGCAACCAGTACATCGGCCTCGCCGTTGGCGGGATTGCCGTCGGTGAGCTGGGCGGCAACTCGGTTGACGGCGTCGACCGGATCCCCGAAGTCGAGACCTGCGATCCCGGCCGGGGTCACCAGCGACGGAGTCTCCTGGGTGACGGCACCGATGATCCCGACCCGCAGACCCCCGACCGTCACGATCTGGTACTCCGGCAACGCGGGGGTCGTCGTTCCCTTGAGATAGACGTTGGCGCCCAGGTACTTCCAGTTGGCGCCGCCGAGCGGGTTGGTGGTGGCGTCGTACGGCTTGCTGATCCGGTTCTGCAGATCGTCGAAGCCCTGGTCGAACTCGTGGTTACCAACCGCCGAGGCCTTGAGCTGGAGCGCATTGAGCACGTCGATCGTCGGCTTGTCCTTCTCGAACGAGGACGAGTACAGCGAGGCGCCGACGTTGTCACCTGCCGACAGCAGGACCGTGTTGGCCTCGCCGCCCGCGGCCCGCAGCTGCTCGACGGTCCCGGCGAACTTGACGGTGTTCGAGTTGGTCGGAGTCGTCGCCTCGATCCGGCCGTGGAAGTCGTTGATGTTCAACAGGGTGATCTTGCTGGTGACCGCGACGTTCTTGGCCTTGATCCCGACGACGACCGGGTCGTGGTCGGAGGCGCCGAACGGGTTGTCCTCGTAGTAGAGCGCGCCGTGGTAGTTGTGGCGGCTGTACTCAGCGGTGACTGACTCGGCCGAGTTGATGTTCCAGATGTCGGCCCCGGTGGCGCGGGCCTGCATCTTCGGGTTCAGCAGCGCGTGGTCGAGCGAGCCCGAGAGACCGCTGAAGGAGTAGGAGTACTTGCCCAGCTCGAAGACGTGCTCGGCATCCGCATAGCCGGCCGAGTAGAGCACCTGCAGCGGATCCTCCTGCGAGTAGGAGTTGTAGTCGCCGACCGAGATGACGGCGTCGTCGTCGCTGTTGATCGTGTCGATCCAGGTGCTGAGCGCGGTCGCCTGCTTCACGCGGGAAGCGTTGGAGGCTCCCTGGCCGTCACCCTTGTCTGCGTCGTCACCCGAGCCGGAGCCCTTGGACTTGAAGTGGTTGACCACCAACAGGAACGGATCGGCATCGGGGCTGGTCGGCAGGAACTTCTGGGCGAGCGGCTCGCGGGCGTTGTCGAACGCCTGGCCCGTGCCGCTCTGGGTGCCGAGCGCGCGGGATGCGCCGACCGGGGTGACCTTCGCGGGCTGGTAGATGATCGCGTTGTTGATGACGTCCATCTCCGAGGCCGCGGGCAGCTCGGTCGAGGACGGGATGAACGCCCAGGTACCCGGTGCGGTCTTCGCGTTGAGCGCGTCGACCAGCGCGCCGACCGTGGTGTCCTTCGCCTCGCCCACGACGATCGAGTTGCCGATCTCCATCAGCCCGGCCACGTTGGCACCGGACCCGACGACGGCATCGACGCTCTTGGCCAGCTGGCGGTCGTAGCTCGTCGTGTCTCAAGCGCCGCGCGGGCCGTTGCCCGGGCCACTGTTGACCGCGATCGCGTTGCCGGCGCGATCCTTGAAGGATGTGCAACCAGCCACGTCCTCGCCGAGCTTGGTGAAGAAGTTCAGCACGTTGAACGAGGCGACCTTGACATCGGCGTCGCCGATCTTGGCCGCATCGGGTGCGTTCGTGCGGGTGTTCGTCCAGGTCGCGGGGTAGGTGGCGGCGTTGCCGCCGACCGCCTGCGCACGAGGCTGGAAGCGGTAGGTGGGCGCCGTCGGCGAGCCACCCTGGGCGAAGATCACCGGCTGGGTGAAGGTGACAGCCGCGCCGACCCGGGGAGCGATCGCGCCGGATCCAGCTGCCGCCAGGTACGGCGGGACCTGGCTGCTGTTCGCAGCGGCCAGGAAGTTCGTCGAGGAACCGTCGTCGAGCACGATGCCGCGAGCGGCGTTGTCGGCCACGGCTGCGTCGTACGCGGCCGTCTTCGGCTTGGCGATCTCGGTCGGCTGGATCAGCGGCTTCGTGCCGGTGGCCAGGCCGAGCTCGCCGAAGTTGTTCGTCGAGAAGTTGTTGGTGATCGTGTAGTTGCCGGACGGCGCGTAGAGCATTCCCTCGAGGGTCTCGCGCTGGGCGCCAGTGGTCGGCGGGGTCGCCGTGGTGGCCGGGATGGGTGCCGCGACGGTGTCGGACAGGACGGTCAGACCGTCCGCGGGGACGGTGACCTGGGTCTGGCCGGCGTACTCACCGACGATGCCGGTGACCTGGACGTGAGCGCCGATCTGGGCGCCGGCAACGGTGGCCGACGAGAAGACGAAGACGGCGTCGGACCCGGTGTGGGTGCCGAAGTCGATCGCGCCGCCGGTGCCGGGGGTCTGGATGACGTAGCCGTTGAAGCCGCCCGTCGGGTAGGCCGCGGTGACGACGCCGTCGGTGGTGACATTGGTGCCGACCAACGGCGAGACGAGGCCGGCGCCCTGGATCTCCTGGATGGTCTTGGCGACCGCAGCGGGAGGATCGACCGGGGAGGCGACGGTTCCGGCCGTGGGGGAGGGCGAGCCGGCGGTGAAGTCGGCAGCGTTGTTCGCCGTGTTGGCGACGGCAGCGTTGCGCGACACCGAGGTGGTGTTGGTGGTCGCCGGGGCCGCTGCGGCGCCGGCGAAATCATTGACAGCTCCGTACCCGACGAAGTCGACCACTGTGGCTTCGGCCGTGCAGCCAGTGGCGCAGGTCAGCGCCGTCGGGTCATTGGTGAGGGCCACCTTGCCGGTGGTGCCGCTCATGGCCAGGGTGCCCACAGCGTTTGGGGTCGGAAGGTACTCGGTGCCCCCAGCTCCCTGCGCTTCCTGTACCAGGTAGTAACCACCCGGAGCAATTGAACCGGCCAGCTTGGTCGAGGCCCAGGTGGTGGTGGGGCTCGTCGACGCACTTCGATACTGGACAGACCAAGAACTCAGGTCGACTGCTGTCGTGCCCTTGTTGTAGAGCTCGATGAAGTCGTTCTTGAGAGCGGCGCCGGAGTTGCCGCCGCCGCCGTACACCTCGCTGATGACGATCTGGGCATCCGCACTGACAGCGGCCTGGGCGACGGCAGGAACCGCCACCACACCTCCTGCACCGAGAGCGATGGCACTCAACGCGGCGATCGAACGTCGCGTCCATGGATTCAGCACTACGCACACCACTTTCTCCGGCCCGGCGGTCTGCCGAGCATCACAGGGGGAATCCCAACCGCCCTCGCACGGCCACCGGCACGCCTGGTGGGCGGCCGGAAGTCGTGCGGCGACAGCGGGATCAGTGTGGAAGGTCGGTCCGACAACGAGGCCACGCCGACATGAACTTCCGGTGTGCAGCCCACCAGGGGTCAGCGGTTGACACAACGTCTGACGAGCAGCGTCACCCGTTCGCGCCGCCGCTCTTCACCGGGAGGCATCGCTCCCACTCGCCGGTGCCCCGCGCCGCACGGCCCATCGCTCAGAGCGATGGGCCGCTCACTCCTGTGGACACGAGGGCGGGCCGTCGCGCTCCCCGGCGTGGAGAGCGGGACGGCCCGCGGCTCGCGTTCCTGCGTCCTGACGGGCGCAGCGATCATCGAACGGTGATCTCCGCCCGACCGGTGGAGCGCACCCAGAAATCGGTGCTCGGCCGGTAGGTCGCGACCACGGTTCTGGCACCGGCCGCGGTCGGGACGAGTGCAGTCTTCGCCCGGCCGTTCGCCAGCTTCAGCGTCGACATCTTGCCGCCGATGGTCAGCGCCACCGAGCCCGGGGCGACGGTCCTGGTACCGATTCCGGCCACCTGCACTGACGCCGACATCCCGGTGCGCACCTTGTACTTCTTCTGATCGGCTGCCGAGAGAGCCTGTTGGCGCAACGTCACCGTCGTGATGGTGCTGACCCGAGCGACCGTCACGTACACCGGTGCACTCTCCGCCGGCTGGAATTCCGGGAAGAACGGCGTGAACTCTGCGGTGAAGCTCGCTCTCCCCAGCGGTAGTGAGGTGGGGACGCGCATCGCAGCGGCACCAGCGACGTTCAGCGGCACGGTGCCGATCACGACACCGTCGTGCTTGAACCTGACGATCCCGTCGCCGACGAAATCCGGTCCGATGCGGGTGGACACGGACAGCGTCAGCGGATCGGTGGTGCGGTACACCTGCGTGTGGCCGGAGACGTTCAGCTCGACCCGGGTGGTCCTCCGCCACTGCGCGTAGAGGTTCACGTTCTGTGCGGGCCGGATGACCGCACCCGGCCGGTAGCTGTCACCGGTGCCGTCGGGCTTGGTGTTCCAGCCGGTGAAGTCGAAGTCGAACCGGATGAGATCCTCCGGTGCTGCGACCACGTAGGGGCCGTCGGTGTTGCTGTAAGAACCGCTCGCCGGCAGGACGCCCTGCCACTGGGCCTCGGGTGCGTTGGCGGCATAGGCGACCACGGAGGCGGCCTCACCCCCCGGGATCCAGAGGGCTGCATCGTCGAGCAACACGATCGCCGTACTGGTGTTCCTGATCTCGAGGGTCACGGGGCCGCTCGCGGTGGCGCGGAAGGAGCCACCGGAGAGAGTGGCCCACACGGTGTCACCCTCCACCGGAGCGCTCGGCCTGGTCGCATCGGCCACCGCGCCGGAGACCGACATGCTCACGGTGCCCGGTCGCCCGGAGTTGTAGGGCCGCCACCACACGCCGAAGGAATAGGTCCCGCCGGCAACGACCTGGACGGATGTCGACCAGCTCGCCGAGGACCCCACGAATCGGCTGGCCGCGAGGAACGTCATGACTTCGCCGCTGTGCGGGCTGCCTCCGTACCCGGTGTTCGCCATTGCCAGGTCGTCTGTGGCACTCGGGGTCCACCCGATGCCGAAATTCTCGAAACTGCAGTCGGGCACCAGATTCCCGACGACGTCGGCGCAATCGGTGTAGTCCGCAGCGGGCACGGCCAGCGCCGCTGACCCTCCACCCACCAGCAGCGACCCGGCGGCGAGCGAAGCAACCGTGATGAGGCGGACGAGCGGCGCGGACGCTGCGCGCAGACGCAGGCGGAGCACTGGTGTCATGGCGAGATCTCCGGGACGTCAGCGAACGGTGACGGCGGCCCGCCCTGTCGAGCGCACCCACCAGTCGAGGCTCGGTCGGTACGTCGCGACCACGGACTTCACGCCGGCGGCGGTGGGGAGCAGCGCGGACTTCGCGGCGCCGTTCACCAGCTTCAACATGGTCACCTTGCCGCCGATGGTGAGCGCCACCGAGCCCGGGGCGACCGTGCGGGTGCCCACTCCGGCGACCTGCACCGACACCGTCATCCCGCTGCGGACCTTGAACTTCTTCTGATCGGCGGCCGAGAGGGTCCGCTGTCGCAGCGTCACCCTCGTGACCGTGCTGGCGCGGGCGATCGTGAATCGCACCGGATCGGACGTGATTGTCTTCCGGCTTGGATCGTTCGGGATGTAGGTGGCGGTGAACTCGGTCCTGCCCAGCGGCAGGTTCGTCGGGATGGCCAGCTCGGTGAAGCCGTACGGGTCCGCCGGAAGCGTGCGCATCAGCACGCCGTGGTTGCGGATCTGGATGGTGCCGGGCGAGGGCGGGTCCTCGTCGACCGGGATGGGCTCCCACCAGTCAGCATTCGTGAAAACAGCGACGCCGATCCGGGCCGGATCGGTGGTCCTGAACACCTGCGACGTCGCGGAAGTGTAGATCTGGACCTCGGTGTGGGGAGTCCACCGGGCGTACAGCGTCAGATTCGCCGTCGGGGTCACCGTTGCCGCCGGCTGGTACGCGGTGCCGGTGCCGTCCGAGCGGGTGTTCCACTCCTCGAAGTCGTAGTCGTCACGGGCGAACGTGTTCTCCGCGAGCTGGACCGACTCCCCTATCGGGACGATCTGCACCTCGGGGGCGGTGCCGTCACCCTTGTTGCCCTGGTAGGAGACCGCGTGGTGATCGGCAGCAGATCGGGCCACCGAGACCTGTCCGGGAGGCGCCGCACCGGCGGCGGGTACGAACCCGACCCCGGAGAGCCCGGTGGCGAGCACCAGTCCCGTCACGATCAGACCTCGCCGTACCCGTGCCTGCGACCCGTGCCTCATGTGTGTCTCCCCCGCTCCGTGGCAGTGACCAACAGCCACCCGTCCGCCGACAGCAGACCATCGTCATCCGTCCGGAGCAATGCTCCCGCACGGCGATCACTCCGCAGTGGTTTGGTGTCACCCGAACGGGTCCGCGGCCGTCCTTCGAACCGGCGAGTTACCGGGGAGTGTGGGAGCCGACCTCAACGGACGGAGATCGAGGCCCAGCCGGTCGAGCGGACCCACCAGTCGACGCTGGGTCGATAGGTCGCAGCGATCTTCATGGCGCCGGCTGCGGTCGGGACCAGTGCGGTCTTCGCCCGGCCGTTCACCAGCTTCAGCGTGGTGACCTTGCCGTCGATCGTCAGGGCCACCGACCCGGGCGCGATGGTCCGGGTACCGCGCCCCGCCACCTGCACCGACACCGAGACGGCGCTGCGGACCCGGTACTTCTTCTGGTCGGCGGCCGAGAGCGACTGCTGCCGCTGCGTCACCTTCGTGACCGTGCTGGCGCGTGCCACGGTGAACTTGACGGGGTCCGAGGTGATGGTCTTCCGGATCGGACCCTTCGGGATGAACGTGGCCGTGAACTCGGCTCGACCGAGCGGCAGGTTCGACGGAATCTCCACGACGGTGAGGTCGTAGGGATCGGCCGGGATCGTGCGGATCAGCACGCCGTGGTTGCGGATCTCCAGGGTGCCCGGCGAGGTCGGCTCTCCGTCCTGATCGAGGTCTGCCGCATCCCGATAGATGTTGACCTGGACGCCGATCAGGGCCGGGTCAATCGCCCGGAACACCTGCGAGGCAGCCGAGGTAACCAGGTAGACCTCGGTTCTCGGCGCCCACTGGGCGTACAGCCTGACGTTCGCCTGGGGAGTCAGCGTCACTCCGGGCAGGTAGCCGGTGCCGGTTCCGTCTGCGCGGCTGTTCCACGCCACGAACTCGTACCCCTCGCGGGCGAACGAGTTGTCGGAGAGCCGGACCGAGCCTCCGACCACCACTCGCTGGTCCGCGGGTGCGCGGCCGGCTCCGTGGTTCCCCCGGTACGAAATCAGGTACTGCGCCGTGGCCGGCCGGGGGGCAGTGACGGACGAGAGGGGGGTAGCGCTGGACGATGAGGGAGAAGCGAAGACACTCGGCGCCACGGCAGCGGCGGGGAACGCGGTAACCACTGCGAGACCGGCGACGGCCAGGCCCCGCCGCAGGGACGAGGTCAGACGCGATCCCGCAGCGGAGCGATCCTCGCCCGACGCCGACCGCGCCTGTGCCCCGTGCACCATCTGTGTCTCCCTGGTAGCCGGTGGTGACCGATAGGTCGCCTGTCCGTCATCCAGCACAACACGTTCATCCGTCCGGGGCAACGCGAACTCGTCGTTATCACTCCTGAGTGACGTCGAGATGCCCGAAAGAGGCAGATTGTCGGCCGGTCACCGCTCGTCCAGTGGAAAGCGACGCTCAGTCGAGACTGGTTCCGATGGTCGAGCGACCCAGGATTCGAGACCGGTCCTGACCCGACGGGATCTCGACGCGCTCGTTCCTCGCTTGCTCGATCACCGGTTTCGATGGTCGAGCGACGCAGGAGTCGAGACCGGTCCTGACCCGACGGGATCTCGACGCGCTCGTTCCTCGCTTGCTCG
>JBBJML010000047.1:0-38468 GCA_037720195.1 Nakamurella sp. | reverse complement strand
GACTCGAACCCCGAACCCGCTGATTAAGAGTCAGCTGCTCTGCCAGTTGAGCTAGAAGCGCGTACCGAACAAGACTACACGGCACCGGCCCCGGGTCGGAAATCGCGAGCTCAGCCCGATGCGTCCGACCTGAGTTGACCGGTGACCCCGGCCGGATGCGAGGCCCGGGTTGTCGCTGCTCGCGCGGAGAAGCGCTGGCACGGTGGACCGAGCCGGGAGACCGCGCGGTGATCCTGCGGGACGGTCGGTCGGCCGCTGTCAGCACCCGAGCTCCCCTGACCGATCCCGAGGGCACCCTCGTCGCTGTCGGGGTCGGTGATCCTGCCGGAGGCCGGACAACGGACGGCTGACGCGCTAGGGTGATCGGCATGCACACGACCGTCCAGCAGTGCTGGTGGTGGACCGCCTGACGGCGGTCCGTGCAGTCGTACCCCCACGACCCGGCCGCTCCTCGCGGCCGGGTTTTGTCGTTCCTGCACATCGAGCAGGACGACGACGGTCTTGAGGCAGCGGCTCCGAACCCAGGAGCCACCGATGACCATTCCCTCCACCACCACGCTCGACCACCGACCCTCAGCCGACCTGCAACCCTCAGCCGACCAGCGGCGCCGCCCGGACGAAGCGGTCGGCCGCCCGCAGGCCGACGAACTCGACGCGGCGATCGCTTCCGTCCAGGGCCGCGCTGCCCGGGTGCTCACCGGCGACCGGCCGACCGGCGAGCTGCACCTGGGGCACTACTTCGGCACCCTGCGCAACCGGGTCGCGCTGCAGGACGCCGGTGCGGAGCTGACCATCGTCATCGCCGACTACCAGGTGATCACCGATCGGGACGGCGTCGGTCCGCTGCGCGAGCGGGTCCTCGGTCTGGTCGCCGACTATCTGGCGTGCGGGGTCGACCCGACGAAGTCCACAGTCTTCGCGCACAGTGCCGTCGCCGCCCTGCACCAACTGATGCTGCCGTTCCTGTCGCTGGTGTCGGATGCCGAGCTGCGCCGGAACCCGACCGTCAAGGAGGAGCTGGCGCAGTCGTCGCGACCACTGTCCGGCCTGTTGCTGACGTATCCGGTGCACCAGGCGGCGGACATCCTGTTCTGCGGCACCGATCTGGTACCGGTCGGTGGCGACCAGGTGCCCCACCTCGAGCTGGCCAGGACGATCGCCCGACGCTTCAACGAGCGCTACGGCGAGGTGTTCACCGAGCCGCGGGCGTTGCTGTCGCCCACCCCACGGCTGCTGGGGACCGACGGTCACAAGATGTCCAAGTCGCGGGGCAACACGATCCCGCTCGGGGCGAGTGACGACGAGACCGTCGCGTCGGTGCGCCGCGCGGTGACCGATTCCGAGCGGTACATCACCTACGCACCGCAGCGTCGACCCGGTGTGTCGGCGCTGCTCGACCTGGCTGCGGCGTGCGAGGGATCCGACCCGCGGCTGATCGCCGAGGAGATCGGCAACGGGGGAGCTGCGATGCTGAAGCAGCGCACCGCTGAGGCGATCAACGAGTTGCTCAGGCCGCTGCGTGCTCGCCGTGCGGACCTCACCGCCGACCCCGGGCAGCTGAGCGCCGTCCTGCACGCGGGCGCAGCGGCAGCGAGGGCGACGGCGAACGATCGGCTGGCGACCGTGCGCACGGTGATGCAGATGGACTACTGAAGTGCGGCGCCCGCTGCGTCCCCTGATCCCGATGCCGGTGCAGGATCCCGGTGGCCGGGGTGCCGGATAAGGTCACGTGCGTGAACAACCGACTGGTCTGGATCGACTGTGAGATGACCGGCCTCGACCTGCGGGCCGACGCCCTCATCGAGATCGCTGCGCTCGTCACCGACGAGGACCTCAACGTCCTCGGCGAGGGTGTCGACCTGGTGATCCATGCCAGCGAGGAACAGCTGGCGAACATGCCGCCGATCGTGGTGGAGATGCACGCCAAGTCCGGCCTCACCGACGCGGTCCGGGCCTCGACGGTGACCATCGAGCAAGCCCAGCAGCAGGTGCTGGACTACATCAAAGAGTTTGTGCCGCAACCGAAGTCCGCGCTGCTGGCCGGCAACTCGATCGCCACCGACCGCGGCTTCCTGACCCGGGACATGCCTGAACTCGACGAGTACCTGCACTACCGGATGGTGGACGTGTCGACCATCAAGGAACTGTGCAGGCGCTGGTTCCCGGCGGTCTATGCCTCCCAGCCGCCCAAGGGGATGGCGCACCGGGCGCTGGCGGACATCATCGAGTCGATCCGGGAACTGAGCTACTACCGGGCGGCCGCGTTCGTGGCTGCACCTGGCCCGTCCGTCGAACAGGCGTCGCAGATCGCTGCGGGTGTGCAGGTGGTCGGTGCCCCGGACGTGCACGAGGAGCACCCTCTCGCATGACGTTCGAAGCCAGTGGCTCGATCGGTTAGGATTGTCGGGTCCCGGAGAAGTGCAGACCGGGCATGGTGGGTGTAGCTCAGTTGGTAGAGCCCCGGCTTGTGGTGCCGGTGGTCGCGGGTTCAAGTCCCGTCATCCACCCCGAGGAAGAGCCCCGACGCTACGTGCGTCGGGGCTCTCTCGTTCTGCTCTTCAGCAACCGGTGTTCTGCCCCCGCAGGTGGATTCGCGCCGTCACCGGCACGGCGTCGGAGACCCGCTCACGCCCGAGAAGGAGCCGCTCGAGCTGCGCCTCCAGCTGTCCGAGCCGTAGGTGGGCATCGCGGATCTGGAGTTCGAGGAAGTCCCGGGACGCTCCTGCTGGACGCGTCGGGGCTGCGCCCGTCTCCCGTGCTGCTCCCGTCTCCCGTGCTGCGCGGGCCGCCAACGCGTCGCTGACCCATCGGTGAACGGTGGAGACGCTGGCACTCATGCCCCGGGCGACCATCGCCGCAGGCTGACCATGGGTGAGTATCTGCTCGGTGGCCTCGGCGCGCTGAGAAGCCGTGTACTTGCGATTCGCCATGACGATCCTTGTGACTGGCCGGATCATGAATGATGCGGTTGATGTCCCCGTGGGAAGAAAGTACCTGATACGTCATTTGACCGGAACACGCAACGCCGAGTTCGCTGACGCGTCGTCAGCGCTGCGGCGCCTCACGGAGACCGGAGATGCGATCGACCAACTCCCCGGCGGTCGCCACGGCGTCGTGGGTGGTCCAGTCATCAGTGAGGGTGCCCAGGTATCCCTTGCCAGCGTGGACAAGGGCCCGCTCGGCGCCCGACGTCAGGGTGGGTGCGACCTGCTCGGCCGCCACGTCCTTCGGGACGATGGATCCGGAGTCCAGAGTGACGATCATGCGCGCCAGGGTCAGCAGGACGTTGCGCTCGTCGCCGACCAGGTCGTCCATCAGGTCGCCAACCCCGTCGTGGATGGACTGCAGGAGATCGGTTTCCGGCACGGACGGCAGCAGGTCGCGGACGGCTGCTCCGCGGAGCTGTAGTGCATGCTGCCGAGCGCTGGTGATCATGACGGGCAGGTTGGAATCCTCGCGGGGCTCGGGGAGTCGGCCGGCCAGGTAGTCGGAGCGCAGCCACTCCCCGTACTGGAAGTCGCAGACGGCCGGGTACCGCCACGGGCTCACATCAGCGAGTGTCAGGACGCTCAGTTCGATCGGTCGACCGGGTGCGATCGTGGCGTGCGAACCCGACACCGTCAGCAGGTGGTCGACCACCAGACGTCGCTCCGGACGGGACAGCGATCGACGGGTGACGAGCAGCAGATCGAGGTCGCTGTCGGGTCGCAGCCCGCCCTGGACGGAGGATCCGACCAGGGCCATGGCCAGGATGCCGCCCGGGTCGATCCCGGCAATCACTGCGACGAGCTGGGAAACGACGTCGTCCATGCTCGCATCGTCGTGCCTCAGGGCCACCGGCACAACGGGTGGACGGGTCCTCCGGCCCGCTCCGGACTCACCGCGACCGCTCGACCCAGGTTGACTACGCTGCAGGCATGGTCGACGAGCAGCCCATCACGTCCGCTGATCCGTCCACCGCTGCCGGGCGTGCGCCTGCTGGGAGTGCGCCTGCTGGGCCGGACGCCCCAGCCCCGCTCCCCACGGTGACCGATGCAGCGTCCCCGCCGGTCCGCACCTCCGAGGCCACCCAGCGGATCGCCCACGGCTACGACACGACGTCGCCCTGCGTCACGCTCGGTTCGGTGCTCGTCGGTGAGGTGTGCGATCCGTCGGCACTGGTCCGGATCCCGCTGGCGATGTTCAACCGACACGGCCTGGTGGCCGGCGCCACCGGGACCGGAAAGACCAAGAGCCTGCAGGTGATCGCCGAACAATTGTCGGCCGCCGGGGTGCCGGTGATGATGCCGGACATCAAGGGCGACCTGTCCGGACTGGCCACCGCCGGCGCGTCGAACGACCGGATCGTCAGCCGCGCGCAGGACACCGGCGACGACTGGCGGCCCACCGCGTTCCCCACCGAGTTCCTGGCCCTTGCGGGGCAGGGGACCGGGGTGCCCATTCGCGCCACCATCGACTCGTTCGGTCCGATCCTGCTGTCGAAGGTGTTGGACCTCAACGACACCCAGGAATCCACCCTCGGCCTGATCTTCCACTGGGCGGATACGAAGGACCTGCCGCTGCTGGACATCAAGGACCTGCGGGCGGTGATCGCCCACCTCACCAGCGACGAGGGCAAGGCCGACCTCAAGGAACTCGGTGGCGTCTCGTCCTCCACCGCAGGTGTCATCCTGCGCGCCATCACCAACCTCGAGGCCCAGGGCGGCGACCAGTTCTTCGGCGAACCCGAGTTCGAGGTCGGCGACCTGCTGCGCACGGATGCCCAGGGTCGCGGCATCATCTCGCTGCTCGAGGTCACCGAACTGCAGAGCAAGCCGGCGCTGTACTCGACCTTCATCATGTGGCTGCTGTCGGAACTGTTCGAGCACCTCGACGAGGTCGGCGACGTCGACCGTCCGAAGATCGTGTTCATGTTCGACGAGTCGCACCTGTTGTTCGCCGACGCCTCCAAGGCATTCCTGCAGGCCGTCGAGCAGACCGTCAAGCTGATCCGGTCCAAGGGCGTCGGCGTCTTCTTCTGCAGCCAGCTGCCGACGGACATCCCGGATTCTGTCCTCTCGCAACTGGGCGCACGGATCCAGCATGCGCTGCGAGCATTCACCCCGAACGATCAGCAGGCACTGTCCAAGACGGTGCGGACCTACCCGCGCAGCGAGGACTACGACCTGGAGACTGCGCTCACCTCGCTGGGTACCGGTGAAGCCATCGTGACTGTGCTCAGCGAGAAGGGGGCACCGACGCCGGTGGCCTGGACCAGGGTGAGGGCGCCGCGTTCGTTGATGGCGCCCTCTGCTGCGGACGTGGTTGCTGGCGTGATCACCGCGTCCACGGTGCAGCCGAAGTATTCGCAGGCCCTCGACCGTGAATCGGCCTACGAGAAGCTGACCCAGCGGCTGTCCGACAGCGCGCAGACAGCGCCGGGGAAGGGGACGCCGATCGCACCGCCCAACCCGGACTGGCCGACCCTGCCGAGCGACCCGTCCCAGTTCCAGCCGCAGGGGCCGGCAACCGAGTTCACGCCGACCAGCGCGCCGGTCCCGTCGGAGCCGGCTCCGGCGCCGCGTTCGGCACCGCGCGCAGAGCCGCAGTCGGAGGGCGGCGGTCTCGGCGGAATGCTCGGCGGACTGATCGGATCCACCGCCGGCAAGTCGTTCCTGCGGTCGTTGGGTACCGCCATCGGTGGAACGTTGGGCCGCAACGTGTTCGGGACGCGACGACGCCGCCGCTGAGGTGGCGGGAGGGTGATCCTGCCAGCAGATCCGCACCGTTCTCACCCTCGATGCCACACGCGGTTGCCGGAACACCGCTCCGACGACATTCGTCGGGACGGACAAGAGCAGGCAAGACCCTGGGAGGTCTGATGGACACGCTGTTGATCGTGGCGCTGATCGCCGTACTGGTGATCGTCGGGATCTATTTCTCGCGTACCGGTGGCAAAGCCAAGGCCGCCTCGCTCGAGGACGCCAAGGCCGAGGCGCGGCGGTGGATCGAGCGGCTGGGTGGACAGGTGCTGAGCCTGGACGCCAAGGACAACGAGGCTGCGCGCCAGGCCCTGAGCGATGCCTCCGAGCGGTTCAACGCTGCCGGAGCACAGATCGAGCAGGCCACCACCGCCCGTCAGGCGCAGCTCGCGCAGCAGACAGCGAACGAAGGTCTCTACTACGTCCGAGCGGCCCGCTCCACGCTCGGTCTCGATCCCGGCCCCGAGATCCCGCCGATCCCCGGCCAGGCCCAGGCAGGTGCGGTCACCGAGGACCGTCGGGTCGACGTCGACGGCCGCGACTTCGAGGCATCGCCCGCCGCGAGCGACCGGACCCGGCACTACTACCCGGGCGGCATGGTCGCCGGACGCCCGGTACCGCGCGGCTGGTACTCCGAACCGTGGTGGAAGCCGGCCCTGGTCGCCGGCGCGTGGGGCGTCGGTACGTACCTGGTCGCGACCACGCTGTTCGCCGGCATGGCGGGGATCGGCGGCGGATGGGGTGACGGCAGCTACGGCGACGGGTACCAGGACGGAGTGGCAGCCGGAGATGGTGGCGACGCGGCCGGTGACTACAGCGACGGTGGTGGCGATGGTGGCTACGACGGTGGTGGCGACGGAGGTTACGACGGCGGCGGCGGGTTCGACGGTGATTTCGGCGGCGGCGATTTCGGCGGCGACTTCTGACGGTGCAGTGATCTCCTTCGTCGCTTGCTGGACCGGCGCGGGTGTGGTGTTCGAGCGAGGGACGCTGCGGTCACCGACCTGCGGGATCTCGACTCGTCTCGCGCTCGATCGCCGAATGTCTCTGTCGCTCGACCGACGTCGTCACTCAGCCGTCGTAGTCGACGGTGACTGCATCCGACGTGGGTTCTGCCTGGCAGGTCAGGATGTAGCCCGCCGCAAGCTCTTCCGGCTCCAGCGCGTAGTTGGTGGCCATCTCCACGGTGCCGCTGCGCAGCTTGGCGCGGCAGGTGCCGCACACGCCACCGGCGCAGGCGAAGGGCACGTCCGAGCGGGAGCGCAGTGCGGCGTCCAGGATGCGCTCGCCACCGCCCTGGGGGGTGGTGATGCTGGACGTGCGCCCGTCGAGGGTCACGGTGATCTCCACCTGTGGGCCTGACGCCTTGGTCTCGATCGCGGTCCGCGGTCCGCGGACCTCGTCGCCGGTCGCGAACAACTCGACGTGCACGACTGACGGGTCCGTCCCGCGGGACACCAGGGCAGAGCGGACCGACTGCACCAGATCGACCGGCCCGCAGAGGAACCACTCGTCGACCGTCCAGGGTGGCAGCAGCCTGTCGAGCACGACGTCCAGCCGCTCGGCATCCAAGCGGCCGGAGTGCACGGGGGACTGGCGCTGCTCGCGCGACAGCACGTGGTGCACGACGAAGCGCGACGGATACCGATCCTTCAGATCGGCCAACGCATCGACGAACATCACCTGCTCGGCGCTGCGACTGGAGTAGACCAGCGTGAACGTGCTGTGCGCGGACCCGGCCAGCACTCCGGCCGCGAGCGCCATCACCGGCGTGATCCCCGATCCGGCAGCGACGGCGGCCACGTGGGCCTGCGACTCGGTGGCGAGTCGAGAGGTGAAGGAGCCTTGCGGCGTCATCACCTCGATGACGTCACCCACCTTCAGGACGCTGTTGGCGTACGTCGAGTAGACACCACCGGGCTCGGTCTTCACCGCGATGTGCAGCTCGCCGTTTCCCGGTGCGGCGCACAGGGAATAGCTGCGCCTGATCTCCACACCGTCGTGCTGGTGACGGACGGCGACATGCTGCCCGGGAAGGTAGCCGTACTCGTCCGTGAGCTCGGCCGGCACGGCGAAGACGACCTCGACGGCATCGGCAGTGAGGCGGTTGACCGCGCCCACGGTGAGGGGGTGGAAGCGCAGCCGTCGACGGGGTACCTGCAGCGTGGCGCCCTCGGATCCGGCGCTCGCTGCGGTGCTGCTGGTCATCTGGTGCCCCTCGGTCGGTGCGGGTTCGCTCACAGGTGTTCGGGTCGGGATCGGGTGTGGATCAGTGCAGCGTCTTGAAGTGGTCGAACGGCTCCCGGCACTCGGTGCAGGTCCACATCGACTTGCACGAGGTGGAGCCGAAACGACTGCTCTCCGTGGTCCGGGTGGATCCGCAGTGCGGGCAGCGGACCGCCAGCGTGAGTCCGACGGGGCCCGCATGCATCGCCGGTCCCGGGGGAGCGATCCCGAAGCGCTGCAGCATGTCCCGGGCGACTTCCGTCATGTCGTCGGTGCTCCAGGCCGGCGACAGGACCGTGTGCACCCGCACCACGGAGTACCCGTGGACGACCAGCGCGCGCCTGATGTCGGTGGTCATCGCGGCCACCGCGGGGCAGCCGGAGTAGGTCGGGGTGATGTCGACGTCCACGCTGTTGTCGTCCTCGACGTTGACCCGTCGCAGCACCCCGAGATCGGCAACCGTCAGCACCGGGATCTCCGGATCCACGATCGACCCGGCGATCACCGCGGCGTCGCGGCTCCGCTCGTCGGAGGCTCGCACGATCCAGGGATGGTCGCGACCGACTGCCGGCGCATGCACGTCCGACAACCCTTGCAGCGCAGCAGATCCGATGCCGAGCTTCGCCAGTGCGGTGACATCGGGCAGCTCGGTGTCACGGTGTGGTTCGGATGACGTGTTGGACACCGACATCACCAGGTCGCGCCGGGATGTTGTCGGGCCAGCACCTGCAGCTCGGCGAGCAGGTACCCCAGGTGCTCGCTCGGGCGGCCGACCCGACCACCCCCACGCACCCGCGGAGCAGACGGCAGTTCGAGGCCGGCCTCGGCGAGGATCGCGGTGATGCGCCCGACCGCCGGGTCTCGCAGGGTGGAGCTGTCGACGGCCACGCCGTCCGCAACCAGTTGCTGTTCGAGGTCGTCGGTGTCGAACAGTTCGGCAACGTAGGGCCACAGCCGGTCGAGGGCCGCTGTCATCCGGATCTTGGACTCCGGGGTCCCGTCGCCGAGTCGCACTGTCCAGCTGGTGCCGTGTTCGAGGTGGTATCGGACTTCCTTCACCGCCTTGGCGGCGATCGCTGCGATGGTGGGCTCGGTGGATGACAGGAGCGCCGAGTACAGCTCGAGCTGGTAGGCCGCGAAAACGGTCAACCGGGCGACGGCATCGGCGAAGTCGCCGCGGGGCAGGGCGACCAGATGACAGCAGCGGAACTCCAGATCGCTGCGGAAGTAGGCGAGCTCGTCCTCCGTCCGCCCCAGGATCGAACCGGCGAAGCTCAGGAGAGAACGAGCCTGACCCAGCTCGTCCAGCCCGATGTTGCCGAGGGCGACGTCCTCTTCCAGCTCGGGTGCGCGGGAGATCCACTCGCCCCACCGTTGGGCGGCGATGAGGGCGTCGTCGCCGAGGCGGAGCGCGTACTCAGCGACCGCGCCACGGTCGGCTGCGACCGATGCGGTGTCGGTGGGGGATGCGGCGGTGCCGGTCACAGGTGCGGCACTCCGTCGCTGGCGGTGTAGAAGGTCGGGTGCCGGTAGACCTTGTCGTTCGCCGGGGTGAACAGCGAGTCCTTCTCGTCCGGCGAGGAGGCGTGGATGTCGGTCGAGGCCACCACCCAGATGGAGACGCCTTCACCGCGTCGGGTGTAGAGGTCGCGCGCGTTCTGCAGGGCGATCTCGGTGTCCGGCGCGTGCAACGAGCCCGCGTGCACATGGGAGAGGCCGCGATTCGGCCTCACGAAGACCTCCCACAGCGGCCATTCGCGTTCGAGCCGGTTCGCGGTGCCGGCGGACTCGCTCATGCGCTCGCCCGGAATGCCTCGTCCGCACGACGTTGCGCGATCGTGGTTCCCGCAGCCTTCTTGGCCGCGTGCACCACCGCGGCCTCACGGACCCACGAGCCGCCCTCGTGGGCAGCCTTGCGGTGCTCGACCCGCTGGGCGTTGCACTGACCCTCACCGCGGAGCACCGCCTGGAACTCCGACCAGTCGAGCTCGCCGAAGTCGTGGTGGCCACGCTCTTCGTTCCACTTCAGATCCGGGTCGGGCAGTGTGAGCTCGAGCGCCTGCACCTGCGGAACGAGCATGTCGACGAAGCGCTGCCGCAGGTCGTCGTTGGAGAAACGCTTGATGTTCCACGCCATCGACTTCGCCGAGTTCGGCGAGTCGGTGTCGGGCGGGCCGAACATCATCAGCGACGGCGCATACCAGCGATCGACCGCGTCCTGCGCCATCCGGTGCTGCTCGGGGGTGCCCTGCGAGAGCGTCAGCAGGATCTCGAATCCCTGCCGCTGGTGGAACGATTCCTCCTTGCAGATGCGGATCATCGCGCGGGCGTACGGCCCGTACGACGCGCGACACAGCGGCACCTGGTTGCAGATCGCGGCTCCGTCCACCAGCCAGCCGATGGCGCCCATGTCCGCCCAGCTCACGGTGGGGTAGTTGAAGATCGAGGAGTAGCGCGCCCGGCCCGCGATGAGGGCTTCCGTCATCTCCTTGCGGGAGGCGCCGAGAGTCTCGGCGGCCGAGTACAGGTACAGCCCGTGGCCGGCCTCGTCCTGCACCTTGGCCATCAGGATCGCCTTGCGGGCCAGCGAGGGCGCTCGAGAGATCCAGTTGCCCTCCGGCTGCATACCGATGATCTCCGAGTGCGCATGCTGCGAGATCTGCCGGATCAGCGAGCGTCGGTAGTCCTCGGGCATCGCGTCCCGGGGTTCGATGCGCCCGTCCTCGTCGAGGACCCGCTGGAACGTGGCCAGATCGTCGTCGAGGTGGGCCTGCGTCGTGCTGTCGGGAGCCATGACCTGCGTCATCGAACCTCCTCGTCCGGTCGGTCCCGGCGGCGCCGGAGGCGACCTGCGGAATTACCGACTATTTGTTCGGTAATCTACCGGGGGCGGTCCGACCGGTCAAGCAATCGGGGGTTGACCTGGGCCGGTTCGGCTGGTCCGATGGGGCTCGATTACCGATCGAACGGTCGGTAATTCCATCCGACCAGGTCGAGGTGGCCCGGTGGGTCCCGGACGAAGGGTGTGAGCAGGTGAGCTCCGTCGAGCAGCAGCCGCACCTGGCCAAGGGTGCCACCGATCACACCGGCGCCGCCGCGATGATGGACCGAGATCTGGCCAGCGCATCGGCCGGAGTCCGGGTCACCGCGATCGGCGACGGCAGCGCGGAATCCACCATGACCGTGCGCGACGACATGGCCAACGGCCACGGGATCACCCACGGCGGCTTCGTCTTCCTGCTGGCCGACACCGCATTCGCCTGTGCCTGCAACGATTCCCGGGGGGTCACCGTGGCTGCCGGCGCCGACATCACCTTCCTGGCCGCGACCCGGCCGGGGGACGTACTCATCGCCCGGGCGGCCCGGCGCTCCGAACGCGGCAGATCAGGCATCTACGACGTGACCGTCACCCGCCGCGATCCGGGCGGCGAGCAGGTGGTCGCCGAGTTCCGCGGCCGCTCACGCACGCTGCCGTCCCGATGACCGTGCAGTCCCGATGACCGTGCCGACCCGCCTCTCCCGACAAGGATGTCCATGAGCACCGACGCACAGAGCGCCCCAGCCGCACGAACCGCACCGGCAGTCGATCCCACCCTGGCGCCCGATCCGGCCACCCTGGACGCTGCCGAGCGGATGAGTCGGGACGAGCTCACCGCGTTGCAGACGGAGCGGCTCGTGCAGACCGTCCGGCATGCCTACGCCGGAGTGGCGCACTACCGCGCAGCCTTCGACGATGCCGGGATCGATCCGTCGGACGTCACCTCATTGGACGACCTGGCCCGACTTCCGACGACGAGCAAGGAGGACCTGCGGCAGAACTATCCGTTCGGGATGTTCGCCGTGCCCCGGGAGCAGGTTTCGCGGATCCACGCCTCCTCGGGGACGACCGGCCGGCCCACCGTCGTCGGATACACCCGGCAGGATCTGGAGATGTGGGCCTCGGTCGGGGCCAGGTCGCTGCGGGCCGCCGGCGTCCGGCCGGGCGACCTCGTGCACAACGCCTACGGCTACGGGCTCTTCACGGGTGGCCTGGGTGCGCATTCCGCTGCAGAGACGTTGGGCTGCACAGTGATTCCGATTTCCGGCGGAATGACGGCCCGGCAGGTGCAGTTGATCGGTGACTTCTGCCCCGACGTGATCCTGTGCACCCCGACGTACATGCTCACGATCATCGATGCGATGCGGGACGCCGGGCTCGACCCGCGGGAGAGCTCGATGCGGATCGGTGTCTTCGGCGCCGAACCGTGGACGGAGGCGATGCGTCAGGAGCTCGAGACCAGCGCCGGCATCCATGCCCTGGACATCTACGGCCTGTCGGAGGTGATCGGGCCGGGGGTGGGCTGCGAATGCATCGAGACCAAGGACGGCCCGACGATCTGGGAGGACCACTTCTACCCGGAGATCCTCGATCCGATCACCGGCGTTCCGCTGCCCGACGGGGAGCTGGGGGAGTTGGTGTTCACCTCGCTCACCAAGCAGGCGATGCCGGTGATCCGGTACCGCACCAAAGATCTGACCAGGCTGCTGCCAGGTGTCGCGCGGCCGATGCGCAGGATCGACCGGATCAGCGGCCGCACCGACGACATGATCATCCTGCGGGGCGTGAACGTGTTCCCGACGCAGATCGAGGAGATCGTGCTCGCACAGCCCGGGCTGAGCCCGCACTTCCAGCTCGAGCTGAGCCGGACCGGACGGATGGACGAGATGACGGTCAAGGTGGAGGCGGCGGCGGGCCACGTCGACCGGGTCGGCGCGGCCCGCGCGGTGGCGCACGAGATCAAGGAGCGGATCGGGGTGACCGCCACCGTCCAGGTGGTCGACCACGCCGGCCTGGAACGCTCGGCCGGGAAGCTGCGCCGCATCTACGATCTGCGAAGCTGAATCCCGTGACTCCTTCGGCGCCCTCCGCAGCATCGTCGCCCGCTGCTGCGCCGGGCGGGCCGCGACGCCGAGGACGGCCCGGCTACGACGCCGAACAACTGCTGGGAGTGGCTGTCACCGTCTTCACCCAGCGCGGGTACGAGGGCACCACCATGGACGACCTGGCCGGTGCGCTCGGATTGTCCAAGAGCTCGATCTACCACCACGTCTCGGGGAAAAAGCAGCTGCTCGCTCGGGCCCTGGACCGGGCGCTCGAGAAGTTGGAGTCGGTGGTCGAGGACGCTGCGCTGAGCAAGGAGCAGGCGCCGATCGACCGGCTCGAGAGCGCTGTACGCCGGTCGGTGGAAGTGTTGATCGAGGACCTCCCGTTCGTCACCCTGCTGCTGCGGGTGCGCGGGAACTCCGACGTCGAGCGGTCGGCGCTGCTGCGTCGCCGGCGGATCGACACCCGGTTCTCCGAGATCGTGCACGCCGCCCAGGACGACGGGCAGCTCGATGCGGACCTTGATCCGCAGGTGCTCACCCGACTGATCTTCGGCACCGTCAACTCCCTCACCGAGTGGTACCGGCCTGGGCGCGGGATCAGCCCCGAGCAGGTGGCGGACACGCTGTCGCACTTGGTGTTCGACGGGATCCGTGCCCGACGCTGACGGTGGACCGTGGTCGAGCGACGAAAGAGTCGAGACCGCGTCCTGAATCGGTCGGGATCTCGACTCCCTCGTTCCTCGGTCGATCGATCACCGAAGGTTTGGATGGTCGAGCGACGCAGGAGTCGAGACCCTGTTCGCGCGGGGAACTGGTCGTGGATGTGTCGGGATCTCGACTCCCTCGTTCCTCGGTCGCTCGATCACCGAAGGTTTGGATGGTCGAGCGACGCAGGAGTCGAGACCCTGTTCGCGCGGGGAACTGGTCGTGGATGTGTCGGGATCTCGACTCCCTCGTTCCTCGGTCGCTCGATCACCGAAGGTTTCGATGGTCGAGCGACGCAGGAGTCGAGACCCTGTCAGTCCTTCTCGACCATCGTCAGCACCGTGTAGGTGGCCACGATCTCGTCGCGCTGGTTGGTGATGGTGGTGTTCCAGCGGACCTCGCCGTAGTTCTCGGTCTCCCGCGGGGTGATCTGGCCTGCGGTGAGCGTCACGGTGATCGAATCGCCTGCCTTCACCGGGGTGCGGAAGCGGAGGTCCTCCAGTCCGGTGTTGGCCAGCACCGGACCGGGATCCGGCTGGACGAACAGTCCGGCGGCCCAGCTGAGCAACAGATAGCCGTGAGCCACCCGACCACCGAAGAACGGGTTGGCGGCCGCTGCGTCCTCATCCATGTGGGCGTAGAACAGATCCCCGGTGGAGTGCGCGAACGCCTCGATGTCGTCGAGAGTGACCGCTCGCGGACCGCCGATGACGGTGTCCCCGATGCGCAGACGCGACAACGGCTTGCGGAACGGATGCTCCCACCCCTCGGTGCTCTCGTCGAAGCGTTCGGCGCCGGTGACGAACCGGTCGGTGACGGCGGTCAGCAGTGCGGGGGAGCCCTGCAGCGCTGAGCGCTGCATGTGGTGCAGCACGCCGCGGATACCGCCCATCTCTTCGCCGCCGCCCGCGCGGCCCGGCCCACCATGGACCAGCATCGGCAGTGGAGAGCCGTGGCCGGTTGACTCCTTCGCATCGTCGCGGTCCAGTAGCAGGATCCGGCCGTGCCAGGGGGCGAGGCCGCGCACCAACTGCCGCGCGGTACTCGGATCGTGGGTGATCACCGATGCCACCAGCGATCCGCGTCCCCGCGACGCGAGCTCGATCGCCTCGTCCAGATCGTCGTACGCCATCAAGGTCGAGACCGGACCGAAGGCCTCGACGTCGTGCGGAGCCCTCGCGGAGCTGTTGGCGTGCAACAGCATCGGCGGGAGGAATGCCCCGGCCTCCGGGTCGGCCCCGAGGACGTCGAAGGAATGTGGATCGCCCACCACCAGCTCGGCGCCGTCCGCGCGCAGCTCTTCGATCCGCGCCAGCACCTCGCTGCGCTGTGCGCGGGAGACCAGTGCGCCCATCGTCACGCCCTCGACGCCCGGAGCGCCGATCCGCACCTTCGCCGTGATCCGGTCACGGACCGCGTCGATGACCGGTGCCACCAATGCCTGCGGCACGAGCGCGCGCCGGATCGCTGTACATCTCTGACCGGCCTTCGACGTCATCTCGGCCACCAGAGCCTTGACGTAGAGATCGAACTCTGGAGTGTCCGGGGTGCCGTCCGGCGCCAGGATCGAGCAGTTGAGCGAGTCGGCCTCGGAGGTGAAACGGGTGCCGCGCTGCAAGACCGCAGCATCCGAGCGCAGCTTCTGGGCCGTCCCGGCGGATCCGGTGAAGGCCACCAGGTCCCGTTCGTCGAGGTGGTCCATGATGCCGCGGGCGCCGCCCGTGAGCAGCTGCAGCGTGCCGGGCGGCAGGATCTCCGATGTGACGATGGCCCGCACGGTCGCCTCCGCCAGGTAGGCGGTCGGGCTCGCGGGTTTGACGATCGTCGGCACTCCGGCCAGGAAGGCCGGGGCGATCTTCTCGAGCATCCCCCAGACCGGGAAGTTGAAGGCGTTGATCTGCACAGCCACGCCGGGTAGCGAGGAGTACACATGCTGTCCCACGAAGGTGCCGTGCTTGGACAACGTCTCGGCGGGGCCGTCGAGGTAGAGCGTGTCGTTGGGCATGTCCCGGCGCCCGCGGGAGCCGTACGCGAACAGCACGCCGATCCCGCCGTCGACGTCGACCCATGAATCGGCGTGGGTGGCGCCCGTCCGATACGACAGCGGATACAAGGTGTCCTTGATCGACTGCAGGTGCAGCGCGAGTTTCTTCAGCACCAGGGCGCGCTGGTGGAACGTCATCCCGGCCAGGGCAGCGTGGCCGACGAGGCGTGCGTGGTCGACCATCAGCGCGGTGTCGAGTTCGCCGGCGGCGATCGAGGTGACGACGTCGCCGGTCACGGCGTCGAGCACGGGGGTGCGATCGCCATCAGCGACCACCCAGTCGCCGGCGACGAAACTGCCGAGTGCACTGTCAGCGGTGGCGGTGGTGGTCATCGGTGATCCTCCTGGGAACTGGTTGTCCGGTGGGTGCGGCCATGCGAGGGGCGAGCTCCGTCAGGTGTCCCAGGTGTAAAAACCCTGGCCGGACTTGCGACCGAGCTCCCCGCGGGACACCTTGTCGCGCAACAGCTGTGGGGGTGCGAAGCGATCGCCCAAACTACGGTGCAGATACTCGGCGATCCCGAGCCGGACGTCGAGGCCGACCAGGTCGGTCAGCTTCAACGGGCCCATCGGGTGCCCGTAGCCGAGCGTCATCGCAGTGTCGATGTCTTCCGCCGAGCCGACGCCGTCCTGCAGCATCCTGATCGCTTCCAGGCCGATCGCCACGCCCAGGCGGGAGGAGGCGAAGCCGGGGGAGTCGGTGACGGTGACCGCTGTCTTGCCCAGGCCGGCCACCCACTTCTGGGCCTGCTCTACGACGGCCGGATCCGACTGCTGCCCGACGACCACCTCGATCAGCTTCGAGGCGGGAACCGGATTGAAGAAGTGCATTCCCAGGAACCGCCCAGGGCCGGCGATCGCTGCGGCCAGATCGGAGACGGACAGCGAAGAGGTGTTCGTGGCCACCACAGCATCCGGCCGGACCGCAGCCGAGATCGCTGTCAGCACAGCATGTTTGATCTCCGGCACCTCCGGCACGGCCTCGACGACCAGTCGAGCACCGCCGAGATCCGCTGGTGTCCGGACGATCTGGAGACGTCCGAGAGCCTCCTTCACCCCCGCGACCAACTGTCCCCGCTCTGCGCTGGCGCGCACTGCCCTCTCGACCGCGGCGCGTGCCCGATCCCCGGCAGCCGCATCGGCCTCCACGATCCGGACCAGCGATCCCCCGACCAGGAAGGCGTGCGCGATCCCGCTGCCCATCCGTCCACCACCGACGACCCCCACAGTCGGTGGGAGACCCAGGGTGGTCCGCGCGGCTTCGACGCGCTCCATGACGTCCAGGTCGGGATCGAACATCTCGTCCTTCACAGCGCCTCCACCAGCATCGCGGCACCCTGGCCGACGCCGACACACAGCGTGGCCAGCCCGCGACGGGTCTGCTCACGCTCCATCCGGCCCAGCAGCGTGACGAGGATGCGGGTGCCGGAGCAGCCCAGTGGATGCCCCAACGCGATCGCACCACCGTCGTTGTTCACGACCTCCGGGTCGAGACCCAGGCCGCGGATGCAGGCCAACGCCTGGGGCGCGAACGCCTCGTTGAGCTCGATCGATCCGAGCTCGTCCACGCTCCAGCCGACCCGGTCCAACACCTTACGGGTGGCGGGGATCGGTCCCATGCCCATCACCGATGGGGCGACCCCGACGGCTGCCGATGCGGCAACCCTGGCTCGCGGCGTCAGCCCGAGGCGCTCGATCGCCCGCTCACTGGCGACCAGGACTGCCGCGGCACCGTCGTTGAGCGAGGAAGCATTGCCGGCAGTCACCACCGAGCCGCCGGTGACCACCGGTCGCAGCCCGGCCAGCACCTCGGTGGTGGATCCTGGGCGCGGCCCCTCATCGGTGTCGACGACTGTCTCTCCCCTCCGGGTGCGGATGGTCAGCGGGGCGATCTCGTCGATGAACCGGCCGCCGGCGATGGCCGCGAGCGCGCGTTCGTGGGACCGGGCAGCGAAGGCGTCCGAGTCGGCGCGGGTGACCCCCTCGGCGCGAGCGACCTTCTCCGCGGTCTCCGGCATGGAGATCGTCGCCTCACCACCGTCGAGCGGGACGAGCGCAGGGTTGGTGAATCGCCAGCCGATCGAGGTGTCGACGATCTCGCCGGGGCGGGCGAATGCGGCCTCGGGCTTGGCCAGCACCCATGGTGCCCGGGTCATCGACTCCACCCCACCGGCGATCACCACGTCGGCCTGCTCGGATGCGACCATCGCGGCGGCGGTGGAGACGGCAGTGAGTCCGGACGCGCACAGCCGGTTGACGGTGAAGCCGGGGACGGTGTCCGGGAGCCCGGCCAGCAGGGTGGCCATCCGGGCGACGTTGCGGTTGTCCTCACCGGCCTGGTTGGCCGCACCCCACACGACCTCGTCGATGCCCGACGGATCGACCCCCGTGCGCTCCACGAGGGCGCGCAGGACGTGCGCGGAGAGGTCATCGGGGCGGACCGTCGACAGCGTTCCGCCGTACCGACCTATCGGCGTGCGGACCCCGCCCACCAGGAATGCCTGCGCCACGCGAGCTCCTCCGCTCCATCGGCGCCCGGCTCGTAGACCTGTTCCAGGAGGTGCGCAGGGGCGCTCGGTCACCGCGATTTACCGACCATGTGGTCGGTAAATCAATCTGTCATCCGCCGGTCGGTGTGTCAACGGCGTGAGGTGGTGGTGCCGCATCGGTGAGCGGGAGTGCGGTGTTCGGGTCGGCGGCAAGCCCGGGGTTGGGTACGCTGGGAAAGTCGTCGACGCAGCTGTCAGCGTGTGAGAAGCGGTACGGCCGGCATCGACGACCAGCCCCGATACCTCGGACCACCGAGCCTGCCGGGGCACATGCTCCCGTTCGGGAGCCGATCGAAGGCCTCAGCGTGACCTTGGAACGTCCTCCCTCCAGCTCTGCCTCCGCAGGCGAATCTGCCCCGGAACAGCCGCGTTCCCTGCTCGGAATCCCCGCCATGCGGTCCATCGTGATCCTGGCGGCGCTCGGCTTCCTGAGCTTCTTCGTGACCCTCTCCTCGCTCCCGGTCTACGCCGTGGGTCGCGGCGCGTCCGAGGCCCTCGCCGGACTCGCGACCTCCGCCATGCTGGTCTCCACCGTGGTGTGTCAACTGACAGTGCCGATGCTGTTGCGGCGCTTCGGTACCGGCCCGGTGATGTGTGTCGGTCTCATCGCTCTGGGCGCGCCCACCCCGGCGCTGCTGCTGGGTACCGGGATCGGCCCGTTGCTCGCGGTGTCGGTCGTCCGCGGGCTCGGTTTCGCGATCCTGACGGTGACGCTGCCGCTGGTGGCGACAGAGGTCTCCCCGCGCGAGCGGCACGGCGCGGCGATCGGCCTGTACGGGCTGGCGATCGCCGTCCCCCAGCTGGTGATGGTGCCGGTCGGACTGGCACTGACGGAGGCCGGCGGATTCGAGTGGGTGGCCTGGTTGGGTGTCGCGCCACTCCTGGCCCTGCCGTTCGTCCGGCAGTTGGCCGGCCGCACCGCCGCCCCGACGCCAGGTGAGGCCACGGCGGAGATCGCCCGCGACGATGTCCTGGATGTGGTCCTGCCGACGACCGCGAAGCAGCGCACCGGTCGCGGCGTGCCGGGTCTGGCGTCCATCACCGCGGTGCTGCTCACCTCGACGCTGGCCGGTGGCGGGATCCTGACGATCCTGCCCGTGCAACGTCCGGGAGCCTCCTCATTCTGGGCTCTGGTCGCCTTCGGCATCACCGCAGCCCTGGTGAGGTGGACGGTGGGGCTGATGGCCGATCGTCGCGGTACCCGCTCCCTGCTCGCCTGGGGGATCGTCGGCAACGTGATCGGCCTGGCCGTGGTGGCCTTCGGAGCAACCTCAACCGGGATGACCGGAGATGTGTTCGTGGTGTTGGGAGCGTTCGTCTTCGGATGCGGATACGGCGCGGTGCAGAACCTCACGCTGCTCATCGGGTTTGCGATCGCGGGGCAGCAGCGCGCCAGGGCGAGCGCCGTCTGGAACGCCTCGTTCGACCTCGGCACCGCGATCGGCGCGCTGCTGGTCGGCTCGGTGGCAGCCTGGACCAGCCTGCCGCTTGCCGTGCTGGTGTGCATCGCTCTCATCGCAGCGAGCGCGCTGCCGGGTCTGCGGGTCGCGCGGCGGGCCGCACAGGCGGAACCGCAGCGGGCCGTCAGATCTCCTGGTTGACCGGCAGGATCACCAGGTCACGGATCTGCACGTGCCGCGGCCGGGTCAGCATGAAGACCATCGCCTCGGCCACGTCCTCGGAGTACATCCCCTGCCCGGCGGCCACATCCGCCTCGCGTTGATGCTCGTCCGTGGCATTCCACAGGTCGTTGAGGACGACTCCCGGTGCGACGGCGCCGATCCGTACCCCGGATCCCACCAGCTGCCGACGCACGCCGTGCACGAAGGCCTGCACGGCATGCTTCGACGCCGAATACACCGGCTCCCAGTGGATCGCCTGGTGCCCGGACACCGAGCTGGTGACCAGGATGTCTCCCGTTCCCTGCACGGCGAAGTGCGCGGCAGCTGCGGTCACGGTGGAGATCACCCCGCTCACGTTGGAACGCACCAACGCATCGGCAGCCACCGGATCGAGCTCCCGGACGTCACCGGGTAGGTAGACGCCGGCGTTGGCCACGGCGATGTCCAGCCGACCGAATCGCTCGATCGCCGTGTCCACCAACGTCTTTCCCGAACCGGGATCGGACACGTCCAGCGCGACCACATCGACGGGACCGCTGATCGTGGCCGCAGCGGCGCGCAGCTTGTCGATCGATCGCCCGGCCAGCAGCACGGAACATCCGCCCCGGGCGATCGATCGTGCCAGCGCGAGTCCGATGCCCGAACCGCCACCGGTGATCGCGGCGACCTCGCCGGAGAACTCTGCAGAAGCGTTGTTGCTCATGGGATATCGCTCACCTCAGGCTCCGGGCGTCCAGGTCGGTGGTCCGATCAGACGATGCTGTAACCGCCGTCGATGACGATGCACTCGCCGACGACGTACCGGGAGGCGTCGGAGGCGAGGAACACGGCGATCCCGTCCAGGTCTTCCGGCTGACCCATCCGGCCGGCGGGGATCCGGGACACCCAAAACTCACCCAGGTCCGCGTTGCCGTCGAGGAACTGCTTCGTCAGGTCGGAGGCGAAGTAGCCGGGGGAGATGGCGTTCACCCGGATCCCACGGTCGATCCACTCGACCGCCAGCGAACGGGTGAGCTGTTCGACGCCCGCCTTGGCCGCGTTGTAGGACGCCTGGCGTTGCGGGACGTTCACCACGAACGCGGACATCGAGGCGACGTTGATCACCGAGGCCTGCCCGCCCGCCGCGAACACCACGCGAGCGAAGGCCTGCGAGGTGAAGAACAGGCCGTTGAGGTCGATGTCGATCACCCGACGCCAGTCGTGCGGGGTGACGTCGACCGAGTCGCCGTGCACGGCGATGCCGGCACTGTTGATGAGCACTGCCGGTGTGCTGTTGGCCGCCACGGCGGCGTTCATCGCCTTCGTCACCGATGCGGGATCGGTGACGTCGCAGTGGATCCCGGTGGCCGCGACGCCGAACTCGGCGGACAGTCGCTCGGCACTGGCGGTGACGTCCTCCAGGATGTCGAGCAAGGAGACCGAGCAGCCCATCCGGGCCAGCGCGGTTGCCATCTGGTACCCGAGACCGCGTGCGCCACCGGTCACCACTGCGTGCCGGCCGTTCAGATCGTCGAACATGGGCCCATCGTAGAGAGCCCCCACTGTCCTGTTCTGTCCGGTCTGCCGCACGGGCCGGGCGACCTCGTGGCGGCCGGGGACCCGCAGCGCTGGCTAGCATCTCTGAGATGGTGAAGCGCATACCGGTCTCGGCGGATCCCGGCGATGTCGAACTGCACCGCCGTGGAATCGACCGGTTGGTGTTCTTCAGCGACGCGGTCGTCGCAATCGCCATCACGCTGATCGTGCTGCCGCTGGTGGATGACGCGCGGAACGTGGGCGACGCGAGTGCCTGGCTGTTCCTGCACGAGCACTCCGCCGACCTGGTCTCGGCCGGGGTGAGCTTCTACGCGATCGCGGCGTTCTGGCTGCACCATCACGGACTCTTCGGTAGGGCGACGGGGTACACCACGATGTTGCTCTGGTCGAACATGCTGTGGCTCGCCGGGACCGTCTTCCTGCCGATCGCCACCGTGCTGCAGGTCGGGCTGTCCAGCGCGCGGGGTGGGACCGTGCTGTACCTGGCCACTCTCACGTTCATCATGGTGGTGTCCCGAGTGCAGTCGGTGGTACTCGTCCGCTCCGGTCTGCTGGCCGACATCGCAGAGCATCTGCGCCGCAGGACCCGCTGGACGACCTGGATCCCGCCGGTGATCCTCGGGCTGGCCACGATCGCGGTCGCGGTGTACCCCCGGATCGGACTGTGGGCGTTGGCCGGGCTCGCGCTCCAGCGGCCACTGGAGCGGCTGTCCAAGCACTGAAGAGCCGACGGAAGGAACGAATCGTGGGGTGTGGCTGTCCGGGGTACCAGGAGATGGCGACCCCGATGCCATGGACTTCGGCTCCGCCGCCCGTCGATGGTGGCTCGGACTCGAGGTTCGTGCGCCTGGACGGTCGGTCGTGAGTGCGCCCGGCAGGGTTCGAACCTGCGACCTGAGGATTAGAAGTCCCCTGCTCTATCCAGCTGAGCTACGAGCGCCTGATCGTCGATCCTAGATCCTGGGGCGAGGTGTGATCTCGCATCCACGGGGCCGGGTGGGCGCTCGCGCGCTCGTCGGGGGCGCCCCTGCAGTCGATACGCTGGGGGCGTGGCTGAGCAGGTGGGTGACCGACGGGTGCGGACCGGAACGACTGGCGCTCCGGTGCGCTGGAGCACCGCCGGGGTGGTCGTCGCCGCGGTGACGATCGCGGTCTGCGTGTCCATCGGTCTGACGAGCATCGTCAATCCTCGGCAATTGATCCCTGGCCTTCCCTCAGCCGGCGATGTGACGGAGTTCGGCCTGCCGTTGGTCAAATCGGTGTTCGACCTCGCGGCTGCGCTGACCGTCGGGTGGCTGGTCGCCGCCGTCTTCCTGGTGCCGCCGCGACGGGACGGCGCGCTCGACGTGGGCGGCTACCGGGCCGTGCGCGCGGCCTCGCTGTGCGCGATGGTCTGGACCGCAGCAGCCCTCGCTCTCGTGCCGCTGACGGCGTCGGATGTCCTGGGCAAGTCGCTGACCGACTCGTTGAGCGCGGACCGGATCACCTTCGCCCTGCAGGAACTGGAGAACGTCCGGGCGCCCGCGTGGGCGGCCCTGGCCGCGGTGCTGGTGGCGATCCTCGCGCGGGTGGTGCTGCGGCCAGGGGGTGCGGCGCTCGTGCTGGCTCCCGCGTTGCTGGGGCTCATCCCGATCGCCGTCTCCGGCCACGCCGCCCAGGCGGGCGACCACGACATCGCCAGCGACTCGATGATCTACCACCTGGTCGGCATCTCGCTGTGGGTCGGCGGCCTGGTCGCCGTCCTCGGACTGCTGCGGCAGCGGGTCGATCATCTCGGCGTGATCGTCCGGCGCTACTCGCTGCTCGCGCTGGTGGCCTTCATCGCCGTCGGACTGTCGGGACTGCTCAACGCGTGGGTGCGGTTCAGTGCCTTCGGTGACGTGTTCGGCACGGACTACGGCCGGCTCGTCGTCGCCAAGACCGTGCTGATCGTGCTGCTCGGCGCTGCCGGCTACTGGCACCGCCGACGCACCATTCCGCAGTTGGTCGCGGGCAGTCGCTCGGCCATCGTGCGATTGGCGACGGTCGAGATCGCCGTGATGGCCGCGACCATCGGCGTCGCCGTCGCGCTCGGACGGACTGCCAGCCCGCCGCCGTCCGGAGCGGTTCCGGACACGCTCACCGAGGAACTCGGCTACACGCTGCCGGGCCCGCCGACCTTCTGGAACCTGATCAGCGCTTGGCGCTTCGACCTGATCCTGGGCACGCTCTCGCTGGTGGCCATCGGGCTGTACCTGTACGGCGTGGTCCGGTTGCGGCGCAAGGGCATCGACTGGGCCACGAACCGGACGGTGTGCTGGACGCTCGGTTGGCTGACCGTGCTCGTCGCCACGTCGTCGGGCATCGGCCGGTACGGAGTCGCCCAGTTCTCGATCCACATGATCAGTCACATGGCGCTGGGCATGATCGCCCCGATCCTGCTGGTGCTCGGCGGACCGGTGACCCTGTTGCTGCGGGTGCTGCCCGCGTCCCGGGCACCCGCCGCACCCGGGATGCGCGAACTCGTGGTGCGGGCGATGCACAGTCCGGTCACCCGGTTCGTCACCCATCCGCTGATCGTGCTGGCGCTGTTCATCGGGTCGTTCTACGCGGTGTACTTCACCGGGATCTTCGCCTTCCTGATGGCCGGCCACTTCGGCCATCTGGTGATGGAGGTCCACTTCCTGGTCGTCGGGTACGTCTACTACTGGGTGATCATCGGGGTGGACAGCTCACCCCGCCGCCTGCCCTACATGGCGAAGCTCGGATTGTTGTTGGCGGCCTTGCCCTTCCACGCCTTCTTCGGCTTGGCGATGATGAACAACCGCACGTCGATCGACCCCGACTACTACCGCGACCTGGCGTTGCCGTGGGTCGGCGACCTGATCTCCGACCAGCGACTGGGCGGCGCGATCGCCTGGGGCGCAACGGAGATCCCCATCATCATCGTGGTGATCGCACTCATGTCGCAGTGGGCGGCCGGCGATGCCCGCGAGGCGCGGCGCAGCGACAGGGTGGGCGACTCGAAGGCCGACGAGGACCTGGACGCCTACAACGCGATGCTGGCCGAGCTGGCCTTCCGGGAAATCGATGCCCGGCAGGGCCCGAAACGCAGCGGACCGTCGGGTCAGGCCCGGCCGTCGGGACCCTCGGGCACCTCGGGGCGGGCCGGCTCATCGGGGATCTCCCGATCCAGCGGCGCCACCCGGCCGTCCGGGACACCTCCGGACATCGACCAGTAGAACGTCGCGGTCGCGTCCGGACGACGGCACATCGTGCCGACACCCAGTCCCTCGGCAGTGCCGGTTGTCCACAGGCCCGAAGCTGTCCACAGGATCTGGATCGGTTCGGCCCGAGCTGAGGAAAGTTTTCGATGCTGGAGCGAGCCGGACCGGGCAGGACGCCCGAGATCCGGACCTCGACAGAAGGAGACAGCCATGCGTCAGCAGGCAACAGCGTGGGTGATCGGCCATGTGGCCACGCCGGTGGAGACCCACGGCGACGGCAACGCGCAACGGACCAAGTTCCGCGTCCTGATCAACACCCGGTACTTCGACCGGAACAGCCAGACCTGGGTGGAGCGGGAAGCGACCGGCACGGAGGTCACGTGCTGGGGCGAGCTCGCCCGCAACGTCGCCGGCAGCGTCCACCTCGGCGATCCGGTGATCGTCCACGGCCGGCTCGAGGAGAACCGCTGGGTCGATCGGGAAGGTGCCAAGCGCAAGAGCGTCCAGCTGATCGCCGAGTTGGTCGCTCACGACCTGAACCGGGGGACCGCGGCCTTCGCCAAGTCGTCCCCGGCGGTCGACCGGTCCGGGATCGGCGGTCTCGACCCGGAGGCCTCCCACGCCGACGACCTCGATCACGACGGGATCCTCGACCCCCGCGCCGAACCGGTCCCCGCGGGTGCGCCGTTCTGACCGGGGACACGGCGGCGCTGCGGCCCGGTGAGCGGACCGCGGTGCGGCACGCTCCGGGTCACTCGAACCGGTCGCTACTGTGCGGGGCATGATCGACGCCGCACGCCCTGAGACCAGCCCGCATCGTGTGCGGACCAGGAAGTCGACCCAGCGCGCTGCGGCGGCGCTGCTGCTCACCATGCTCGGGCTGCTCACCGGGTGCACCAGCACTGTCACGCCCCAGGACACCTCGCAGGCGGAGAAGTCCCTGTCCACGTTCACCGGTCCGGACTTCTCCGTGCTGTTGCCAGGGGAGCCCGACCAGACGACCAGGACGGTGGCCACGGCGGCCGGCAACCAGCAGCTCGTGTTCTACACGGTCGTCAGCAAGGACGCCGCGATCTCCGTCGCGGTGACCACCTATCCGAACGGCGTACCGGTGGACCTCGACGGGGCGGTGAACGGGGCCGCCAGCAACATCGGCGGCACCGTGCTGTCGTCGGCGCCGATCACCGTCGGCGCCGACGAGGGTCGCGACGGGCGGATCGGGTCCAGCCGGGACGGGGTCAACCTCGCCGTCTATTTCCGGATGGTGCTGAGAGGTCAACGGCTGGTCCAGATCCAGCAGGTCGTGACGGGCGCGGAACTGGGCAACCCGCCATCGAACTACCAGCAGATCGTCGAGTCGCTGGTGCTCAGCTGACCGACGGGCAGATCGCCGTCGTGGACCTGCACAGCTGACCGGGTCGCGGCGGCACCCGTTGAGTGCGCGGCTGGGGACCCGCGCGCGGCCGCCCGCAGGACGGCGCGGCGGTAGCCGGGCGGCCCGATGAGGCAGACTGTCGGTCGGACCGAAGCACGCAGTACATCCGGACGGAGCACGAAGGCCAGTGGCCGAATTCATCTACACCATGAAGAGCGCACGCAAGGCCGTGGGCGACAAGGTCATCCTCGACGACGTCACCATGTCGTTCTTCCCGGGCGCGAAGATCGGCGTCGTCGGACCCAATGGCGCCGGCAAGTCGACGATCCTGAAGATCATGGCCGGGCTCGACCAGCCGTCGAACGGCGAGGCGTATCTCACCCCCGGGTACAGCGTCGGCATCCTCATGCAGGAGCCGGAGCTCGACGACGACAAGACCGTGCTGGAGAACGTGCAGCAGGCCTTCGGTGAGATCTATGCGAAGAAGGAACGATTCGAGGCCATCGGTGTCGAGATGGGCGAACCGGATGCCGATTTCGATGCGCTGATGGAGGAGATGGGCAAGCTGCAGGAGGAGATCGACCACGCCAACGCGTGGGATCTCGACTCGCAGCTCGACCAGGCAATGGATGCGCTGCGGTGCCCGCCGCCGGACGCCTCGGTCGCGGTGCTGTCCGGAGGTGAACGTCGTCGGGTCGCGCTGTGCAAGCTGCTACTGTCCGCCCCTGACCTACTGCTCCTCGACGAGCCCACCAACCACCTCGACGCCGAGTCGGTGCTGTGGCTGGAGCAGTTCCTGGCCGGCTACGCGGGCGCCGTGCTGGCCGTGACCCACGACCGGTACTTCCTCGACAACGTCGCGCAGTGGATCGCCGAGATCGACCGCGGCCGGCTGATCCCCTACGAGGGCAACTACTCCACCTACCTGGAGAAGAAGGGCGAGCGGCTGGCCGTGCAGGGGCGCAAGGACCAGAAGCTGGCCAAGCGACTGGCCGAGGAGCTCGCCTGGGTGCGTTCCGGCGCGAAGGCCAGGCAGGCGAAGTCCAAGTCCCGGCTGGCCCGGTACGAGGAGATGGCGATCGAGGCCGAGCGCACCCGCAAGCTCGACTTCGAGGAGATCCAGATCCCGGCCGGACCGCGGCTGGGCAACATCGTCGTCGAGGTCGACAAGCTGCGGAAGGGCTTCGGCGAGCGGGTGCTCATCGATGGTCTGTCGTTCACCTTGCCGCGCAACGGGATCGTCGGCGTCATCGGGCCGAACGGCGTCGGCAAGACGACCCTGTTCAAGACCATCGTCGGGCTCGAGCAGGCGGATGCGGGTTCGGTGAAGGTCGGCGAGACGGTGAAGCTCAGCTACGTCGACCAGAACCGCGGCGGCATCGATCCGAAGAAGAACCTGTGGGAGGTCGTGTCCGACGGGCTCGACCACATCAAGGTCGGCCAGGTCGAGATGCCCTCGCGGGCCTACGTCTCCGCGTTCGGGTTCAAGGGTCCCGATCAGCAGAAGATGGCCGGGATCCTCTCCGGCGGTGAGCGCAACCGGCTCAACCTGGCGCTGACCCTCAAGGAGGGCGGCAACCTGATCCTGCTCGACGAGCCGACCAACGACCTCGATGTCGAAACGCTCTCGTCGCTGGAGAACGCGCTGGAGCAGTTCCCCGGCTGCGCCGTGGTGATCTCGCACGACCGGTGGTTCCTGGACCGGACGTGCACCCACATCCTCGCGTGGGAAGGCACCGACGAATCGCCGGCCGACTGGTTCTTCTTCGAGGGCAACTTCTCCGACTACGAGGCCAACAAGATCAGCCGGCTGGGCGCCGACGCGGCCAAGCCGCACCGGGTGACACACCGCAAGCTGACCCGCGACTGATCGGTGACGACAGCGGTGGACTGCCGCAGGAAGGAGTGGATCGGCTGATGGCGCCGAACCCACCGCAGCTCCCTGCTCTCGACGGCCGTCGTCATGCGCTGGGACCAGCGGACGACACCACGGTCCACCTGGCAGCACTCGCCGGCCCCTCCCAGGGTGCCCGCCAAGCGGCGACCGAGCACCTGGACGCCGCGATCGCGCCCGGCGGCCGGGCCTGGCCGGTGAGCGCCGACGTCGCGCAGTACGTCAGCGAGCTACTGCTGGCAGATCTGGTGTCCGACAGCGCCACCAGGGTGAGCTGCTCTACTTCCTCGGTCAGATCACCGAGGCCGCCGACGGAATCGTCGCCCCCGACGACCCGGACACCGTCCTGGGGTGCCGGGCGCTGTTGGTGCAGATCCTGAGCACCGCAGAACACTGTGAGCGCGACGCGGACGAGGACGTGCGGGTCGAGGCGGCAGATGCCGCTGAGTCGGCCCTGGAAGTGATGGAGCATCACGGGCTCGGCTGATGCCGCGGAGCGCCCGTCCGACGGGCTCGCTGTGACGCCGCACGCAGCCGTGGCTCGCCCGGTGCGGGCCCGCTGTTGACTAGGCTCGGTCGCGGCCACGGAATGGTGCAACGGCGCACCGCAACCCAGGAGCCGTACCTCAGGAGCAGTGAAATGATCTCACCCGCGCTTCCCCCTGCGATCGCCGATGCGGCTGCCGCCGAGCCAGGGCGGGCGGCGTTGATCGAGGAGTACTTCCGCCACCTCCCGCAGGAGGACCTGCCGGAATCCGCCGACGAAGCGGGCGCGATCGTCGACACCCACATCCGACTCGCCCGCCACCGACGCCCCGGCGAGTGTGCGGTGCGCGTGTTCAACCCGCGCACCCGCTCCGAGGACGCCGAGAACGTCACCGTCGTGGACATCGTCAACGACGACATGCCGCACCTCGTGGAGGCCGTCGTCGGGACGCTCACCGCAGCCGGGGTCCGGGTGTTCCGGGTTCAGCATCCGATCCTGGTGGTCCGGCGGGCGGAGGACGGTCTCCTGCAGGACGTCATCGGGGGCGCGCACGGACCGTGGGCGCGGGGCCTGAGCGGCGCCGGCGAGGGGTTCGTGCGCGAATCGTGGATGCATGTACTGATCGACCGGCTCGCCGACGCCGAGCGTGCCGAAGCGATCGAGGAGCAGGTCGCCGCTGCCCTCGCAGACGTGCGCGCCATCGTGCAGGACTCCGGCGCGATGACTGCCGCCGTGCACGAGATCGCCGACCTGGTCAGCGCCGGTGCGATCGACGGATCCGAGTCGGGACAGGCATCCCCTGGCGACGCCGCCGGTCCCGCCGAGGTCGTCGGCGGTCGATTGGACGCTGCCGAGGTGGCCGACCTGCTCGACTGGCTTGCGGACGACAACATGGTCTTCCTCGGGGTCCGGGAGGAACATCGCAGCGACGGCGAGCGTGCCGCGGAGGGTTTGGGCGTGCTGCGCGCCGCCGGGCCGAACTCGTCCGCGGTCGTCGATCTGAGCGTCACCGACTCGGACGCGGACGCGACCACGATCGCCATCACCCAGGCCGGCAGAGCATCCGTCCTGAACGCCGCGGCGACCCCGTTGTGCCTGGTGCTGCGGACCCCGACCGGTGATCGCTGGCGAGTGGTGGGCGTGCTGCAACCCCGGGCGGTCGCCGCGGATCTCGCGTCCGTCCCGGTGCTGCGCCGAACATTGGCGACCGTGCTGCACGAACTCGGTGCGTCTGCGGAGTCCTTCACCGGGCAACGCGCCATCGACCTGCTCTCCGGATATCCGCGGGCCGAGCTGTTCTGGGCCGACCCCGACCAGGTCGCCGCCCTCTGCGCCGACGTCCTGCACGGCTCCTCCCGTCGACGCCTGCGGGTGTACCTGCAGCACGACCCCCGCGGCCGGTTCGTCACCGCGCTGGTGTTCCTCGCGCGCGACCGGTGGACGACGGGCAACCGGCTGCGGATGCAGGACGTGTTGCTGGAGACGTTGCACGGCACCGACATCCGGTACGGCGCGCGCGTCGGGCAGGCCGAACTCGCGGTCGCCCAGTTCGTCGTCCAGACCGACACGGACCCGGCTCAGGACCGGGTCGCGGAGGAAGTGGATCTCGACGCGCTGACCTCTCGCCTCCGGGACGTGCTGCGCAGTTGGGAGGACGACCTGCTCGCCGCAGTCTCCGGTACCGACGACGTCCTGGACACCGCCGACGTTCTCGCCCGCTACTCCACCGCCTTCGACGAGGCCTACAAGGAGAACTACCAGGCCCAGAACGCCGTCGCCGACCTCGAGATCCTGGACGGCCTGGACGGCCCGGATGACCTGGCGCTGACCATCGCCATGCCCGCCCCCGAAGACGACACCGACGACACCCACGACGACACCGACACCGAGGGCCGCGCCGCTCCCCGGGGAGCGGCGCACGCACAGGTGCACATCGATCGGCGACTGAAGCTCTTCGTCGCGGGCCGGGCGATCAGTCTGTCCCAGGTCTTCCCGGTGTTGCAGTCGATGGGTGCCGAAGTGGTGGACGAGCATCCCTACACGGTCCGGCGCAGCGACGGAACATCCTGCCGCATCTACGATTTCGGGCTCGCCTTCGGTCCAGCCGACCTGCCGGACGAGGCCGATCAGCTGGCCGCCCGGCGTCGGTTCATCGACGCGTTCGTGGCCGCGTGGCGGGGGTGGTCGGAGACCGATGGGTTCAACCGGCTCATCCTGGGTTCGGGCCTCGACTGGCGTCAGATCGCCGTGCTGCGGGCCTACTCGCACTACCTGCAGCAGATCGGTACGCCCTACACCCAGACGTACATCCAGCAGGTGCTGAGCCAGTACGGCACGCTGGCAGCCGATCTGGCTGAGCTGTTCCGCACCCGGTTCGACCCCGAGCTGGATCTGGAGGACTCCGAGCGAGCGCAGCGCGAACAGGAGCTGACCGCGCGGTTCGACGCCGAACTCGACTCCGTCGCCAGCCTGGATGCCGACCGCATCCTCCGCAGCGTGCGCAGCGTCATCCTGGCCACCGATCGCACGAACGCCTACCGCGCCGGCGCAGAAGGCACGCTGGCGTTCAAGCTGGTGCCCAGCAGGATCCCCGACGTGCCGAAACCTGTACCCGCCCATGAGATCTGGGTCTACTCACCGAGCGTCGAGGGTGTCCACCTGCGATTCGGTGACGTCGCCCGCGGTGGCTTGCGGTGGTCGGATCGACCCGAGGACTTCCGGACCGAGATCCTCGGACTGGTGAAGGCCCAGGAGGTCAAGAACGCGGTGATCGTGCCTGTCGGGGCCAAGGGTGGGTTCGTGGTGCGCCGACCGGTACCGCCCACCGGCGACGCGCAACGCGACCGGGAGGCGCAGCAGGCCACCGGGATCGCCTGCTACCAGGAGTTCATCGGGGCGCTGCTCGACGTGACCGACAACCGCGTCGAGGGCCGGATCGTGCCGCCGGACAACGTCGTGCGACACGACCAGGACGATCCCTACCTCGTGGTGGCCGCCGACAAGGGCACTGCCACCTTCTCGGACATCGCCAACGCCCTCGCGGTGGAACGCGGCTTCTGGTTGGGCGATGCGTTCGCTTCCGGTGGCAGCGCCGGCTACGACCACAAGGGCATGGGCATCACAGCAAGGGGGGCCTGGGAATCGGTGAAGCACCATTTCACCGACCTCGGGCTCGACACCCAGACGCAGGAGTTCACGGTCGTGGGCGTCGGCGACATGTCCGGTGACGTCTTCGGCAACGGCATGCTGTTGTCCGAGCACATCCGGCTGGTCGCCGCCTTCGACCACCGGCACATCTTCGTCGACCCGGACCCGGACCATGCCACCGGTTTTGCCGAGCGCCGCAGGCTGTTCGAGAAGCCGCGGTCCTCCTGGGCGGACTACGACACGGAGTTGATCTCGGCAGGTGGTGGTGTGTTCCCGCGGACCGCGAAGAGCATCCCGGTGGGCCGCGAGATGCGAACAGCTCTCGGCCTGGACGACGCCGTCACCGAACTGAGCCCTGTCGCGCTGGTCAGGGCCATCCTGCAGGCCCCGGTCGATCTGCTCTGGAACGGCGGTATCGGCACCTACGTGAAGGCGTCGTCGGAGACCCAGGCGGTGGTGGGGGACAAGGCCAACGACCCGGTACGGGTGGATGCGAACCAGGTGCGGGCCCGGGTGATCGGCGAGGGCGGCAACCTCGGCATCACCCAGCTCGGGCGGATCCAGTTCGCCCAGCTCGGCGGACGGATCAACACCGACGCCATCGACAATTCGGCGGGCGTCGACACCTCCGACCACGAGGTCAACATCAAGATCGCGCTGGCACCCCAGGTGGCGGCCGGGCGGCTCACCTTGCCGGAGCGCAACGAGCTGCTGGCCTCGATGACGGACGAGGTCGCCGCCCTGGTGCTGGCCGACAACATCGCCCAGAACGAGTTGCTCGGCGTCTCCAGATCCCATGCGCCACTGATGCTGTCGGTGCACCAGCGGCTGATCCGTGCGCTGGTCTCGGCGGGCTCGCTGAACCGGGAGCTCGAGTTCCTGCCCAGCGACGAGACCATCGACGAGCGGATCGCCTCGGGTCTCGGTCTGACCTCACCCGAGCTGAGTGTGCTGGTCGCGTACGTCAAGTCACAGGCCGCCACCGAGATCCTGGGCAGCGGTCTGGCCGACGACGACGCCTTCACCGCGGGGCTCGCCGGCTATTTCCCGTCCGCCATGCGCACCGACTGGTCCGACGCGATCCAGCAGCATCCGCTGCGCCGGGAGATCGTCACCACCATCGCTGCGAACGAGGTGGTCAACGGCGGCGGCATCAGCTATCTGTTCCGGATCCAGGAGGAGACGGCCGCAGCCATCACCGATGGCGTCCGCACCTACGCCGTCACCAGCACGGTCTTCGGCCTGCCTGCGCTGTGGCAGGAGATCTCCGACCTGTCGGCGCGGGTGCCGGCACCGGCCAAGGACGCGCTGTTGCTGTCGTCGCGGCGGCTGCTCGACCGGGCATCCCGGTGGTTCCTGTCGAACCGCCCGCAGCCGCTCGACGTCCGCGCGGAGATCCAGCGGTACGTCGAGGCGGCCGCTGATCTTGCGAATCGGATGCCCGAGCTGTTGCAGGGCGTCGAGGCGGACAACGTCACCCGGGACAGCGAACAGCTCGTCGAGCTGGGGGCGCCGCTCGAGCTGGCGCGGCGGGTCGCCCACAGCCTGTACTCCTTCAGCCTGTTGGACATCGTCGACGTCGCCGAAGCCACCGGCCGAGCGCCGGCCGAGGCTGCGGCGGTGTACTACGCGCTGTCGGCCCACCTCGACTTCGACCGGCTGCTGACGGCGGTGACGGAGTTGGAGCGCGGCGACCGATGGCATGCCCTGGCCCGTCAGTCGGTGCGGGACGATCTGTACCGTTCGATGCGCCTGCTGACTGCGGACGTGTTGTCCGGCAGCACATCCGCGCAGGACACGACGGAGAAGATCGAGCAGTGGGAACAGGAGAACGCCTCTCGACTGGCCCGCGCCAGGATCACCCTGACCGAGATCGCGGGATCGGGCCAGGGCGACCTGGCGGCACTGTCGGTGGCGGCCAGGGAGTTCCGTTCCATGGTCCGCTGACCGACGCCGGCCTGGGCCGACACCACCAGCTGCAGCACACGGGCACGATCATCACGAGGGAGCGACATGGGCCGCGAGTCGGACGGACGGTACGTCGTCGAGGTCGGCGTCCGATGGTCGGACCTCGATCTGTTCGGCCACGTCAACAACGCCCGGACGCTGACCCTGCTCGAGGAGGCGAGGGTCGACTGGATGTTCGTCGATGCGGTGGACCGTGGGACGGAGGGGTTGTCCAGAGGGGTGGTCGTGGCCGGCATCCGGATCGACTACCGACGACCGATCACCTTCCCGGGACCGGTCCGGGTGTCCATGGGGGTGACAGCGCTCGGTGCAGCGTCCTTCACTGTCGACTATCTCGTGCACCAGGGTGCGGAACTGGTCGTGACCGGGTCCTCCTCGCTGGTACCGATCGATCCGCTGACTTCTCGGCCGCGACGACTGGACGGCTCAGAGCGCGCCTACCTCTCTCGATTCCTCGCTGACGACCCAGCTGCCACCGGCAGTGCCCGGTCCGAAGTTCCGGGACGGGTCACCCGGTGAGCATCCTCGGTCCTGACAGTGCCGCCGACCGGGACGACGCGGCCGCCTTCGCCGGGCGGGTCGCCCGGTGGGATCCGCTCGGCCCCGTGCGGATCAAGGTGGACGGTGAGCTGGTGCGGCTGTGGGCGACCACCCCGTTCGACACCCTCGTGATGCGCGCGATCCGTGGCCGGATCGATCCCTCAGACGTCACCGTGCACGCCGGGAACCTGCTCACCGCGCTCGCCGTGCAGACCGGCGCGGAGGTCGACCCCGGCACGGCGATCGACAGCCAGTGGCGGGCGCAGCTACCACCGCCCGGCGGCTTCATCGCCGTCGACACCGTGCCGGCGACGGTGCTGGGGGAGATCGCCGACCGTGGTGTCGAGCAGGCGAAGAACAATCCGGGCCCGGCCGGCGGAGCTTCGACCGCGTTGCTGGATTCGGAGGCGATGACGGTGAGCGGCAACGGGATGCGGGTGTTCATCCCGATGCGCGTCCTGCTCGCGTTGTCCGGCATGGGATTTGCGCCGCTGGTCGCGGACGAACCGGTGAAGGTCAGCGCCACCGACGCCTGGCTGCGGCTCGATGCCCGCTTCGGGTCGGTGCTGCGGCGGCGGCACGCGTTGCTGCCACTGCTGTTCTGATCGCCAGCGGATCCCGTGGCACCGACAGTGCCGGAGTCAGACAGTCGGCGCTGAGGCGACGAACAAGGCCGAGGAGTCCACCGGCAGCAGGCCGTCGACCAGGGGGGTCGAGGTCAACAGGATCTCGCCCGGCGGGAGCGGCACCGGATCCTCACCGGCGTTCAGCACTCCGGCCAACCCGCCCGGATCCCGCCGGAAGGCGAAGCAGCCCTCGGGTGCGCCGTACCAGGACACGGTCGAGCCGGAGAACGCCGGATGCTCGGCACGCAGTTCGATCGCTGTTCTCACCAGGTTCAGCGTCGAGTTCGGGTCGTCCAGTTGCCGTTCGACGGTCAGCGGCGCGTACTCCTGCGGTGACGGCAACCAGGTCGATGGCCCACTCGAGAAGCCGAACGGCGGCTCCTCGCCCTCCCAGGGCATCGGCAGCCGAATGGCGTCCCGGCCTCGTTCGGCGTGCCCGGACCGCTTCCAGGTCGGGTCCTGCAGCCGATCGTCCGGCACCTCGATGTCCGGCAGGCCGAGCTCCTCGCCGTTGTAGAGGTAGACCGAGCCAGGCAGAGCGAGCTCCAGCAGCAGCAGCGCCCTGGCCCGCAGCAGACCGCGCTCGCCGCCACCGAACCGGGTGACGGGGCGAGCGACGTCGTGGTTCGAGAGCGTCCAGACGGGGGATGCCCCGACGGAGGCAGCACTGCTGAGCGTCTTCTCGATGGCCTGCTGCAGAGCAGCTGCGGTGAACTCGGACTCGATCAGCGAGAAGTCGAACGCCTGGTGCAGCTCGTCGGGACGCAGGTACGCAGCGAAACGCTCCGGATCGGACACCCAGACCTCACCGACGGTGAGCGTGTCCGGGTACTCGTCGACGACCTTGCGGATGCCACGGTGGATCTCGTGCACGCCGTCGTTGTCGAACCGCGGGTCCTCGTCGACAGTGCTCGGCACGACTCCGTGGCCGGGCTCGGCATCGGAACCGGCGGCCGCGTGATCGGCAGCAGCGGAATCGGCGGCGGCCGAGTCGGCAGCGGCCTGCACCGGATCGAAAGCGGCGGCGGAGTCCTCGGGAGCGTCGGGCAGTCCCGGGGGCTTGGCCATGCCGTGGGCGACGTCGATCCGGAAGCCGTCCGCCCCCCGATCGAGCCAGAACCGCAGGGTGGCGTGCAGGTCGTCGGCGACCTCGGCATTCGTCCAGTCCAGGTCCGGCTGCTCCGGCGCAAAGATGTGCAGGTACCACTGACCCGGCGCGCCGTCCGGTCCCGGCACCCGGTGCCAGGCGGGTCCGCCGAAGACCGAGGCCCAGTTGTTGGGGGGAGCGTCCCCGGTGTCGCCTGCACCGTCGCGGAACAGGTACCGGGCGCGCTCCGGGGATCCCGGCGCGGTCGGCAGCGCGTCCCGGAACCAGTGGTGGTGCTCGGAGGTGTGGTTGGGCACGACGTCGACGATCACCTTGAGACCGCGGCCGTGGGCCTCGGCGATGAGGTCGTCGAAATCCTGGAGGGTGCCGAACACCGGATCGACCTCGCGCGGATCGGACACGTCGTAGCCGGCATCGGCCATCGGAGACTGGTAGAACGGCGTGATCCAGACCACCTGGACGCCGATCAGCTCGAGGTAGCCCAGGTGTTCGGTGATTCCGCGGAGATCCCCGACGCCGTCGCCGTTCGAGTCGGCGAAGGAACGGATGTAGACCTGGTAGCCGACGGCGGTCGTCCACCAGGAGTCGGTGCCCTGGTGCACGGTCTGCTGCTGTGTCTGCCCAGCCTGCAGGGCGCGCTCGGGAGTCGTCACGACTGGTCATCCTGCCACCGGCCCCACGGACCCGGCCAATCCCGGGGGCTGCGTGGGCTATCCGGACCGGGTGGAGCGTGCGGTCAGCCGGCGGAGTTCACCATGCTGTCGGCGGCCATCACCAGGTACGCCCACAGCCGGTCACGCTGCTCGGTGGTCAGTTCGACGGACTCGACGGCGCTGCCCATCGCCCGCAACCAGGCGTCGCGTTCGGCGGGCCCGATGACGAACGGCGCGTGCCGCATCCGCAGCCGAGGATGGCCGCGCAGCTGCGAGTACGTGCGCGGCCCACCCCAGTACTGCTCCAGGAACATCCGCAGCCGTACCTGCGCCGGTCCGAGATCCTGCTCCGGATACATCGGCCGGAGGATCGGATCCTCGGCGACCTGCTCGTAGAACCTGCGCACCAACAGCTCGAAGGTCGGGTGCCCGCCGACCTCGGACCAGAAGGTCTGCTCGCTGCTCGCGGGGCCGCCCTCGGCCGGCGTGGTGGTCAACGAGATCGGCATGGCGCCGGGCGAGGCAGCGAGCTGGTCCGCCTGCTGTCGTGCCTGGTCGGGGGTGCTCATCAGATCCCGCTTCCTGCATCGTCCGCCGGAAACCCGCGGAGGTCCGCGGCCGGCGACTGGATTCCCTCGGAGTCGAACGCTTCCTTGATCGCACCACGGACGGCGCGGCCGAAAGCCCACTGCGATCCCGCCCGGACAGTGGTGGTGAGCCGGATGGTCACAGCTCCCGACGTCATCGACACCACGCCCTGCATCTCCGGCGGGGAGATGATCACGTCGACGAACTCATCCTCCTCGGCGACCTTCGTCGCACTGACGAGGGCCAGATCGCCGGCCTTGGCGGCGTCGGCCCGGTAGCTCAGCGGAAGATCGATGTTGAGCACCGACTCGCCCTGGCTGGAATTGCCGACGCGCAGCACCTCGCCGTTGCGGACGTGCCAGAGGGTGCCGTCGACGCCGCGGACGGTGGTCGTCCGGAGGTTGACCGCGACCACCGTGCCGCTCGCCTGGCCGAGATCGACCACGTCGCCCACCCCGTACTGGTCCTCCAGCAGCATCGAGATGCCCGACAGGAAGTCCTTGACCAGGTTCTGGGCGCCGAAGCCCAGAGCGACTCCGGCGATGCCGGCGCTCGCCAACAGCGGTGCCACGTTGATCCCGACCTCGGCCAGGATCAGGATGATCGCCACCGTCCAGATGGTGAACGACAGGATCGAGATCAGCAGCGACCCGATGGATCCGGCCCGCTGGGTGCGTCGCGCCACCCCCTGCGAGCCGAGCACCATCACATCGGCACGCGCCTTGAGCGGTCGGAGGAATCTCGGCGTCGAGCTCTCCTCCTTCACCCGGGTGGCCCGACCGATGGCGCGCTTGCCGATCCACCTCGCGAGCAGGGCCAGCACGATGATCAGCAGGATGCGTCCGGTGGTCTGGACGATCCCCGCAGCGTTCTCCGCCAGCCAGCTCACGCCGGTCAGGGAGAAGATGCGTTCGCACCAGCTGCCCACATCGGCAGCACAGTCGGGGACGATCTGCAGAGGCACACGGGCCCTTTCCTCGTGGACGGGGTCACAGCTGGGGGGTACCGACGGGACCGGTGCGGTCGCGACGAACCCGCCGTCAGCGCATCGGTCCGTCGTGCGCGTCCGGTGCGCTCGCCGATGTCCACGGTATCGGGTGACGCGGGCGTGCCCCCTCGCCCGATCCGGACGCCGCGTCGGATACCGTTGTCCACTGTGAACGTCCTCGAGGTTCTTGCGGTCTTCGTCGGAATCCCCGCGGTCATCTACGGGCTGATCGCAGCCCTGACCCTGCTGCCCGGTCGGTCGGCCGAGCGGGTCAGGTACCGCCCGGGTGAGCCGTGGGACCATGCCCCCCAGTGGTGGGCCGGTGACACCCCGGTGCAGATCCCGAGTGAAGCAGCAGCGGCAGGCGCGAAGAGGGGTGGAGCTCGTGGCTCATGGTGAGGTAGCCGTCCCCGAGCAGTCCTCCCAGATCGTCAGTCCTTCCAGGGCGCCGTCCGTCGGTCCGGTCGGGGGTGAGGTAGCCGTCCCCGAGCAGTCCTCCCAGATCGTCAGTCCTTCCAGGGCGCCGTCCGTCGGTCCGGTCGGGGGTGAGGTAGCCGTCCCCGAGCAGTCCTCCCAGATCGTCAGTCCTTCCAGGGCGC
>JBBJML010000005.1:0-156379 GCA_037720195.1 Nakamurella sp. | reverse complement strand
CGATCGGTACGGGCAGGGTCATCGCCGTCGTCGGGGCCTGTGGCGGTGCGGGTGCGTCGGTGTTCGCCGCGGCTCTCGCGGTCGCGTCCGGCCGGGAAGCGCGCTCGACGGTGCTCGTCGACTGTGATCGGTGGGGCGCCGGCCTCGATGTGGTGATGGGGTTGGAAGGGGCGTCGGGAGTGCGGTGGCCCGATCTTGCAGCGCCGAGCGGGCGGTTGGCGCCCGAGGCGCTGCACCGGGCGCTGCCCGCCGGCGCCCGCGCGCACGGTCGCGTCCCGGTCCTCACCTTCGATCGGGACCGCCTGCACGACGTTCCCGTCGAGGTCGCCGATGTCGTCGTCAGCTCGTTGCGATCCGGCGGCGACACGGTGGTCGTCGACGTCCCGAGGATCCCGTCGGATGCGGGTGATCGCGTGCTCGAACTTGCCGATCTCGTCGTCCTGCTGACTCCCGCCGATGTCCGTGGATGTTGTGCAGCCCAACGTCAGACGGAGAAGTTGCGAGCCGTCGGCAGCCCGATCGGACTCGTCGTCCGCGGTCCGTCCCCCGGTGGTCTCGGCGGCGACGACCTGGCATCGGTGCTCGGGGTGCCGTTGATCGGCATGCTGCGCCCGCAGTCCCGCGTCACCCGGGATCTGGAAGCCGGACGCGCGCCGGGGGCAGACCCGCGTTCGCCGTTCGGACGAATCTGTCGAGCCGTGCTCGCCGAGGCCGACGGGCTCGGAGGATGACGGTCACCGAGGGATTGCCCCCCTGGCCTCGTGGAGCGCGTGCAGCACCGGCTCGCCGAGGATCGGCTCGAACCCAGTCCGCAGGCGCTGGCTCGTGCGGTGCGCGCCGAGGGCGGACGGGTCGTCAGCGATCAGGAGCTGGTGCGTTGGTTGCAGCTCCTGGAGGGCGAGTTCGTCGGGGCAGGACCGCTCGCACCCCTGCTGGAGGAGGCCGACGTGACGGACATCGTCGTCAACGGCTGCCAGGACGTGCGGGTCGATCGGGGCAACGGCTGGGAACCGACCGGTCTGTCCTTTCCCGACGACGAATCCGTCCAGCGCCTGGCCCGCCGACTCGCAACGGCTGCCGGGAGACGGTTGGACGACGCGCATCCGTTCGTGGACGCCCGGCTCGTCGACGGGACACGTCTGCACGCGGTGCTGCCGGCCTTGTCGGTGGGCGGAACCTGTCTGTCCTTGCGAGTGCTGCGACCGTCGACCCACGACCTGAACGCACTGGCCGGACGTGGTGCGCTGCCGGGGATCACCGAGACGGTGCTCCGGCGGCTGGTGGCAGCACGGGTCGCCTTCCTGGTGTCGGGCGGGACCGGTTGCGGCAAGACAACTCTGCTCGCCGCGCTGCTGGCACTGGTGCATTCCGGCGAACGGATCGTGACCGTCGAGGACGCAGAGGAACTCCGTCCACCCCATCCGCACCTGATCCGGTTGGTCGCCCGACCGGCCAACGTCGAAGGGGCAGGGGGGATCGAGCTGCGTGAGTTGGTTCGGCAAGCGCTGCGGATGCGGCCGGACAGGATCGTGATCGGCGAGGTGCGGGGAGCCGAGGTGGTCGACCTGTTGGGTGCGCTCAACACCGGTCACGACGGAGGTGCCGGAACGGTTCACGCGAACCGGGTGGCGGAGGTCCCGGCGCGGATCGAGGCGCTCGCCGCCATCGGCGGGATGCCGCGGGATGCCGTGCACGCGCAGCTGATCGGGGCGTTCCGGGTGGTGGTGCACCTGACCAGGGACGCTGACGGACGCAGGGTCAGCGAGATCGGCATCGTCCGACGACAGGACGACGGCCGGGTGGTGTGCCTGCCCGCCGTGATCGACGGCCGCGCGGTGGGGCCGGGCCACGCGATGCTGGAGGCGGTTCTCACCGACGGCGCCTCGGGCGCACGTGCATGCTGACCGATCGGCTCGGGGGGCCTGTCGTCGTGCTGCTGCTGGCGCTCGCGGTGGCGGTCTGGCCGGTGGTGGCGCTGCCTGTCGGCGCACGCGGGCAGGGAGCCCGGGCGCTGCGTCCGACAGCGCTGCGGAGCTCGGTGGCCGTCTGGTCCGTCGGCGGATGTGCGGCCGGCGCGGTCGTGGCCGGTATCGGCTTCGGTTGGCCGATCGGGGCGGCCCTCGCTCTCGTCATGGGAACCCTCCTGCGGCTGTCGGCAACGGCTCTGCGGCAACGGCGCGAGCGCTCCGAGCGCGCCGAACTGGGGGTGGTGTTGGGGCTGCTCGGGCGCGAGCTGCGCGCGGGGACAGGCGGTCAGGAGGCACTGGAGATCGCGGCGGTCACCGCGGGTGACGCACTCGGTCGGAAGCTGAGAGCTGCTATGTCGCAGGCGTTCCGAGCGGAAGGGCGACCGGCGGAGGAGGGTGCAGCGGGGTGCGACTCGCTCGGCAACCTGGTGGCGGCTTTGCGGATATCCGACCGGCACGGGGTCCCGCCGGCAGACCTGGTCGAGGTGATCGCGGGGGACGTGGCGCGCGCGGCGGCAGCCGAGGAGGTGCGGATCGCGCAGACGGCGGGACCGCGCTTCTCCGGATTCGTGCTGGGTGCGCTGCCGCTGTTCGGCGTACTGCTGGGGACCGGGATCGGCGCTGATCCGGTCGCCGTCCTGCTCGGTGGTGGCACAGCGGGGTCGGTGTTGCTGGTGGTCGGTACGGCGCTGGTCGCCGCTGGTCTGCTGTGGTCGGCGCGGATCGTCGCCGGATGACCGGGAGCATGACGGCCCCGGCACTCGTGGTCCTCGCTGCGGCCGTCGCGGTGTGGCCGGAGTCGACCGTGCGGGCGGCCGGCACTGCGAGAATCGTTGCGGCACGGGGATGGTGGGCGACGAGCCGCATCGTGGTCGGCGCGGTTCTGGCCACGATCCTCATCGCCCCGGACTGGTGGCCGGCCGCAGCGCCGCTCGCCGTCGGTGCACATCTGTTGCAGCGCACAACGAGTGGTCGCCCTGACATCCGGTTGTGGCTGCGGCGGCGACGTCAGCTCGCCCTGACCCTGGAGATGATCGCCTCCTGCCTGGGAGCGGGCCTGGTACCGGCCACGGCGGTGGCGGTCGTCCTGCGGGCACGGGGAGATCCGTCGCACTCCGCCCGCGCCGACGCGGGCGATGATCGTGCGGTGGAAGCGTTGACCGCGGTGTCGGCACTGCTGACGATCGGCGCCGGATCCGAGAGTGCCTGGGCGCCGGCAGCACAGTGCCCCGAGCTGGCACCGCTCGCCGCCGCCGCTGTCCGCACCGCCCGCGGCGGTGTGGCCCTGGCTGCGGCATTCCGCGATCGGGCCGAGGCGTTGCGGCAGGACTGCGCTCGACTCGAGACCGCCCGATCGAGTCGGGCGGGAGTGTTGATGACCGCACCGTTGGGCGTCTGCTTCCTGCCGGCCTTCCTCTGTCTGGGACTGGCCCCCGTGGTGATCGGGTTGGTCGGATCGCTGCACCTGTGGTGAGCGGTCACACTCGACCCCGTCGGACCTGGGTCAGCGCGCCGGGAATCACGTCTGCGGGCACTGCCACGCGAACGCGGACATCGGGTTCTCCACCAGGATCGACTGCATCGCTGAGGGTCCCAGGGCTTTTCCGATGGCGCAGGCGGTCCGGGTGAGGAGCGCCGGCATCCCCGGTCCGGAATCGACCGGTCGAGCGGCTGACGTGGTGGTGTCGCCGCCGAGCAGCAGTTGACCCAGATGAGAAGTCTCAGCCAGGAATCGCAGGCTCTCGACCAGCCGCCAATCCGTGGCATGGTTCGCGCGCGACGGCCCGTCGAAGCACAGGAAGACACCGGTCTCGGCGAGATCTGCCTGGTGGGCAGCATCCGGATTCCGGCCGACGTGACCCAGGATGACCGACCCCGGCGGTACTCCGTGGCTGGTCAACACGTCCACCACCTCGAGCCCGGCGGTGCCGAGTTCGAGGTGAACGGCGACGGGGCATCCGGTCTGCCGGGAGGCCTCGGCGGCTGCGGTCAACGACTGCCGTTCCCAGTCGTCGATGTGGTGGAACCCGGTGCCCACCTTGATGATCCCGCACGGGATCGGCGCGACCAGATCGGCGAGGAACCACTCGAGCAGCAGCTCGTCGTCGGCCGGCTCGTCGACCCGGTCGGCAGGCCGATGATGCTCGGCCCGGTGCCTGCCGGTCGCGGCGATGATGGTCACCCCGCTGCTCCGGCTCAGTGCCGGCAGCACCGGGAGACTCCGACCGAGCCCCGCGGGGGTCCACTGGACGACCGTGCGGCCGCGGCGAATAGCTCGAGTTCGCGGCCGGCGGCCACCGGATCGTCGAGCTCCTGACCCGGCAGCAGCGGCGAGGCGAACATGAGGTGATCGTGCGCGTTCGTGACGCCGAGGGTCCGGGCTGGCACGTCACCCAGAACGGTGCGGGCGACAGCGCCGTCGTCCGACGCGGGCATCGCTGGGTTCACCCTTCGCTCACGTGCAGCACGTCGTACTCGATGAGGTCGCCCGGCGCGCCCTGCGCGACGGCCGAACCATCCGTCGTGGCGTAGAGGACGATCTCCCAGCTGCGGGGATCGATCCCCGCAGCCGCCCTGTGGATCCCGGGCTCGCCCTGCAGCGAGGCCACGAACTCGACCGTCTGCTGCGCTGCAGCGGTCGGGTCGCTGTGTGGCAGCAGCGGAAAGGTCCACCGGCGGGCCGCGACGACCTCGGCAGTCGGAAGCGATCCGACGGCCGATGCCAGCGGCAGCCAGGTGAGCACCCCAGGTCGGCCGAAATCGGCGACGATGCCCTGGAAGCCGGCACCGCCGGCCAGGAACAGGGCCGCCGCGTCCGCCGCACGCCAGGAGTAGAACGGCGCGTACTCGTTGACCGACGAGCCGCGTTCGCCGGCCACCCGGATCGCATAGGCCTTGAAATCCAGACCGCTACGACCGTCGAGCGCCGCACCGCGGGTGCGGACCCGGTGCCGGATCACCTCCATGTCGTAGTCCAGCGGCAGGACGATCGGATACTGCAGCAGCCAGGCCGCAGGGGCGGTCGTCATTCCGAGATCCGGGTGGCCGGACCGGTGGCAGCGTCCCGGATTTCGGTCACCGGTTCGCCCCAGTGCACGCCGGGGTCGTCGGGCTCCCGGGTCTGGACGGCCACATGAGACATCGGCGCGTCGGGATCGGCTCCGTGCCAGTGCTCCTCACCGGGCTCTGTCCAGATCGCATCACCGGGACGCATCGCCAGGAGGCGTCCGTCGCGGGTGCCGACGGCGCCCCGCCCGGAGGTGCAGATGAGCAGTTGGCCGTGCGCGTGGCTGTGCCACGCAGTCCGGCCGCCGGCGCCGAACTCGACGACGAAGACGTGCAGTCGCGGGTCCGAGCCGGGTACGTGGTCGGCGCCGGCTACGGTGCCGGTGAATCTGGATCCGGTGAGTGGGCGGGGCGCGAGGTCAACGGTGTGCATCAGCTGCTCGATCCTGTGGTGGGTGTGGTGGCGTGATCGATGAGGGCGACGGCGCCGGTCACGGCCCGGCGGAAGGGCACCGCAGAGCCCTGGGCGCGTGCCAGCACATAGCCACCCTGGACCACGGCGAGGACGGTGTCGGCGAGTTCCTGCGGGTCGAGATCGGCCGGGAAGTCGCCGGTGCGGACACCTTCGGCGACGACCGCCCGCATCAGTCCGCGGAGTCGGCTGAACGTCGTCCGCAGGATCTCCTGGAGCGGAGCGCTCGTAAGTACGTCCGCGTCCTGAGCCATCCGACCGACCGGACAACCGCGCAGTACGTCACGCTGCCGCAGCAGGTAGTCGCGAATACGCTGCGGCGCAGGGCGATCAGCGGACAGCAGGGCTTCCGCTGCGGCGAAGGTCTCGGCCGCCCGACGCTCGAACGCTGCTGCTGCGAGGGCTTCCTTGCCCGTGAAGTGGTGGTACAGCGAGCCCTGACCGACCTCGGCGCGGTCCATGATCGCGCGGGGTGAGGTTGCGGCATACCCCCGCTCCCACATCAGCTCGGTGGTCGCGTCGATCAGCCGGGTGCGGGCATCTCTCTCAGAACTCCGGGCCATCCGTACATACTAGTTGTTACAGCTCTTCCGTCAAGTCTGCTGTCCGATCCGCAGCCAACTCGAGGACGGGTCCCCGACGACCCAGGAATGAGGCAGCACACCCGCGGTCCGGCCGGGGGAACAGGCTGAGGTCCTGGGGTGCAGCGGAAATCATGCCAATCGGGCGTGCCAGTGCATGTCGTGCCAGCCGTCCTGATGGAGCACCTCGCTGCGTGCTGTTCCCTCGAGCTGGTAACCCACCCGCTCCGCCACTGCACACGAGGCGGGGTTCTCGGTCGAATGTTTCAGCACCACCCGATGAAGTCCGAACTCCGAGAGCGCCCAGTCCGTCAGCGCTGCCAGCGCGCGGGAGGCCACTCCCCGACCTCGTTGTCCCGGCAGGACCCAGTAGGCGACCTCACCGGATCCCTCGGCCAGATCCAGGGTCCGCAATCCAACCCGTCCGACCACCAGGCGACCACGGGTGACCGCCCACTCAGCGCCGATCTCGGCCGTCCACCGGGTGGACCGGGTGGTCACCCAGTCCTGCGCCTCAGCCACCGTCATCGACCTGGCGTGCCACTGCTGGATCTCGGGATCGCTGTAGGCGTCCACCAGAACGGCCACATCGGAGAGCTGCCACGGCCGCAGCTGGATCCCGTCGCCGTCCAGGACCGGCTGTTCGCGTCCGCAGAGCGCCCCCGCGGACGTCACCGCTGTCACCAGCTTCGGCATGCGCACAGTCTCCCAGCCGTCGGCGGCGGGCAGCGAGCCGGGGCTTCACCCTCACGCCGGTGTGACCGCGATCAGTGGCGTCGGCGCCAACGCATCGCTGCGGCACGAGCGCGCTCCGCGCGCTGGGCTTCCTGCTCGTGCAGGATCCCGAAGGTGAACCCGTTCTGCGTCGGGTCGGCGTGGGTGGCTGCGCCGAGCTGCCGCAGCAGTGCGGAGGCCACCACACTGTCCTGGTACTCGCCGAGGATCTCCTGGAGTTGCTTGAACTCCTTCACTGCTGCGCGGTTCCTGCCGCCCTGTCCGAGGCTGAGCTCGGCCGCATAGCGGGCGCGTTTGGCTGCCTTGCGGGCCTCGTGGAGCAATTCGTCGTCACCAGCGCTGAGGGCCCGATCGAGCCGGCGGTGAGCCTTGCGTCCCGCTCGTTCCACGGAGGACGAGGTGACCCGCGCACGGACCCGAGCGCGGGTGCTCGGCGCGAGTGGGGGATCCCTGACGAATTCGGACGAGGTCCGCAGCAGCTCGCGGTACCGGTCGCCGGCCATGGCCTCGCGCAGGGTGGCGGCGGCCCGGAGTTGTTCGCTCAGCAGGTGTTGCTCGATCGTTGCCGCAATCGGTCCGAGAACCAGTTCGTCGGGGAGCTCGGCCAGGGCGGCGGCGAACCGCTCGCGTTGCACCTGTCGGTCGCGGACCTCCCCGAGCAGCGCCGCGTACCAGCCCAGCTCGCCACTGAACCTGGTGGCGACTGTGGGGTCGAACAGGTCGGCGAAGATCTTCAGCGTGGACCTGGCGCGCCTGGTGGCCACCCGAACGGCGTGGACGTCCTCCTGGCCCGTTCGCAGGCGGACATCTTCGGTGATCAGCGTGGCGTCCTGCGCGGCGAGGAAGGTGATCGCGTCACTCGCATCAGCAAGATTCTTCTTACCGGACTTGGCTTTTCTCCGTGGCCGCGAGGACGGCGCGTCGAGCACCCTGGTCGCTCTGCTCCCGATGGAGGCAGTGGCGGGGGTTGCTCCGCCGGCGATGAGGGCCTTGCCGAGACGACGCGCGAGCTTCGGTCGACTCGCTGGACCGTGCTCGAGGGTGAGCTCACGCCAGGTGTCCAGCTGTCCAGCGCCGGGGGTGGATGCCGACGTATGCAGCGTTTCGTCGATCTCCACGATCACCGCCCCCGTCTCGTCGGTCCAGCGGTGTGTGGTGCGTTCGGAACGGACGATGGCAAACCTGATGAGCGCACCGCCGCGGGCGATCCCGCTCACCAGTTGCCCGAGCTCTTCGGGCACGGCGGCGTCCGAGCCGAGCGGCGCGCGGTGCAGCGCCGGTTCGGTTCCGTTCGGCAGGGTGAGCTCCCAGCCCGGGTCGGACGGTCCGGTGCACAGCAGCAGCGTCGCACCGAAGCCCGAGAGATCCCTTGCAGCGGTGTCGAAGTACTCCGACATCGATTCCTCCACGCCGGCGACCGCGGCGACGTCGTCAGACCGGAACACCGCGGCCACATCGGGCAGTGACCAGTGGTCCGGGACGTCGTATCTGCTGGGATGGTCCACCTGCTGCGCAGTCATCCCTCCACCATGCCCTCCCAGAGCGCCCGTGACACAGGATTCACCGCCTGGCACCGGTGTCGAGTCCCGTCGGTGGCTGGACGGCCGGCCGAAATGATGAGGTCGGATTCCCGCCAGCTGACCGGGTCACCGCTTCCCACCGTTCGATGGTGTATCCCGTCGGAGGCGGCCGCTGCTCCGCGACGATGATCAGTCAACAGATCTCGTCATGACGACGGCGCCGGCAAGGTGGCCGGGCACCTCGCCCAGGTCGTCCGAGCTGGAGAGCCGGTAGCCGGCGCGTTCATAGGTCCTGTGGTTGCGCAGGCTTCGGGCGCCGGTGAACAGGACGAACTGGGTGATGTCAGCGGGCGCGCACGACTCGATCAAGCGCAGCAGCGCTGTCCCCAGACCTCTACCGGCCAGGTCCGGTGCGATCATGAGTCGTCCGACGTGCCAGTGTGTTTTCTCCTGACGGCCACGGACGGCGCCGACGAGTCGGCCCCGGTGCCGGAGAACCACCGTGACCCACGAGGCAGCCCACGCCTCGACCTCGGTCAGCGACTCGTGCAGAGCAGGGATGTCGAGAGTCTGGTTGGCCAGGGCTTCCTGCACCCAGCAACAGCGTTGCAGGACAACCAGCTCCGCCGCGTCCGCCGGCTCGTACAGCGCGAGGTGCGAGTCGCTCAACGTGCCCAGCAGCGCGCCGGGATCGATCGATGGTTCCACCAGCCGATGATGACAGAGACGTTCGCTGCATCCACATCCGACGGGGTCGTCTGCCAGGCATACGACTTCTGGTGCACCACACGGGACGCCGGTCCGCGCGGCCGGGACCGCGCTGACTCGCCGCGGGCCGGATCGCCGCTCAGGGTCTCGAGCGGCGGATTCCCCTCCAACCGGTGACGTTGCACTGACCGTTCAGGTCGGCTCCGGCAGCCACGACGGTGCCGTCCGCACGCAGCCCGAGGGTGTGGTTCGCGCCCGCGGCGATGGCGACGATGCCCTGCCATCCATCCACATCGCGCTGGCCGCAGGTGTTGTCGCCGACCGCGACAACCCGTCCGCCGGCGAGCATCCCCACGGTGTGGTGGCTGCCGGCGGCGACCGATGTGACGTCTCGCCAGCTGCCCACGGCGCACTCACCCGCAGCCCGAGTGCCGACCGCGACGACCGAGCCGTCAGCACGCAGGCCGACCGTGTGCAGGTAGCCGGCGCTGACCGCAATCAGGTCCCGCCACTGTCCGACGGCGCACTGACCGGAACGGTTGTTGCCCACCGCGACCGCGGCGCCGTCGGCCAGGACGCCGACGGAGTGCCAGTCGCCGCACCCGACCGCAACGACGGAGCGCCATCCAGCGACGTCGCACTGACCTTCGACGGTGCGCCCGACCGCGAGCACTGTGCCGTCCGCCCGGATCCCGAGCGTCCGACGCCATCCGGCGGCGACGGCCGTGATCCCACGCCACGCGCTCACCTCGCACTGGCCGTCCCCGTTCCAACCGGCGGCGAGCACGATCCCGTCAGCGCGCAGCCCGACGGTGTGCGATCGACCGGTGTTGCGCGCGGAGTGGACATTGCCTGCCGCAACGGCAATGACGTCCTGCCACTGGCCGACATCCCCTTCGCCGGCAGCGGTGTTGCCGGCGACAACGACGTCGCCGTCGCTGCGGCGACCGACGGAATGCCGGCGACCGGCAGCGAGCGGGGGAGCGTGCGTCACGGTGACGAGCCTGTCACGTGCAGTGAGGTTTCCAGACCCGGGACGATTGCGAGCGAACGTGCGGCCCCCCTGTTGTCGGCCAGTGTGCTCGGTGCGCCGGGTCCCACGAGATCTCCACCGGGTGACGAGTACATGGCCCTCGATCCGTGTTTCGGCAGGGCGTCCTGCAGGAATGGCGGTTGGGGGCCATTCTCTCGTCACCTGCGCAGCGAAGGTGACGGAGAGGCGGCTCGGGTGGGTGCCCCTGGCGGAGGACGTATCTCGGTAGCAGTGTCAGGTGAACCACCCGGCTGGTCCTGAAGCATCCTCGCAACAGGAACCGCAGCGGGTTGCTCGGTGTGCGCGGAAGGGCTCTGCCCACTTCCAGTGCACCGTCGCGCGCCGCCTGTCGAGGACGCGGGCCCCGGCGAGAGTGCATGCGCCGGGCGGCGCAAGCTGAACACTGGGAGCATGAACACCACACCCGCCAACATCGATCAGATCCTCGCCGGTTTCGACGAGACCTGGGCGCCCCGCATCGTCGCCACCATGAACGACTACGCCGTCAAGATCGCACGCCTGGATGGCGAGTACGTATGGCACGCGCATCACGACACCGACGAGGTGTTCCTGGTGCTGAGCGGCACCGTCGACATCGCTCTGCGCACCGCGGACACCGAATCGAGCGTGCGCCTCCAGCCGAACGAGGTGTTCGTGGTGCCCCGCGGGGTCGAGCATCGCCCGTCTGCGTCGACTGCGGTTGTCCTGCTCATCGAACCTCTGAGCACCCTGTCGACCGGCGACTTCGCGGGCGAAGTGCCGAAGCACATCACCTCCACCACCGGCCTCGAGACCTGAGCAGCGACGGGAGCCGTCTCCGCAGGTATCGACAACGGATCTGCCCTGTCACGGTGACTGCGAGATCCTCGGTGTGGGCGAACCAGATGCCTACGCGGCCGCCCATGGTGCAGCAGGTGATGCCGGTGCGGTGGCCCTGCTTGGACATGAGCGGGCCGGCCGGGGGGAGCGCGCCGATGGAGTTGATGGTGACGCTCCCGACGGTCGCGGGGGGACCACCTTGGATTCGTCGATCAGGAGGTTGTTCGGTTCGCTTGCTCGGGTCGGCCCGGTGCCCCGAGAAGGGGCCGGAAGGTTCTGCGGAGGTCGTCGGTCCACTGGTCCGGGATCTCCCAGGGAATGAAATGGCCGCCGCGTGGGTGACCGGTGATGTTGACGTGGTGGTACCAGCCGGCCCGGTCGCTGTCCAGGAAGGACCGGATGCGTTCGTCGGAAGTGTTGATGCCGGGTGGGTTCTCGTAGTCGACGAAGGTGATCCCCGTCGGCGCTTCGATCGCCGGAGTCCGCTGGTGGGTGCGTGTCCACGGGTAGCGGTTGTTGTTCGCGTAGGTGCGGATCGAGCTGCCGATCGCATTCCCTGTCCAGTAGATGGTCGCGTGGGTGAGCAGCTCGTCGCGGGTGAAGACGGTGAAGATGTCGCCGTCGTTGTCCGACCACTTCATCCAGCGCTCGAGGATCCAGGCGAGCATGCCGACGGGCGAGTCGGCCAGGCCCGCGGCGAGGGTGCTCGGGGCGAGCATGTGCGCGGCAAGGTGCACGGCGAAGCGGTGCTCCAGGTCGATGAGCCTGCTGCGTTGCTCGTCCGGCAGGCCGGGTGGGATGGGCCGGCCGCCGGTGAAATCCCACGCGCGGTCGCCGCTGAAGAAGTCGAGCGTGAGCGCGGATCCGATGTGGATGCCGTACAGCTCGTCGGCGTACTTGTGGCCGAGCTGGCCGGTGACCAGGGCTCCGACATCGCATCCCGCCGCGGCATACCGTGGGTGGCCGAGAGTTTTCGTCATCAGCTCGTGCCAGACGTCCGCGATCTTCCAGAAGTTCATGTCCGGTCGGGTGGGGGTCGAGTACCCGAAGCCCGGTAGCGACGGCACGATGACGTCGAAGGCGTCCGCCGGATCGCCGCCGAAGGCGGCTGGGTCTGCGAGCTGGTCGATGACCTTGGACCAGTGCCAGAAGGTCCACGGCCACCCATGGCTCAGGATGAGTGGGGTCGGCGACGGCCCGACACCGGGTTTACGCATGAAGTGCACCCGGACTCCGGACACTTCGACCGTGTGGTGCTCGTACGCGTTCATGGCCCGCTCGGCAGCCCGCCAGTCGTAATCCTGCGCCCAGTACTGCACCAGATCGCGCAGAAGTGCCTGCGGCAGACCGTATCTGCCGTCCTCGTTGCCGATGTCGTCCGGCCAGTTCGTGGATCGCAGTCGGGAACGCAGGTCCTGCAGGGTGCTCTCGGGGATCGCGATGGGTGTGGGTGTGAGTGCATCGATGGCGGATGTCACGGTCGGGACCTTCTGTCGTCGAGGTCGTGCCGGGCGTCGAGGTCTCGGCGGTCTGTGGGGCGCTGGAGGTCGGTGCGGCGCTGCTCGCCGGCCAGGGAGACGACGTCGTCCAGTACGTCGGCGATGTCCAGCAACCGTGTGCGCCGACTGGCGGGTAGTTGATCGATCAGTGTCCGCAGACGTTGCACCCGGTCGGTGTGGCGTCCCGCCACGATCTGGCGGCCGCTGTCGGTGAGGGACAACAGAACTGCGCGGCCGTCGGAGGGATCCGGGCCACGGGTGAGGAGGCCGTCGCGTTCCAACTTCGAGACCGCGGCAGTGAGCGCCGGCTGTTTGATCTGCTCCGTCCTGACCAGTTCGCTCAACCGACACGGTCCACGCCGCGACAGGGTGTGCAGCACGGACAGGGCGGAGAAGCTGAGCCGATCCGTTCCTGGGAGCCGGATGAAGACCGAGTTGAAGTTCTCGATCGAACGGGTCAGCCTCTCGACCGTGCGGTCAGCGTCCATCCAGAAACTATATCAAAGATCGATCCAAAGGTTCTCGGCGCGTGGCAGTCCGCCGGCAGCACTGCAGCGACCATCGCTGCGCTGCAGCGCATCCTCCCCGCCCGGATCTTCGACCGCATCATCCGCAGGTTCAACAAGATGCGTCAGCACGACGGTCCCGACGGGGCGCCGGTTCACTCCGCTGGCCAGCACCGGGCGCAGGTGATGTTCCGGGAAGTTGTCCACACGCCTGCAGTTGTCCACACACACCTTCGGGCTGCATGCGGTCGAACCAACCGGGGCGCAGGCTCGAGCTTCGATCGTCCGGCACGGGGCCGGGCGGCTGATCGAGGGGATGAGCAGTGGCACAACGGATCCGGAGCACCAGACGGCGATATCTGCGCAGGGCGATGCAGTTCACGGTGGCGGTACAGGAACGTATCCGCCGCGGCCTCCGCGACGACGCGGGAATGACGACCGTCGAGTACGCGGTGGGCACAGTCGAGCGCTGGTGTCGTCGAGGCTCTGATCGGCGTGGATCCGCGGGATACGCCGCGGTCGGGGTGAACCATTCACCCGGCATCGGCGAACCAGGACCTCTCTTGGGCTACGTCGGCGACAGTACCGAGGCTGCTGAGCTCTGGCTTCGCAACTTGCTCGACAGCCCGTTGCAAGAGACCGGCTGGCCAGCGGGAGGGTGATGTCAGAACCGACCGGGGGTCTTGGGGCTCATTGCGCCGAGGTTGACATTGCTCGCCCAGCTTTCGGACGGCAGAGCAGAGCGGTGTCCCAAGAGCCCGCAGCGTCAGGTGGCAGGGTGCGCTAGACGGCAGCTTGGGAGACTCCTGGGCTCGCCTAATATGGGGGATATGGTGAGCACGGGAGCTACTTGATGGTTGCGGACATTTTCGCCGCGACCATGCTTCCACCGGGCAGCTTGATAGTCGGCTGGGCAGTGACGTCAAGGCCGGCGGTAGCAATCCTGGAAGTCTTGTTCAGGGTCAGGGGGTCCGTTCGGTTGCAACTGCGCCGTTTTGGCCGGGCTGGGGTAATCTACTCTCGCTTCTGGCCGTTCAGTTCCCCCGACCGGCGTTCAGTAGACTCAGCCAGGTGGCTCTACCTAGAACTGCCTGGCCGGGGCCCCCTGGAGGCGTCACGCTGGTCCCATGCAACGCGGCCGCTGTCGAGCAACAACAACACGACTGGATCGCGGCCGTCCATCCCAGCCGGTAGGACAGCTGAAAAGTCTGTCTGGTTGCGCGTCATCGGAATGGTGTTTCGGTTGCCGCTGCCGACCCCGCTGGAGAGATGGGCGGGAACTACCAGCTCCGCACGGACGACGTGGGTGTGACGATAGTGAATGCGAAGAACCCCACTGTCTCCCGTCACCGCCCAACGTTCTTCGAGCATTATGACCCGATCGAGGTCAACAAGGTGAAGGAGTTGTGCGCAGTTGTCGAAATCGGCACGGCCATAAGCGGCGTCGAATAATTGATATGCCGCGGTACCGTCCAGGGGGGCGGCCCGGCGGTAGGGGGACACGTCCCCTCGGGATAAGGCCAGGTGAGCGATACGCTCCCGTCGGTCTTTCCAGACATCATCGGGAATCCGATCGAACCAGCCGTAGTCGATGGCTCTGTCGTAGGGGTAGGTGGGAGTGTCGCCTCGTAGCGCGAGCGCGAAGTGTTCGGTTCGGATTGCGGCCGATCTCCGCCAGGTAAAGGCGCGGGCCAAGCCGGTACTAGTCCGGGCCAGGCGTCGAAACGTTGCCGGCTCCTCCCGGTACAGATTCACCGCCTCTACGATGCGGTCGTGAAGCAGACCGGCCATGGTCCGGTCGTCGGTTCGGAAGGACCTGGGCACAGAGAAGCCGGTGGCGCGGGGGTCCGCCACCGGCCTGGTGTGTTCGTAGTGGCTGAGAGTCTCTTGCGCGGTCGCGATCGGGACCGCCCCGCACGCCATAGCCTCTGCCATGGTGATGAGGAATCCGTCAAGCTCGAACTTGGACGGGAAAAGGCAATAGTCCGAGACTGCAGCGTGGTCATATAGGTGTTCCTCGTCGACCATGCGCCAGTCCAGGTGGACATTGCCGGGGTGGCGGTCGGCTATTTGCTGGTATTCGGGGTTGCCTATTGCGGGTTCTCCTCCGGCTGATGCCACTGCGCAGCGGATGATGAAGTTGGCTTGGTGTCCTTCGCTTAAGACCTCATCTATGGCGCGGAACAGTTCGGCCTGTCCTTTGTGGTTCGGGTCGAGACGAGCGGCGTGGTAGAAGGTTGGTAGGTCCGGCATCAAGCCAAGACCAGCAAGTACACTGGTTCTGTCGACCGCACTGGCGTCGCGGTCCAGCCACCAGTCCGGCATGGCGCATCCTCCGACGAACTGTTTCGCTGCTGTCTCCTGAACGACGCGAGAGACGCCCAAACGACTGAAGCGTTTTTCAAATGGTGCATTACGGAACGTCGAGTAATAGTCTCGCTGCCCGGGCGAGACGAAGTCGATCAGGTCCGAGGAATCTGCAATCAGCGCAAAATAGTTGACATCATTACCGCCGGGTTCACGCTTCAGATAGGAAGGCCGCAGGTACTCGCGCATCGCGATCGACAGCGGGTCCTGCAGTTCAACCTCGACGTACGGCTCGAGGCTCGTTTCAGCATCGAACATCTGCAGGAGGGTTTGTAGCTGGGGTCGATGCGCCGTGTCGTCGATGCGGGTGTTCACCACGATGGTGCTGACGGTGGTCTTTCCGAGTCGTCGGCTCATGACCGGTGGGATCAGGTACGTGTAGGCAGGCTCGTAACACTGCACGACGGCGGAGTCGTCTCCGAACCACTGATCGAGGAAGCGAATGGCGTCCACCTGAAATACCAGTGGTTTAAGAAACGCAAGGTCGTTGCCTTCCATCTCGTTGGTCGGATACAACGAGTCTGGCAGCAGGTCGAGATAGTCGTTCTGCAGGAAGTAAAGATCGATGCCGTCGCGTCTGAGTAGGAAAGTCCGGGTGCACACGGCCAGCTCTGCTGGGGCTGCCGGCCAGACGCGGGGATCGAGCCTGAGAGGGATCACGTGCTCGTCAGCTGGACCGACCTGCTGAATCTCATGGCGCTCTCGGAGGTAGTCCAGTTTGCCGTGCGAGGGCGACACGACGGATACGCGGTTGCCTTGCGTGGTGTAGGCCCTGGCGAGCTCCCACACCATGGTGGCGGTCCCTCCACGGGTCAGGCGGGCATCGAAGGCTGTAGCTTCGTAGGCGACTTCGATGATGTGCACGTCACGCCGGCCCGGGGATGGTGTCGAAGGCTGTGCGGCCGGACGCGAGAGTCAGGGCCAGGTGTAGTGCACCCGATGGCGGTGTTCCGTCGAAGTTGGCCTTGAATACCTCTCCTGTGCGGACGAGATCCGTGACGGTGGGGCGACCTCGACTTGAACCGGTCAGGTCGGGAAAGACCACGCTGACCCGGCTGGCATGGGGAGACCGGTAGTGCACGGTCCAGCCGTCATGATTGGGAAGCAGTCGCGTCTCGGACCGGTCCCGGACCGCCTCCCAGGCGCCCAAGTCAGACAGTGCCGGAGCTAGACGTGCGCAGGCTTCGAAGTCGGCGCGCTGTGCGGCCGCCTCGAACAGTTGTGCTGCCGCTCGAGGCGAGAGGTCGGCTACCCGTTGGTACGCATCTGGGTCGGCGAGTTGGACTGCGCGCTTCGCAATCTCCTCCGGCCGCTCATGCCAGGCGAACGGTGAAAGCCGGTGAAACCATCCACGGGCAAGAGCGTCGTTGTCGGAAACCTCAGGTGTTTCGCCCGTCTGGAGGCGATGGAACGCGGCGAGGTGCAGTTCGGCGCAGCGTGACCAGCTGAATTGGCGGGCGGTCTCGATCGAGTTGCGGGAGAGCCGTGCGTGCTCGGCAGGGCGTTGTGTCCAGAGGTCGACGGCCTCCCGAAATGTCATGGCGAGCGCGTCAACCAGTACGGAATCGTCTTCGGCGAATGAGCGGTGGAGGGCGTAACCGGTTGCCGTCCACCGTTGGGGGCCGCTTAAAGGATCCTGCACGTGTCCGTAGTGCGCCATACCCGACTGGGCCGTGGCAATAGGCACCGCGCCGCAGGCCATAGCTTCACCCTGAGCGATCAAGAAAGTATCGAGCTCGAACTTCGAAGGGAAAACGCAGAAGTCCGAACTGGCCGCGTATTCCACGATCTGCTGTTCCGGCACCCGATCAAACTCCAGCCGAATCCGTTCGGGGTGCCGAGCAGCAACTTCCCGGAAGTAAGCGTGGTCACCGCCGGCCGTCGACAGGCACCGGATGATGAAATTTGCGTGCAGTCCCTCGTCCAGGACACGATTGATAGCCCGGAGCAGCTCGAGCTGCCCCTTGTGGTTCAGGGCCAGCCGCGCGTTGTGGAAGAAGGTTGGCAGGCTGGGATCGAGCCCCAGTTCGCTCAGCACGGCCGATCGATCCACCGCTGATCGGTCCACCGCGAGCCAATGATCGCCGACAGCGCATCCAGCGACGAAGAACTTGTGCGCGGCGCGCTGAACCGTTCGCGCTATCGGCAGTCGAGCGAACAGTGCCTCGAAGGGCGTGTCGGCGAACGTCGCGTAATGCTCGAGTTGTCCAGGGGTGAGGAACCCGACAAGGTCGGCGTGCTCCACCACCAGCGCATAGACCTCGACCGAGTCCGTGGGGTACTCGTAGTGCAGATGTGTCAGTGACTGATATTGGCTCATGGCCACGTCGAGCGGCTCGCTGATGGACGGCTGACGCGGCGGCAGGTCGATCTGCACGTCCAGCGAGCGCAGCAGCGCCTCGACCTTCGGCCGGTACACCATCTTGGTGATCGGCATGTTGCTCTGGACTGTGCTGACGACCGACTTCGTCGGATCCGGAGCGAATGCGGCAGGAAGCAAGTAGTGGTAATACGGCTCATGGGCGTGAATGACCGCCTCATCTTCTGCGAACCACCGCCGGATGAACTTGATGCTGTCCAGCTGAAAGATCAGCGGTTTGAAGAACACCGGGTCGGTGCCCTTTGACTCGTAGGGCGGGTAGAAGGTGTCGGGGAGCTGGTCGAGCACTTCGTTGGACAGCAGGTACAACTCGACGCCGTCGATCTTGGCTCGGTGGGCCGTGGTGCGCAGAGTCCAGCTGATGCCGTCGGTGTGGGAGGGCCAAGTCTGTGGGTCGACCGGGATGGTGATTTGGTATTCCTCCACGTAGTCGAGGTCCTCGACCGGGTGGAGTTCGCGGATGCGCTCAAGCTGGCCGTGGCTGGGCGTCACCAGAGAGACCCGGTGGCCCCGCACCGCACACTCCCGCGACAGGTTCCAGAGGTAGATGGAAGTGCCGCCCTGCACGAACCGCAGGTCGAATCCGCAGGCGTCGAAATAGTGCTCGATGATGTGCATCGTGATTCTCTTTCTGTGGTGATGACCGCGAGGAGCTAAATTCGGGTTGGGTTCCGGAGGCGCACGCTCGGATGCGTTCAAGGGCAGAGCAGGCGGCCGATCCGCGAGGACGCAAGCCAGAGACCGGCGGCCGTGAGAGCCAGCAGGTAGCCGACGTTGATCAGCTGCGACCAGCCGACGGTGTTGGTCGTCACTGCGCGAGTCAGGGTGACCGCCTGGTAGAGCGGCGTGATCTGGGCCAGCCACCGCAGGACGGCCGGATAGGCGTCGATGGGGCTGAAGGTCGCTGCGAACATGAACATCGCGAACTGGACCAGGGCCATGGCGTCGAAGTCACGCCAGTCCCGGACCAGAGTCGCGGCCAGGATGCCCAGGCATCCGAACGCGACCGCCGAGAGGAGCACAGCAGGGAGGGCGGCCAACGCGAGCAACGGTGTGGTGTCACCCATCGCCACCACGATCGCGAGGAACCCGACCGCATATGCCCCGACCCGGACGGTGGCCCACCCCAGCTCGCCCAGGGCGATCTCGATCGGGCGGACGGGGGTGGACAGGATCGCGTCGTAGACGCGCAGGTAGCGCAGCCGGCCGACGAACACGAAGGTGGTTTCTGCCAGCGCGCTCGACATCGCGTACGAGGCAAGCATCGCGGGCGCAACGAAGGCGGGATAGTCGACTGAGAGGCCGGGGGCCACCGGAATGCGGTGGATCACTGCGCCCAATCCGACGCCGATCGACAACAGATACAGCAGCGGCTCGAGGAAGCCCGTCAGCAGGACGAGCCATGCGCCGGTGCCCAATGCGGCCACGTTGCGCCGGGCAACCAGCGTCGACAACGTGCCGGTGGTCCTGAGACGCCGGACCACGGCAAGATCGCGGAGGGTCATGTCACGGTGTTCCTTGGGTTCGACGGTTGTTTCGGCGGCGGCCGTTCAACGGATCAACCGGCGGCGAAAGCGGCGATGAGCTAGAACCCAACCGGCAGCGGCCCAGGCTGCTAGATACCCCAGGTGGACGAACACCGGCCACGGGGTGGCAACGTGCTGCATGGCCGACCGGATCACGTTGATGCCGCTGGACAGCGGCGATATCGCCGCCAGCCAGCGCAGCGCCTCCGGCAGCAGTGCGACGGGGAAGAACACCCCTGCGAACAGCGACATCGGCATGATCACGAACCGCGTCAAGGCGCTGAAGTAGATCTCTGATCGCACGGTGGCGGAGAACGCGAACGTCGGAGCGGCAAAGGCCAATGCGAGCAACAGCGTCACCGGTACGGCGACCAGCGCCGACGGCGACGCGATCGCCCCGAACGTCGCCGCAACCGCCAGCAATGCCAGGCAGCTGATCAGCACCCTGAAGAGCACGAACGCCAGATGACCGGCCAGAACGTCGCGCACGCGGAGCGGAGCGGAGATCTGGGTGCGGTAGGTGCCGGTCCAGGAATGCTTGGCAAGCACCGGCCAGGTGGAGTTGCTGACCGCGAGGTTCATCGCGGTGGCGGCGATCAGGCCGGGTACGATCCACTCCACGTAGGGCACGTCGTCGAACCGGGTGGTCAGGTACTTCCCGACGCCGAGACCTATGCCCAGCAGTGTCAGGATCGGCAGCCCGAAGGACGTCAGCAGGGTGGCACGCCAGTTCCGCCGGAAGCCGGCGAGATAGCCCTCAAAGACGTGAATCGTACCGTATGACATGGCGTCCCCTCAGTCGACGAGTTGGCGGCCGGTCAGACGCAAGAACACGTCTTCGAGCGTGCCCCGGCGCACATAGGTGCTTCTCGGGGTGAGACCCCGCGCATGGATGGCGTTCACCGCCTGCTCGCCGTCGGCGCAGTAGAGCAGCAGCCGGTCCGGCAACACCTCGAGCCGGTCTCCGATCCCGGCGAGCGCGGCCGCGTGGACGAGGAGATCCCCTGGGAGTCGCAACTCCACCACGTCCTGGCTCGCATGTGCCCGGATTAGCGCTCCTGGAGCACCCTCACCGACAATCTTCCCGCCGTCCATCACGATGAGGCGGTCGCAGAGCTGTTCGGCCTCGTCCATGTAGTGGGTGGTGAGCACCAGCGTGACACCCTGATCCTTGAGTCGGAACAGTCTCTCCCACACCAGATGTCGGGCTTGGGGGTCGAGGCCGGTGGTTGGCTCGTCGAGCAGCACCAGGTCCGGCTCGTTCAGCAGCGCCCGGGCAATGACCAGTCGTCGCTTCATACCTCCCGACAGGGTGTCAATGGTTCCGCCCGCCCGGTCGCCGAGTCGCATGAAATCCAGCAGCTCCCGCGACCGCTCGCGGGCCGTCCGCCGGGTCATGCCGAAGTACCGCGCGTAGGTCGTCAGGTTGTCGAGCACCGTCAACTCGGCATCCAGTCCGTCGGCCTGCGGACAGACGCCGAGCCGCGCTCGGATGAGGTGGCCCTGTCTGACTGGGTCTTGGTCGAGCACCCGGACCGTGCCGGCCGTCGGCGGTGAGACGCATCCGATGATGCGCATGGTGGAACTCTTACCGGCCCCGTTCGGGCCGAGGATGCCGAAGAACTCGCCCCGGTGCACATCAAGGTCGATCCCGTCGACAGCGGTGAAGCTGCCGAACTGCTTGACCAGTTGGCGCACATGGACGGGCGTCTTGGTGTTCACGGTCTGCTCAGTGCCCGGGTGTCGAGAGCGAAAGTGCGTTCCAGGACGGCCGCGACGCCGTCGTTGTCGTTGCTCGGCGCGATCTCGTCGGCGACCTCGTGCACGCAGGGGTCGGCGTTGTCCATCGCGACGCTGTGTCCGGCCCACACGAGCATCGGGATGTCGTTGGGCATGTCGCCAAAGGCGATGGTGTCCGCAGCGCTGAAGGCGAGCACATCTGCGGCCCGTTCCAGTGCCGCCCCTTTGGAGACCCCCGCCGGCAGGATCTCCACGACGGTGCTCTGCGAGTAGGTGACGCGTGCGGCATCGCCGCAGATTCCGGTGATGCGTGCGGCGAGCACTGCAGTGGGGATGTCGCGGTGCCGCAGGTAGATCTTTTCGATCCCGCTGGTCCACAACTGGTCCGGTTCGACCACCTCGCAGTAGACGGTCGAGGTGCGGTAGAAGCCTTCCTCGACCAGTGTGCGACCGTGCCGACCGGCGGATGCCACTCCGACCCCCACTCCGGCGACGTCAGCCCGCACCCGTGCGACGAGATTCTGTGCTTCGGCGACATCCAGTGCCGCCGACCAGAGCAGCTGGTCGGTGTCGAGATCGAAAAGTTGGGTTCCCTGACCGCAGACGGCCAACCCCCGGTATCCGAGCCGACCGAGCAGTTCGCGGCAATCGCCGATCTGACGGCCGGTCACGGCGACGTGGCGCACCCCCAGCGCGGCTACCGCGCCCAATGCCCGCTGGGTTCGTCGGGAGACGCTGAGGTCGGAGCGCAGCAGGGTGCCGTCGAGGTCGGTCGCGACAACTCGAAATGGGAGTCCCACCTTGAGTTCCGAGTGGTTACGCCCGCCGTCCCCGCCGGGCTGCGGCGCTGTCACCGCATCACGAGATCATCAGGTGTGAGAGCTCGGCGCACGTCCAGGTTCACCTGGTGCGCGCGCCCGCGGGTGAGGTTGTAGTCCAGTTCGTGGAGCATCCGATTTGTGTGCAGCAACTGCCACAGCGGATGCAGCGCTGGGAGCAGGTCGGCCTCTCCGTATCCGTCCAGCACCAGCCGGAAAGCCCGCTCGCTCCACAGGTCGGCTGCCGCGAACAGCCGCCCACTTTTCGCGGAGGAAGCCGGATCCGTTGGTGCTGATCCAGACGCACCAAGCACCGCCGCCAGGCTGCTCTCCCGGTAGTGGATTCCGAGCACCTCGGCGTCTTGTACCGCCGCTTCGTGGCCGGCGAAGGACTCCAGGCCACGACGCACGGCGACCAGGTCCTGCCAGGGTGTTTGGGACGCGAACCCCGGCGCATCCGGATTAATGACCCCTGAAGAGATGTCGATGGCGCTGACCATCCACCCTCCTCCGGCGCTCGCCCGGCATAGCAGGTGGGACAAGTGCAGGTCACCATGACCCACCCCCGCGGTCAACGGCGGCGGGGGAGTCGCGGCGAGCAGCGCAGGCAGTGCGGCGACCTTCTCACGCAACGCCGCCGCGACTGCCTGCCGAGTGTCCAAGGGGAGGTGCTCGTCCTCATTCAATTGATCGAGGACACCGACCAGCAGTGTGCGGGTCCGTTCGAGACAGGGCCCCACGTCGTAGGTGCCGCGCGGAGCCACATGCGCGACAAGCGCTCGGTGAAGGCCGCGGATCGCGGCGCCGACCGCCCGGAGCACCACAGCCAGCTCGTGGAAGTGCTGGGTGGTAACCACGGCGCTGTTGATGGTGCCGTTTTCGGTCTTGAAGTTTTCGGCAATGAAAGACAGCGGTGGCCACAGCGTTCGGAGGTTGACCCGCAGGAGATCCTCCAGTGGTTCCCCGTCGACGTGCCTGTACAGCACACCGAGTGGACACTCGGCGCCCGTCGGGTCAACCCAGGCCCAGTTGGCCACGTGGTCGGGGACGCTTTCGGTGCCCTGTAGCCGCGCCAGCACAACCGGCTCATGGACATCAGTCGTGAGCACCCGGTACCGCTTATGGATGTGAAGCACGCCGTCGAGGTCGAGCGCGGACACCGCGTTGGTCGACCAGCCGCTGTCGAACGGCACCGCGGCGCGGTAGGGCGGCGGGTCGCCGTGGAGAACGACGGCGCCCCCTGGTGTCGGAATCAGGCGACCAACTCGCGTCGCGTCGACGAGCCGGGCGTCAAGGTCGGCCAGGGCAATCGCGCCGTCCGCCAGCGGCACGTCGCCGACACCGACGGGTACAGCGTATCTGCGGTCGGGGGCGTGCCAGGGCTGGACAACGAGGATTTCGGGCGCCCGTCCCAGGTGAATTCGATCGATGACGGTAAACCCCACTGCCGCGCGCCCAGTGGCATCCATCCACGGAGCGTCGTGTAGATGATCGGCCAGCGCGTCGCCGGCGCGCACATCATGTACCGAGTGCACAGCACCTCCCTCCGAGTGGCATCGCGCAGGCAGCCAACGCAGCCGGTGGAATCGGATACGAACTCGTACCCCGACCGGATCGGGGGCCGTTTCCAGACTCCAGTTGCCTGGCGGCGCGGTGGCGAGAAGCTGTGCGGGTTTGTTGACTAGTTAACAAGAATGCGAGAGTAGCACCCACGTTCGGATGGCGAAAGCCTTCGTAAGGAGGGCGCGCTCGCCGCTCGCTCGAATCGGGTGTCGCAGCCGGTGGGTGGGCTCCAGTTCGCGGGATCCGGAGGATCCACGTCGCTTGGGCTGAATCAGGACGGGGCTAACCACGCTCCAGCGCGGCGCCAGTCTGTTGACCAAGCAACAAAATGTGCGGAGATCCTTGACACAGCAGTCGATGACGACCAGATTGCTGCTAACCCGACCACCAAAGGGACCGTCGATCACTATCGGCCCAGCGGGGCGTCGGGCCATGCTTTTCAACCGCCAGCTGAATCCCGACTGGTTGGGTCGCTCGTCCCCACGACTGTGCCAAGGAGCTCCAAAGATGAAGCTGCATCACGCTTGGGCGTTGACCGCCGTGACCGCTGTGTCGTTGTTGCTGTCCGCGTGTGGTTCTAGCGCGACCAGCTCACCATCGTCCGTCGCAGGCACTGCCGGAGCGTCGTCAGATGCTCCCGCAGTGTCAGACAGCTCGACCCCCGCAGGGACCGCTAGTTCCGCTCCTGCCGCCACCGAAAGTTCTGCCCCGGAAACCGGGGACAGCTCACCGTCGGAGAGCTCCGCGCCGTCCGCTTCCACTCCCGGCTCCGAGTCAGCCCCCGGCGGTAGCTCCGAGTCAGCCCCCGGCGGTAGCTCCGAGGGAACGCTGACCATCTGGGCCGATGACAAGGGGGCTCCGGCACTGAAGGCCGCAGCAGCCGATTTCGGCGCCACCAACGGAGTGACGGTCAAGGTGCAGACCATCTCGAAGGACCTGCAGTCGACCTTCGTCACCGCGTCGCAGGCCAACAACGGCCCGGACCTTGTCCTCGGTGCCCACGACTGGATCGGCAACCTCGTCCAGAACGGTGCGATCGATCCGGTCACCATGGACGACGCCACCCAGAAGCTCTACAACCCGTTGGCCATCCAGGGCGTCAGCTTCAACGGTCAGATCTATGGGATCCCGTTCGCGGTGGAGAACATCTTCCTCTACCGCAACACCGACCTGGCGCCCGATGCTCCGGCGACCTTGGAGGACCTGGTCGCCACCGGTCAAGCGCTGGTCAAGTCCGGCAAGACCAGCGAGATCCTATCGCTGCCGCAGGGCCAGAACGGCGATCCTTACCACGCGTACCCCCTGTTCACCGCGGGTGGTGGAACGCTGTTCGGCAAGACCGCGGACGGCACCTACGACCCGAAGAAGCTCGAAATCGACTCGGATGCTTCGCTCGCCGCTGCGAAGAAGTTCGCCTCGCTCGGCGAGAAGGGCTCGGGTGCCCTGAAGCGCTCCATCACAGCTGATAATGCGCTCAGTCTGTTCACGGACAAGAAGACCGCATACTTCGTGTCCGGCCCGTGGAACCTCGAGGCCATCAAGACGTCCGGCATCAAGTACGACATCTCCGCCATCCCCGGGTTCAAGGGCGGTCCGGCGGCCCGGCCGTTCATCGGCGTTCAGGCGCTGTATGTCGCGGCGAAGGGCAAGAACAAGGCCCTCGCTCAGGAGTTTGCCACGAACTATTTCGGCACCGCCCCGATCGCCCAGGCCCTGTACAAGGCTTACCAGCGGCCGCCGGCCCTGCTCGAGGCATACGACGCTGTGTCGAAGTCCGATCCGGACATCGCCAAAGAGGCTGAAGCTGCGAAGAACGGCGACATCCTGCCGTCCATCCCCGAAATGCAGTCTGTGTGGACCCCGTGGGGTATCAGCGAAGCTGCGATCATCGGTGGCGCCGATCCGACCAGCTCGTTCACGAAAGCAGCCTCCACGATCAGGGCCGCCATCAAGTAGCGGGTTTCGCGGTGGCGGGCAGACCTGAACGGGTCTGGCCGCCACCGTGGGCGGTCGCGGCTCCCGCGTGCCGCACCCTTCTTGAGGAGAGCAGCTGTGACTCAACTGTCCGAAATGGCTCCGCCCCCGACCGGGAGACCGCGAGGTCCGCGGTCCTCGCTCGGGGGTACCACTACCACGACCGGTGTGTTGGCCAAGATCCTGATCCTGGGTGTGGTGGCCGCGATCGCGATCTGGGCCGCCTTCCCACTGGTGAGCGGCAGGAATTGGACGGGGCTTGGCATTCTCATCGTGGTGACGGCGCTGTTGTTCTACGTCTACCTCGGTCCTCGCAAGGTCCCGGCCAAGTACCTGATTCCCGGCACCGTGTTCCTGGTCGCCTTCCAGGTAGTGCCGGTCGTGGTGACGGCCACCACCGCGTTCACCAATTACGGCGACGGTCACCTCGGAGGTAAGCAGGAGGCCATTACCGCGATCCAGTCCAATTCCCTGAAAGAGGTCCCCGGATCGTCCAAGTACCAGCTCTCGGTGGCCACGGACACCGGCGGTGCATTGGTCTTCCTGCTGACCGATCCGGGCAAGCAGTACTTGGTCGGCACCGCTGCCGGCCTCACACCGTTGGCTGCTGACGGCGTCACAGCCGGACTGACCGGCAAGATCACCGCTGCGCCCGGATACACGGTGCTGACCTTGCGCCAGGCCTCCGGACGAGGGGCGGAGATCTCCGCCCTGCAAGTCCCGACGACCAACGGAGCGATCCGCAGCCAGGGCCTGACAGTAGCCTACGAGCTCAGCGCCACCCAGACCTACGACGCCGGCTGCGACTGCGTCACCGACACCGCCACCGGCACGGTCTACCTGGCGAACGGCGACGAGGGCTTCTTCGTCTCGGACACCGGTCAGAACTTGGCGCAGGGCTGGCAGGTAAACGTCGGTCTCCGGAACTTCGGCGAGGTCATCTCGAACCCGTTGATCCGTGGACCGTTCGTCGGGATCGTCATCTGGAACTTTGCCTTCGCGATCCTGGTGGTGTCGCTGACCTTCGCGCTGGGCCTGGCGATGGCGATGGTGATGAACAACCCGCGGATGAAGGGGCAGAAGATCTACCGGTCGCTGCTGATCTTGCCGTACGCGATGCCCACCTTCGCGATGCTGCTGATCTGGCGCGACATGTTCAACACCGACTTCGGCCTCATCAACCGGACGTTCGGTCTGGACATCGACTGGTTCGGAACGCCGTGGGGTGCCAGGGCTGCCGTGTTGATCGCCCAACTCTGGGTCGGCTACCCGTACATGTTCCTGGTCTGCACCGGTGCGCTGCAGTCGGTGCCGGCAGATCTGGTGGAGGCGGCCTCCGTCGACGGTGCCAAGCCGCTGAGGGCCTTCCGGACCATCACCTTCCCGCTGCTGCTTGTGGCAACCGCACCGCTGCTGATCGGGTCGTTCGCGTTCAACTTCAACAACTTCGGCGCCATCTTCCTCACCAGTGAGGGCGGCCCTTTCCCGCCGGAGAACCCGACCGCGGGTGCCACTGACCTGCTGATCAGCTACACCTACCGCCTGGCCTTCGGTACCGGCGGGCACCAGTACGGCTTCGCCGCGGCGATCTCCATCTACATCTTCGCTATCGTCGCGATCATCTCCTACCTCGGTTTCCGCCGCACCAAAGCACTCGAGGAGATCAACTGATGACGCAGATGGATCCGGTAGACAACGCGCTGCTGTTCGATCTTGCGAAGGACGAGCTGCCCGAGGAGGACCAGGCGGCTGTCGTCCGACTCGGCTCGTCCAAGGGCAGCTGGTTCAAGCAGGTCGGCTGGCGGCACCTGGTCGGCATCGTCGCGCTGTTCTTCGCGATCTTCCCGATCCTGTTCCTGGTGTCCGCGGCCTTTAACCCACTCGGCACTCTGAGCTCCTCCACGCTCATCCCCAACGGGGCCAGCTTCGACAACTTCAGAAAGCTGTTCAACAACACAGACTTCTGGAAATGGCTACTCAATAGCATCCTCATCGCGTTCGTCTCGTCTTTCCTGTCGATTTTCATCTCCGCGTTGGCCTCGTTCGCGTTGTCCCGCTTCCGGTTCAAAGGTCGCCGCGCCGGGTTGCTGGCCATCCTGCTGATCCAGATGTTCCCGCAGTTCCTGGCCGTGGTCGCGATCTACCTCATGTTCACCGCGATCAGCCGGCTGTACCCATCGCTCGGGTTCAACACCCCGTGGGCTCTGGTGATCCTGTACCTGGGCGGCGCGATGGGCGGCAGCGTCTGGCTGATCAAGGGCTTCTTCGACACCGTGCCCAAGGATCTCGACGAATCCGCGAAGGTCGACGGCGCCACCCATGTGCAGATCTACTTCGGTATCATCCTGCCCTTGGTCACCCCGATCCTCGCGGTGACCGGTCTGCTCGCCTTCATCGGTGCGATGAACGAGATCGTCTTCGCGTCAGTGTTCCTCACCGACAGCAGCTCCAAGACCGCTGCTATCGGTCTGTACGGTCTGGTATCCGGCGAACGCAACAACAATTTCGGGGTCTTCGCCGCCGGCTCGCTGATCACCGCCATCCCGATCGTTCTGCTTTTCCAGTACCTGCAGCGCTACATCGTCGGTGGCTTGACGGCCGGCGCGGTCAAGGGCTGAACCACCGCCACCGGTACCGGCAACCCAGCGGCTCCCGCCCTGAACACCCCGAAAGGATCGCCCCCGATGGCCTCGGTGACGTTCGACAGGATCAACAAGATGTACGACAACGGCTTCCACGCCGTGCGTGACCTCTCGCTCAATGTCGCGGACGGTGAGTTCCTGGTGCTGGTCGGTCCGTCCGGCTGCGGCAAGACTACCGCGTTGCGGATGGTCGCCGGGCTGGAGGACATCAGCACCGGCACGATGAAGATCGGCGACCGGGTGGTGAACACCCTGGGCCCCAAGGACCGCGACATCGCCATGGTGTTCCAGTCGTACGCGCTCTACCCGCACATGACGGTCGGTGACAACATCTCCTACGGTCTGCGGATCCGCAAGATGGACAAGTCGGAGATCGCACGGCGGGTGAAGAAGGCCGCGGACATGCTGGAGCTCACGCCCCTGCTGGACCGCAAGCCGAAGCAGCTCTCCGGTGGTCAGCGGCAGCGGGTGGCGATGGGCAGGGCCATCGTCCGGGAACCGCAGGTCTTCCTGATGGACGAGCCGCTGTCCAACCTGGACGCGAAGCTCCGGGTGCAGATGCGGGCCGAGATCTCCCAGGTGCAGCAGGATCTCAACGTCACCACGCTCTACGTCACGCACGACCAGATCGAGGCGATGACCATGGGTGATCGGGTCGCCGTCCTGAAGGCGGGTGTGCTGCAGCAGCTCGGCGCTCCGCAGTTCCTCTACGACAACCCAGACAACATCTTCGTGGCCGGCTTCATCGGCTCGCCGCCGATGAACATGGGCCTCGGGACGCTGGGCGGCACCGCGGAGGCGATGACGCTGCAGCTGGGTTCCTCCACGCTGCCGTTGGCCCCTGAGCTGATCGCGGAGAAACCCGCGCTGCGCACCCGGATCGGATCCGAGGTGGTCGTCGGTCTGCGCAGCGAGGACATGGAGGATGCCTCGATCCGCCGGGGCAGCGACTCGGCCGCGGTGCTCGACGCCGAGGTGGTGCTGACCGAAGCGCTGGGCTCCGAGATCGTCGTGCATTTCGAAACGGACATCCGCAAGCTAGTCAACGAGGACACCAAACTACTGGCCGAGGAGTCCGGTGAAGCCGAGCTGGGGCCGGTCGGTCACGGCGTCACCAAGTGGGTCGCCTCGTTCGCGCCGCGGTCGCGGGTGAAGCCCCGCGACCACGTCAAGGTGGTGGTCGACACCGAGCGCCTGCATTTCTTCGACCTAGACACCACCAAGGCCGTATATCGCTGACCCAGACGCACGGATCGCGGCTTCGAGCCGCTGACTCGCGCCTTGGCCTCGTCAGGCACAGCGACTGTCCAGACGCCGACCGGATCAAGGCGTGGTCTCGGCGAAGTCCTGCGCCAGGTGCTTCTCCAGGGCCAACGCGAGCTTTGCCGTCAATGCGACCAGTCGTTGGACCTGTGCGGCAGTGAGGTGGTCCTGCAGTCGAGCGGACTCGGCGGCAAGGCTTCGCTGGGCCTGCGCGAGCAGCCGATGGCCTCGCTTGGTCAAGTGCACCAGGACAAGCCGCTGATCGTGGTCATCACCGGCAGCGGTGACCAAACCACTCTCCGTGAGCCGTTGCACTAGGCGGGTGACGTTGCCGCGCGAACACAGTAGCTCTTTCGCAAGCGCTGAGACAGTGAGACCGGCAGGGGCCCGGGATACGGCCGCGAGCAGGCCAACCTGAGTAGGCGTCACCGCGACCGATCGAAGCGCGCGGCGTTCACTGTCGTCCAAAAGGACGTAGATCTGCTTCAGCTGCCGCACGAGCTCATCCATCCCATCTGTATACCGTTGGCCCGCCCATCAACCCGACACCGCGACCGACCGGTTGCGTCACATGTTAACGACGGACCCAGAGAGCGTGTCAGGAAGATCAACCCGGGGTGAGGACTGAGAAGCGTGTCCCTTCCGATTGACCGGCTGCCCCAGAAACACGCGGGCGTGTCGCAGATTTTGGATGATGAACCCGTGGCGGCCGTGGTCCAGGTCATATCGGAACTCATGCAGTAATCTGACCAGGTACAGCAAACGGTACAGCGGATCTGAACGGCCAACCGCCTGCTCGCCATACCCCGTCAGCACTGCAGCCATTGCCTCAGCTCGCCACTCGGCGACCCGCTCTTCGACACGACGCAGCTGTGTGAGCGCGGGGCTGGGAAGCGGAGACCCCATCGCGGCGGCTGTCGACACCTCGTCCTCATCGAGACCGGTCACGACTGACACCTGGCGGTGCGCCTCCTGCGTGGTGAAGTACTCAAGTGCTCGCTGAAAGGAGACCAGGTCCTGCCAGGGTGTTTGACGCGGATAGTCAGCGTCGGTCGAACGCAAACTGAGTGGCGACAGGTCGATCAGCCGGACAGACCCCGGATCCTGGGTGTCGCCGACCACCACTTGCCCCAGGTGCAGATCACCGTGACACGGCCCTGCACGTACCTCGCCAATGGCAGATTCGTCGATCGCTACCAGCTCCGCACGCAGGCACGCTTTCGACGCAGGCACCACAGACCGGGCCCACTTCGGAAGCGCGTCGAGCCGCTGCAGCACGGACTCGAGATCTGCACCCGCTTGCGCCAGTACGGTGGCCACGTCGAATCTGGGTGCCGCCGCCATCTGTTGGCGCCTACCGATCAAATTGCTCGCTGCGGCCGCAAGCAGCTCGTGTACCGACCGCGCGAGGGCTCCTGAAGCACGCAACAGTCCCGTTGTGGTGTGGCCCAGAAGAATCGGGCCAGTGTCTAGTGCTGCGACGAGCTGAGACCGCAGATCCGCGCGCAGCGGAACGTCCAACCCAACACCGGGGACGTACCGGTAAAGCAGACCGAGCGGCCACCGGTCACCGCCCGGGTCGTGATATGCGTACTCGGCCCACAGCTCGGGCGCGGTGCGGCTGCCGCCCAACACGCGAAGTGCCTCGGACTCCCTTGCCGGGCCCGTTGAACACGCGCGGTATCTCTTGTGCACGTAGTCGACCCCGTCGATGGTCACCAACGAGACGTGATTGGACGAACCGTCGGTCGGCAACGGACGGGACCCGCCGACCATCAAAGGCGCATCGGGAACGCAGGCCGGGCCAGGGCGCACAACCGCCCGACCCATCGGCGCATCGCCCCCTCGCCCGGCCCTCACTGCGCCGATCACCTCGGCATCGAGCAGGGGGTTTGGTCCGCTGGCCTGCGCAACCCCGTCCGCTCGTTCGGGGTGGTGTGCGCTCGACATGGTCCAGTTCAGCGACCCACCGGTCCGCACCAGTCTGATCCGTAGCTGCTGCGCCCCGTCGAAGGCGGTTGTGAGCTGTTCGGATCCTGCCGACAGGTCGTTGCCAGCGTTCAGATTCGACATCTGCGTCCAGTCCTCTCCCAGGTCTCGAGACCCTGCCAACGTGAGTCCATCCGGTCGGATCCCGAACGATTGACACTCTGTGATCCAGGCCATACTGTCTTCACAGTTGATAACTAGTCAACAAACTCGTCCGCAGCAAAGGGGAAGTCGCCGTGGCTCGTCAGCATCGCTTTCGCCGTCCAGGACATCGGAGGTTCGCGGGAGTTCTCGCGGCCACGGTCCTCGGGTCCCTGCTCACGGTCTCGGCCGCAGAGGCTGACGCGCCGGTCACCAACCGGTCCAGCCTCAAGCAAGACTTGTGCTACCAAATCGTCACTGACCGGTTCGCCGACGGAGACACCACCAACAACAACCCAGCCAAGAGCCCGGGCCTCTACGACTCCACCAAGACCAACTGGAAGCAGTACTGGGGAGGCGACTTCTCCGGCATCCAGCAGAAGCTGACCTACCTGAAGAACATGGGAGTGACGTCCATCTGGATCTCGCCCCACGTGGACAACGTCGATGTGCCCATCGTCTACAGCGGCGTGACCAACACCGGATACCACGGCTACTGGACCCGCGACTTCAAGAAGACCGAAGAGCACTTCGGATCTCTCGCAGACTTCGACGCCCTGATCGCCGCCGCCCACACCAACGGCATCAAGGTCATCATGGACTGGGCTCCCAACCACACCAGCCCTGCCGACCCCGCAAATGCAAGCTTCGGTGAGAACGGAAAGCTGTACGACAACGGGACCCTGCTCGGCAGCCTGTCCAGTGATCCCAACGGCCTGTTCCACCACAACGGCGGCATCACCAACTACGACGACCTCTACCAGGACCAGTTCTACAACCTGGCCGACCTCGCCGACCTCGACCAGCAGAACCCCACCATCGATGCCCTGGCCAAGAACGACGCCAACTACTGGATGAACCGCGGCGTCGACGGCGTTCGCATGGATGCGGTCAAGCACATGACCGCCGGCTGGCAGAAAAGCTTCGCGGACAGCGTCCAGGCCAACAAGAGCACCACCCTCTTCGGCGAGTGGTACCTCGGCGGCTTGAACGATCCCACCTACGCCGACAACGTGAAGTTCGCCAACAGCACCGGCATCTCGGTCTTGGACTTCTACATGAACATCGCTACGCGACAGGCCTTCGCTTCCGGAGGCTCGATGGCCGACCTGGACGCCGCGATCACCAAGACCGGGAACGACTACACCTACAAGGAGAACCTGGTCACGTTCCTCGATAACCACGACATGTCGCGGTTCCTCTCGGTCAACAACAACAACTCGCTTCTGCAGCAGGCGCTCGCGTTCATGATGACCACGCGCGGGACCCCGTGCATCAACTACGGCACGGAGCAGTACCTGCACAACGACACTTCTGGGGGTGGGGACCCGTACAACCGCCCGATGATGCCCGGGTTCAGCACCACGACCCCCGCTTACCAGGAGATCACCAAGCTTGCCGCGTTGCGCCAGTCCAACCCCGCGATTCCCTACGGCACCCACCAGCAGCGCTTCATCAACGGCAACGTCTACGTCTACGAGCGGCGATTCGGGTCGGACGTCGTACTGGTCGCCATCAACAAAGGCACCACCAGCCAGGCGATCGGTGGAACCTTGACCGCCCTGCCCGCTGGAACCTACAGCGACTACCTGACTGGCCAGTTCGGTGGTGGCACCCTGACAGTCGGAGCCGGCACCGGCGGCAACAACCCCATCGGGGCATACACCCTCGGCGCAGGCCAGACTGCGGTGTGGCAGTACAAGGGGGCCGAGCCCGCCGCTCCGCTGATCGGTAGCGTCGGTGCGCCAACGACTCGAGCTGGTCAGACGATCACGGTCGAGGGCCGCGGCTTCGGTGCCAGCGGCACCCTCAAGGTCGGCGGGGTGACCGCGACTACGACCAGCTGGACCGCCAACCGGATCATCGGCACGGTCCCGTCGGGGGTCACCCCCGGCTCGGCCTCCGTCACCGTGACCACCACGGGTGGGACCAGTAACGGATACACGATCTCGCTCCTGACGGCGCCGCAGATACCGGTGACCTTCACCGTAAACAACGCACCGTCCACCAGCTTCGGCGACGGCATCTACCTGGTGGGCAACGTCGCGGAGCTGGGCAACTGGAACGCGACGAAGGCCGCCGCGGTGGGCTCGCTGTTCACGCCGAACTATCCGAACTGGTTCGGTGTCGCCAGCGTCCCGGCGTGCACGACCGTGCAATACAAGTTCGTCAAGATCACCAGTTCGGGCGCGGTCACCTATGAGGGCGGATCGAACCACTCGTTCACCGTTCCGTGCTCGGGAACATCATCCGTGACGGTGAACTGGCAACCCTGACGCCTGACGCTTGATACCTGTGGGTCAGAAGTCACCGGAACAAGGGGAGCCCGATGCCCAGGCATCGGGCTCCCCCCGTCCACGCGCAACGAAGGAGGTTCAGATGTCGGGTGTCCACAGCCGGCCGAGCCATGTCCGGTCGGCGCCGCTCGACCGGTGGATCCCGGAGGCCGTCGGTGTTCACGAAGACGCCGACGGGTTCGCAGTGCGAGCCTCCGACGGCACCGGGTACCGGGTCGACATCACCGACGGCGCGCTGGATGCGCGCAACGCCCTGCTGGCTGACGTCATCGATCACCGTCGGGTGCAGGTCTTCACCGGCCCCACCGTGCACCGGTTGTACGGCAACCGTCTGCGTGACTATCTCGGACGTCACCTGGAGCCGGGCAGCTGGCAGGTGCACGAGATCCCCACTGGTGAGACAGCCAAGACTTTCACCACCGTCGAACTGGTCTGTGCGCTGGCCAAATCCGGGGGGTTGGACAGACGCGGCGTCATGATGGCGATGGGCGGGGGAGTGACTGCGGACATCGTCGGGTTCGCCGCGTCCGTATTCGGGCGCGGCGTAGACCACATCAGACTCACCACGACCCTGTTGAGTCAGGTCGACGTGGGCGTCGGCGTGAAGACCGGGGTAAATGCTCTGGGCAGCAAGAACATGCTGGGCAGCTACCACCCCGCACTGGGCTCGATCAGTGACCTGGATCTACTGACAACTCTGCCTGTTCGCGAGATCCGCTGCGGAATGGCGGAAATCGTGAAGATGGCCGTAATTCTGGGTGCAGACCTGTTCACCGCGCTGGAGATGCAGCCACGTCTGTTCGAGGGGTCGGACGCGGCGCATCCCAGGACAGCGGCGTCGCGAAATGAGGTAACGCGGCGGGCGATGCGGCTGATGCTGGACGAGCTGCACACTAACTTGCGGGAACGAGACCTTGCCCGGCTGGTCGACTTCGGGCACACATTCTCACCGGTGATCGAGATGGCCAGCGGACACCGTATTGCTCATGGCGAGTCGGTTGCCATCGACATGGCACTCTCGGCCCGAATCGCTGCGGTCCTAGGACAGCTGTCCAACGATGACGCAGATCGGATCGTTGCTTTGCTGACCGCGATTGGGCTACCGGTCGATGATTTTCCGACGTGTACACCCAGGCTCCTCACCTCGGCCATGGATGCCGCTCGCGCACGTCGGGGTCAACGGCTGAACTTGGTGTTGCCCACTGCGATCGGCGCCGCCACGTTTGTCGACGACGTACCGCCCGGTGTGCTTGATGAGGCGCTGCTTCAGATGCGCCGGCGGCCCGCCGGCCGGCCTCTCGGGCTGGTCAGATGAGCCTCCTGCCGCACCTGCACCGGGACTTGATGCAGACCGTCGCCGCTGACCACGGCGGCGTCGGAAGCATCAGCGTCTACCGCGCCTTCGGCCCTCCCCATGCGGGCGTCGGGCAAGGTAGAGACGACGCCGCAGACGACGACGCAAGGGTGGTCCACATCGATCTAGTCGTCGTGCCCGCTGGTTGCTCGATCGGCGAACATCGACACGGTGCAGACCGCGAGACGTACGTGGTCCTCAGCGGTGAGGCGCAGATGCGGCGCGGGGATGAACTGCTGCGAGTGCAGACGGGAGACGTCATCGTGAACCCACCCTTCTGCGTTCACTCCCTCACCAACGACTCTCTCGACGAGGTCCACTTGCTGGTCTACGAGATCGCCCCGGTGACACGGTGACGGGCGGTCGGAAGAACCTGGACCTGCTTGCGCGCGAAGCCGAGCATCTCGCACCGGGAGCGTCCGAAGACGCCGCCCTGGGTCAGCGGGTGTTCGTCGACGGACGAGGCAGCGTGCTGGTCGACGCGGATGGAACCGAGTACCTGGACCTGAGCGCCGGAACGTTGACTCAATCGCTGGGCCACGGCCACCCCGAGGTGGTCGATGCGCTGACCGAGCAAGCACGGCGATTGTGGAACGTTCACGACTTCGCCACCGCCGACCGAGGTGAAGTCTGCGCTCTGCTGGCCGAGTTGCTTCCGGATGAACTCGACACGTACGCGTTTTTCTCCACCGGCGCCGAGGCAGTCGAAGCGGCACTCCGGGTGGTCGCAGCTGTCGCCCCGCCGGGCCGGAACCGGATAGGGGCACTGCGCCATGGTTTCCACGGCAAGACGCAGGGATCCCGCATGTTGGTGCACTGGGACATCGGTCATCAGGCACACGCCGGCAACAGCATCCTCGGCTATTCGGCCTACTGCTATCGCTGCCCCCTGGAGCTCACCTACCCCAGCTGCGGCGTCAAGTGCGCCGACCTGGTCGTCCGGCACATCATCGACAAGCCGTCCGTGTCCGCGCTCGTCTTCGAGCCTGTGCTCGGCGCGGCCGGGGTGATCGTGCCACCACCCGGCTACTGGGAACGCATCAGCGACGCGGCAAAGGACTCCGGCGTGCTGCTCGTTGCCGACGAGGTACTCACCGGCGGCGGACGGGCGGGCAGCTTCCTTGCCAGTGAGAAGTTCGGGATCGAACCCGACCTGGTGACTCTGGCGAAAGGCATGGCCTCCGGGTTTCCATTCTCGGTGCTGGCCGGCAGGTCCGCAATCCTGCGCGATCCGGCAGCGCAGACAGCCGGCTCCACGGCCTCCACCTTCGGTAACAACCCGCTGGGCATGGCGGTCGCCCGCGCCACGCTCTCAGTGCTCCGCCGCGACGATGTGGTAGCCGGGGTCGATGTCGTGGGGGCCGTACTCGCTGATGCCTTGGCCGGGCTGCACGAGCGTCACCACGTGCTCGGCGATGTCAGGGGGATCGGGCTGCTCTACGGTTTGGAGTTCGTCCGCGACCGTCGAGACCGGACGCCCGCCCCGGAACTGGCACAGCAGATCTACAGTCGAGCACTGGATCTCGGGGTCCGAGTTTCGTTGGGAGGTCACATCCTGCGGATCGCTCCGGCATTCACCGTGACATCGGCCGAAGTGCTCCGCGGGATCGAGCTGCTCGACCAGGCAATCACCGAGGTGACCGAATCCGGACGGCGGCAACAATGCATGTGATCGAGAGCTATTTCGAGTGCGGCGGCTTCGACCACCGATTCGTTCAAGGTGGTACCTCCATGTACCTATGGAACCTGGCGCGCAGCATCGCCCAAGTCGGTCACACGGTGTCAATCGTGACTCCTGCGCACGGCCGCTTGGATGACCTACGCGCGATCGGAGCGGTCCAGCTGGATTACATCGACCGCTATCGCCTACCGCTGACGCTCGACACCCGCACCTGGCGGGACTTCCCGGAGCGAGTGGATCTGCCGCTGGAGACACGAGTCTGGCAGCTGTCCTTGGACGGCGTCGATCTGTACTTCCTGTCGAACGCACTGTTGGATCAGCTCCCGGACAGCTTCTACCCGGACTATGACACCAAGGGCACTGACCTGGTGTTCTTCAAGGGCATCGGGCACCAGGTGGACAGCGTGCGTTTCATCCGCAACTTCCTGCTACGTGATGAGAACGGCCCAGATCCCGCCATCGCCGAACCGGTATTGCTGCATGCTCACGAGCCGTTCTATCACTACCTGATGCCCGCGGCCTTCTACGCCGACCCGCGGGTGCGGGTGGTGAGCACTGTGCAGAGCAACATGCCGATCGGCAAGTCCGAATACGCCCCGCTGGTACGAGGTTTGCTGATGTTCCTGAAGGCCCCTGTGGACCTCCCACCCGCAGACCCACCCCCTGCAGCGGACCTGATTCCGATGATTCAGTATCAGCAACGCACGCATCTGCACTACGCGTATCCCGGCGACCATGTACGCATCTATGACCTCGTCGCCCGTTGGGCAGACCGGGTCTGCTTCCTTTCCGACGGACACCTGCGCTTCTACGAGACGTTCGCCGGCACTCCGTTCGAGCAACTGTTTGAGCAGCTGCCGGTAGCGGAGACGGTGCGCGAGAGCTCCGACCGCCGCTTTGTGGGTGGTTGCGCTATCGGCGATTCCTGGCTCTCGCCTGACGGTCCGATCGTCGATCGGGAGGCCGTGCTTCAGGAACTAGGTCTGGATGCCCGGTGGCCGACCTTCTTCCACAACGCCCGGTTCGCCATCCACCACAAGGGACAGGTGGAGCTGATGCGCGCCATCGGACGTGTCCTGGACAGCGGGGTCGAAGCGAACTTCGTGCTGCGCATGCTCACCGACTCCGACATCCAACACCCCGTGTTCGACGAGGTGCTGGCACGTCATGCCGACCGGATCTACTTGGAGACCGCGCGGGTCACAGACGAGCGCATCCGCCAGTACGCCACGAGTTCACAGTTCTGCCTCTTCCCGTCCAAGTTCGAGATGGACACCTTCCTCATCGCCATGGGCGAGGCAATGGCATGCGGCGCAGTGCCAATCGCGACCGCACAGGAAGGCATGGCGCACTTCGGCCACGTTGAAGACCCGCTGGCAGACCCCGAACAGGCAACCGGCTTCGCCTTGCCGAGATCCTTCGCGGAAGACGATGACCTGCTGGTCGCGGCGCTCACGGATGCCATCTTCCGGGCTCTGGCGCTTCACCGTGACGACCCCGAGCTGTACGCACGACTATCAGCGAACGCGGTGCGCCGGGCACGCCTCTTCAGCTGGTCGCAATGCGCCACCGATCATCTCAGCGTATTCGCAGACGTCGTTGCCGATCAGCCGTCCACTCGACCACCTGACCACCGCCAAGTCAGAGAATTCTCAGCATCAAGAGATGCGTTCTCGGAGATACCGTCCATGCACATCAATGGGAACGAACTGCACTGTCATCTGCCGGGCTTACAGCGCGTCGAATTGGTCCTGCCGGGCTCGCTGACAGATGTACGTGCAGAGGCGCAGGTGTTCGAACTCGCCCGGCATGGCGATCGCTGGCAGGTGCAGCTCCCACCGCAAGCCCCGCCCCGTCTGGACCTGCTGCTCACGATGCGCGGCGGGGACACGAGATGGGCGGTGGTGCAGCATGTCTGAGGTGCGCGCCGCACTTCTCGCCGGAGGTGAGGGACGCCGGATGGGACCACTGGGGATAGGTCGGCTCAAGCCGCTCGTGCCGTTCGGCAGCACCTGCAGACTGATCGACTTCAGCCTCGCAAACGCCGCGCGCTCGGGTATCGACGAGGTGGTGCTGCTGTCCCAGTACTCGGAAAAGCAGCTGATGGATGATCTGAGGCGAACCTGGTGGCGACCCGGCTTCCGGGTGCACTTCGGTCCCTGGGACCGGGCCTACGCCGAGGGCATCCCGACAGCTCTCCCCAAGCTGAACTCCGAGCCCGAACGGGGAACGGCCGATGCGTTCATCCGCAAAGCGCCGTACCTGTTCGGCGCTGATGTCCGTGAGATCCTCGTCCAACACGCCGACCACGTGTACCGCTATGACTACCGCGAGATGATCGCGCGTCATCGGCAAACGGGCGCTGCGGCGACGCTGGCGTTCCAGCAGATCGAACGCCGCTACGTGCATCTGTTCGGCATGGTCGAGTTCGACGCGCGCGGAGATCTGGTCCGCTTCGAAGAAAAGCCCACCGTGGTGACCAGCGATCTGGTGTTCGCCGCGTTCTGCCTCTTCGACGCCACCGTCCTGCACCGCTACCTGGAGCAGCTCGACGGGACTGACTGGCAGCACGACATCAGCCGCGATGTCATCCCTGCAATGCTCGCCGGGGGCGAACGCATCATTGGTCAGCCAGTGCACGGGTACTGGGCCGACATCGGCACCGTGGACCGGTACCTCGACGCCCACCTGGCGATGACCGGCCCCCACCGGTCATCAGGCCCCCGACTGGAAGATCTGCCGGTGACCATCGACCCCGGCATCTCCCGCCACTACGTAGAGCAAGCCGGGACTGTGCACACCAGCATCGTCGCAGCGAACGTACGCGCGGCGGGTGGACTCAGATCAAGCGTGGCCTTCCCCGACGTCCGAGTCGGCGCAGACGCCATGGTGACAGAGTCCGTGCTGCTCCCCGGCGCGCAGGTGCCCCCCGGGGCCCGGTTGCATCGCTGCATCGTGCTGGAAGACGGAACGGTCCAGCCGGTCGGGCCAGACTCATTGGTCGAGCAATGGGCCGCACCTGTCGGCGCCGCTGGCCCGATGAGCTGGGCAGGGGAGTGAAAGGCAAACGCGGGCATTTCATCGCAGTGCTCGACGTCGGCGGCACCACCCTGCGGTCCGCAACCTTCAACAGCGCGACAGGGGTTCTTGGCGCCGTCCACCGAACACCTACCGCGGGTACCACCGGCGCGGACGACGGAACCGGACAACGCCGGGTCGTGCAGCAGATCGTGGACACCGTCGCGGCGCTGGTCGACGTCGGGGCAGACACCGCCGTAGTGGCTTTCGCCGGGCCCGTCACGGCCGGCGGCGTGGTGCTGGCCGCCCCGACGGTGGCCGGAAAACGTTGGAATCCAATGGATCTGCAGGCCCATCTGACTCAGCAAAGCGGTATCGCAGTGACCGTGCTGAATGAGCTCACCGCGGCGGCCTGGCGCTACCGACAGACGGAACAACGACCCTTCTGCGTCATCACCGTCAGCTCCGGGATCGGCAACAAAGTGGTGTGGGGTGATCAAGTGCTGCTCGACCCGGCCGGCCACGGTGGCGAGATCGGCCACTGGCAGGTCGATCGCAACCCCGAAGCGCCTCTGTGCGAATGCGGTGGTCGCGGCCATCTCAGCGCAATTGCGTCCGGCCGGGGCACCCAGGCCCGAGCCCGGACTGAGGCGATGCGGAACCCGGAAGGTTTCGCCCACTCATCACTCGCGACAACGAACAACCCGGACAACATCACCACCCACGATCTGGTCAGAGCGGCTCGTACCGGCGACGAATTCGCAACACAGATCGTGCAAGGCGGCATCACTGCATTGGCTGCGGCGATCACCATGATGTTCACCGCCATCGGCGTGCGTCGGTTCCTGCTGATCGGCGGCTTTGCCCAGGCGCTCGGCCCCCGCTATCTGGAGTTACTGCGGCAGTCGCTCAAAGACGCAGGATGCTTCGGACTGTCCGAACGCGAGATCGACACCCTCGTCGAGCTCGGCGCGCCCGATGACGACCACAGCCTCATCGGCGCGGGGCTGTGGGCCCTTGACCACTTCAGCGGCCGGCCCAACGGCGACGTCACCCCATGAACGGACCAAAGCAGACTCGGCGACGCCGCCCGACTCGGTCGCCGCCGGCCCATTCCCACCCACCTTCCGCAGCCCCACCAAAGTGCAGCGCCCCAGGAGAACCTCGACCATGACACCGATCGAACTGACGCCCACCACCCTGCATCTGGCACCGCACCACGACGGTTCACCGCTCTACACCGGTCCAGGCCGGCCGGTCATCGGCGGCAGCGTCCGAGTCTGGGTACGCGCTCCCGAGGCAGCCAAAGTGCGCAGCATCTCGGTCCGAACTCGACCCGATGGGGCCATGATGTTCACCCCGTGCGAGATCGACACCAGCAGGACCGGTCGTGCAATCGGTGGCTACGGCATCAGCGACGTGTGGTGGACCGCCGAGGTGCCGATCGCCAATCCCGTCAGCAGGTACCGGTTCCTCGTCGACACGGAGGAAGGAGACGCCTGGCTGCAGGCGGACGGTGTGCACCGATACGACGTCACCGACAACGCCGACTTCCGTTTGGTGACCTACGATCCCGGCCCAGCCTGGGTCTCGGAAGCCGTGGTGTACGAAATCTTTCCCGACCGGTTCGCCCGCGGTGGCCCCGCTCTGACCGCCGAGCAAGTACCCCACTGGGCAGTCCCGTGCGATTGGGACACCGAGCCGGTGCAGGGTTCAGGACCGCTGACCGAGAAACAGCTCTACGGAGGCGACCTCGATGGCATCGTCGACAAGCTGGATCACATCGCAGCGCTCGGAGCCAACACAATCTACCTCCGCCCGATCTTCCCCGCGGTGTCCAATCACCGCTACAACGCCACCACCTTCGACCAGGTAGATCCGCTCCTCGGCGGAGAGGCAGCGTTCACACGCCTCGCAGATGCTGTACACGCCCGCGGCATGCGTCTCATCGGAGACATCACCACCAACCACTGCGGCGACACCCACGAGTGGTTCCGCACCGCGATGTCCGATCCGTCCTCGGCTGAGCGCGAGATGTTCTACTTCGCCCCCGACGGCAGTTACGAGGCCTGGTACGGCGTACCGAGCCTGCCGAAGTTCAATTGGCGCAGTCAGCTGGTACGTGACCGAATGACAGCAGTGATCAGACGCTGGCTTGATCACTACGACGGGTGGCGCGTGGACGTCGCCAACATGACAGGCCGCCATGCAGAAGAGGACGACACCGTCGAGATCGCCCACCTGGTGCGCGAGAACGCCCGCCGCGCCGATCCGGACGCCTCTGTGGTGGCGGAACACATGTTCGACGCGTCCGCCGATCTCGACGCCGACGGGTGGGAGGGCACGATGAACTATGCCGGCTTCACCCGTCCGGTGTGGACCTGGCTGGCGGGTGATGACGCCGCAGACGTCGACTTCATCGGTGTTCCCGGCGGGGTGCCGCGCCGCAGCGGTATCGCCACCTTCGCCACGATGCGCGACTTCGCCGCTCAGATGTCATGGCAGTCCTGGTGCCGCTCCTGGCAGCTCCTTGACTCATATGACTGTGCACGGGTGCGGACCGTGGTCGGAACGGTTGAACGGCAGATCGTCGCGGCCGGCTTGCAAGCCACGCTGCCGGGGGTCCCGATGATCTGCGCAGGCACTGAATTCGGACTGACCGCCGACTCCGGCGAGTGGGGCCGAATCCCAATGCCCTGGCACCGGCCCGCAGACCGCGACGAGTCGCTGCACAAGGTGTACCAAGAGCTGTTCGGTCTGCGCTCCACCACCGCCGCCCTGCAGACGGGCGGACTTCGCTGGTGGTACGTCGATGATGACGTGTTGGTCTTCAGCCGGGAACACGCGGAAGGGTCGGTCCTCGTACAGGCCCGCCGCGCCGCTGGCGACGCCATTCAGCTGCCGCTGGACGCGCTGCTGCTCGATCTCGACGGAGCGGACGCGATCAGTCCGATCGACGGCACCGTCACCCTGCCGACGGACGGACCCGGTATCCGGTTGTGGCGATGCGCGGCACCGTGACGACGACGCGCCGCCCGGACACGCAAGACCGTGCACAACAGGGATTCCCCTCCCCGCAAGACTGGCGGGACGAGGTCATCTACTCAATCCTGATCGACCGCTTCGCACACGCGCGATTCCGGGAAGCCCACGGCGACCCTGCCGACGGTGAAAGCCGGCACGGCGGCAACCTGCCTGGCGTAACCGCCCACTTGGACTACCTCGCGGGGCTGGGTGTCACAGTGCTGCAGCTCTCACCAGTAGCGACCAACGAACCGACCTCCTACCACGGCTACGGGCCCCTGCACCTGACCGAGGTGGACCCCGCGCTGGGCACCCTGGACGACCTGATCGAACTGGTCCAGCAAGCCCACCACCGCAACATGCGCGTCGTACTCGACCTCGTGCTCAACCACGTAGCCAGGGCGTTCGACTACCCCGACGGGGACGCATTTCGCTCCGAACCGGCGCCCTCAGTGATCTGGACGCAGAAAATTGGACCCGCAGCCTTCGCCCACGAGAGCCGCTACTCGCGGCGCGGCCTCATTCAGAACTGGCAGGACGATGTACAAGCCGTCCGCGGCGACTTCCCGCCTGGCCTACGACGACTGGCCACGGAAGATCCCGACACCGCCACATTGCTCATCGACGTCGCAATCTGGTGGCTGGACCGAACCGACATCGACGGTGTGCGCGTCGATGCCGTGCGACATCTCGAACCTGAATTTGTTCGCCGGTGCTGCGTCGAACTGCGCGCCGCCGCGCAAGCCAGGGGAAAGGACAACTTTCTCGTCCTGGGTGAGCACTCGACAACCTTGGACGAACCACTGGTCCAGACCCTGGCCACCGGGGTCAACAGCATCTACCTCTATCCGGAGTACCGCAGGCAGAGTTGGCCACTCCACGGGCAGGCACCCGCATCGGATTTGGCTACCAGCACAATTGCCGCCAGACGCATGATCGGTGAGCACGCGCATGACCACGGTGCGAGATTCATCGACAACCACGACACCTACCGGTTCCTGCGCGAAGGTGAACCCATCGGTCGATTGCACACAGCTCTGGCGTTCGCGCTGCTGTCTACAGGAATGCCCGCTTTGTACTACGGAACCGAGCAAGCGTTCCGGCAACAAACCCAGCGGCTGGACCGAGAGTGCTCCGCAGACCGGGCATCCCCTCACAATCGTGAGGACATGTTCCCGGACGGCGCGTTCACTTCGAGCAGCTCAGCCGGCGATCGCTTCGACACCACGTCCCCGACCTACCGATGGACCAGGCAGCTGATCTCCCAGCGGGCTGCACTCCCTGCGCTGCGCCGCGGCCGCCAGATCCAACGCTGGGCAGATCCGACAGGACCAGGACTCTATTCATTCAGCCGAATCCTCGGCGGATCTGAAGTTGTCGTCGTCATCAACCTCGCCGCCGACGATCGCTCCGCTAGCGTCCCCGTCGGATCTGCGCTAGCTGACAGCGGCTACGTGGCCGACCGGCTCGAACCAGGATTCGCGACCGCGGTGAGCAACGGTGCAGTAGCGGTATCGCTCAGCGGCCATCAGGTGCGGGTACTGGTGGCACGGGACGAGCACCCCGTCGATCGCCCCCGTCTTGAGACCGCGACACCAGGTGAGCTCCCCGAGGTGCTGATGTCAGCCGCCGACCCAGTCGTGGAAGGCGGCCGGTTTGCTGCGAAAGCAGTCATGGGACAGCCGCTTCCGGTCTCGATCACGGTGAGCTGGCACGGCGCCGAACGACCAGAAGTGCGGGCGAGATTCACTGGCCCAGACGCGACCGAGCAACTGCTGACCCTTCACACCCGTGCCGATACCGACGCCTGTGTGGGCCGGCTCGAGGTGACGGCTGTAGGCGCGTGGTCGCTGCAGTTCGAAGCATCCGTCCTCGGTACCGACCGGTGGGTCATCCACGGACCATGGCCGGTGTTCGCTGATCCACCGCACGCAGCGGCGAGCAGCTGGTACTCGGTTTTCCCCCGCTCCACCGGAGGCCGAGACAAGGATGGACGGCCGCAACCGGGCACACTTGCCACCACCACCGCGCTGCTGCCGCACATCGCGGACCTCGGCTTCGACGTCATTCACCTCACCCCGATCCACCCCATCGGACACACTGGGCGAAAGGGACGCAACGGTGCGCAGCACGCCGGCCCGGACGATCCCGGAAGCCCCTGGGCGATCGGCGATGAAAGCGGCGGCCACGATGCGGTGCACCCCGAACTCGGCGATATCGAGGACATACGTCAGCTGGTGCGGGCCGCGTCTTCACTCGGGATCCGTGTGGCGCTGGAACTGGTGGTGCAGTGCTCCCCGGATCACCCGTGGCTGCAAACCCGTCCGGACTGGCGCGCTTCCGGGAGGGCGGCCGCGGTGGTGGCCGAGCACGGGTGGACCGACGTTGTCGCCCTGAATTTCAGCGCAGACCCTGACGGTCTCGCCGAGGCGGTATCGGCGGTCGTCGACCGATGGATCGCGGTAGGGATCAGGGTGTTTCGAGTGGACAACCCGCACAGCAAGCCTGCTGCGTTCTGGCACCGTCTCATCTGGTCCGTCAAGGCCCGTCACCCGGACGTGGTGTTCCTGGCAGAGGCCTTCGCGCGACCCAGCGTGCAGCGCAGTCTGTCTCTGATCGGCTTCTCCCAGTCATTGACCTACTTCATGTGGCGAGAAACCAAATCGGAGCTTGAAGCTTTCGGGCGAGAAGTGCAGCAGCTGTCGAACACGTTGCGCGCCAACCTGTTCCCGACCAATCACGACGTGCTGCCGCAAGGACTTCGCTGTGCCACCCCAGCTGCGTTCGCCATCCGGGCTGCACTGGCAGCGACTCTGGCCCCCTCCTGGGGAATTCCCAGCGGATTCGAGTTGGGGGAGAACATCCCCGAAGCAGAAGGCCGCGGGTGGCAGGATTCAGAGAAATTCGAGATCCGCAGCCGCGACCTAACACTGGATCGTGACGCACTGCTGCCATCGACAATCAGGTACCTCAATGCACTGAGACGATCACATCCCGCACTACAACAAGTGGGCTGCCTGCACTTCCATGAAGTCGACAACCCATCCCTGATCGCCTACAGACGCTACGACGAAACAACCAGGCAGAACATCCTCTGCATCACCACCCTCGACCCACACGCCGTCCACAGCGGCAACATCAGTGTCGACACGAAAACCTCCTGGATCGAGCTGGACACCACCGTCCCCGCAGAGGCGACCGACGGCAAGCTCCGGGTGACAGTCGACCCGGCACGCAGCGTCATCAGACTGTTCACCACCACCGGAACCACCACGCTTCAAGGAGACCCGCGATGACACAGATCGACGTGCTCGTGCTGGGCGGCGCCGGAGTCGACACGATCGTCCGGGTCCCCGAGCTGCCACTGCCCTACGCCGACAGCTACATGGTCCCCGCCATCACCACCCGCGCGGGCCAGACCGGAGACGGTGTCGCCCTGGCGCTCGCGGCTCTCGGACACCGAGTTCACCACCTGGACGTGCTGGGAGACGATCCCGAAGGCGATCTGGTCCGTGCGCTGCACACCGAGACCGGCGTCCCCCTCACCACTGTCACTCAACACAGCGGAACCAAGCGAGCGGTCAATCTGGTCGACCCGGGCGGACGGCGGCTATCCCTGTACGACATCTCCCGCGGCGACCAAGACGCCAAGTTTCCGGACGACCTATTGGTCGATCTGGTGCGGCGAAGCCGACACGTACACGTGACGATCACCCACCCCTGCGCTGCAACACTCCCGCTCCTGACAGCATCCGACGTCACCGTGTCCACCGATCTGCACAACTGGGACGGCTCGCAGGACTACCACCGGCAGTTCGCGGCGGCGGCGGACGTCGTGTTCGTATCCGCCGACGTACTCCAGGACGTCCCTGCCACTCTTCGCGAGATCGCCGCGATGGGACGGCCACAGGTGGTGGTCGCGACCAACGGCGCCGCGGGCGCATGGCAACTGATCGACGAGCAGATCCTGCCTATCCCACCAGTCGCTCCAGATCGAGCAGTCGTTGATTCCAACGGCGCTGGCGACGCCTTCGCCGCCGGATACCTCCACGGGTGGCTCGCTGGCGAGCAACCCGACACCTGCGGGCGGCTCGGCGCTGCGGCAGGAGCACATTGCTGCACGGTGCCGGCGACCGAGGTTGCACCCATCACCGCCGCTGAACTTCTTGAGATGGTCCGGCCATGACGGTGACACAGCCCCTCGCGCCTCCGGTGCCGTTCACCCTTGCTGACGGACCGCTGCGGCTCGCTGTGATTGGCGGGACCACAGCCTTCCTATGCGAGTTCGTGCGCGACCTCGGCAGCACAAATCCGGATGAGGTGACCTGGGACCTTCGGTTGCTGGGGCGTAATCCGGGTGGAATCACGCGCATGACTGAGTTCGCAGGCGCCGTCGTTCCACCACCACACCATGTGCTGGTGACAGCTGATTCCGGCCGGGCACTGGAGGGTGCAGACGTCATCCTGGTACAGCCCAGGGTGGGCGGACTGTCGGCGCGGGCAGCCGATGAGGACCTCGCCGCAGAAGTCGGAGCGCCCGCAGACGAAGGGCTCGGACCGGGTGGGCTACGGGCTGCGCTGCGTCTCACACCAGTACTGCGCGGTCTTGCAGAGGAGATCCATCGCCGTGCGCCGGACGCCCTGTCCATCGGATTCTCGAATCCCCTGAGTACGACGGTCGCAGCGCTCAGCGAAGCGGGGCTTTCCGTAGTCGGGACATGCGAACTGCCAGGCGTCACGGCCGATGAGATCGCCAACCGTTTGCAGGTCGACACCGAGCGGTTGACTTGGGGCTTCGTCGGTCTCAACCACCGTGGATTCCTCCACAATCTGCGGGTGGATGGTGAACCGGCGCTGCAGCAGCTGCTGGCAAAGCTGACCGGGCCAGACGACGTGGGAGTCGGAGGTATCGATCGAGAAGTGATCGAACAACTTGGTGCGGTACCGCTGAAGTACCATGCGATGCTCTCCGGCGCATCGGTCCCGCCGAGCGGTCGGGCGCGGCAACTTTCCGCGATCCGCGATCGAGCGGACAGAGAACTGGATCGACAGCCCCGTGAGGTGCCCACGGCGCTGGCCGGCCGATCGATGCCCTGGTACCGACAAGCAGTGTTCCCGCTGCTCACCGCGCTTGCCGGATGTGGCGAGCAGCGCATGATCCTCGACGTGCGTTGCCATGATGGTCTTGTTCGCGAGATCCCTTGTCAGGTGGACCAGTTTGGTGTCCAGCCGCACGGGATAGCTGCAGCACCGCCAAACCGCGTGCAGCACTGGGTGTCGAGATTCGAGGCCCACGAGCGAGCTGTCTCGGAGCTACTGGCCCGCCCCGATGGTGAGACCTTAAACGCGGCACTGCGACTCGACTCAGCCACACCATCTACAGCGGTCGGTCCGCTCATGGATCGGCTGGCCGCACCATTGAGCGCGCTGCGCGAGGAGCCGACGAATACACTATGGCTCGCGTCGTGAAGGTGATCCCGGCCCCCCTCGTAAAGGAGATGAACAGCAGTGATGCATCCCCGGCTGACCCGGCTCGAGACCCTTGCTGAAGCGCTGGCGCACGACGGTGACTTGGTGGCCGTACTCGGTCTAGGGTCATCCGGAGCACAACACCACAGGTTCGACGACCACTCTGACATCGACTTCTTCGTCATCACCGTCGACGCTCCAACCAAGGAGCGATACCTCGCCGACATTGACTGGCTGGCTCCGATGGGTACCGTCTCCTACGAATTTGCCCATGACGCGAACGGCCGCAAAGCCCTCTTCAACGACGGTCTGTTCGTCGAATACGCGATTTTCACAATGGCACAGTTGCAGGATGTTCCGTTCGTCGACGCTCGTGTTATTTGGCAGCAACCGGGCACTCACCTGAGCGTTCGAACATTGGCCGGCGAACCCGGAGGGGCAGACAACGACACAGTCGACTTCCACCTCAACGAAGCCCTGACCAACCTGCTGGTGGGTGTGCAGCGCGAGCTACGCGGCGAGCGTCTCAGCGCTTGTCGATTCATTCAGGTCTTCGCAGTCGACCATGTCCTTGCCATCACGCGTTTGATCGAGCGAGGTCAGGCGAGTTCACGAGATCACTTCGATCCCTCCAGGCGAGTTGAAGACTCCTATCCCGCGCTGCGCACCGATCTGCCGCGCATGCTCCCGGGGTACGAGAGCAATATGGCCGCGGCCGACGCTGTGCTCTCGTGGCTCGCCAGACATTGTCGGCCAGACTCTGCGATTGCTGCACGCATCGGTTCCAAGCTGACTCAAGGCTCAGGTTAGCTCCCTCCAAGCTATGGCAGCTACCTAGCCACGGCGCGCCTGGGACGCGGGCGGCGTCAGTAACTACTATCCCGACCGAGCGGACGATATCGAAGCGTGTCGCTCAGCTGATCGACCAATGTGAGCCGTCCCCGGTCAACGTGGACGACGTACGGCACCACATACGCGGCACTGAAGCCGAGGGCCGGCATCGCGGTCTTGTAGTCCTTGAACGAGAAGATTCTCAGCATCGTGCGCAGCAGCTGCACGGTCTCGTGGTCTCGGAAGAGCGGCTCGGTCGGCTCCACAAGGTAGTAGCGGTCGCTGGCCGGATCCCAGTGCAGTGGGGGTGCTCGGCGCAGGACGTCCAGGAGATCGTCGTGCGGGTCGTCGCGCTGATGCCGACGTCTGCGGCGGATCTCGGTGATGGCGGCGGTCAGTTGCTGGCCGGTGAGTGGTCCGAGGGCGGCGATGCAGCGAACGGCGAGATCGATGAACGCGTGCTGGCGCTTACCGAAGGCTGCGGTGGCCATGGTTGGCCTGGGGAGTCCGAACAGCTGCGACCACCTCCTCCGGGCCACGATGTCTTCACCGGGTTCGATCGGGGCGGTCAGTGCGGCGGTCTGCTGCTCATCCAGTGGGTGCAGCTGCTCGCGCACCAGCTTGGCGGCTCTGGCGGCCAGGTGCCCGATCCAGGATCGCGAGTAGCCGGCTGCCGTGAGGAACTCGTCGACGTCTTCGGCAGGCCGTGAGATGCCGTACCAGCGAAGCAGAGCTGTGCGGTGATCCTCGTTGCCGGTGACGATTGGGAAGGCGTGCCAGATCGCTTGGGAGGCCAGGTCACGGGGGTTCGTTCCGGACAATCGGCGCCGCGGTAGGTCGGTGGTCATGAATGCTCTCGGGCTCGGCTCGGTGCCATCCGTACAGCGGCCGCCGGTGCGGGGAGCGATACGCAGGTCACGATGGGTCAGCCTGCCCGATGACAGCTGCAGGCGCTGGTCCGAATCACCGGTCCACGCCATGAGTTTGAACCAGTCGATGGGGGAGTGGAACTCGGTTGCGTTGCCTGCGCTGATTGAGACGCGTTCAGGAGGTGAGCCTGGTAGAAACGAGCTATCCGACAACCCGACCGAAAGGCCTCTACCGTGGCAAAACATGTCGTCACCACTCTCACCTCCGATATTTCCGGCAAATCCATCGACGAGGAATCGGGTGGTGGCACAGTCACTTTGGCCTACGGCACGGAGACGATCGAAGTCGACCTAACGAGCGTGGAGATCGAGAAGCTGGAAAAGGTGCTTGCGCCGTACCTGGACAAGGGCCGCCGTATTGGTAGCCCGTCCCGTCAGTCGGGGAAGCCAGCCGCAAAAGTACCAAGTCCGACGTCGCTGCCAAGCGTGCCTGGGCCCGCGAGAACGGATGGCCGAACCTGGGCGACCGTGGCCGCGTCCCCCTCGAGGTCGAGGCTGCGTACGAGGCCGCGCACTGACTCTTGCCAGAGCAAGTGATTCCGCGTTCGCCTGACGTGAAAGGATGTTCGGGTCCGTGACTTGGTCCGTGACTTGGTCCAGTGTCGCAGGCGGAGTGTGCATCGGATCTGGCGGCTGCGCACACCGGGGCTAGAGGTGATGGCTAGCCAAGCTTGGGGGACTGCGACCGCATCCCGGCCGAGGTCGAGGCGGCGTTCGAAGCCACCCACGGACGCACGATCAGGTGGCGATCCGCGTAGTGCGGACTTCGTCGTCAACGAAGGGTGAGCAGTGGTTCTGCAGGAAGTCGAGTCACTAAGGGCTCGCGACCGTGGTCTGAGCGATGTCGCCAAGGCCCTTCATGTGTTTGGCTGTGGGAAGCGAACCGATCAGGGGTGTCGTCACTCGGGCAGCAGTTGGGGCCAGTTCCGAGGTTCACTATCGATGGGTGGCCAGTGATGTGTTCTGGAGATGTGCGATGACGCTGCCCCAAACTTCCGCACCGGCGGATCCTCCAGCGGAGCTCAACCTCCCTGTGCAGGGTGGACTTAACGCACCTTCCACGGAGCCCGGCGAAAGTAGCGAGGTAGGACCTTCCCCACAGGTCAGCCCTCCTCCGACGGAGCCTGCGCTGGTACTTCGGTCTCTCCGTCCGATCTACGTCGACGATCAGCACCAGACCTACGTCGAACTCCTTGAGACCGAGATCCTAAAAAAGGGCCCGGAGGCGCCACGAAACATCGCGCTGACGGGCCATTATGGGAGCGGCAAGAGCAGCGTGCTCACCCAGACGCAACAGGTTCTCAAGAAAAGGGGCATCGAGGTCGTCAATCTGTCGCTGCCGAGTCTTGGCATCGGAGACGGCCGGATCAAGGAGGACGGAGACAAGGCGCGCGACAAGACCAACCTCATCCAAAAGGAGATTGTCAAACAGCTTCTCTATCGCAGAAAGCCGTCGGCCACGCCGGCCTCTCGGTACAACAGACTCGACTCGTTCCATACTGGCCGCGCACTCGGGTCGGCCGCGGCCGTTGGGCTCGCGGCGACCGGGTTCGCGTTCATTATCGGAGTTCCGGCTAAAGTGCGCGACGCGGCACCTGCGGAGTTCTGGGCGTGGATCGATGTTAACATCGGAAACGCGTCGGGCCTGATACAATGGCTCAGCCTTGTCATTGTGTTTGCTCTAGCGATGTGGGCCTCGATATGGGTGCAGCGACTCCTGCAGCAACGCATTAGGATTAGTGAACTGGGCGCTGGCCCGGCTAAGGTGACGCTGTCCGATTCCGCATCGTCGTTCTTCGACGAGTACCTCGACGAGATTGTGTACTTCTTTCAAATATCGAAGACTACGGTCGTCATCTTCGAAGACCTCGATCGTTTCAAAGACCCCCACATCTTCGAGACGCTTCGCGAGTTGAACGCACTACTCAACAATGCCGACCAGACCGGCCGTAAACCCATACAGTTCATCTATGCGATCCGCGATAGCATTTTCGAACAACTGGACGCTGCAGAGAGACGCTCTGAGGATACAGAAGAACCGACAGTCCCGGCGCCACCCGACGTCGCCGATACGCGCCGCCTCACAGCAACCAATCGAACTAAGTTTTTCGACCTGGTCATTCCGATGGTTCCCTTCATCTCGCATCGGACCTCGCGCGATCTGATCAGACAGCAGCTCAGGTCGATCGCCGAAGACCGGCGACCGGGCAACGATGTCGTCGATATAGTTGCAGTGCATCTGACAGATATGCGCTTGATCAAGAACATCTGCAACGAGTACGAGATATTCCAACGACGGATTCTCGCGGTGGGCGGGCTGAGGGAGCTTACGCCCGACCGTCTGTTCGCCTCAATCGTCTACAAGAACCTGTATCTTACCGACTACGAGCAAATTCGAGACGGAGAAAGTGCCCTCGACACGATGTACGGGGCGTACCGCGAATGGGTGGAGTTTCATATGGCAGCCGCGCGGACCTCCGAACGTCGAGCTCGGATGCAGCTCGGTAGAATCGACGAAATGGCGTCCCGAAGCGCTAAAGCTGGCGAGCGTTTGCAGGCGATGCTGGGGGCTGTCCTCTTCTCGAATGGGCGAACACAGTATGCGTCGATAACGGGCAATGGGGCCAGCTATCGGTGGGCGGATCTGACTACTGAAGAGTTCTGGCGTCAACTAGTCTCGTCGAAATCTCAGCTGACGATAACTGACGGACAGAACCCGTACCATCCGTCCGCAATCGAGTTTGAGGGTGTAGAGAAGATTGTCGGATACCCACTTGCGCCAAGCGACTGGAACGCGGAGGCTCGGTCGGACCTTCTGGCCCAACTCAAAAGTGCTTCAGCGGAACTGCGGACCGTACAGCGGGCATCGATCTCGAATGCGATTACGGCTGAGCGCAGGCTGTTCCCTTACGACGGAACAGAACGCTCTTTCGCTGACGTTGTGGAAGCCCTATTTGTCGATGCGAAAGTCGTTCAGGATCTTCTCCGGGCAGGTCACATTGATGAGAACTTTACCCTTTACGTGACTCAGTTCCCCGGGCAGGCAATCACAGCCAAGGCGATGAACTTCATCTTGAAGGCTGTGCAGCCAGACGCCATGAACTTGGAGTACCAGTTTAGCGAGAACGGTGAATCCGGCATCGTTAGTATCCAGTCTGTGATCGGAGCAGAGGGTCCGCGCCTAATCGGCGGAAATGCTGTCTTCAACATCGACATTTTCGACTATCTGTTGGCTGCTAACTCGCGAGACCTCGACGACCCTATCCGGCGCCTCGCCTCCGCTGCCGTTGACCCCAAGTTTCTCGACGCCTACATGATCTCCGGAAAACTAGGCGCCAATCTTATTCAGCGATTAAGCGGCGTCTGGCCGGCAGTTTTCAATTACGTTCTCGGCGCTGACTTGGGCGACCGTCTTCCCGAGATGTTGAGCGCGGCGTTAGGCGGCGTGAACGCCGATGTCCGGTATAACATGAACTCGGTGGACGGGGATGCCTTGACTCAGGCTCTCCCCAGCCTGTCAATCGTCCGGAGCCCTCTCTCGCGAGATCGAGCAGTTGCCATCTCGAAGACTGTCAAGCGGATGGGAATTCAGTTTGATACGTTGGGGAACGTGGCGCAGCCTCTATTGGACGAAGTCGTAGCTCGAAGCATCTACCCGGTGACTTTGGCGAATTTGGTCGCGATCTATGGAGATCGGGATCAGGTCGCTCTGGACCTGATGAAGACTGCTGGCAAGCCAGAGGTCTATTCGCACGTTCTGAACCACCTGGATGCCTATCTCGTTGCAGTCGATGGCGCCACAGACGTGTCGTCGGTGGCGGATCCTGCTGAGTTCGTTGCCGTTCTCCGGGACATCGGTAGTTCAGATATCGGCTCGCTGGAGGTTGTGGCCCGGAAGGCGAGCGAGCAATGCCTAGTCAGCAACATCGATGACCTTGATGTGTCATGCTGGCCCGCAATCGCGCGTGCGGAACGGTTCGCACCCAACGCTCACAACGTGTCGCAATACATCGCACAATACGACTTGGACGAGGACTTGGGACTGTTCTTGGCGGCGGCGGGGAGGATCGACGTCCCCGCGGGGCGCACGACCCTGCTGGAACAGCTGGCCTTGCAGATCGTAAACGCAGAAACGCTCCAACCAGAAACGGCATTGCAGCTGCTAAGCAGCCTCCCTCTGGAACCGGGATCCATCACAGCTGCGGATCTGCGCGAAGAGAGGCAGGTCATGCTGCCGGCTCTGGTAAAGGGGGGTGCGGTTGCGGACACCTCAGACGCGTACGCAAGTCTCGGGACGGACCAGTGGGACATCAAGCAGCAACTGATTGCGGCATCAGCGAACTTTCCTAACTACATGGTAGACCTGGCGTTCACCGTGGACGACCTATTCCACATAACCTCGGACCCAGTTTCCGATGAGGTCATGGCGGTTCTGCTGACCGAGATCGAGAGGTTCGCACCGAATCTCGGGAGGAACGCGGCCGCCGCGATTGCAAGCTGGGCATTGAACAAGGGTCGGGAACCGGGTGGGGAGACCATCGCATTGCTGGCGGCCCGAGGGGGTCCTGCTGCGGCCCCTCCCATCGTGCGGATGCTCGGTGCCGAGGCCAGCAGCATCGACGTTGAGCACCTGAAGTCTTCTCTCAACGCTCTCGGCACGCCCTTCAACCAAGTGACAAGCTTGGGGTGGGAACGTCCAAGACTCGATGCTGGCGACGGTGTGCGCGAAGTCCTGACCCGTCTTCAGTCAGAAGGGATCGTCAGTAGCTTCGAGAAGGATTCAAGGCGGCAGAAGTACAAAGTCAACAAGAAACGATCTGCTAGTTGATCAGGCGGGGGAAGCGGACCTCGTGGAACGGCAGACCTCATCACGAGGTCGCATCAGGTAATGAGTGGGCGAGCATTGATTCCTCGGTCGCCCACCCGGATCAGGGCAGCTTGCGGAAATTCGACACTGGTTAGAAGGGAAGGCAGATACCGCATTCGGCGACACCGCCCGCACCTAGTACTACAGCCGTAGATCGGGGTTTTGGGCGTGTTGTCGCAGGTCAGGGCGGCCAGCGCGTGATCATGGTTGGTTGTGAAGACAAACAAGAACGTCGCGCTGGCCGCGCCTCACAGGATAGAGCCTGACCGGTGGTGGGACGGGTTCGGCGCGCTGTTGGACCGCGTCCGGCCGCGGTTCGCGCGGTACGAGTCGGCCCGGCATGCTGGTGCGTTGATGCTCGGGTTGTTGTCCGGTCTGGACCGGAAGAACTGTTGGACGATCGCTGAGCATCGCGGTGATGTTTCCCCGGATGGGTTGCAGCACTTGCTTTCTCGTGCGAAGTGGGATGCTGACGCGGTCCGCGATGATCTGCGCCACTATGTGGTTGAGGAGTTCGGTGACCCGGACGGTGTCCTGATCGTTGATGAAACCGGCGATGTGAAGAAGGGCGTGCACACGGTCGGCGCGCAGCGGCAGTACACCGGAACTGCAGGCCGGATCGAGAACGCTCAGGTCGCGGTGTACCTGACCTACGCGGCCCCTCGCGGGCATGCGTTGATCGATCGGGCCCTGTATCTGCCCAGGTCCTGGACCGATGACCCCGTCCGGATGGCCAGCGCCGGTGTCCCGGATGGTGTCGGGTTCGCGACCAAACCGGCACTGGCCCTGCAGATGATCCTGTCGGCAGTACAGGCTGGCGTCCCGGCGCGGTTCGTCGCCGGTGACGAGGTGTACGGCAACGACTCCAAACTTCGTGCAGCGCTCACCGACACAGCCATGGGCTACGTGCTGGCCGTCGCGTGTGATCACCGGATACCGACCCAGGGCGGAGCTGTCCGCGCTGATGCGTTGACCGGGACGCTGCCAGCGCAGTCGTGGCAGAAGATGTCAGCCGGCGCGGGAACCAAGGGTCCGCGGTTCTACTCGTGGGCGCTCATCCGGATACCCGGTGATCAGCCTGGCCTGCACTGGTTGCTGCTGCGCCGCAACGATTCCACCGGCGAGATGGCCTACTACCGCTGTCACTCACCGCGACCGGTCCCGCTGGCCACCCTGGTCCGGGTCGCAGGGCAACGATGGAAGATCGAAGAATCGTTCCAGACCGCCAAAGGGCAAGCCGGACTCGATGAACACCAGGTCCGGCGGTGGTGTTCCTGGCACCGCTGGAGCACCCTGGCGATGCTCGCGATGGCGTTCCTTGCCGTCACCACCGCTGCCGAGAGAGACCGCCAACCCGCACCAACCGGCCTGATCGATCTCACCCTGAACGAGCTGCGAAAACTCTTCGACACCCTCACAGTCGGAGCGATCGCGACCCGTGAGCACGTCCTGCACTGGTCAATCTGGCGACGGAAACACCAAGCCACCGCCCGATACCACCACTATCGCCGCAGATCAGAGCACTACAAGATCGATCTACGGCTGTAGTACTAGAGGCACCCTGTTGTCCCGGGTGCCGGTCCGGCGGGAGTCCGCTCCCCCCGCACGCCGTGCACCGCTCGTAGCCGGCGATGGTGACAAGCGTGCCTGTCACTTCCAAGGCCAATCGGCGCTCGCGCGAAGGAAGTGCCTGCAGGGAGGAGCGCAGGGCACCCGGTGTGAGCGTGGCTTCGCCGGTGCCCACGAGGTGTAGGGGCTGCAGCTGCTTCTCCTTTGCGGCCAAGGTGTCCTTGAGCACGTCGACCATGGCTCGGGCCGTCTGTGGATCGAACCCGTCGTCGACTGCATCTCGATACTCCGTGGCAATCTGCGTTCGCAATCTACTTACGTTAGCGAGCAGCTCGCTGCGACGACCTAGCTGTTGAACCCGGACAGGTTGGTGACGGTGGTGGTGCGTTCGACGGGTGCGAGGCCTTTCAGTGCGGTGTGGGGTCGATGATAGTTGTAGCGGTGCAGGAACACCGGTAGCTGATGGGCTCGCTGGGTGTTGCTGTCCCAGGGCTGCTGGTAGGCCCATTCCCGGGCCAGGGTGCGGTGGAAGCGTTCGATCTTGCCGTTCGTCTGGGGCCGGTAGGGGCGGGTGTACTTGTGCCTGGTCCGGGTTGCAGCGACAGCGGCGTTGAACACCTTGGAGCGGTAGGCGGAGCCGTTGTCGGTCAGGACCCGGTAGATGTCTTCGATGCCGTGCGCGGCGAAGAACGCGACCGCGCGAGCCCAGAACGCGGCTGCAGTGACACCCTTCTCGTCGGTGTGTTCCTCGGCGTAGGCCAGCCGCGAGCAGTCATCGATCGCGGTGTGCAGGTAGGCGTAGCCGGGACGGGGTTGCCGCTTCGACGCGCGATGCCCGTCGGTGCCGCGACCATGAGCGCGCCAGCCGCCGCCGTCGGGGATCCGGCCAAGTTTCTTCACATCGATGTGGATCATGTGACCCGGCACGGGATGCTCGTAGCGGTGTGCCGGCTTGCGGAGCTGCTCGCCGGTGATGTCCAGATCCCGAAGCCGGGACAGGCCATGCCGGACCAGGACGCGGTGGATCGTGGAAGCGCACACGGTGACACCGAACTCGGCCAGCTGCGCGACCAGCATGACGGGTCCGAGTTTCATCCCGCGGCGCAGCCAGCAGATCAGGTCCTCGACCTGCGGGTCCGTCTGATTCGGTGAGGATGCCGGCCGAGACGAGCGGTCCAGTAGACCCTGCTCGCCGTGCTCGAGCCAGCGGGCATGCCACTTACCCAGGGTTTGCCGGGCGATGCCCGCCTCGGCTGCGACGTGACAGACCGGTCGACCGGCATCGACGCGTTCACACAACCGGCGGCGACCTTCCGGGGTCAGCGGAGCGTTACGGTGGCTCATCGAAGGGCCTTTCTTTGAGGCGTGTTGCTTGGTCGCTACACACCCCACCAGGAAGGCCCTTCACCCATCAACCCCGAGCATCAGCCCCAAGCTGGCCGCCCCGCCGCTGTCACCAACGTCCCGGGATACAACACCTAGCGCAGTTCCGGCATCACGCCACACCGCGCTGGCGTGGGAGAGCACGATCTCGGTGAACCGGTCCCAGACCACAGAGTCCAGATGGTCGACACCGATGCTGCGGCATTGGCAGCGCTCGGGGTCAGATGGGCGGAGCGACATGCGGTTGCGGCAGACGTAGGTCGGTGTCTGGCCGGTGCAGGTCCGCCCCGAGTACTTCCGACCGCAGGGCGTGGCCACCAGTCCGCTGAGTAGATAGGTCCCGTGACTGGTTGGCGCCGATCGGGGCCGGCTGACCGCCCACTCCGCCCACTGCTCCGCTTCGGTGTCGGACAGTATTGCGGGAATCGCCGCAGTAGCCGCGCCCCACGACCAGATGCCTCCGCACGTCCGGGGCCCGGAGCCGACGGCCCATTCGCGCAGGCTGGAAGTTGTGAGCCGACCGCCACCGGGAGATCGCATGCCCTGTCGGTCCATCCGACGCGCAGTCTCTGCGTTGGAGACCCCATCCTGGATGAGGAGCTCGAACGCCGTGCACACCCACCGCGCACCTTCTGGATCAACTTCGAGGATTAAGCCCTTGCCGGTTGGGTCTGCGATCGCCCGGTAGCCGAAGGGGGCTCTGGATCCGACGAAGCCTCCGTTGCGCACTCGGGTGAGCAGGCCGCTATGCACGCGCTCTTGGATTCGGCTGCGCTCGAACTCCGCGATCGACCCGAGAATTTGCATCGAGAGTCGGCCGGCGCCGGTGCTCCAGTCCGACGGCTCATCCACGGTGATGAGCTGGACGTCCGACTCATTGAGCTGGCCGAGGACTTCCAGAAGGTGCAGCAGCGACCGTCCGAGTCGGTCCATCTTCGTGACCAGAATGGCATCAACGCTTCCGGTCTTGACGAGTTCCATCAGTCGGAGAAGGCCAGGGCGATGTCGATCGGCTCCGCTGACGCCCGGGTCCGTGCAGCTGGCCACCAGCGTCCAACCACGGCGCTGCACCTCCTCAGCGCAGGACGCTTCTTGCAGGAGACGACGTCGTCCAGTACGTCGGCGATGTCCAGCAACCGTGTGCGCCGACTGGCGGGTAGTTGATCGATCAGTGTCCGCAGACGTTGCACCCGGTCGGTGTGGCGTCCCGCCACGATCTGGCGGCCGCTGTCGGTGAGGGACAACAGAACTGCGCGGCCGTCGGAGGGATCCGGGCCACGGGTGAGGAGGCCGTCGCGTTCCAACTTCGAGACCGCGGCAGTGAGCGCCGGCTGTTTGATCTGCTCCGTCCTGACCAGTTCGCTCAACCGACACGGTCCACGCCGCGACAGGGTGTGCAGCACGGACAGGGCGGAGAAGCTGAGCCGATCCGTTCCTGGGAGCCGGATGAAGACCGAGTTGAAGTTCTCGATCGAACGGGTCAGCCTCTCGACCGTGCGGTCAGCGTCCATCCAGAAACTATATCAAAGATCGATCCAAAGGTTCTCGGCGCGTGGCAGTCCGCCGGCAGCACTGCAGCGACCATCGCTGCGCTGCAGCGCATCCTCCCCGCCCGGATCTTCGACCGCATCATCCGCAGGTTCAACAAGATGCGTCAGCACGACGGTCCCGACGGGGCGCCGGTTCACTCCGCTGGCCAGCACCGGGCGCAGGTGATGTTCCGGGAAGTTGTCCACACGCCTGCAGTTGTCCACACACACCTTCGGGCTGCATGCGGTCGAACCAACCGGGGCGCAGGCTCGAGCTTCGATCGTCCGGCACGGGGCCGGGCGGCTGATCGAGGGGATGAGCAGTGGCACAACGGATCCGGAGCACCAGACGGCGATATCTGCGCAGGGCGATGCAGTTCACGGTGGCGGTACAGGAACGTATCCGCCGCGGCCTCCGCGACGACGCGGGAATGACGACCGTCGAATACGCGGTGGGCACCGTCGTAGCCGCCGCGCTGGCAGCCGTGCTCTACAAGATCGTCACCGGCGACTCGATCGTGACGGGTCTGACCAACCTCGTGACCCGGGCCCTCGGCTCGGTATGAGCGGCTCGGTGTGAGGGGTGTCGTCGTCGGAGGAGGCGGCGGGCGGGGGCCGTGATCGTGGCTCAGTGACGGTGGAGGCGGCGCTGTCGCTGTTCACGGTCATCCTGGTGGCGGCGCTGGTGCTGGCCGGCGTTGGCTGCGCGGTGGCGCAGGTGCGCTGTGTCGATGCGGCACGGGAGGTGGCGCGGTTGCTCGCCCGAGGCGACAGCGCGGCCGCCGCGTCGGCCCTGGCCCAGGTGGGGCCGGCTGGAGCCGCGATGGCGGTCTCGGAAGGCGGCGGGATGGTCACGGTGACGGTCCGTGCGGCGCCGGTCGGCGGGCTGTTGCCGGGCATCGAGCTGTCGGCGACGGCGGTCGCTGCGCTCGAGCCGGGAGTGGGTGGCGGGTGATCGATCGTGATCGGGGTTCAGCGACGGTGGTTGCGGCGATCTTCCTGGCGGCTCTGCTCGCGGTGGTGGTCGTGGTGTTGCAGTTGGCCGGGGCGGTGGTCGCTCGGCACCGGGCGGGAGCGGCGGCGGATCTGGCGGCGTTGGCCGGTGCCGGGGTGGTGATCCTGGACCGTGGAAGTGCCTGTGCACGTGCGGGTTCGGTGGCAGCTGCGAACGGGGCGCGGATCAGTTCCTGTGAGGTGCACGACTGGGACGTGCTGGTGACCACGGAGGTCGACGTCCGGATCGGGGTGTTCGCCGGGACCGCAGGCGGAAGAGCCAGAGCGACGGTGGTGCGCGAGCAGGAGTGACACCGCGGCGACCTAGGCTGCGAGGATGTCCACGCCGAAGAGTCTCGGGCCGGCTGAGTCCGTGTGGCTGACGACCCTGTCAGCGGACGGGTCACCGCACACCACACCCGTCTGGTTCGTCGCGGGCGGAGAGTCCATCTGGGTGGCCACTTCTGCTGCGGCGCAGAAGGTTCGCAACCTGGCTCGTGACCCGCGGCTTTCGCTCGCTGTGGACGGATCTGCGTCGCGGCCGCAGGTCGCCTCTGGCCGGTCCGCCGAGCGAGCGTGTGAGGAGCACCCGGACATCATCGCCGCGTTCGCCGCCAAGTACCGCGGCTGGGACGCAGCAGATCCGACGCACTACGGCCCCCGGGTGCTGCTGGAGATCCAGGTCGATCGTTGGCTGCTGGGCGGTCCCGGCTGATCAGCGCGTGGCCGCGATCGCCATCAGCACGAAGCCGGCAGTGATCACCGCGACGCGCACGTAGTGCAGACGGTCCCAACGACCGACCTGCTGCCGCCAGTCCGCCGGGAAATCGCTCCCGGACCACTGCCTGACCCGGTTGTTGATCGGAACCAGCAGTGCGACCGACATCAGGACGCTGACCAGCAGCAGGCCGGCCCCGGCCACCCAGAGCCACCGTCCCGAGCCGGCGACGAGCAGTGCCGTGACGACAGCCAGCACCATGGCCCCGATGTACCAGAACGGCATCACGCGGCCGAGCAAGCGTGCTCCGTCGGTTCTGGCGGCGAGGCCACCGTTGTGGGGTAGTCGATCGAAGATCGGGTTCACGAACACCGCGACGGCGAACTCCACTCCTACCAGCATTCCGACGACCACCAGGGTCACCACGGAGATCAGTGCATCCATGTCCGTCCACTCCTTCACTCGGGGTTCGGCTCCATCGGCCGAACCGGTACCGACCCTATCTAGCGACACTAGATATAGCAATGCTAGATTGGTCAGGTGGTCAAGCCCGGTGCAGCCGAGACGCGTCAGGAGCAGCTGACCCGACGGCACGGCCGGATCGTGTCGGCAGCCCGGGAGATGGCCGAGACCTCGGGATGGGACGGGGTCACCACGCGCCGACTTGCGGACGCCATCGGCTACAGCCAGCCGGTGCTGTACGGCCACTTCCCGCAGGGGAAGGCCGAGATCATGGCGGCGGTGGCGCAGGTCGGATTCGTCGAGATGGCAGCCTTGATGAGCGGTGACGGCGCCGTCGAGCAGCACGGCGATCACGTCGACCTGCTGCGCCGAGTGGTCGAGGGGTATTTGGCTTTCGCCGCGCAGTCCCCGGCCACCTACGACGCGATGTTCAGCCTGCCCACCGAGTTGTTGTTCGCCGACCCGGAATCCCCGCACGAGTTGCGCGCCGGGTTCGACGTCCTGGTGCTGGCCATCGGCGGCGACCCGGCAGCGCCGCGCCCGGAAGACGGACTGTCGGCAGAACTCCTGTGGAGCGCGCTGCACGGGATGGCCATGCTCGAGCGGGGTGGTCGGGTGCGGACCCAGGATAGGACGGGCCGGCTCGAGGGTGTCCTCGAGCTGTTCCGCACCCGGTCGCGCTAGCGCAGTGCCAGGGTGATCGCCGGGTGGTCGGCGAACACCTCGAGAACCAGGTCGGAGTAGGTCTTGCCACTACCTGCTTCCAGGGCGGCCAGTTGTTCGGCGATCGCGGTGGAGGCGAAGGCAGCTGGACGATCCAGCTTGTCCTGCAACCACTTCCGGGTGGTCTCGAAGCCCAGCGCCTCACGAGCGATCCGGTGATCGAGCAACACCACCCTGGCCGACTCCTGGTCGAGCAGCGGCCCACAGCCGCCGTACAGCAGGTCGTTCAGCGCATCGAGGCTCTCACCGAGTCGCCAGTCGACCCCGACCATGAACACCCGGTTGATCTCGTCGTAGAACGAGGTGATGTCGCGGATGTCGTTCCCCTGCAGCGTCAGCACCAACCCGGCATCAGTGGCAGGCAGGAGCCCGGCCGCGGGAGGATCGATCACCGGAACCGCCGCAGCCGCAGGCTGTTCGCCACCACGAACACCGATGACAACGCCATGGCGGCCCCGGCGATCATCGGGTTCAGCAACCCGGCAGCCGCCAACGGCAGTGCGGCGACGTTGTATCCGAACGCCCAGAACAGGTTTCCCCTGATGGTCGACAACGTGCGGCGCGACAACCGGATCGCGTCACCAGCGCTCCGCAGATCGCCGCGCACCAGGGTGAGGTCGGCAGCCTGGATCGCGGCGTCGGTACCGGTTCCCATCGCCAGCCCCAGGTCGGCGGTGGCGAGCGCGGCTGCGTCGTTCACGCCGTCGCCGACCATCGCCACCACCCGGCCTTCTTCCTGCAGACGGCGCACCACGTCAACCTTCTCCTGCGGCAGGACCTCGGCGATCACGTCGGACTCGGCGATCCCCACCGCAGCAGCGACCGCTGCTGCCACCGCGCGGTGGTCACCGGTGAGCAGGATCGGCGTCAGACCCAACGAGCGCAGCTCCGCCACGGCTTCGCGGGAGGTCGGTTTCACCTCGTCCGACACCACGATCAGGCCGCGGGCGGCGCCGTCCCAACCGACCGCGACCGCGGTACCACCGGTCGCGGAGGCCAGGTCGAGAGCGGCTCGCGCTTCCGCGTCCACCCGGAGCTGGTGGTGTTCGAGCAGCGCCGGGCGTCCGACGACCACCGTCCGACCGTCGACCGTTCCGCGTACACCGAGACCTTCGCTGTTGGCGAAGTCCGCTACGGGCGGCAGCTCCGACACGGCCCGTCCCGCGTCGGCGATCGCGCGGCCGATCGGATGCTCGGAGGCATCCTCCAGTGCTGCCGCCAGCGCGAGAAGCTCAGCCGGATCGGAGCCCGACAACGGGATGACGTCACGGACGGACATCCGGCCGGAGGTGACGGTGCCGGTCTTGTCCAGCACCACCGTGTCGACCTTCCTGGTCTGCTCCAACACTTCCGGGCCCTTGATGATGATGCCCAGCTGGGCACCACGGCCCGTGCCCACCAGCAGCGCGGTCGGCGTCGCGAGCCCGAGGGCGCACGGGCAGGCGATGATCAGCACGGCAACGGCTGCGGTGAACGCGGCCGTCCAGCCGCCGCCGGCGATCACCCAACCGGCCAACGTCAGCACCGACAGAGCGATGACGATCGGGACGAAGACGCCTGAGATCCGGTCGGCCAGCCGCTGGACCGCGGCCTTGCCGTTCTGTGCGTCCTCCACCAGCCTGGCCATCTGCGCGAGCTGGGTGTCGCTGCCGACCCGGGTCGCGCGCACCACCAACCGTCCTCCGACGTTGGTGGTCGCACCGATCACCGTGGCTCCCGGCGCGACCTCGACCGGCACGGACTCGCCCGTCACCATCGAGGCGTCGACGGCGGAGGAGCCCTCCCGGATCTCGCCGTCGGTGGCGATCTTCTCCCCGGGGCGCACCACGAACTCGTCGCCGACCACGAGGCGGTCGATGGGGATCCTGCCCTCGACCCCGTCCCTGAGCACCGCGACGTCCTTCGCGCCGAGCTCCAGCAGCGCGCGCAGTGCGCTCCCCGCCTTCCGCTTCGAGGTGGCCTCGAAGTACCGCCCGGCCAGCAGGAAGGTGGTGACGCCGGCGGCCGCTTCCAGATAGATGTTGCCGGCACCGTCCGTACGGGAGATCGTCAACTCGAAGGCGTGCCGCATGCCGTGCTCGCCCGCGGTGCCGAAGAACAACGCGTACACCGACCAGGCGAGCGCGGCGAGGGTGCCGACCGAGACCAGGGTGTCCATCGTGGTGGCGCCGTGCCGGAGGTTGGTCCAAGCTGCCCGGTGGAACTGCCAACCTCCCCAGACGACGACCGGTGCGGCCAAGGTCAGCGACAGCCACTGCCAGTTGGTGAACTGCCAGGCCGGCACCATCGCGAGCAGGATGACTGGTATCGACAGGACCGCCGAGACCAGCAATCGGTGGCGCAGTCCTCGTGCCGGATCGTCGGTGGCCGCCGGAGCAGGCGCGTCCGGCGGGGCCGGGAGGGCAGCGGCGTAGCCGGCCGCGGCGACCGTCGCGAGCAACGCGTCGGTGGAGACGTCGGACGCGGCGCTGACCTTCGCCTTCTCGGTCGCGTAGTTCACGCTGGCCTCGACTCCCGGCATCTTGTTGAGCTTGCGCTCGATCCGGTTGGCGCACGAGGCGCACGTCATCCCCGTGATCTCGAGCTCGATGCTGCGGGAGCCGGGATCAGTGCGGGGATCGGTGACGCTGCTCATGGCGCTGCCTTCGGGATCGGGTGCTGCTGGAGGTGGGGGAGAGGCTCAGACGAGCTGGTAGCCGGCCTCTTCGACGGCGGTCTTGACGGCCTCGTCGGTGAGCGGCGCGTCGCTGGTGACAGTGACGGCGCCCGAAGCCAGATCGACTGCGACCTCGTTGACGCCGTCCAGCTCGTTCAGTTCCTCGGTGACGGAGGCGACGCAGTGCGCGCAGGTCATCCCGGTCACGGTGTAGGTGGCAGTGCTCATCGGTGGGTCCTTCTTCCTGGGTGGGGTGGGCGGGGTGGTGAAGGGTGGAGGGCAGGGGTGGTCGGCGTGCTGGTCAGGTGGAGGAACGGGGACGTCAGGAACGTACGAGGCGGGCGATCGCCTGCGAGGCCTCGTGCAGCTTGGCCTCGGCCTCGGTGCCGCCGGCCATCGCCGCGTCCAGCACGCAGTGCTCGAGATGATCGTCCAGCAGGCCGAGAGCGACGGCTTGCAGCGCTTTGGTGACGGCCGACACCTGGGTGAGGATGTCGATGCAGTACTTGTCGTCGGCGACCATCTTGTCGATGCCCTTCACCTGGCCCTCGATCCGGCGCAGCCTCTTGCGCAGATCGTCCTTGCGGGGGGTGTAGCCGTGCGGGGGATGGGTCAACTGGCCTCCTCGGTCACTGGCCACCATACCCCCGTAGGGTATGAAGCGCCAGTTGTTCCGGTCGGCTGGGTGCGGCTCGGCGGACTCCCCAGCAGCCGTGGCGCAGTCGAGCAGTTGTCCCCGGCTCGAGTTGCGGCGCATTCTTGATGGTCACTGGCGGCCCCGAATCAGACCGCAATCATCAATCCAGCATGCGCGGCGCCATCCAGCATGCGCGGCGATCAGTCAGCTTGCGCCGTCAGAGCAGGTCGCCTCAGGAGAGCGTGCGCTCGGTGTCGGTGTCGAACTCGCTGACGGACGCTTCGAGGATCTGGGCGCCCTGCTCGTCGTCCACCCCGGCGCCGCGGAACGCCGCCACAGCCTCCTGCGATTCCCAGCGCTCGAAGATGTTGATCCGGCGCGGGTCGACGACGTCGGGCGACAGTGCGAAGTCGAGGTTGCCCGCAGCAGCGCGGCCCTGCTCGACCACCGAGACGCAACCGGCGAGGTAGGCCTCCCGCTGCGCAGCGTCGACCATCAGATGTCCAGCGACGATCACCATCGTCATACTCCTTCTTCTCAGGTACCCAGAACGAGGTCGAGGACCGTGACTGCGCCGTCCTTGAAGAGTGGATGGTTCCCGTTGCCGCACTTGGGCGACTGGATGCAGGAGGGGCAACCGGAGCGGCATTCACAGGAGGTGATGGCCTCGCGGGTCGCCTCCAGCCAGGGCCGGAACACCGCGGCCCCGCGGTCGGCAAAACCTGCGCCGCCCGGTTGACCGTCGTAGACGATCACCGTCGGCAGACCGGTGTCCGGATGCAGGTTGGTCGACAGCCCGCCGATGTCCCAGCGGTCGCAGCCGGCGAACAGCGGCAGCAGTCCGATCGCTGCGTGCTCGGCCGCGTGCAGCGCTCCGGGCAGGGCATCCTCGGTGATCCCGTGGTCCAGCAACAGCTCCGGGTCGAGGGTGTAGATCACCGCGCGGGTGTCCAGCGTGTGCTCCGGCATCTCCAACGGGATCAGGTCCATCAGCTCGCCGCTGTGCCGTTGCCGCTGGTAGGCGATCACCTGCTCGGTGACCTGGACCGCGGCGGTGAACATCCGCACGCCCGGCCGGATCCGGTGCGGCGTGGGCGATCCCAGGATCGTCACCGACGACAGCGACCGGGAGATCGTGATCCAGTCGGGGTTTTCCGGGTGCACCAGTGCGACGCCCTGCTCCAGGTCGAGTTCGTCGACCACGAAGCTGTTGCCCTGATGGAGGTGGACGGCGCCGGGATGTACTGCTGAGGGCGCCTGCGCCGCATCGACGGTGCCGAGCATCCGGCCGGTGGCCTCCTCGACGATCGCGACCTGGCCGGCGCCGGAGCCGCGCAGGTCGACGTCGATCGCCGGGTGGTGTGGCAGGACGTGGTACCAACCCTGCGCGCGATGCCGCAACAGCTTGGCGTGCACCAGATCTGCCAGCACAGATCGGACGTGGTCGGGGTCGCCGAACAGGGCCAGGTCGTCGTCTGTCAGCCGCGCCTCAGCCGCCGCGCAGCGCAGGTGCGGCCCGAGCACGTACGGATTCTGCGGATCGGTGACGGCTGCCTCCACCGGCCGCCCGAACACCGCCTCAGGATGGTGCACCAGGTACGTGTCCAGCGGATCGTCCCGCGCGACGAACACCACCAGCGCCTCGGCGGCGTCCTTGCCGCCGCGGCCTGCCCCCCCGGCCTGCTGCCACAGCGACGCCAGGGTGCCCGGGAAGCCGCGATGAGCGTCGCGTCGAGCCCGGCGATGTCGATCCCCAGTTCCAGTGCCGTCGTCGACGCGACGCCGAGCAGATCCCCGCTGTCCAAAGCTTTCTCGAGCAACCGACGGTCTTCGGCGAGATAGCCGCCCCGGTAGGCGGCGACCCGGTCGGCGACCTCCGGATCGGTGCGCTCGAGGCGTCGCCGCGCCGACAGCGCAACCTGTTCGGCGGCCCGGCGGGAGCGGACGAACGCCAGCGTCCGCACCCTCATCGACACCAGGTCGGCCAGCATCCGCGAGACTTCCTTCGGCGCCGACCTGCGCACGGGGGTGCCGTCCTGGTCAGCGGCGTCCCCCATCGAGGCGGTGTCCTCGTCGCGGACCAGCGGCGGTTCCCAGAGCACGAACCGGCGGGCCGCGCGCGGCGCCGAGTCGGCGGAGACGGTGATGACCTCGCGCGCGTCGAAACCCGTCAACCGGGACGCGGCCTCGGCGGGATCGGCGACCGTGGCCGATGCCAGGATGAAGACCGGCTTGCTGCGGTACAGCGCCGCCACCCGGCGCAGCCGGCGGATCACCTGTGCCACATGGGATCCGAAGACCCCGCGGTAGCTGTGGCACTCGTCGATCACCACGTACCTGAGCCGTCGCAGCAACCGCGCCCAGCGTTGGTGCATCGGCAGCACTCCCCAGTGCAGCATGTCCGGGTTGGTCAGCACGAAGCGCGCGTGGTCGCGGACCCAGTCGCGTTCGTCGAGCGGGGTGTCGCCGTCGTACGCCGCGGGACGGATGCCGGGCAGGCGCAGGTCCTCGAGTGCCGCCAGCTGGTCGGCGGCCAGCGCCTTGGTGGGCGAGAGGTAGAGGGCGCACGCCTTGTCGTCGGTGAGCAGGTCCGAGAGCACCGGCAGCTGGAACGCCAGCGACTTGCCGGAGGCGGTCCCCGTCGCGATCACCGTCGGTCGGCCGTCGTGCCCGGCCTCGGCGGCCTGCACCTGGTGCAGCCAGGGCTCCCGCACCCCGCGACGCCCCAGCGCCTCGCGCAACTCCGTCGGCACCCACTGCGGCCACGGCGCGGTGGTGCCCGCCCGCGCAGCGAGGTGCTCCACATGGGTCACCGGCTCCTGCCACGCCGGGACGGCGCGCAACAGCACGCCGAGCAGGTCGCGGTCGTCCGGTACGTGGTGCATTCCTCGATTGTCCCGCCGGGGACCGACGGTCGCCCCGGCGCCACGCGCCGCGGTGATCGGGGTCTCCTCGGCACCCGCGGGGAGAAGCGGGAATGATGAGCCCATGACGCCTGCGAAGACAGTCATCGGGATCGATTCCTCCACCCAGTCGTGCAAGGCGGTGATCTGCGATGCGGAGACCGGCACGGTGCTGGCCACGAGCAAGGTCGCGCATCCCGACGGCTCCGAGGTGGACCCCCGGCACTGGGAGTCCGCACTGCGGCAGGCGCTCGGTGAGCTTCCGCCCGACCTGGTCTCCGCGGCCGGGGCGATGGCGATCGGCGGCCAGCAACACGGCATGGTGGTCCTGGACGAGGCCGGCGAGGTGATCCGACCGGCGCTGTTGTGGAACGACCTGGGCTCTGCGCCGGACGCCGCCGACCTGGTGGCCGAGCTCGGCCCGCAGGCCTGGGCCGACCGCACCGGCAGCGTGCCGAGCGCCAGCTTCACCGTGACGAAGCTGCGCTGGCTGGCGCGTCACGAACCGGACAACGCTGCGCGGACGGCCTCGGTGCTGCTGCCGCACGACTGGCTCACCCACCGGCTGGCCGAGCCGGGCACGGCGCCGACCACCGATCGCGGTGACGCCTCGGGGACCGGCTACTTCTCGCCGGCCACTGATTCCTACGACGACGATCTGATCACCCGCGCCCTGGGCCACCGGCCGGCGCTGCCGCGGGTGGCCGGCCCGGCCGAGCTCGTCGGTCGCACCACGACCGGTCTGGCCCTGGCCGCCGGTACCGGAGACAACATGGCGGCCGCGCTCGGTCTGGGGCTGCAGCCCGGTGACGTCGTCGTGTCGCTCGGCACCAGCGGCACGGTGTTCGCCTCGGCCGACGTCCCGACGGCCGATCCGACGGGCGTCGTCACCGGGTTCGCCGATGCCAGCGGCCGGTACCTGCCGCTGGTCTGCACGCTCAATGCCGCCCGGGTGCTGACCACCACTGCAGCGTTGCTCGGTGTCGACCTCGCGGGGCTCGATGCGTTGGCGCTGGGCGCCGAGCCTGGGGCCGGTGGGGTGACCCTGCTGCCCTACCTGGACGGCGAGCGGACGCCGAACCTGCCGGACTCCTCCGGTTCGCTGCACGGCCTGACCAGGGCGTCGATGATGCCGCAGAACCTCGCCAGGGCCGCCGTCGAGGGCATGTTGTGCGGGCTCGCCGACGGCGTCGACGCGCTGGCGGCCACCGGCTACGAGGTGCGGCGGGTGCTGCTCATCGGCGGCGCCGCTGCCTCCGCAGCGGTCCGCGCGGTGGCCCCCGACCTGTTCGGCGTGCCGGTGCACTGCCCGCATCCCGGCGAGTACGTCGCGCTGGGCGCAGCGCGCCAGGCTGCGTGGGCGTCCAGTGGGGCCGCCGAGCCGCCCAGCTGGGCTGTCGGTCTGGACGCTGCGCCCGAGGGCGGGGGGCCCGCGGCACGTGACGCCTACACGGCGACGCGTGCTCGGTACGTGCACATCCGCCGCACGGTGTGGGGTGCGTGAGAGAAATGTGCACGACACGGGTGTGACTCGCCCCACGCCCGTGGCATGGTGCGTCCGGGTCGTGGCTTAGTGTGAGCGCCAGCACGTCGGGTGTCCGGCGTGGATACCTGTCAAGACCAGCGCCGGTCGCCCCTCCTGGCATCGGCGCGCGCCGGTCACCGCCGCTCGGCGGCCCGGCCTCCCAGATGAAACGGTAGGAGTGCCCATGATCAGGCCCAGCCTGCAGGCCGCGACCCAGCTCGCAGCGAATGCAGACGTCCAATTGGGGGGTGGCGACAAGGTCCTGGTGATCATCGTCGGCATCGTCGCCCTGGTGGCTCTGGCCATCGCTTTCGTCCTGCGAGCCCAGGTGCTGACCGCGGGCAAGGGCACGCCGAAGATGCAGGAGATCTCGGAAGCCGTCCAGGAAGGCGCCGCGGCGTACCTGGGTCGCCAGTTCCGGACGCTGAGCATCTTCGTCGTCATCGTGTTCGCGCTGCTGTTCGTGCTGCCCGCCGACTCCACCGGGGAACGGATCGGTCGCAGCGTCTTCTTCCTGCTGGGCGCCGGCTTCTCGGCGTTCGTCGGGTACACCGGCATGTGGCTGGCCACCCGGGCCAACGTCCGGGTCGCTGCCGCCGCCAACGAAGGTGGCTCCGAGGGCCGCGACAAGGCCATGCGGATCGCCTTCCGCACCGGCGGCACGGTCGGTCTGACCACCACCGGCCTCGGCCTGCTCGGCGCAGCCTTCGTGGTGCTGGTCTATGTCGGCGACGCCCCGAAGGTGCTGGAGGGCTTCGGTTTCGGCGCCGCCATGCTCGCCATGTTCATGCGTGTCGGCGGCGGCATCTTCACCAAGGCAGCCGACGTCGGCGCCGACCTGGTCGGCAAGGTCGAGCAGGGAATCCCGGAGGACGATCCGCGCAACGCCGCCACCATCGCCGACAACGTCGGTGACAACGTCGGCGACTGCGCGGGCATGGCCGCCGACCTCTTCGAGTCGTACGCGGTGACGTTGGTCGCCAGCCTCATCCTCGGCTCGGCCGCCTTCGGTACCAAGGGCCTGATCTTCCCGCTGATCGTCCCGGCCATCGGTGTGCTCACCGCCATCATCGGCGTCTACATCACCAAGCCCCGGCGTGGTGAGTCCGGTCTGACCACGATCAACCGGAGCTTCTACATCTCGGCCTTCATCTCCGCGGTGCTCTGCGGTGTCGCCGCCTTCACCTACCTGCCCACGAACTTCGCCGCGCTGGGCATGACGGGCTCCGGGAACCCGGCACTCATCGCCATCTGCGCAGTGGTCATCGGCATCGTGCTCGCGGCCGTCATCCTCTGGCTGACCGGCTACTACACCGACACCAAGTCCAAGCCGACTCAGGACGTCGCTGCCACCTCGACGACCGGCCCGGCCACCGTGGTGCTGTCCGGCATCTCGCTCGGCCTGGAGTCCGCGGTCTACACCGCGCTGGTGATCGGTGCGGCCGTCTACGGCGCGTTCCTGCTCTCCGGCAGCGTCGGGGTCGGCCTGTTCGCGATCGCGCTGGCGGGTTGCGGCCTGCTGACCACCGTCGGCGTCATCGTCGCGATGGACACCTTCGGCCCGATCTCCGACAACGCCCAGGGCGTTGCCGAGATGTCCGGTGACGTCTCCGAGGAGGGTGCCCGCACCCTCACCGATCTCGACGCCGTTGGCAACACCACCAAGGCCATCACCAAGGGCATCGCGATCGCCACCGCCGTGCTGGCAGCGACCGCGCTGTTCGGTTCCTACCGGGACGCCATCGCCCAGGCGCTGGCGAAGGCGGGCGACGTTGCGCAGGACGTCGGTTCGGCGTTCATCACCGACATCATGAGCCCGAACACCCTGGTGGGCGTTGTGCTGGGTGCCGCAGTGGTCTTCCTGTTCTCCGGCCTGGCGATCAACGCGGTTTCCCGCGCCGCCGGCGCCGTCGTGCAGGAAGTGCGCCGGCAGTTCCGGGACATCCCCGGGATCATGGAGGGCACGGCCAAGCCCGAGTACGGCAAGGTCGTCGACATCGTCACCCGTGACTCGCTGCGGGAGCTGGCCACCCCCGGCCTGCTCGCCGTGTTCGCGCCGATCGCCGTCGGCTTCGGCCTCGGCGTCGGTCCGCTGGCCGGCTTCCTCGGCGGCGCCATTGCCACCGGAACCCTGATGGCCGTCTTCCTGGCCAACTCCGGCGGCGCCTGGGACAACAGCAAGAAGCTCGTCGAGGACGGCATGTACGGCGGAAAGGGCTCAGCGGCCCACGACGCCACAGTGATCGGAGACACCATCGGTGACCCGTTCAAGGACACCGCCGGCCCGGCCATCAACCCGCTGCTCAAGGTGATGAACCTGGTCTCGCTGCTGGTCGCCCCGGCCGTCGTCGGACTGTCCGTCGGCGTGGACGCCAGCGCCGGCATCCGGATCGCCATCGCCCTGGTCGCGGTGATCATCATCGTGGTGTCGGTGGTCATCTCCAAGAAGCGCGCCAGCGTCATCAACACCGAGGCGCCGGCGGCGGGAGCCAGGGCCTGACAGTCCCCTCCCCACGTCCGATCGAAGAGACGTCCGAGGGCCGGTTCCGCACTGCGGGCCGGCCCTCGGTCGTTATCCTCCTTCTGCGGCCAGCCATCGGGGCAGCCGCGTCGGGAGGATGACGAACACCATGAAGCGCACCATCACGTCGGTCACCGGGCTGGCTGCCGCCGCTCTGCTCGTGCTGGCTGGGTGTGGGTCGGAGACGGGCGGCACCGCAGCGCCGGCCGCCGGATCCTCCAGCACCGTCAGCGAGTCGTCATCCGCAACGACCTCGGACACCGGATCCTCGGACGAGACCTCTGATGCGGGGACGTCGGGCCCTGAGACATCGGACAGCGACACGTCGGCAGGTGGCAGCAGCACCGGCGCCGGGTCGGGATCGGCCGACCAGCAGAGCGTGGCGTGGTTCGAGACCCTCTGCTCGGGGGTCGCCCCGCTGAAGGATCTGCAGAACGTCGGATCCGAGATCGACCAGGCGGATCCGCTGGGGTCGCTGAAGAAGATCGCACCGAAGTTCTCTGCGGCCGGCAAGTCCCTGGTCGAGACGGCCAGGAAGTTGAAAGACCTGCCGGCACCGACCTTCGACGGCGGCGACACGTATGCCAAGCAGGTGACGGAGAGCTTCGGGACGATCGGTCAGAAGCTCGTCGATCTCGGCACCAAACTGGTGGATCTCGATCCCAGCGACCCGTCCGCAGCATCCGAGTTGACCGACATCGGAACGACCCTCACCGACGCGTCCAAGCCACTCCAGCAGTTGGGCGATCTGCCCGCTGACGGCAAGGCGGCCCTGGCTGCTGCGCCTTCCTGCCAGGCGCTGTCCGGCTGACGGTGCAGCGGGCCGGTGACTTCCTGCCGGACAGTGACGCAATCGCGGAACCGTCCACGGGCGGCGTCCGTCGTTGTTAGCGTCAGAACCTGTGTGGGCCGGACCCGGCCCACCACACCCCCCACGGTCGGTACACCTCGACCGTCAGGAAGGAACACACCGATGAAGCGCACGACCACCGCCCTGAGCGCATTCGCTGCGGGCGCCGCCCTGCTCCTCGCAGGATGTGGCTCGGACACCTCCGGTACCGCAGCCTCCCCCGCCGCCTCGCAGGCGCCGAACACCGCGTCCTCGGCGGCCCCCAGCACGCAGGACAGCACGCCGGTGGAATCCACGGGTGGAGACTCCAGCAGCACTTCCGCCAGCGAGGAACCCACCAGCGAAGAGCCCACCAGCTCCGACGACACCAGCAGCGAGCCCGCCACCGACGATTCCAGCACCGCCGACACCTCCGCGACCACCACGGTCGGCGGCGGCGGCGACCTCGACGAGGCCAGCGTGACCTGGTTCGACACCTACTGCAGTGGCGTGTCTCCCGCGCTGACCGAGGTCAAGAACCTGTCCGGGACCATGGGCGGAGCCGGCAGCGACCCCAAGAAGCTGCTGCAGACGCTGTCGAAGACCTTCACCTCGATGGGCAACGCGTTCACCAAGACCGCGAAGGACCTCGACGGCGTCCCCGTTCCGACCTTCAACGGCGGCGACACCCTTGCCACCTCCGTCACCAAGGCCATGAACGAGTTCGGTCCGAAGTTCACCAAGCTCGGTGCAACGCTGGCCAAGGCCGACCCCAACGATCCGAAGGCCCTGGCGCAACTGCAGGACCTCGGCAAGGACATGCAGGGCCTGCAGGAGCTCAGCAGGTTCAAGGTCGACGCCGGCACGCTGGCGGCCATCAAGGAGATCCCGTCCTGCAAGACCCTGTTCAGCGCGGGCAGCTGATCTCCCTGCACTGATCTCCCGGCACTGATCTCCCGGCACTGATCACTTGCCACGAGATCGCTGCGGCACCACACACGTCGGCCGGTGTACCCCAGAGGGGACACCGGCCGCTGCTGCATTCGTGGGTACGGTGAACTGCGGTACTGCTCCATTCCTCACCCGCGCTGAGTACCACCTGTCGTCCGCCACGTCTGGAGTCCCTGATGCATCCCGCTCACCCGAACCGCACCCGCCTGGGGTCGATCGCTGCCCTCGCCGCTGCTGCTGCCGTGCTGCTGAGCGCCTGCAGTGGTGGCGCCGATGCCCAGCCGGGGAGCGGGACGCCGACCGCCCCGGCCTCGACGACGAGTTCCTCGGCGACTGCCTCCAGCACCGGAAGTGCGTCCGGACCTTCGGCGCCCGGCTCGACCAGTGGATCGACCAGCGGCTCAGCGTCGGCCCTGGTCACCGGCACGACGTCGGTACCGCTGACCAGCCGCCCGCCGAGTTCCACCCCCAGCACGCCGGAGCCGAGTGGATCGGCCTCGGTCGGTTCGTTCGATTCCGGAACCGTCCGCTTTTTCGCGGCGTTGTGCTCAGGATTGCCAGACGGGCGTGGCGAGCAATACGAAAACTTCACCGGTGACTTCACCAGCAAGCGCACGCAGACCGTTGCCCTGTTCACCCAGCAGGCTGAGCGGTTGGACGGTGCGACTGAGGGCATGAAGGCGGCCGGCGCGCCGAGCATCCCTGAGGGTGACAAGCTTTCTTCGGTCACAGTCGCTACGTATCCCAAGATGGCAGCGGCGGCTCGGGAAGGCGCGAAGCTGGTCAGCTCGGCCAGCTCTGAAGCGGATTTGGACAACAAGTTCCAGGAAGCACGCGAAAGCACAGACGCGGCCAACCAGCCTCTGCAGGACCTGAGCGAGATTGTCGGTGCGCCCGCCGTCGTCGGTCAGATGAAGAAGATCGCCGCGTGTGCGTCGGTGCTGAACGGCTGATCGGTCCGCAGCCGTTACGGTTCGCCCGTGGACCAGTTGTCGTTGTTCTCGATCGGTGTCGCCGAGCCGACGGTCGCCGATCTCGGTGGGCTGCTCGCCGGGCAGGGCCAGATCACCCTCGGCGCCGGGGATGCCCGGCTCTCGGTGCTGGTGGCCGAGCGCTGGCGTGCGGATGCCCTGGTCGAGGAGTTCACGGCCAGGGACCTCGCCGCGGAGGTCCGGGTCGCCGATGCGCAGGAGATCCTCGCGTTCAGTGGCGAACCCGAAACGGCTCCTGAGGATGCAAGCCCGCAACCGCAGCCCGAGAAGCCGGTATTCCTCGTCCGCAGTGACCGGAGTGCGGTGTTGGTGCCGCTGGTCGGTGCGTGGACCAGGGGAGCGGTGAAGCAGATGCCGGGACTGCCGATGGCGCCCGGCGGATTCCTGCGGTGCTGGGCGCTGGCGTCCGGCCGCCGTGATCCGGCCGGGTACCTGCTCGGGCTGGACCCGAGAGCGGAACAACTGCACACCCGCCTCGCCTCGGCGCTGTCCGCAGTCGGGATGACCGGCGTGTTGCTCGGGAGCCGGGCCGGTGGGCCGGCAGTGCGTATCGTCGGGCGGAGAAGGCTCACGCGGCTCGCCGAACTGCTGGGGGATCTGCCCCCAGGAGCGCCGGAGGACGCGTTCCCGCCCGGGCGGTGACGACCGGTGGTCGACGAGCCGGTCGCGTCAGCGGACCGGTTCTCAGGCACCGGGTCCCACGAGCCCTTTCCATCGGTGTGGCATCATGCGCCACAGCACCACCCCCAGAAACCCAGGAACGCGAGAGACCATGGCTGCAGCCAAGACGCCGAACCGACTCGTGGTCGTCGAATCGCCCAACAAGGCGAAGACGATCGCGGGCTACCTCGGCGACGGGTACGTCGTCGAGTCGTCGATCGGCCACATCCGTGATCTGCCGCGCGGGGCAGCCGACGTGCCCACCAAGTACAAGGGTGAGCCGTGGGCCAGGCTCGGCGTCGACACCGACCACGACTTCGAACCGCTGTACGTCGTCTCGGCCGACAAGAAGGCCCAGGTCGCCAAGCTGAAGGCGCTGCTCGCCAACGCGACCGAGCTCTATCTCGCGACAGACGAGGACCGCGAGGGCGAGGCCATCGCCTGGCACCTGCTCGAGACGCTCAAGCCCAAGGTCCCGGTCAAGCGCATGGTGTTCCACGAGATCACCAAGGCCGCGATCCAGGCGGCCGCCGCCAACCCCCGCGAGCTCGACACCCACCTGGTCGACGCGCAGGAGACGCGTCGCATCCTCGACCGGCTGTACGGCTACGAGGTCTCGCCGGTGCTGTGGCGCAAGGTGATGCCGCGGCTGTCGGCCGGCCGCGTCCAGTCGGTGGCGACCCGCATCGTCGTCGAACGCGAGCGGGCCAGGATGGCGTTCGTCTCCGGCACCTACTGGGGCCTGGACGGACACTTCTCGCCGGAGGCCGCGAAGAGCGCCTTCGCTGCCTCTCTGTCCACCGTCGACGGCCGCAGGTTGGCCACCGGCCGGGACTTCGTCGAGACCACCGGTCAGCTGTCGGCGAACGCGGTGAAGTCGGACGTGTTGCTGCTCGACGAGGACGGCGCCCGCACCCTGGCCGCCGACCTGGACGGACGGACGGCCACCGTCACCTCCGTCGAGGACAAGCCCTACACCCGCAAGCCGTATCCGCCGTTCATGACCTCGACGCTGCAGCAGGAGGCCGGCCGCAAGCTCGGCTTCTCCACCGAGCGCACCATGCGCGCTGCTCAGCGGCTGTACGAGGGTGGCTACATCACCTACATGCGTACCGACTCGACCACGCTGTCCGAGACTGCGCAGACCGCCGCCCGGACGCAGGCGCGGGAGCTGTACGGACCGGAGTACGTGCCGGACGCTCCGCGGCAGTACACCAAGAAGGTCAAGAACGCCCAGGAGGCCCACGAGGCGATCCGGCCGTCAGGCGAACACTTCCGTACGCCCGGTGAGCTGAGCCGGGAGATATCCGGCGACGAGTTCCGCCTGTACGAGGTGATCTGGCAGCGCACCGTCGCCTCCCAGATGGTGGATGCCCGTGGTCAGAACCTGCAGGTCCGGATCAGCGCCTCCACCAGCACCGGGACCGAATGCGTGTTCGCCGCGTCCGGTCGCACCATCACCTTCCCCGGTTTCCTGCGGGCCTACGTCGAGACCGTCGACGCCGAAGCCGGCGGCGAGGCCGACGACGCGGAGAAGCGGCTGCCGAACCTGACCACCGGTCAGCAGCTGGCAGTGAGCGACCTGGTGGCCGGCTCGCACAGCACCTCACCGCCCGCCCGCTACACCGAGCCCAGCCTGATCAAATACCTCGAAGAGCTGGGCATCGGCCGCCCGTCCACCTACTCGTCGATCATCCGCACCATCACCGACCGCGGTTACGTCTGGCGCAAGGGCCAGGCGATGGTCCCCAGTTGGATCGCCTTCGCCGTCGTCGGTCTGCTGGAGCAGCACTTCGGCCGGCTGGTCGACTACAACTTCACGGCGGCCATGGAGGACGAGCTCGACGGCATCGCTGAAGGCCGGATCGGCCGGGTGCCCTGGCTCAAGTCGTTCTACTTCGGTGGCGACATCGGGCCGGAGGGCGGCGTCGGCCAGGCCGGTGGCCTGAAGAAGATGGTGGGGGAGAATCTCGAGGAGATCGACGCCCGCGAGGTCAACTCGCTGCCGCTGGTGAAGGACTCGGACGGCCGTCAGGTGTTCGTCCGGGTGGGCAAGTTCGGTCCGTACCTGGAACGCACGATCACCGACGAGGCCGGCGCGGACCAGCTCGAGCGGGCGAACCTGCCCGAGGAGCTGGCACCCGACGAGGTGACCACCGCGACCGTCGACGAGCTGTTCGTGAAGGCGGAGAGCGGCGACATCGAGCTGGGCACCGACCCGGAGTCGAAGAACCCGATCGTCGCCAAGGACGGGCGCTACGGCCCGTACGTCACCGAGGTGTTGCCGCAGGATACCCCGAAGACCGGCAAGAACGCTGTCAAGCCGCGGACGGCCTCACTGTTCAAGTCGATGACGCTGGAGAGCATGACGCTCGAGGGCGCCCTGCGGCTGCTGTCGCTGCCCCGCGTCGTCGGCAAGGACCCGGAGTCCGGCGACGAGATCACCGCTCAGAACGGTCGCTACGGTCCCTACCTGAAGAAGGGCACGGATTCGCGCTCCCTGGTCGACGAGGAGCAGCTGTTCACCGTCACCCTCGAGGAGTCCCTGGCGATCTACGCGCAGCCCAAGGCCCGGGGTCGGGGCGCGGCCGCTGCGCCGCCGTTGCGCGAACTGGGTGTCGACCCGGCGACGGAGAAGCCGATGGTGATCAAGGACGGCCGGTTCGGGCCGTACGTCACCGACGGCGAGACCAACGCCTCGTTGCGCAAGGGCGACGAAGTGACGACGCTGACCATCGAGCGCGGTGCGGAACTCCTGGCCGAGCGACGCACCAGGGCTCCTGCGCCCAAGCGTGCGGCGGCCAAGAAACCGGCAGCCAAGAAACCGGCGGCCAAGAAGGTCGCCGTGAAGAAGCCTGCTGCGACCACCGCCCGCACGGTCAAGGCGAAGGCCTCTGCCGCGAAGAAATCCGGTAGCTGAGCTGCCGGGACCCCCGGCAGGTCACCCGTTCGGGGGTCGGCGGTCACCCGACATGCCTACGATCAGCGGTATGACCTGCAGGGGCGGTGAGCGGCGTGGCCGATGACGCGACGATCCGGGATGCGCTGACCGGATCGGACGGGACCTCCGATCCGATCATCCCGGTGCGCCCCGACCCGATCTTCGCCGACCCGACCGCCGCCGGACCGATGGTCAGCACCCCCGCGGTGACGGTGCCACGATTCGACACCGGCTTCGTGCTGCCGCGGGTCGCCATCGGCGAGGAGGCGCTGCTGGAGGCAGAGCGGCAGCTGGAGGCCGAGCGCGAGCTCGCCCGGCAGGCCACCGAGCGCGAACGTCAGGATCGCAACACGGCCGAGGGTCGGCAGCGCACGGAGCGCCGCGCCATCGCGGGCGGGTACTCGATCCCGTCCGTCACCGGCGGGGCCTTCGTCCGGCCACCGACCCCCGTCCGGCCACCGACCTCCGTCCGACCGACAGACCTCTCCCGATTGCCACCACCGACCGCTGCCCAGTGGACCAGTCCGCAGACTCCTGGTTCCCCGGCTCAGGGCTTCACCCCGCCGCAGACCGGGCCGGCTTCACCGTGGCAGTCGACGAACCCGCAGGCCCAGCGGTTGCAACAGGTGATGCAGCAGTGGTCGACGCAGGCGGCCACCCGACGCGGCGCGTCGGGTAGCACCTCGGCCCGGAAGAAGAGCGGCGGTGCTGTCGGCTGCCTGGTCTTCATCGTGTTCGTGTTCGTCATCTTCGGTCAGGCCGGTGAAGGTCTGATCAACCTGATCAAGAGCATCTTCGATGGTCGCTGACGCGAACGGGGCGCCGGCTTCCGAGGCCACCTCGCCGCAGGCGCTCAACCGGTCCCACTCGCAGAGCGCGCTGGGTGAGCTGTTCCGCATCCCGGTGTTCCGCCGACTGTGGGCCGGCATCACCATCTCCAGCCTCGGCGACTGGCTGGGTCTGCTGGCCACCACCGCACTGGCGGCCTACCTGACCCGCGACGCCTCGGGCATCGCCCAGGGTGCCGCGGTGTCGGGCGTGCTCATCACCCGGTTGTTGCCCGACCTGATCCTCGGCCCGATCGCCGGCGCCATCGTCGACCGCTTCGACCGGCGCAAGCTGGCGATCATCTGCGATCTCACTGCCGCCGTGCTGTACGCGGTGATCGCGCTGACCGCGAACCTGCCGGTCCTGCTGATCGCCCAGTTCCTCGTCGAGGCCGTCGGTCTGTTCTCGACACCCGCGAAGCAGGCGATGTGGGTCAACATCGTCCCCCGTGACCGGCTCGCCACCGCGAACCAGCTCAACTACGTCTCCATCTACGGCATGGTCCCGGTGGCGTCGCTGCTGTTCGCGCTGCTGTCGACCATCTCGCAGTTCTTCAAGCCCAGTTCCGCAGTGCCCGAGACCGTCGGCCTGATGGCCGGCAGCTCGTCGGTCACCGCCGTGCAGATCGCGCTGTTCTTCAACGCGGCCACCTTCCTGCTGACGTCGCTGATCCTGTACTCCTCCCGTCGGATGATCCCTGCCTTCGTCGGTGAGCGCTCGACCACCCGCAGCGTCTTCACCCTCATCCGCGAGGGCATCTCGTTCGTCAAGAACAGCCGGGTGATGCGCGCGCTGTACCTCGGCATCCTGGGCGCCTTCGCGGGCGGCGGACTCGTGGCCGGGGTCGCGCAGTCCTACGTCGGCGCGCTCGGCGCCGGCAACGCCGGCTACGGCATCCTGTTCGGCGCAGTGTTCACCGGGCTGGCGCTCGGGATGCTGGTCGGCCCGAAGGTGTTGCCGGCCGTTCCGCGGCGGGTGGTGTTCATCGTCTGCATCGGACTGGCCGGCGTGATGCTGCTGGTGATGAGCGTCATCCAGGACTTCGTCGGAGCCGTGGTGACGGCATCGGCGATGGGATCAGCTGCCGGCATCGCCTGGATCACCGGCTTCACGATGATCGGCCACGAGGTCTCCGACCAACTGCGCGGGCGGGTGTTCGCCTTCGTCATGTCGTCGGTGCGGTTGACCCTGCTGGGCTCCATCGCGATCGGTCCGGTGCTGGCCGGTGCGTTCGGCGGACACCAGCTCACCATCGGCCAGTTCACCCTCTCGATCAGCGGCGCCGGTCTGGTGCTGGCGCTCGGCGGGGCGGTGGCGGTGATCGTCGCGATCATCGCCGGCCGACAGGTCGGCGGCACCAAGAGCGGCGTGCTGCGCCGGATGATGCAGCGGCGCCGCCTGATCAACCGCCAGGCCACCCGCAGTGGGGTGTTGATCGCCGTCGAGGGCAGCGACCGTGCCCAGACCCGACGGATGGCCGACGCGGTCGCCGGGCTGCTGGGCGGGCAGGGGTGGGACGTCGTCGACCTGCACGGGGAGCCGACACCGGCGGCCGACTACACCTCGCTGCCCGTCGCTCTGCGGGCCGGCGCGGACCTGGCGGAGAGGCTGCGAACCGAGATCGATCCGCGACTCGCGGATGGCGCGGTGGTGATCTTCCGCGACTACCTGGACTCGCTGGTGGTCCGGTTCGGCGCGCTGGGCGGCCTCGACGAGTTCCGCCTGGTGCGGCTGGCGCAGTGGGTGTCCGACGGCAGCTGGCCGGACCTCACGATCATGGTCGAGACAGGTGCTGCGGCAGAGCCCCTGGGCGCCGATGCCGTCGGCGGTGGGGATGGGCGTGACGATCCGGAGCGAGCAGACCCGGAGCTCGGCACCACCGGGATCGCACTCGAGTTGGCGAAGGACTATGAGGACGGCCCGCGGATCACCGATCCGGACGATCTGGCGGAGGCTGAGGCCGCCTACCGCGAGCGGGTGGCGTCCGCCCCGGAACGCTACGTGCGGGTGCCCGCACCGGCCGCCGACGCCGAGGAGCTGTCGCTGGAGTTGTTGGAGCGCATCGCATCCGTCCTGCGATCCCGTGATCCACGCGTTCTGACCGATCTGGACGCCGAGACCGCCCCGGTGGCCGAGGACGCAGACCGGGAAGACGCCACCACCCCTTCGCGGTCCTGACGGTCGTCTGCGGGCCAGGTCCGCTGTCCTGACGGTCGTGTGACGGAAACGTTCGCTGTCTTGACGGTCGTCATCGTGGGTACGGAGCGCGTGCCACGATGTGGGTGTGTTCCGACTCGCGTTCCACGAACCCAAGATCCCGGGCAACACCGGCAATGCGATCCGCACCGCGGCCGCCACCGGCTGCGAGCTGCACCTGATCGAACCCCTGGGGTTCGACCTGGACGATGCCAAGCTGCGGCGGGCCGGGCTCGACTACCACGACCTCGCGTCGGTGACGGTGCACACCGACATGGACGCGGCCTGGGCTGCGTTGCTACCCGCCCGGGTGTTCGCCTTCACCGCGCACGCCGAGGCCAACTACGCCGAGATCGCCTACGAGCCAGGTGATGTGCTGTTGTTCGGCACCGAACCGACCGGGCTGCCCGCCGCGGTGCTCCGGGACGAGCGGCTCACCGCCACGGTCCGCATCCCGATGCTCGCCGGGCGTCGTTCGCTGAACCTGTCGAACGCCGCGGCCACCGTGGCCTACGAGGCCTGGCGGCAGCACGGATTCGCGGGAGCGTTTGACGGAGTCGTTCCGGGGATCGGCGAAGGGTGAGGGGCTGGCGGTGATCGAGACCGATCGGCTCCTGCTGCGAAGCCGGATCGCTGCGGATGATGCTTCCGCCGTCCACGAGTTGTGGACCGAACGCGACCCCAGAGTGCCTCCGCATCGGCGGATCGGGCCTGACGGCCGGCCGACGATCGAGGACATCGCCGCGCAGATCGACGCCGAGCGTGACGACCCCGGGCGCGAATTCCTGACGATCGTGCGAAAGCAGGAGGGCGACATCATCGGCTACTGCGGACTGCTTTTCGTGGGCCTGGGATCGGCGCGCGAGCCCGAGATCGCGTACGAGTTGCTCCGTCGGGCTCACGGTGCCGGCTACGCCACCGAGGCGGCCGGCGCCCTCGTCGCCCGGGCGGAAGGGCGTGGCTTCGAGCGGCTGTGGGCGGGCGTGCGGGAATGGAACCTCGCGTCCCGTCGCGTCCTGCAGAAGCTGGACTTCGTCGAGACCGGCCAGACCGAGCCGGACGCCGCCTACGGCGACTCGCTGGTGACGCTGAGGACGATCCCGGGTTGGACCGACTGAACGTCTCAGCCGACGACACGTGCTCGGGCCAGGATGCGCACCAGGATCAGCTCGGTGTAGCTCTCGATGGCGGCAGGGTCACCGAACCAATCGGGCAGCGCCTGCAGGAGGATGCGGACGGCCCGTGGGTCGCGTGCGTACCGCAGCTCGACGTCGGCCATCGGGCGATCGTCCCACGAGAGCACCCCCACCGGGTCGCGTCAGCGGGAACATGGAGCTCGCTGGTGAACGTTTCCGGGCGGCCGATTGTCTGAATGGATGTGAGAGTGAACGAGGAGGTGGTTCTGCTGCCTGACCTACGTGCCGACGAACCGGACGACCTGCTGCAGACCGTTCCCGGGCTGTATCGCGTCGCGTTCGCGTTGACCGGCAATCGGCCCGATGCCGAGGACCTCGTCCACACCGCAGTCGAGCGTTACCTCGCCGCCACGCAAGAGGGGCCTGCCGACCTGGGTGCGTATCTGCGCCGCACCATGACCAACCTCCACCTGAACGCGGTCAAGAGGCGGGGGATCCACCGTCGGTCCATGGCCACGCTGCGTGGGGATCGGCAGGCTCCCACCGCGGATCTCGATCTGCGGCCCGACATCTTCAGTGCATTGCAGACGCTGGCGCCACTCCCGCGCGCTGTCGTCGTACTGCGCTACCTGGCGGACCTCCCGGTCGACGACGTGGCCAGGACCTTGGGTCGACCCGCCGGGACTGTGCGGCGCCTGGCGCACCACGCACTGGCAGAACTGCGCTTGTCACCCACCCTTCGGCCGTTCGACGAGGTGTCCGATGACCATGAATGACTCCGAACGCGAACTCAGGGAACGACTGCACGCGGCGGCAGACCACCTGGAGGTCCCGGCCGACCTCCTCCTGCGGGTACGCGAGAGCGCAGAGCAGGCGCCCCGTCGACACGCGGGCCGTGCCGCGCACTCGAAATGGCTCATGCCGGCGTTGGTCGCCGCCGCTGTGGTCGCCGGATGTGTGCTGTTCGCGGTCACGCCCCGGCCCATCGTCGTGCCGGCCGGTCCGCGGCCGGCTGCCCCGGACTCGGAAGCAGTCTCGTCCCAAGGCCTGGTCTGGGACCAACTGGGACGCCGTGGCACAGGCGGGCCGGGCCCGGCCACGGGAAATCCCAGCGCGGGGACCCCGAGCGACCCAGGCTCCGAAACGCCGGATCTCCGTACGCCGTTGTCGGTCGTGACCGGTTACCTCGCCGCCGCTCGTGCGGGGAGGTGCGAGGAAGCCGCTGCCACCTACTGGGGGCCGCCCCCTGCGGTAGGCGAGCGAGGTGACCTGTGCGACAGCACCATCTCGGACTTCGACGTCGGCCCACGGGAGGCACCGTCAGCATCGGCCAGAACCGACGTGGTGGCAGCGACGCTGACGACCGACGGCTCCTCGGACCAGACGGTCCCCCCAGGAACGATCGTGTGGTTCTACCAGCTCGAACGCCAACCTGATGGCACCTGGCGGATCATCGAGGGGGGCAGCGGCCCATGAGCGGTGCGGCGCTGCACTGTGGTGGTCCGAAGACACCCGCACCCGAGGAGATCCGATGACCCGCAACGACTTCACCCGTCCAGTGGACCGGACACACTGATGCGTCTGCCCGCCGACGAGGCCCGGGAGCGTTTCTCGGGGGAACGGGTGGCCCGCTTCGCCAGCGTGTCGGCGACGAACGTTCCGCACCTGGTGCCGATCACCTTCGCGGTGATCGGTGACCGGATCGTGTTCGTGGTGGACGACAAGCCCAAGAGCACCCAGTACCTGCGGCGTCTGGAGAACATCGCGGCGCACCCGCAGGTCTGTGTGCTGGCAGACGTCTACGACGACGACTGGTCGAAGCTCTGGTGGGCCAGGGCGGACGGCGTCGCGTCGATCGCCGAGCGCAACGACGAGGCGGTGGACGCATTGGCCGTGCGTTACCCGCACTACGTCGACCGCCGCCCGACCGGGCCGGTGGTGTCGATCGACGTCACCCGGTGGTCGGGCTGGGCGGCAGCAGACTCGCCCGTGTCGGACAACGAAGCCGGCAACGCCGGCGCGGCAGCCCGGAACCCATGAGGACTGACGCGGCGGAGGTGAAGGCTCGCTCCGTCGACGGCCTGGCTCAGTCCTCCAGCTCCAGCACCTCGGGCAGCGTGCCGAGTCCGTCAGCCTTCGGGATCGCGGCCAGCAGTCGCCGCGTGTAGGGCGCCTGCGGATTCGACCAGATCTGCCCGGTCGGACCGGCTTCGACGACCTTCCCGGCACGCATCACGACCACCCGGTCGGCGATCAGCCGCACCACTGCGAGGTCGTGCGAGATGAACAGCAGCGAGGCGCCCGCGCGGGCGGCGACGTCCTTCATCAGGGTGGCGATCTTGGCCTGCAACGAGGCATCGAGAGAGGCGATCGGCTCGTCGCCGATCAGCACGTCCGGACCGGCGGCCACCGCGCGGGCGATCGCGATCCGTTGGCGTTGGCCGCCGGAGAACTCGTGCGGGTAGCGGGTCGCGACGTCGGCCGGCAGCTCCACCATCGCCAGCAGCTCGGCGACGTCCGGTGCGGTGCTCGGGTGGATCTCGCGGGCCAGCTCGATCTGCGCCCGGATCGTCCGGCGCGGGTTGAGCGAGGCGTAGGGGTTCTGGAACACCATCTGGATGCGTTGCAGCGCAGCCGGTCTGCGGCGCAGACCGAGCGGCCGCACCGGTGTGCCGCGGAACTGGATCTCGCCGGCGGTGAGCGGCTCGAGCCCGCAGATCGCCCTGGCCAGCGTCGATTTCCCGCAGCCGGACTCACCGACCAGGCCGACAGTCTCACCGGGAGCCAGCCTCAGATCGACCCCGTCGACGGCGCGCAACGCGGACGCACCGGGACGTCGATAGCTGACGACAGCGCCGGCCACCGTCAGCAGGTCGGCGGCGTCCGGTCCTCCCGCGGCGGCCGTCATCGCACCCCCTGGTGGTCGGGCAGGGAGTCGATCAGCGAGCGCGTGTACGGATGCTGCGGGGTGCGGATGACGTCGTAGCGCGAACCGAACTCGACGACCTTGCCGTGTCGCATCACGGCGATGGTGTCGGCGAGCGACGACATCACCGCCAGGTCGTGCGTCACCAGGATGATGCCGATGCCGAGGTCGTCGCAGAGCCCGCGCAGCAGGCGCAGGATCCCGGCCTGCACGGTCACGTCGAGGGCGGTGGTCGGCTCGTCCGCGATCAGCATCCGCGGGTCGCAGGCCAACGCCGACGCGATCGCGACCCGCTGCAGCTGGCCGCCGGAGAACTGGTGTGGGTACTTGCCGAGGGCTGCCCGTGGCTCCGGGACCCTGACCTTCTCGAGCAGCTCGGTGGCGCGTTCGCGGGCCTCACGCCTGGACAGCTTCAGGTGATGACGGACATGGTCGGTCAACTGGGTGCCGATGGAGAGCATCGGGTGCAGGCTGGCCGTCGGATCCTGGAAGATCGCGGCGATGTGCTTGCCGCGCAGCTTGTTCAACTCCCGCTCCCGCAGCCCTACGAGCTCCCGGTCGTCGTAGCGGATGCTGCCGGAGACCTGGGCCGTGGGCGGTTGCAGGCCGAGGATCGTCATCCCCGTCATGGTCTTGCCGGAGCCCGACTCGCCGGCCACCCCGGTCACCTGACCGGCAGGTGCGACCAGGTCGACCCCGTCGAGGATCTGCGCCGTACCGATCTTCAGCCGCAGGCCCGAGATCCGGATGCCGTCGGTGGCGCAGGCCGGAGCAGCGGTGGAGCTGGTGGCGGTGGCCGGGGAGACCGTCACGACTCCCTTGTCGAGATCGATCGGGGCGCCGGGGAACTGCTGGGATTCACTCACACCGCACGCCCCGTCGTGGCTCGGCGCGACCGCGGATCCAGGGCATCCCGGAGTGAGTCGCCGAGGAAGTTGAAGGCCATCACGATGGTCAGGATCGCCAGGCCCGGGAAGGTCGCGATCCACCAGGAGTCGAAGTTGGCGACGCCGTCGGAGACCATGGCGCCCCACTCGGGTGTCGGCGGGACGCTGCCCAGACCGAGGAACGACAGCCCGGACAGCAGCAGCACGGCGTTGCCGAAGTCCAGCGTCGCGAGCACCAGGATGGGCGCCGCGATGTTCGGCAGGATGTCGCGGGTGAGCGAGCGGACGACGCCCACCCCGAGCAGTCGGTTGGCGATCACGTACTCGCTGTTGCGCGCGCCGAGCACCAGAGATCTGGTGACACGGGCGTACTGCGGCCAACTGACCAGCAGGATGGCCAGGACGGCGTTCTCCAGACCCGGCCCCAGAGCCGCCGTCACCACCATCGCCAGGATGATCGTGGGGAACGCGAACACCAGGTCAGCGATCCGCATGATGATCTCGTCGACGGCCTTGCCGAAGTAGCCGGCCAACGCCCCCAGGACGGTGCCGATCACCATCGAGAGCACCACCAGCAGGATCGACAGCGGCAACGTCACTCGAGCGCCCGCGATCACCCGGGACAACACGTCGCGTCCCAGCGAGTCCGTGCCGAAGAGGTGCTCTGCGGATGGTGCCAGCAGTCGGTCCGGTGTCGCTCCCACGAGCGGGTCGTGCGGTTCCAGCAACACACCGAAGACGGCCACCACCAACCAGATCGCGACGATGACGAGACCGATCATGGTCAGCGGTTGACGCCAGGCGACCGGCCACCGGATCAGTTGTCGTTTCGCGACGAACTCGGCCTTCAGAGGTTCGGTCATCGGTTGCGCACCCTCGGATCGATGACGCCGTACAGCAGGTCGACGACGAAGTTGATGGCGATGTAGGTGACGCCGACGACGATCCCGACGCCCATGATGGCCTGCAGATCAAGCGTCGTCGCAGCCTTGAAGGCATACTGGCCCAACCCGTTCCAGGCGAACACCGTCTCGGTGAGCACCGCTCCGGAGAGCAGCGAGCCGAACGTGAGACCGACCACGGTGAGGATCGGCAGCAGGGCCCCACGCAGGATGTAGCCGAAGGTGACCCGGCGGGCGCTGAGTCCCTTGGCCCTGGCGGCAGTGATGTAGTCGCTGCCCAGCACGTCCAGCACCGCTGTCCTGGCGAAGCGCGCGAGCAGGCCGACGGTGTAGAGCACCAGCACGGATGCCGGCAGGATCAGGTGCCCGACGGCGTTCCAGAACACCTTGGGGCGCCCCGCGATCAGGGCATCGATCGTGTAGAAGCCGGTGTGGTCCTTCGGCGGGTTGAACTGCGGGTCGAGACGGCCGGAACTGGGGAACCAGCCGAGTTTGTAGAAGAACAGGTAGTAGACGATCAGCGCCAGCCAGAACGTCGGGGTCGAGATGCCGATGATGCTGACCACCCGCACCGCCTGGTCGACGAACTTCCGCTGTCGAAGCGCCGCCCAGAGGCCGAGGCCCACGCCCAGCACCGAGGCGATGGTCAACGCCGTCAGCGCGAGTTCCGCGGTCGCCGGGAAGGCCGACCCCAGATCCTTCGCGACCGGGTTGTGGGTCTGCGTCGAGTCACCGAAGTCCAGTTGCGCCAACCGCGACAGGTAGATGACGTACTGCTGGGGGAGCGGCTTGTCCAGGCCGTACTTCGCGTTGAACGCGGCGACGGCAGCGGGGTCGGACGAGGCCCGCTCGCCCAGCGCTGAGGCGGCCGGGTTGGAAGGCACCAGGTTGGTCAGGATGAACGTGATCAGGGTGACGCCCAGGATCAGCAGCACGCTGACGCCCAGTCGCACGACGATGTAGACGAGCAGGGGGTGGCGGGCGCGCAGACCGCGCGGTCGGTCGTCCTGCGGCGTCGTCGCATCGATCACCGCGACGTTCTCGGGTGCCGACCCCGGCGGATCCGTGCTGGCGGATCCGGCGGGGGGCTTGCGCTGTTCGGGCACGTCAGGAGATCGACGCGAAGTCCAAGCCCCAGATGGGGTTGACGACGACGTTGCTCAGCGACGAGGAGACCACGGTGTTGTCCGCGGGCTGGAACAGCGGGATGAACGGTCCTTCGACGTTGAGCTGCTTCTGCAGGGCGATGTAGGCCGCGGCCCGGGCCTCGTCGCCGCTGGCTTCGGCCGCAGCGGTCGCGAGCTTCGTCGAATCCGGCGCCATCGACTCGGCCCAGGCCGCCCGGTTGCCCAGATCGCCGCCCGGGGCGAAGACCAGGTAGTCGGCCGGGTCCGGGTAGTCGGCACCCCAGTACGCGACGCCGGCCTGGGACTTGCCGCTGCGGAAGGAGTCCAGCGACGTCGAGCTCGGCTGCGGGTTCAGCTTCAGCTTCACACCGATCGCGGCCGCCTGCTGCTCGATGGCCTGCGCGACGTCACCGATCTTGACGCCGCCGACCGCTACGTCGGAGGAGTACAGGATGGTGATCTCCTCGCCCTTGTACTTGGATTCGGCGAGCAGCGACTTGGCCTTGTCGACGTCGTAGGAGTTGTTGTCGTCCTTGTCGAGCGCACCGACGAAGCTCAGCGGCACCAGGCCGCCCGGCTGCGCTGATCCGGCACCGGCCAGCTTGAGCAGGTCGGCGTAGTTGATCGCGTGCCGCATGGCCTGGACGAACTGGGCATCAGCGGCCGTCTTGCCGAAAGCCGCATCCATGTTGAACCACATGAAGATCGTGGTGGTGCTGGCGCTGGCGATCACCTTGGTCTTGCTGGTGTCCAGCGCGGCGATGTCGTCGGGGGAGAGGGAGAAGGCGACCTGTGCGGTGCCGGCCTGGATGTTGACCTTCTGGGTGGCGCCGGGCACGTTCGCCATCACGACGCGACCGTAGGCGGGCTTGGTGCCCGCGTAGTTCGGGTTGGTCTTGAAGATCACCTGGGACTGCACGTCGTAGGTGTCGATCATGTACGGACCGGAGCCGGCCGAGTTGGTGTTGAGGTAGTTCTCGGCGGCGTCCTTGGCGTCGGTGGTGCCGCCGTTCGCCTTCACCGCCTTGGAGTTCACGATTCCCAGCGAGGGGTTCGGCAGGATGAACGGCAGCTGCGGGTTGGCAGTCTTGCTGGTCAGCGTGACGGTCTTGTCGTCGACCTTCGCGGCCGTCACCCCGTCGAGCAGGAACGACGGGTTGCCGGCGATGCCCTGCACCCGCTGGTAGGAGAAGACGATGTCGTCGGCGGTGACGGGAGTGCCGTCGGAGAACGTGTGGGTGCCCTCCAGCGTCAGGGTCAGCACCTTGTTGTCCGCCGAGAGCTTGAACGAGGCGATGCCGGGGACGATCTTCTTGACGTCCGCGCCGTCGTAGTTGAGCGCGGTCTCGTAGACGGCGTGGTCGACGACCGATCCGGTGAGTTCGAACGCCCGCGCGGGGTCGGAGGTCTTCAGGTCGAACGCATCGTTGACGACCAGCGTCTTCACGTCGTCGGGGGATGCGCCGCCGGAGGTGCCCGAGTCGGCGGAATCGCTGCCGCAGGCACTCACCAGCAGGGCGGCGGCGATGGAGACCGCCACCAGGGAACGAACTCGCTTCATGTCACTCCTGTTCGAAGACCCGCAGTCCGTCGCCCGTCCCAGCAGGGGAGGCGTCGCGCGGAGGTGTACCCCGACGTGTACAGATGGGCAGCTTAGGACCGCAGCGAGCAACTACGCGCAACCGAGCCGGAGATTTACCTGCCCGTTACGTGACCGGGGCCAGCGCGCCGGTCAGCTCTCCCGGTCGCCGTAGAGCGCTGCGTAGACGCCTCCCCGACCGAGCAGCTCGGCGTGGGCACCGATCTCGACCACCCGGCCCTGATTCATCACGATGATGCGATCGGCGCGTTCCGCAGTGGCCAGCCGGTGCGCGACGACGATCGTGGTGCGTCCGGTGGCGAGCTCGTCGCTGCCCTGCAGCACGGCCAGCTCCGCTGCCGGGTCCAGGGCCGCCGTTGCCTCGTCCAGCAGCAGGATGGCCGGGTCGACCAGGTGCGCTCGCGCCAGCGAGACGAGCTGCCGTTGACCGGCGGCCAGGTTGCGACCCCGCTCGGCGATCCGGTGGTGGAAGCCGCCGGGCAGGGTGCCGATCACCTCCAGCGCTCCGACGGATCTGGCCGCTGCCTCCACCTCCGCGTCCGTGGCCTCCGGGCGGCCGTAGGCGATGTTGTCGCGGATCGTCCCGGAGAACAGATGGGGCTCCTGCGGGACGACGGCGAGGTGCCGACGGTAGGACTGCAGCTCGAGCGTGCGCAGGTCGCGCCCGTCGATCAGCACCGCACCTTCGGACACGTCGTAGTACCGGGCGATCAGCTTGACGAGGGTGGACTTGCCCGCGCCGGTGGCGCCGACGACGGCCACCGTCTCGCCCGGGATGAAACGGAGCTGGAGATCCTGCAGGGCCCACGGGGTGTCCTGCGCGTACCGGAAGGAGACATCGCGCAGGTCGACCTCGCCGGCGACGTTCGCGAGGACGACAGGATCGCGCGCCGGAGGCACCGACGTCGGAGTGCTGAGCAGCTCGTCGATCCGGCGGAGCGACACCGCGGCCTGCTGGTAGCCGTCGAAGACCTGGGACAGTTGCTGGATCGGGGTGAAGAAGTTGTTGAGATACAACACGAATGCCAGCAGGGTGCCGGCGGTGAGGGTGCCGGCCGCGACCTGTGTCGATCCGACCAGCAAGGTGCCGGCAGCGGCGAGATCGGCGAGGAACGCGACGAACGGGAAGTACAGCGCGATGGCCACCTGGGCCCGCATCCGCGTGCGGCGGTAGGCATCCGACTTCTCCGAGAAGCGGCGGGAGTTGCGACCCTGCCGACCCAGGGCCTGCGCGACGCGCAGTCCCGCCACGTTCTCCTGGAGGTCGGCATTGACCTCTGCGGACTGTTCCCGGGCCTTGGTGTACTGGGCGGCGCTGTAGCGGCGGAAGAAGAACGTCGCGACGACCAGCACCGGCAGGGCCGCGAAGGCGACCAGGGCCAGCCCGGCGTTCATCACCAGCAGCGCGATCGCGATGGCCGCGAACGTCGCGATCGACACCAGCGCCTGCACCAGGCCGGTCTGCAGGAACGACGACAGGGCATCGACATCGGTCGTCATCCGGGTCATGATGCGGCCGGCCATCTCGCGCTCGTAGTAGTCCAGACCCAACCGTTGCAGGTGCCGGAACGTCCTGGTGCGCAGGTGGAACAACACCGATTCGCCGGCCCGTGCGGTGATGATCGCCTGCGCGCGTTGGACCAGGTAGTCCACCAGCACCACGGCCGCAGCGATGATCGTCAACAGCAGCACCGTCGACATCGCAGCGGGCACCACCCCGTGGTCGATCCCGGTGCGCAGCAGCGCCGGCAGCGCAGCGCCGGTGGCGGCGCCGAGCGCGACCAGGACCACCGCAGTGAGCAGCAATCCCTTCACCGGGGCCAGCGCGGAGCGCAGCGAGAAGGTGTTCTGCTCGAGATCGACCGCGGACTCGGCAGCCGACCGGGTACCACGGTCGGGCACCGATCCGGTTGCGGTACCCGATTCGGGTTCGTCGAGCGCCGGGGGCAGTGCGCGGATCTTGGCGGCGAGGTCGGGAGTGAGCGGCGCCGACGCCATCTCGCCCACGGCGCCACCGCGTCCCCCGGTACGTCCACCCGATCCACCGGCCACCGACTCTCGGGCGGTCGCGTCCAGCACGAGTGCGGCCGGGTCGTCTTCCGAGCGCTCCGGCTCGTCCGGCCAGAGGGCCTGGGTGACCCCGTCCGGACCTGGCAGCAGGCTCTCCGGCGCCTCGTGCAGGTCCGAGCCCAGCAGGCGGCGGTACAGCGCGCAGCGCAGCGAGAGTTCTTCCTGGGTGCCGTGGTCGACGAGCCGGCCGCGATCCATGACGGCGACCGTGTCGGCCAGGCCGAGCGTCGAGCGCCGGTGGGCGATCAGGATCGTGGTGCGGTCGGCCGTCACCCGCTGCAGTGTCTGCAGGATGGCTGCCTCGGTGGACGGATCGACGGCGCTGGTGGCGTCGTCGAGGATCAGCACCCGTGGATCGGTGATCATCGCGCGCGCCAGAGCCAGACGCTGACGTTGACCGCCGGACAGGGTCAGCCCGCGCTCGCCGATCACGGTGTCGAACCCGTCCGGCAGCGCCGCGATGAACCCGTCCGCCTCCGCGGCCCGCGCTGCTGCGCGCACCTCGGCGTCGGTGGCGTCCGGGCGGCCGTAACGGATGTTGTCGCTGATGCTGGCCGAGAACAGGAACGCCTCCTCGAACACCACCCCGACGGCCGATCGCAGTTCGGCCAGGCGCAGGTCTCGGAGGTCGCGTCCGCCGATCAGCACGCTGCCCTCCGACGGCTCGTAGAACCGCGGCAACAACAGCGACAGGGTGGACTTGCCGGAACCGGACGGGCCGATCACCGCGACCGTCGAGCCGGCCGGTACGTGCAGCGAGAATTGTTGCAGCACGGCTGCTTCGGTCGAATAGCCGAACGACAGGTCGTCGAACCGGACATCCAGTGACCCGGGCGGTACCGGCCTGGGATCGACTGGGTCCACTATCGAGGCGTCGAGGTCGACGATCTGCAGCACGCGGTCGACCGCGGCGCCGGCCTGTTGGCCGATCGAGAACAGCAGGACGATGAAGCGGGTCGGTCCGACGAGCGAGGCGACGTACAGGGTGAAGGCCACGAACGTGCCCAGGCTGATCCGACCGTTGATGGTCAGCCAGCCACCGAGCAGCAGCACCAGCACCTGGCCGAAGGTGGTGACGCTCGTCAACAGGTTGGTACGTGCGGTGATCCGCGCCGCGCGCAGTCGGAAGCGGTAGAGCGTGCGGGCTGCGGCGCTCAGCCGGGCGACCTCACGGTCCTCCTGGCCGAATCCCTTCACCACCCGCACCCCGGTGACGTTCTCCTCGACGACGTCAGCCACGTCGGCGGCCGCCTGTTGGGCGATCCAGTTGGCCGGCAGCAGTTGGTCGCGGAAGGTGCGCAGCAGGATGATCCCGGCCGGCACGACCAGCACGGCGGTGAGCGTCAGCAGTGGCGAGAGCACGATCATGATGACGAACGACACGAGCGCGAGGGCGATCTGGCCGAACGCCATCGGGGCGATCGACATCAATCCCTGGACGAGTTGCAGGTCGGAGTTGGCCCTGGACACCACCTGGCCGGTGCGCAGGCTGTCCTGACCCGGGCCGTCCAGCCGCTGGATCGCGGAGAAGACGTCCTGCCGCAGGTCGTGCTGCACGTCGAGGCTGAGCTTGCCCGCCGCCCAGCGACGCAGGAACGTGGTGCCGAACAGCGCGACCGCCACTGCGACGAGGCCCAGGATCGCCCAGTGCGACGCCGAGGTGCGTCCCCGGGTGACGTCGTCGACCACCGCTCTGGTGAGCAGGGGGGTGAGCGCGTTGATGGCGAGCGAGCCCGAACCGACGACCGTCATCCCGGTGACGAACGGATAGCGACGGCAGTAGTGCAGCAGCCGGCGGATCCATCCGGGTCGACCGGGCGCCCGGTCCGCGTGGTGCTGGGGTGACCGTTCGGGACTCGTCGCCTGCTCTTCGAGATCGTCCTCGGGACGGGTCACAGTCACTCTGGCGAGGGTAGACCCGGCCACCGACAGCGGGTCGTGAGCGACCTGGGTAGCGTGGCCCGGAGTGGACGCCCCCACACCTGGTGGGGCAGCTGCTCCCGGCGCACGAGGAGCGGCGATGCCGGATCGGCGGGCGCTGCGTCGGCGGAGTGTGATCAGGAACGAGAAGGAGGTCGGCAGGTGCCGGAAGGTGGCGAGTACGCCGAGGACTACTACGCGATGTCCCGGTCGGGGGAGGGCGCCAGGGGAGTCGTCGACACCGTCCGCGACCGATTCATCCGCCGGCAGGTGCTGCGCCGGGTTCCGAACGGGCGGTTGCTCGACGTCGGCTGCGGTCTGGGGTTGTTCCTGGAGGCGATGAAGCCGGAGTTCGCGCCGTTCGGGGTGGACATCTCCGACTACGCGGTGCGGGCCTGCGCGGAACGTCTTCCCGACGCGCAGGTGCGGGTGGCCAGCCTGATCGAAGGCCTGCCGGACGACGGCGCGTTCGCCGGCGACTTCGACGTGATCACCGCGATCAACATCATCGAACACCTCGAGGACCCGTGGGCCGGGGTGGCAGCGGTGCGTGCCCGGTTGCGGACCGGCGGGTTGTTCGTGATGCACCTGCCCACCATCGGGAATGCGGTGCAGGCCAAGATGTATGCCGGTTCCTACGACCAGGACCCGACGCACATCTACCGGCCGAGCGGGCGTGCCGTGTCTGCGCTGGTCGAGAAGTCCGGGTTCACCCAGGAGTTCGGGACCTTCGCGCCGTTCGTCGGGGCGCCGCTGTGGCGGTTGCTTCCGTGGCACCCGGCATACCTGGGGATCTACCGTGCGATCTGAGCCCTCCCCGGCCGCGAAGAGCTTTGTTCCGCACCGCATCTCGGCGCTCATCCTCGACCTCGACGACACCCTGATCGACACTCGTGCCGCGATGGTCGAGGCCGGAACGTTGGTGGCGCAGGACCTCTGGCCGGATGCGGATCCCCGACGGTGGCGGGGATTCGGCGAGCGCTACTGCTTCGACCCGCAGCAGTTCTACGAGCGGTACGCCCGCGGCGAGATCGAGTTCATGGAGATGCGCAGGCTCCGGTTCGAGGAGACCAGGGGCCACCACGAGCTGGCAGACGTGGGTGATCGGTTCTCCACCTTCGAGACCGACTACTGGTCGGCGTTCGAGAAGTCGCAGGCCCTGTTCGACGACACGCTGCAGCTGCTGGACGCGGCCGACGACGCCGGACTGCCGATGTCGCTGGTGACGAACTCCTCCCAGCTGCTCGCAGACATGAAGGTCCGCGTCTCCGGTCTCGGTTCCCGCTTCGTCTCCGTTCTGACCACCGGTACCTACGGCATCGGCAAGCCGGACCGGCGACTGTTCGACCACGCCATGCGCGACCTCGACGTGCCTGCTGCGCAGATCCTGTCCGTCGGCGACCACCTCGGCCGCGACATCACGCCCGCCGTGCAGCTCGGCATGCAAGCGGCGTGGCTGGTCCGCGTCGACAGCCACCAGAGCGTGCCGGACGATCTGGATGAGCGGGTGCACGTGGTGGCCACCCTGGCCGAAGTGGTCGAACTGCTGCGCTGAGCACCCGTTGCCCCTACCGTTCGAGCGATGAGCGCACCGGCCCCGACCTGTCCGAGCTGCGGCTCCAGCGCGGGCGCTGACCCCGGGTACCTCCCGGACTCGCAGCCGGGCGGCATGGTCGTCGGGAGGTGGATGCCGGGCGTCCCCGAGTTCGGTCCGCTCAAGGGGCTCAGGTGGCGAGGCCGGGTGTATCTGGAGGTCAGGGCCGATCGGTGTCGGCACTGCGGGCTGCTCGCGCTCTACGCTGTCGGTCCCGCTCGGTAGGTTCATGCCATGAGCGCACCCACCGTCGATGCACCGACCGGGGTCTGGCTCGACGTCGTCGGTCAACCGGGGGCTGTCGACGATCTGATGGCCGCGGTGGCCGCCACCCATGACGATCCGGGTGTGCCCACCTCCGCGATGACGCATGCCTGGTTGATCACGGGCCCGCCCGGCTCCGGCCGGTCGACCGCGGCACGGGCGTTCGCCGCCGCTCTGCAGTGCACGTTGCGGGGCTGCGGTCAGTGCGTGCACTGCCGCACCGTGCTGGCGGGCACCCACGCCGACGTGCGGACCGTCATCCCCGAGGGGTTGTCGATCTCGGTCAAGCTGATGCGGAAGGTCGTGCAGGACGCCTCCCGGCAACCGTCGACGGCGCGCCGACAGATCGTCATCATCGAGGACGCCGATCGGCTCACCGAGGGTGCGGCGAACGCGTTGCTCAAGATGGTCGAGGAACCGCCCTCGCACACGGTGTTCCTGCTGTGCGCCCCGTCCACCCACCCGGACGACGTGTCGGTGACGATCCGCTCCCGCTGCCGGGTGCTCGGACTGCGGGCCCCCTCGGTGACGGCGATCGCCGAAGTGCTCGTCCGGCGTGACGGGATCGAGCCGGAGACGGCGCGCTGGGCGGCCTCGGTCTGCGGCGGACACATCGGACGAGCCCGCAGGCTTGCCCGCGACGAGGGGGCACGGTCCCGTCGCGAATGGGTGCTCGGGCTCGCCTCGATCCGACGGCTCGGACAGGCCTACGGCGCCGCCGAGCAGCTCGACAAGGACGCGAAATCCGATGCGGGAGAGCAGCTTGCCGGTCGGAATGCCGGCGAGATCGAAGAGTTGAAGACGGCGCTCGGTGCCGGTGGTACGGGCAAGGGTGCAGCCGGCGCGGCCCGGGGGACGACGGGGATCGTCAAGGAGCTGGAGAACCGGCAGAAGACCCGGCAGACCCGCACCCAGCGGGACATCGTCGACCAGGCCCTGATCGAACTGTCCGGGTACTACCGGGACGTCGTGGTGACGGCCGAAGGAGCGCAGGTCCCGCTCTCGCACCCCGACCGCGCCGAGCAGAGTGCTGCGGCGGCGGCCGAGATCGGCGCCGCCGGCGGACTGCGCAGGCTGGAAGCGGTGCTCGCCTGTCGGGAGGCGATCGAGATGAACGTCAAACCCCAGATCGCCCTCGAAGCGCTGATGACGATCCTGTCGGGTGTGGGTCAGGACCGCTGATGGCTAGGCTGCCAGGATGGGAATGCTCTGCGCGGTCGCCTTCTCGCCGAAGGGCCAGCTGCACTACGCGGACCCCGGAGCGCTCCAACTCCAGGTGGGCGACCATGTCCTGGTCCCCACCGAGCAGGGGCCGGTCGCGGCGCAGGTGATGTGGGCGGCCGAGTACGTATCGGACGACACAGAGGGATTTCCCAGGCTGGTCGGGATGGCCACCGACGACGACCTGGTCGAGACGGAGCGGATCCGCCGGATCAAAGCTCGCACCATCGTCGCGACCCGCAAGCTCGTGCGGGAGCACGACCTCGACATGAAGGTGTTGGCCGCCGATCCGCGACCCGCGGACAACAAGATCGTCATCTTCTACACCTCGCCCGACACGGTCGATTTCCGTTCCCTGCTGCGCGACCTGTCGGCGACCCTGGGCAGTCGGGTCGAGTTGCGTCAGCTCCCCGCCCGCGATGCGGTGCGGGTGACCGGCGCCATCGGCTCCTGCGGCCGGGACACCTGCTGCTCGACGTTCCTCAAGGACTACGAACCGGTGACCCTGGCCATGGTCCGTGATCAGGATCTGCCGACCAACCCGCTGCGCATCTCCGGCGCCTGCGGCCGGCTGATGTGCTGCCTGAAGTACGAGCACCCGCTGTACCAGGAGTTCAAGCGTGATGCGCCGCCGGTCGGATCGAGGGTGACCACGCCGGACGGCGACGGGGTCGTGACAGCGCACTCGGTGCCCCGGGACGGGCTGGTCGTCAAGCTGTATGCCGACGGCTCGTCGCAGGTCTGCAGCAAGGCCTCGGTCTGCGCCTCCCGCAAGGCGTTCGACAGCCGCTGACGCACTGCCGCTGCCCGGTGCGATCGGCGTAACCGCTGGTGACCGTGCGCGACGGGCCGGCTCCGCTGTCCGGGTTCGGGTGAGACGTCGGTCATCTTTCGAAGCATCGTTGCCGACTCGTGTCCGAAGCTGCGCAACCTTCGGCGTCCCGACGCGTATCTATGAGGTGAGGGTCGGCACAGGCCGGTCCGGCACCGACGGTCGGCGGCGTACGCCGAGGTGGCGTCGATCCAACGAGTGCCGATCCAATGCAGTTTCGATCCGACCAGTGAGGGATTCCGATGGGCAGCACCAGGCGGGCGGCGGTCGCCGCGATGATGATCGGGGCAGCACTGCTGGCCTCGGCCTGCAGCACGTCCCCGGTCGCGAGTACCTCCGTCGGACAGAGCACTGCAGCCGCGCCCCCCACCACGTCGACTTCCGCCTCGACCGCCACCGGCAGCAGCACGCCGGGCGCACCGATCACCGTGGTCGATCCGAGCGGATCTGCCGGCTCGTCGCCGTCCGACCCCTCGACGCCGAGCACCACGACCTCGGGTCCGAGCTCCGTCATCCCGGTGACCACCACTCCGGTGACCACCACTCCGGTGACGACCACTCCGGTGACCACCACTCCGGTGACCACCACTCCGGCGACCACCTCCGCCAAGCCGACCGTCAAGCCCGCGTCGGTGACGGTCGACCCGGCGTTCGGGTCGCAGACCGTCGGCCCGCTGCAGCCACTGAAGGTGACGGTCGCTGCCGGCACGCTCACCACGCTGAAGGTCCTCGCCGCGGACGGCAGTGCCATCGCCGGCTCCCTCACCAAGGACCGCACCGGCTGGACCTCGAACCAGCGGCTGCGCTACAGCGGCGTCTACACCGCGACCGGGGTCGCGACCGGCGCGGCCGGCAGCAAACCGACCAAGATCGCCGGCACCTGGACGGTGTTCTCGGTACCGGACACCGTCAGCACCCACATCAGCCCGAATGAGGATGCAGTGGTCGGCGTCGCCTCACCGGTGATCGTCCGGTTCGGTTACTACGCCAGTGACGAGCAGAAGGCCGAGATCCAGCGACACGTGAAGATCACCACCACGCCGAAGGTGGAGGGGGCCTGGGCGTGGTTCACCCACGACGGTGAGGACTTCGCCTCGCTCGACTACCGCCCCAAGGACTTCTGGCCCGCCGGGACCAAGGTGACCGTCACGGTCGATCTGCTGGGGGTGCCGTTCGCAGACGGGCTGTACGGCGCGCGCGACGTGGTGACCAGGAACTTCACCATCGGCCGCAACCGCGTGACCTACGCCGACCCGGACTCGAAGATCCTCACCGTGAAGGAATCCGGCAGGGTCGTCGCGCGGTACCCGATGTCGATGGGTCGCGGCGACGATGTCGGCGATCCCAACCTGGTGACCCGCTCGGGCATCCACATCGTGATCGACAAGAAGGCCGACACGACGATGAGCAACCCGGCGTACGGCTACAAGGACCTCCCGGAGAAATGGGCCGTCCGGATCAGCAACAACGGCGAGTTCATCCACCAGAACCTCGCCTCGATCGACGCGCAGGGGAAGCAGAACGTCAGCCACGGCTGCATCAACCTCAACGCCGAGAACGCCGAGGCCTACTTCGGCAAGGCGATCTACGGCGATCCGGTGGTGGTGACCGGGACGAGCGTGAAGCTGAGCGCGTCCGACGGCGACTACTACGGCTGGGCTCTGAGCTGGTCGGACTGGAAGTCCCGCTCCGCGCTCTGAGCTCTGTGGACGGACTCGCGGCCTGGAGCCGGGCTGTCGGAGTCGTGTGACAGCGTGACGCCATGTTGAACACCACCACCGAGTTCGATCCGGGCACCGTGCTGTCCGAACAGCTCAGCTGGCACTTCGAGAACCAGGCGCGCCCGCGGCTCGACGGCCTGACCGACGAGGAGCTGGACTGGGAACCGGTGGCCGACTGCTGGGGTGTCCGGCGGCGGTCCTCCCCGGAGCAGAAGGGCAGCGGTGACTGGACGATCGACTTCGCCCACCCGGCTCCCGAACCTGCTCCGGTGACGACCATCGGCTGGCGGCTCGCACACGTCGTCGTCGGCGTGCTCGGGGCTCGGGCAGCGTCACACGTCGAGGCGCAGTTCAGGTGGGGATCGGCCGACTACGACGCCTGGCCCTACGCCGGAACAGCCGACGAGGCACTCGCCCAGCTCGATGCCACCTACGCGGCGTGGAGCGACGGGGTCCGTGGCCTGACGCCGGCCGATCTGCACCGGCAGGTGGGGCCTGCCGAAGGTCCATGGGCCGAGCACTCGATGGGCGACCTGGTGGCGCACATCAACCGCGAGGCCATCCACCACCTCGCCGAGATCGCCCTGCTGCGCGATCTGTATGCCCACCGCTGAGCCGCTGAGGGTGTGCAGGGGCGCGTGTCGCAGCCGGTAGACTTCTGCAGCGTTGCCGCCTTAGCTCAGTCGGTAGAGCATCTCACTCGTAATGAGAAGGTCTGGGGTTCGATTCCCCAAGGCGGCTCGGCAACGGAACGGCCTGCACCCTGCAGCGACAGGGATGCGGGCCGTTCTTGCATCTCGCCGGGACGTTGCGTCAGCAGCCGGGTGACGTGTCGCCGACCGGGATTGAACAGGGCCCCGAAGTGGCACAGTAGATGACATGACATCAAACGGTGGGGCAGCGGGCTCGTACGTCACCAGCGGCAAGGAGTTCACCCGCGACACGAACTACATCGAGGACAGGATCACCCGTGACGGGGCGAGCGGCTATCCGGTCGAAGCCGGCCGCTACCGCCTGATCGCGGCCCGCGCGTGTCCCTGGGCCAACCGGACCATCATCGTCCGGCGGCTGCTCGGGCTGGAGAACGTGATCTCGATGGGTCTCTGCGGCCCGACCCACGACAAGAACTCCTGGACGTTCGACCTCGACCCCGGCGGCAAGGACCCGGTGCTGGGGATCGAGCGGCTGCAGCAGGCCTACTTCCAGCGGTTCCCGGACTACCCGCGCGGCATCACCGTGCCCGCGATCGTCGATGAGCGGACCGGCGAGGTCGTGACCAACAACTATCCGCAGATCACCCTGGACTTCTCCACCGAATGGACCGAGTTCCACCGCGAAGGCGCTCCCCAGTTGTATCCGGAGCACCTGCGGGAGGAGATCGACACGGTCAACAAGCGGGTCTTCACCGAGGTCAACAACGGCGTCTACCGATGCGGGTTCGCCGGCTCTCAGGAGGCCTACGAGGCTGCGTACGACCGGCTGTTCACCGCCCTGGACTGGCTGACCGAGCGGCTGGAGAACCAACGGTTCCTGGTGGGGGACACCATCACCGAGGCCGATGTCCGTCTCTTCACCACGCTCGCCCGGTTCGATCCGGTGTACCACGGTCACTTCAAGTGCAACCGCAGCAAGCTCACCGAGCAGCCGGTGTTGTGGGCCTACGCCCGCGACCTGTTCCAGACCCCGGGCTTCGGTGACACCACCGACTTCGTCCAGATCAAGCAGCACTACTACCTCGTGCACAGCGAGATCAATCCGACGCAGATCGTCCAGAAGGGCCCCGAGCTGCACGACTGGCTCTCCCCGCACGGTCGGGAAGCGTTGGGCGGCAGGCCTTTCGGCGAGAGAACGCCACCAGGACCTGTCCCGGTGGACGAGCAGGTGCCCGCCGGCCACGGCGCCGAGTGAGCTGATCCGGCCGCCCGGGCAGGCACTCAGTCGATCAGGTCGGGATGGATGTTGCGCGCATGGCGGTTGCGTTCCTCGGGCGGTCCGGCGCCGATCAGCGTCCGCACTATGTCCTCGAGTGCGTCGAGTTGCTGCGGTGACAGCGGATCGAAGACGATCGACCGGACGATCTCGGCGTGCGACGGTGCGACCCGCTCGAGGGTGGCGAGCCCAACGGGGGTGAGTGAGGCGTACTGCCCCCGCTTGTCGGCACTGGACTGCTCGCGCCGTACCCAGCCCAGATCCTCCAGCCGGGTGACCGCGTGCGAGAGCCTCGACTGGGAGAACCCGACCACCTCGGACAGCTTGTTCATCCGCAGCCGCCGGTCCGGTGCCTCACTGAGCATCGCGAGGATCAGGTAGTAGGCGAAGGGCATGTCACCACTGCGCTGCATGTCCCGCTCGATCTGGTCGTCCACCATCCGCGTCATCATCAGGAACGAGCGCCAGACATGCTGCTGACGATCCGTCAGCCACGGTCCGGGAACGTCGATGACCGCCGGGACCGGGGGCCGCTCGGGCTGCTGGGCCGTCGTGACGTCGTCCACCTGATGTGTCCTCGCGATGTGATGGCAGCGACGCTGCTGGGCGGGTCGGACCACCTCGCCCGGCGGCCTCCAGCGCGGCGACAACGCCGGATGCTGTGCGCACAGGATAGGGCGCCGAACGCGGCCGCGGGGCGACACGACGGGCGACCGGCCGTCCGGGTGACCGACGCCCGGCACGGTGCGGAGTGCCGTGACGGACAGCACAGCGGGATCGGGCAGTATCGGCAACATGACCGTCGTCCCGGGATCCGGCTCGCTGCCCGTAGTGCTGGACGCGGAGCGATGGGCGCTGGAGCGGGCAGCGGAGCTGGCCGCGAACGGGATCGGCCGCACGCTGCCCAATCCGGTGGTGGGGTGCGTTGTGCTCGGCCCGGACGGCTCGGTTGTGGGAGACGGCTGGCACCAGCAGGCGGGGGGTCCGCATGCAGAGGTGATCGCGCTCGCTGACGCCGGGCCGCGGGCGCGTGGCGCGACCGCTGTCGTCACGCTCGAGCCGTGCAACCTCACCGGCCGGACGGGACCGTGCACCGAGGCGCTGATCGCGGCCGGGATCGAGCGGGTCGTGGTCGGGGCGCGAGATCCCTTCGAACCCGCTGCCGGCGGGGTGGAACGGTTGATCGCCGCCGGGATCCAGGTGATCGACGCGTCCGCGCTGCCGATCGGCGCGGTCGCCGCCGAGGTGAACCGGGTCTGGCTGACGTCGGTGGTGAACCGGCGACCGTTCGTCACGCTGAAGACCGGCATGACTGTGGACGGTCGGGTGGCCGCCGCGGACGGCACCAGTAGATGGATCACTTCGGAGGCGTCCAGGGCGGACGTCCACCGGCTGCGCGCGGAGGTCGACACGATGATGGTCGGGATCGGCACCGTGCTCGCCGATGATCCGCGACTCACCGTCCGCGACCCGGGCGGGTGGGAACCGGCGCGCCAGCCGCTCCGGGTAGTGGTCGACAGTGCTGGCCGAACCCCTTCCGGTGCACAGCTTTTCGCCGGTCCCGGGGAAGCGTTCGTGGCCACCGCGACCGACTATCCCGGCCCCGGCGGCCGGGTCGACCTGACCGCGCTGATGGCAGATCTGTTCACCCGCGGACGTCGCCACGTTCTGCTCGAAGGTGGACCGAGGTTGGCCGCCGCCGCGTTGGACGCCCGGCTGGTGGACGACGTGATCAGCTATCTGGCCCCGATCGTGCTGGGCGCCGGACCAGCTGCGGTGGAAGGGGGATCGGTGGCGACCCTGGCCCAGGCTCATCGGCTCGAGCTGCGGGACGTCACCCGATTCGGTCCCGACGTCCGGCTGAGCTTCACGGTCGCGCGCTGACCTGACGGACCGGTCGGCGCCGGAGGAGGTCGGCCCGGGGTCAGGGCCGTCGCTGCAAGGTATCGGGCCGAACGCAGCAGGGTATAGGGAAACACCCGATGAGAACTCGTCCGGCGGTCCCTACGTTCGAGTGATGAGAAATCACTGGGCGTTGCTGGGCGGCATGCTGATCGCCATCACTGCCTGCGGCGGTGGCCACGGTGCGGGCACTGGTTCGGCGGGTGTCACTGACGCAAGCCGACCTGCACCGGGGATCAGTCCAACGGTGGCACGACCGGCGGGCCGGCGCGATGCTCCGGTACAGCTTGCCGTCGACCCGTGCGCGCTGGTCACCCAACCGGAAGCCGAGACCACTGTGGGTGCGAAGCTGAGGAAGGGGCTGACGAATGACACGGTGTGCACCTACGGGGTTGCGGGCGACGCCGGACGCGTCGCGGTGGTGTTGCAGAGTCCGGACTTCTGCAAGCTACTCATCCTGGCGCTGGACGAGAACATCTTCGGCTCTGTTCAGGTACGACGCGACGGCGTCGGCGATGGCGGGATGCAGGTGCTCGGCCACGGCAACGTCCAATTCCTCAGCCATGACGGCTGCGTCGAGGTCGAAGGCTCCACCGCAACCGGGAACATCGCGGATCCGGTCATCCTGGAGATGGCGAAGGTAGCCGCGAGTCGAGTGACGGGCTGATGACCGGGTACCAGACCGAGCGGTACTGTCCCGGTGCCACTGAGGATTCCGTGTACGAGGCGATGGATCGGCTTCGGGCCGGGTGTACCGAACTGTCCGGGACCGGGGTGCCGATCACCTTTCTCGGCGGTACGTTCCTCCCCCTGGACGAGGCGTTCAGCTGTCGGTTCGAAGGGACGGCCCAGGCTGTTCGGGCGGTCCATTCGCGGGCAGCCGTGCCACTCGATCGGCTGTCCGAAATGTTGGAATTGCAGCCGTCATCGAAGAACGGCCCGAAGTGGCTCCTGATGTGCGCGCTTGCGCTGGTGTTCTCGGTTCTCACGGCGTGCACCTCCTCGTCGCCGAGGCGGCCGCCCTCCTCGACGACAGCGACTGCGCCATCCACCTTGATCGGTGCCGGCACTCTCCCACCCGCCGCGACCCCTGTCGGTTCGTCCTCGGCTCCGCCATCTCCTTCCGCCGATCCGTCCACTCCGGTCGTTCCGGCCTTGCCTGAACTACCCGCTGTGTCAGGGCCGGAGTTCCGGCCGGGCACCCGCACCGAAGAACTCAAGATGCTCATCGACCGGAACGGCAGCTCACTGCAGACGGCTGTCGATGTGTTCGACCTGAGCATCACGCCGATGCCAGGTGCCACCGCGACGTCACTGCCCCCAGGGAGGGGCTTCACCATCACCTACGCGCTGGCACTGATCGAGCGGGTCAGGCCCCTGCTGTCTCCCGCACGATTGGAGGTGCTCGACGGATTCGAATCCGCGGCCACCGCAGTCGCACGCTTCGACGACTCGGGGAAGCCGGTGCCGGTGGGTGTGCCGCTTCGCGGCCAGGGACTCCGATTCGACAGCCGTACCGTGCCGCCGGTCTACCCGCCCGCGATGGTGCAACGATATGCCGACGCAATGGAAAAGGCGCTCATCGACTGGAAGGCCTACCAGCCAAAGCTCTTTGCGGAAATTCCGGGCTACACCATGGCCTTCACCCGGAGGCAGCTGCGGGTCGCGGGTGCTCTGGCCGCCATGTCTACGACTCCGGAGAAGGCGGATCCCGCAGTCTGCGAGATCACGGTGTACCCGGCACTGTATTCAGCGGCGCAATCCGACGCCGTGATCGCCTTCGTCTTCGCTCATGAACTCTTCCATTGCGTCCAGTTCAGCTGGAATCGCGCCCTTGAAGTTCCCGATTGGCTCGTCGAGGGTGGAGCGGAATTTGCGGCACGCGACCTCTACCGTGAGGTACCGCTGCCCGTCGCATGGGATGTGCCGGACTGGTTCACCGACACCAGGACGCCGCTTGCCGCGAGCAGCTACGGTGCCTGGGCGCTCTTCGACACCTTCAGAACCAACTACGGTTCGGATCCGTACCCGGTCATGCAGAAAATGGTCAGGACCGCGAGCGATGACACCGCGACAGTGGTCAGTGCCGGGCATCTCGACAATCCCGCTTTCGCCAGTCTGTGGACGAGCAGTTCGCTGCGGTCGACGTCGTTCAGCGACGCGAACTGGCAGCTGCCCTGGCCGAACGGTGACCCCGGCCGAGGTGCCCGCGACACCGGAATACTGGGAGACCTGCATGGCATCGGTACGTTTCCGGTGGAAGGACTGAAGGACTTCGTTCACCGGCAATACCTGGTGCCGTTCACCTCGGACGTCGGCCTGGTGATGGTGCTGCCCAAAGGCGGTCCGATGCTCACCCATGCGGATTCCGGAACAGTAGGGGTCGGTGAGGGCAGTCGACGGTGGTTCTGCACGGACAGCGGCAAATGCGCCTGCCCGCCTGGCACCGAGCCGGACATGGATCTGGTGACGGTGACCCCACCGATGATCTTCTCCTTCGCGGCGAGCGCTGACGGTTCGTCGGCAGCCGTCACCTCCACGAAATGGGATCCGAACAAGTACTGCGTGACCCAGCACAAGAAGTCGAATCTCCGCGGCTCGTCCAACGGCGACCCACACATTCGGACTTTCGACGGGCTGGCCTATGATTTCACGCCGGTGGGCGAATTCGTGGCCACCAGAGATTTGCGCGGTGGGCTCACGGTTCAAGAGCGCCACCAGGCAGCTGGGTTCGGGACCAGCATCTCGGCAGTCGCGGTTGGTATCGGCCACCGTCGGGTGACCCTCACTGCCCACGACTTGAGTTCCGCGTCGGTCATCGTCGTCCGGCTCGACGGGGAAATCGTGACGGGCGGGCCATTCGAGGTCGACGGTGTGCGGGTACGGAAGACGGCCGAGGAGTGGTCGTTCACCTGGCCGGATGGTTCCGAGGTCACCGCGGACTGGGAAGGCGAGTTCTTCCTCAGGGTCTCGCTACCGCCCGAGCGCGCCCAGCGTGCCGTGGGACTGTTCGGTAGCGGCGACGGCAATTTCCTGAATGATCTGTCGTTGCCGAGCGGCCGCAGGGCAATTCTGGGTGACGCCCCGGTCACCGGATTCGACCGAGCGTGGCTCGTCGATCAAGCGTCGAGCCTGTTCGACTACGAGGCCGGCGAGACGACCCGGACATTCCGGAATGCGCCGCCCCGGCGGTCTGCCGAACCAGAGCGGGCGGATGTCGACCGATGTGCACGTGCTCTCGGCGAAGCTGCGACGAGTGACGAGGTGCATTCCTGCGCGTATGACGTGACAGCCACAGGCGACCAGCGCTTCGTCGACAAGTACACGAGCGTGACACAGCAGCGCGTCACCGCGTTGTCCGCGGGTGCGACGCCCGGTCAGGTGCCGTCCGGCACGACGGCGGCGTCGCACGCTCCCGCCGGACCGGGGTCCGCAGCAGCTTCCCTTGCCGGCGTCCTCGGCCGCACAGCGACAGCCGATGCGCGAACGGAGTTGACCGGCAGTCTTCGACTGGAGGCAGGGACGGTGTTGCTGGCCCACGCTGCATGTCCCGAACCGACATTCGAGGTCGATCTGGTCGTCAGCATGGCCGGGGGAACCGGCGGCGGTCGCGTCGCGGTCTGCGGCCGCTCGGACGGGCCAGACCGCTACAACCCAGGGCCCGGCGACGAGATACCGCCGGGCGAAGGATACGTTCTGATCCGGACGGCGGGAGAATATGAACTCAGCCTGACCACGCCCAGCGACAACCCGGCATTCGTGACCGTCGACTTCTTCGCAGACGCCGCACCGACCGTTGTCAGTGCGGACTCCTTCGAGGCCAACGGCTTCCAGGGTGACGTCTCGGGGCCGGCCGACAGCATTCTGATCTGGATCCGGCCGGGCTCCGCAGGCGGCAGCTGGCGGGTGGACGGTGGCGGAACAGTGTGTGCTGCAGAGGTCTACGGCCCGGTGATCACGGACACCGGTCCATGGAGCCTCGGCGGCGTCTGCCGTCATCACTCGGTCGTGGGTGTGGGCCCGTCGGAGCAGCAGATACCGCTGGTGATCTTCGGTCGGATCGGGGGTTCCGTTCCGGTCCGTGTGTCGCGCGCACCCTAGGAGCAGAATCAGCGATGGCACCCACGCACGAACGTTCTTCGCAGCGGAGTCCCGAAGAGCCGCCGACATCCCGTTCGCGTCCTAGAGTGGGGTGGTGGACCGCCCGATAGGCCGCGACAAGGAACAGTCCGTCATCGAGGAGTTCCTTGCAGCCGCTCGTTCCGGGGTAGCAGTCCTCGCTGTCGAAGGCGAACCAGGGATCGGCAAATCGACACTGTGTCGGCACGCGGTCGCGGTCGCCGTGACCGCCGGCTTCTCGGTACTCACCCTGCATCCCAGCGAAGCGGAGCAGAAGTTCAGCTTCTCGGTATTGACGGATCTGCTCGGCCAATTCCCGGACGAAGCCCTGCACAGGCTGGACGGCCCACAGCGCGACGCTCTGCTCGTCGCTGCCCTGCGCAAACCAGTCAGTGGTACACCGACGGACCTGCGTGCAATCGGAACCGGGCTGACGAATCTGCTCGCGTCTGCCGTTCGCGTCTGCCCGGTCCTCCTTGTCGTCGACGACGAGCAGTGGGTCGATCCGCCGAGTCATGCGGCGCTCATGTTCGCGATCCGTCGGTTGGTTTCCGGGGCCTTCGGCCTGCTCGTCGCAAGGCGAACCGCGGGCGATGAGAGTTCCGGAATGCCGAGTGCGGTATCAGACCCGTTGTGGCACAGCCGGATCGACCTCAAGGGTGTTTCGGCAGCAGCACTGTTCCACATCGTGCAGCAGGAGCTGGGCGAATCGATGAGTCGGCCGCGATTGATGGCGGTGACCGAGGCCTCCGGCGGGAATCCCTACTTCGCGGTTCAGCTGGCCGGGGTCGACCACCTCGGGCGCGACCACGAAGTCCTGTCCATTCCGCCCAGTCTGGAGAGTCTGGTAGCAGGACGACTTTCGGCTCTGTCGGCGCAGGGTCTGGAAGCGGCGGCTGCCGTCGCGGCCACGAGAGGACCTACTCCTGCGTTGCTCGCGCTGCTCAGTCTGCAGCACGGTGTGGACGATGCGGTGAGCCTCGATGTTCTGCGGGTCGGGGGCGGAAGGATTGCATTCGCTCATCCGTTGCTCGCCTCAGCGGCCCTGGACGGAATGGCGGCCGGCGCGCTGCGCGAGTTGCATGGAAAGCTGGCTACGGTCGTTCAGGACGACGAGGGGAAGGCGCGCCATCGGGCTCTGGCTTCCCTGGGTGCAGATGACGATGTCGCACAGTCATTGGATCGTGCCAGTCGCACGGCGGAGCTGCGCGGGGCCGCGACGGCGGCCCTGGAATTGTCCCGACTGGCGCTGGATCGGACACCGACGGATCGGATCGAATCGCAGTGGTCGAGGCGGATCCGCCTCGCTGAGCTACTGCACGTCTGCGGCGAGACCGCCGAAGCCGGAGCGGTTCTCGTCGATCTGCCGAGCTGTCCGATGTTCGGTCTCCGTGCTCGAGGCTGGTTGGTGCGCACGGAGATCGCCTACCAGACCGAGTCTGCGGCAGTCGCGGTGGAGTGCGCGCGAGCGGCGTTGCTCGATGCTGAAGCCGCCACCGAACCGGAACTGATTGTCCGCGCGCTGCTCTCGCTCGCAGCGGTCGGCACTGACGGAGCCGAGCGGCTGGAGCACGTGGTCAGAGCGACCGCCTACGTCCGTGAGGGTGCCGTGAACGACGGAGAGCTCAAGGCGTGGGCGCTCTGCGAGGGCGTTTCGGCGCGCTTCCACCTCGGGCAGGGACTGGACGAATCAACCCTTGATCAGGCACAGGAATTGGAGCGGTCGGATCGGCTGTGGGGCAGCAACGACCAGGTGGCGTGCACCCGACCGGTGCTCTTGAAGTGGGCGGACCGAACGGACAAGGCCTTCAGCGCCCTGAATGAATTGCGAAAGCGCGCCGAGGCCGACGGCAACGAGTCGATCGTCACCTATGCGGATGGGCATCTGAGCGGGCTGTTACTGCGATCGGGAGATTTCCGAGAGGCTGAATCGGTTGCAGTCGAACATCATCGCCGCGCGTCAGCGGCGCACCAGGTCAGTCAGCAGATGCAGGCGCTGTTCAACATCTCGATGGTGTCGCTGTACTCCGGCCGACTCCCGGATCGGTCCGCGATGCGCGGGTGCTGGCGAGCTGGGGGAAGCAGACGGGCGACGGCTGGGCGATCCGCTCCTCAAGCGCACTGCTGGGCACAGCCGCGCTGTGGAGCGGTGATCCCGGCGAGTCCTGCCGGCAGTTCCTGATCTGGGCTCGTTCCTGCGCTGACGCCGGCATCGTCGATCCAGGAATCAGCCGGTTCCACGGCGAGCAGATCCAGGCGCTTGTTGCCATCGGTGATCTGGACGGTGCTGTGGAGCTGACGGACCGACTCGACGCCAGTGCGCGTCGGGCTGATCGGCATTCGGCCATCGCGGTCGCCGAACGATCACGCGCGCTGCTCGCCTCGGCAGATCATCGCCCCCGGGATGGCCTGCCCCACCTCGCGCGGTCCCTGGAGCAGGACGATCTCGCCCCTGTCCCCTTCGAACGTGCACGGACACTGCTGCTGGCCGGCCGCGTGCACCGACGGTTGAAGTCGAGACAGATTGCCCAGCGAGCCTTCGGGCAGTCGGCAGCCATTTTCAGTGAGATCAACTCCATGAACTGGCTCACCCAGGCACAGGGCGAACTCGAGCGGCTGACCGATCGTCAACGGGGTCCCCTGACGCCGGCCGAGCGCGCAGTCGCCGAACTTGCCGGCGCAGGGTTCACGAATCGTCAAGTAGCAGAACGCCTGTTCGTGAGCCCGAAGACGGTGGAGGCACACCTTGTCAGGGTGTATCTGAAGCTGGGTATCTCGTCTCGAGCCCAGCTGGGTGCACGCATGCTCGACGAGCCAGGTGATGCACCGTCGTGACAGACCGGAGCGGGACCGAACCACGGAGCCCCGGGACGAGCTGTCCGGAAGGTCGACCCGATGACCGAGCACGTCATTGTCAGGGCATGTGCGCTCTGACCAGCGATCATCGTGGGCCCCCCGGGGCTCGAACCCGGAACCAGCGGATTAAAAGTCCGATGCTCTACCAATTGAGCTAGAGGCCCTGACGCCGCAGCAGCCTACTTGATGGGTTCTGGCCCGTACGCGTGCCCGGATCGGCCCTCGACGCTGCTGCAGCCATTCCTCTGATGACCAACATCACCCTGTTGAGCGACGCAACTGGTGGAGCGGTGAGTAATACTTGCATGGCACAACTAGTTGGTGAGGGCAACAAGATGACCAGTTCCAGCATCACGACCGATGCCGCGACGAGCGCTACCTGCAGCGCCCCCGAGCCAGACGACATCCCCGGCGTGATGATGACGCTGATGCGTCAGCTGATCCGTACCAAGCAGCAGATGTTCCAGGGCGGTCACGAGGAATCGCTGCCGATCCAGCTGATGTTCGCCATGCGGAAGCACGGGCCGCAGCGCAGTGGGGAGCTGGCATCGATCCTGCATGCCGATCCCTCGACGGTCTCCCGCCAGGTCGCACTTCTCGTGCGCACCGGTCTGGCCAAGCGGGAGGCGGATCCCCAGGACGGCCGGGCGATCCACGTCGTCCTGACCGCGGCCGGGGACGAGCGGCTGGGCAAGCTCCGCGCGGCCGTCGACGGACTGTTCGAAACCGTCGTCGAGGACTGGACGACGCAGGAACGCGGCGTCTTCGTCGAGCTGTTGCGGCGCTACATCGACAGCTTCGCCGCCAGGGGAGACGACCTCATCGCGACCCTCGCCGAGGTGGCCACCGCTCCATGAACCTTCCGGACGGCGACTCCGAACACGCCCCACGCCCATCCCGTACCGAAACCGACCTCCTACCGAAGAACCCGGGGACACCATGACCACCACCACAGCGAGCGGCGGCCGGCCGACACCCGCCGCCCAGACGGACTCAGCCGGGGGGCTGACCCACAAGCAGATCCTGACCATCCTGGCCGGGTTGATGGCGGGCATGTTCCTCGCCGCGCTCGACCAGACCGTCGTCTCGACCGCTATCCGCACCATCGCTGATGATCTCAACGGCATCAGCCTGCAGGCCTGGGTCACCACCGCCTACCTGATCACCAGCACCATCGCGACGCCGCTCTACGGCAAGCTCTCCGACATCTACGGTCGCCGCCCGTTCTTCCTGTTGGCGATCACGATCTTCGTCGTCGGCTCGGCCGCCTGCAGCTTCGCCTGGTCGATGGAGTCCCTGGCCGCCTTCCGCGCCTTCCAGGGGCTGGGCGCCGGCGGTCTGTTCTCGTTGGCGCTGGCCATCATCGGCGACATCCTGGCCCCGCGCGAGCGGGCCAAGTACCAGGGCTACTTCCTGGCGGTCTTCGGCACCTCGTCGGTGATCGGTCCGCTGGTCGGCGGCCTGTTCGCCGGCGCGCCGAGCATTCTGGGTATCACCGGCTGGCGCTGGGTCTTCCTGATCAACGTGCCGATCGGCATCATCGCCCTGGCCATCGTGTTCAAGGTGCTGCACATCCCGCACACGATGCGCGCGCACCGGATCGACTGGTGGGGTGCTGCCACCCTGATCCTGGGACTCGTGCCGATGTTGCTGGTCGCAGAGCAGGGTCGGACCTGGGGCTGGGGCTCCGCCGGTGCCCTCGTGTGTTACGCCCTCACAGTGATCGGCCTGGGGCTCTTCATCCGGATCGAGTTCGCGATGGGCGACGAGGCACTGATCCCGATGAAGTTGTTCCGCGACAAGACTTTCTCGTTGGTGCAGGGCGCCGGCATCCTCGTCGGCATGGCCATGTTCGGGGCCATCCTCACGATTCCGCTGTTCCTGCAGATCGTCCGCGGTGCCACGCCCACCCAGTCCGGGCTCGAGATGTTGGCGATGACGATCGGCATCATGAGCGCCTCGATCATCTCCGGTCTGCTCACGTCGAAGACCGGCAGGTACAAGATCTTCCCGGTCGTCGGCCTCCCCCTGGTCGTCATCGGCGCCGGGCTGTTCGCGCTCCTGCTGCAGACCGACACCCCGAACCCGATCCTGTGGGGCCTGATGTTCCTGATCGGGTTCGGTATCGGTACCAGCATGCAGACGCTGACCCTCGCCGCGCAGAACTCGGTGCCGCCGAGCGACATCGGGGTGGCCACCTCGACCGCGACGTTCTTCCGGCAGACCGGCGGCACGATCGGTGTCGCGGTGTTCCTGTCGATGTTGTTCAGCACCCTGGGTGACAACATCCAGTCGCGGGTCTCCACCGCCTTCAACGATCCGACCTTTCTCGCGGCGGCTGCGAAGCAGGCAGGGTCCGAGGAGCCCGCGGCCATCCAGGCCGTCGTGACCGGCTTCGGCCAGCAGATGTCGTCCGACACCTCGTTCCTGCAGCGGGTCGATCCGGTCCTGGCCGGGCCGTACCAGCAGGGCTTCGTCGACTCGATGCGGCCGGTCTTCCTGGCCGCCGCCCTGGTCGCGATCGCCGCCTGGCTGCTGCTGCTGTTCATGAAGGAGGTCCCGCTGCGCACCATGTCCGCGCTGCAGGAGCGCCAGCAGGCCGAGGCCCAGGCTGCGGCCGCAGCGGCCGGCGACCCCGACTCCGAAGCAGATGACGCAGTGCTGTTGTCCAAGGACGACGAGCTGGTCGGCGTCGCCGCCGCCTCGGGTGCGCCGACGGCCGCGGCCGCCGGTGACAGCTCGGGCAGCACTGTTGGTGGCAATGCCGGCGGGGCTGCCGACAGCAACGACGGCGTCGGGCGCGAGAGCCCCCGCCACGGATCGGTGGACTCAGCCCACCCGCTGCCCGAGGACCTCGGGGCCGTCGTGCACCCGGAGGACCCGCCGAAGCATCGCGCCGACAGCTGAGAGTCGGCACGCGCATGAGGTGAGGCCGAGTCGGTCCTGTCCCGCAGGGGACGGGGTCGACTCGGTCTCCCGCAGTCCCGGTCGGAGCCGCGGCAGGGGGTTCGGTGGGCCCGGGAGCTCACGTTTTGGAACCCGCTCCGACGGTGCCTTATGATGATCGAGCTCCCAACGGCATGCCGTTGGAGGCGGACTGCTGGTCCGGCCCCCATCGTCTAGCGGCCCAGGACCCCGCCCTTTCACGGCGGTAGCACGGGTTCGAATCCCGTTGGGGGTACTGGTCGGTCGGCCCGGTTTCATCCGGTACGGTTGGTCATCGCAAGGCCCTGTGGCGCAGTTGGTTAGCGCGCCGCCCTGTCACGGCGGAGGTCGCGGGTTCAAGTCCCGTCAGGGTCGCCAAACGTCGGGCCGGGTCCAGGATAATGGGTCCGGCCTCTCGTTTGTGGCCAGGTAGCTCAGTCGGTACGAGCGTCCGCCTGAAAAGTGGAAGGTCGCCGGTTCGATCCCGGCCCTGGCCACCAGCTGTCATCGAGCCACCCGCCGTCATTCCAGGCGGGTGGCTCGATGACGTTCCTGTGGCGGATCACGTACCAGCGAACTCTGGGTCGGACGGCGCAACACACCGCCGCAGACTCCCCGTTCCGAAGTTCCCTCCTCCGGGTGTGCAGGATCAGGGAATCCGCGTGTGGGCTTGCAGGGCCGGGACTGGCGGCAACCCATATGCCGCCATTGTGTTCCAGTGGCCGCAGAACACCACGCTTCGAAGATAACTCTCGCTAGTTGTCTCACGGGCAGTGACCAGAAGGGTGACAGAAACGTCCCGATTGCCAGCACGGCGCTGGTCAATACAGGTTTGCGTCTGGTTACCTACCGGTCACTAGTAGTAATCCCGCGGTGGAGGCAATGATGAATCAGGCAGTCGTTCGCGCTGGTAGGTCTCGTACGCGGTGGTCGGCAATCATGGTCGCGGGGGTGATGGGTGCGGCATCGCTGCTGGCCGTCGCTCCGGTGGCGAGTGCTGCAGCCGCTACTGCCGCAGCGCCGGCGCCGGCAAGCTGTGCGGTGCTGACCTCCAGCGTCTTCCAGGCCAACACTCCGTCCGGCTACAGCCTGATCACCACCAGTACGGTCTCCTATCTGTCCAGCGGACAGCACGGCTTCACTTCTGCCCGGGGCGTCACCATGAAAGCGTCCACGCAGCAGAAGTCCGGCACGGTACCGATCATCCGGATGTACAGGGCGAACACCCGCAGCTACCGCTGGGTCGCCTACGGCAGTTCGAACGCACGGGCAGCGAGTCTGGCCGGATTCCGGGTCCAGCGGCGTGAGTTCTACGCGCTGCCGGGCGGTGGCGCGGGGTGCATCCGGGTCTATCGCTATTCCAGGGGCAAGGTCGACCAGGTGGTTCAGGAAGGCTCCCGGGAGGCGCCCCTGAGGGCAGCCGGTTGGGTGCGCAGGGAGGCGCTGTTCTCGGTCGCGAGGCCGGGCAACGCGACCGCACCGACCCCGAAACCGGTTCCCAAGCCGACGCCGGCACCGGGAGGAAGCCTGACCGTGGTCAAGGGCGACCTGGTCGTGAGCAGAGCCGGTCAGGTGATCAGCCGGATGGATGTCCGTGGGTCGATCGTTGTTCGGGCTGCCAACGTGACCATCAAGAACTCGGTCGTCCGCGGCGGGACGAACGCGGGCGGCCGGCTGTACCGGCCCCTGGTGGATGCCAGAGCCGGAGCGGCGAACCTGCTGATCGAGGACACCGTCATCGCCGAGGCGACCCCTTCGGCGTGGAATGCATCCGGGATCGGCGGCTCGAACTTCACCGCACGCCGGGTGAAGATCACCGGTCAGGTCGACTCGATCAACATCACCGGTTCCAATGTCACGATCGAGAACTCGGTGCTGGGCAAGAACGTCTACTACCCGAACCACTGGCAGTCGCAGCAGTCCGGTGGTACCCACAACGACAGCGTGCAGGTGTTGCGCGGGGACAACATCAGCATCCGCGGCAACGTCATGACCGGCTCCAACAGCCTCGGTGTGATGGCCGCTCCGGAGTGGGGCACTGTCAGGAACCTGTTGGTGGAGAACAACTTCATCGACAACGGCGAGTGCTCCAGCAAGTTCACCAGCAAGGGCGGCAACGCCAACTCGATGACCATCCGCAACAACGTCTTCGGTGGTCATCAGCGGTCCTGGAAGTGCTACATCGTCACCGCTGGTGGGGTGAACGCGAAGGTCAGTGGCAACGTGCTCTCCGACGGGTCCACACCTGCCGCGCCGAGCGGCATCGCCGGCGCTCGCAGCCGCACTCCGGTCGGGGTGACGCCCGGCCAGCTGTGACGAGTCACAGGACCGGCTCACCTGGACGAGTGCACACTGGCACAACTCGACCGCGACCCGGTGCTCTGCAGACTTCTGCAGACACCGGGTCGTTCGGCGTCCAGTGCTGTGCAGGTTGCCAGCAGGAGTCGGGTGTTGCTGAGGTTTCAGTCCTCCGTGTCGCTCGCTGGCTCGGTCGGGCGGTATCGGCAGGAGCGGCCACACCGGGGAGGCGACCGGTGCCCGTGGTCACACCTTCGGGCGGGCAAATGGTCGCAGCGAAGACGACAGTCCAGGAACGCTCGCAACCAGGAGTCACAAAAGAATCCGCGGACGAGTGGTGTGCACCATTTGCCACTTGGCGAGTTCGCGCTCCGTCTGGTTACCTAGCAATCACCTGCGGTAATCGATGCAGCTGGTGCGGTCCCTGTCCACCGACGCGCTCGGGCTCCGAAGGTCTCCAGTTCCCACGCTCTCTGCTTTCCCGTCAACCGCTCCTCGGAGGTACTCGTGATCTCGACCGCCTCCAGGCGCACCCGCGGCGCCCGTCTGCTGGTGGCGGTGCTCGTCGGCGCTCTGGGTACTTCGGCGCTGCTGATCGGCGGGTCTGCTCTCGCGACTGCGGCTCCGGCCCCGGGGTGCCAGAACCTCAGCGCGAATCTCTACGAGAGCACGAAGCCCACCGGCACCAGTCTGCTGACCACCAGTGCCTCGGAGAACGCCCGGTCTGCCGCGAGGTATGGCTACACCGCGCAGGACGGCGCGGTGGCCCGGGTGGCGACCACGCAGCAGCGCGGGACCACGGCCATCTACCGGCTGTACAACCCGAAGACCCACGACTTCCGTTGGGCCCCTGCCGGAACCGTCCTGAACGCGGCCGTCAGGGCTGGATACGTGAAGCAGCAGCGTGACTTCTACGCCTCCGTCGTCGGCGGTCCGTCGTGCATGCGGGTGTTCCGGTTCACGAAGGGGCGGCTCAGCAGGATCGCGGCAACGGCCGCCAGGGGAGCCTCGTTGGAGGCGGCCGGGTGGCGACGACAGTCAGTCGCCTTCTACGCAGCGGCGATCGCGAAGCCCGCTCCGACGAAGCCAGTGCCCACGAAGCCGGCTCCTTCCAATCCGGTGCCGTCCCCGAATCCCGCGGTGCCGACCACTCCTCCGATGCCCAGCACGCCCACGGAGCCGAGCACACCGAGCACGCCGAGCACGCCGAGCACACCGAGCACGCCGAGCACGCCGAGCACGCCGAGCACGCCGAGCACGCCGAGCACGCCGAGCACGCCGAGCACAGACGAGGCGCCCTCGACCCCGCTTCCGTCCTCACCGGTTGATTCACCGACCCCGCCGGCCACCCAGGAACCGAAGGTCATCGAGGGAGATCTGATCGCGGACGAGCCCGGTCAGGTGATCGACGGCGTCGAGGTGCACGGCTCGATCGTCGTGCGGGCGCCGAACATCACCATCCGGAACTCGGTCGTCACCGGCGGCACCAATGCGGCCGCCCGCCGCTACTGGCCGCTGGTCGACGCCAGGGCCGGCTACGCCAACCTGGTGATCGAGGACACGGTCATCGCCGAGTCCACACCGTCGGAGTGGAATGCGTCCGGGATCGGCGGGTCGAACTTCACTGCACGTGGGGTGAAGATCTCCGGCCAGGTCGACTCCATCAACATCACCGGCTCCAACGTCACGATCGAGAACTCGGTGCTGGGCAAGAACGTCTACTACCCGAACCACTGGCAGTCGCAGCAGTCCGGTGGTACCCACAACGACAGCGTGCAGGTGTTGCGCGGGGACAACATCAGCATCCGCGGCAACGTCATGACCGGCTCCAACAGCCTCGGTGTGATGGCCGCTCCGGAGTGGGGCACTGTCAGGAACCTGTTGGTGGAGAACAACTTCATCGACAACGGCGAGTGCTCCAGCAAGTTCACCGACAAGGGTGGCAACGCCAACTCGATGATCATCCGCAACAACGTCTTCGGTGGTCATCAGCGGTCCTGGAAGTGCTACCTGGTGACCGCCGGCGCGGTCAACGCGACCATCAGCGGCAACGTGCTCTCCAACGGCACGACCCCGGGTAGCCCGGCCGACATCCCGGCTTCGAGGAGCAACTCCCCGGTCAGCGTGACCCCCGGCCAGATCTGAGCTCGACCCGCGCACTGCGCCTCGGGCATCCGTGGGTCCGAGGGAACCGTGTGTGACCTGCATTCTGTGGCCCGTCTGACACTGCGAAGGCCCACCGCGGGCTGTACCAGTCGGTAGCCTTGAGCTGTCTGGATCGATCAAGGAACTGCAGGTCCGGACAGTCAACGTGAGGCCAGCGCTGCCCGATCGCCCGTCGATGCCATCGAGGTACGCCATGAACCGCCCGTCCGCGCTCTCCCTGTCCACCGAGCGCTCCCGCGCCCTGCGCGCCGCGCGCCGTCGACGTCGCGCCATCGCCCACGAGGTCGCTGCCTACAGCAGCCCTGCGGAGCGTTCCGAACTGCTCGACATGGCCAAGCGTGCCGAAGCCGGGGGACATCGCGCCGATGCTGCGGTGCTGCAGGATCTTCTGTTGCCCTGAGCGAACACCCGGTCGAACGACGAGGGACTCCTGTCCCGACAACGGCCGGCAACCCCCGCGGGGATGTCGGCCGTTCCGGTTCAGGGATGGGCCGCGATCCAGGCGGCGACGTCGGCCACCACCGTCTCCAGCCGATCGAGCAGGGTCCCCAGCTCGCTCGGGTCGGTGACGAGCGGCGGGGAGACGACGATGCTGGCCGGCCCGCGATCGTCCGGGCGGAGCAGCAGGCCCGCTGATCGCAGCGACCGCATGATCACGCCGCCGAGCAGTCCGGCCCGTTGGTCGGCCGACAGGTCGGTGTCGGTGTCGGAGTCCGCGACCAGCTCGAGCGCGTGGAAGAAGCCGGTACCTCGGACCTCCCTGATGACGGGCGACCCGGCCGCGATCGCCTGCAACCCGGTGAGCAGATCCGGTGCCTGCCCACGCACGTTGTCGAGCACGTGCTCCTTCTCCATGGCGTCGATGGTCGCGAGCGACACCGCGCTGGCCACCGGATGCGCTCCGAAGGTGGAGCCGTGCGCGAACCAGCCGAGCGACGAGTCGGCGATGGCTCGGGTCACCGTCGAGCGGGCAAGTACGCCGCCCATCGGCACGTAGGCGGACGTCACACCCTTGGCGAAGGTGAGCAGATCCGGCACCACGCCGAACTTCTCGGAGCCGAACCAGTGGCCCAGCCGCCCGAAGGCGGTGATCACCTCGTCCGCGCAGAGCAGGATCCCGTAGCGATCACAGATCTCCCGCAGCCGTGGCCAGTAGCCCTCCGGCGGGACGATCGCCCCGCCGCCGTTCTGTACGGGCTCGGCGATCACCAGCGCGACCGTTTCCGGCCCCTCGGCAAGGATCAGGTCCTCGAGCACGTCGAGGCTGGACAGGTCGCCGGGCCCACCGCCCGGCGCCGCACTGGCCCGCAAGGTGTTCGGGATGTTGCGCACCGCATCGTTCAGCAACGGCAGGAACGGCTCCCGGAAGCGCGGCACCGCGGTCACCGACAGGGCCCCGAGAGTGGTGCCGTGGTAGGAGAAGTCGCGCGAGATGATCTTGTGGCGGGCGGTCCCACCGGTGGCCAGGTGGTAGGTCCTGGCCAACTTGATCGCGGACTCCACCGCCTCCGAGCCGGAGTTGACGAAGAAGGCGCTGTCGAGATCGCCGGGGGCGCGGGAGGTGATCTCCTCGGCGAGCTGGAGGCCGGGTTCGTGGGCAGCCCCCCAGGTCGGGAAGAACGCGAGTCGTTGCATCTGCTCGGAGGCTGCGGCGACCAGGTCGGCGCGGCCGTGCCCGAGGTTCGAGCAGAACAGTCCGGACAGCCCGTCCAGGTACTTCTTCCCGTCGACGTCCTCCACCCAGACGCCCTTGCCGGACTTCAGGATCGGCAACGTCTCGTCCCGCCAGCCGGCGGTGGTGGTGAAGTGCGGGATCATCCGGGTCAGGCCGTCCCGGGAAGGACGGTCGGTGCCCGTCAGATCCGTGTACACGTCGCTCATCGTCCGCTCCCGGAGCTGGTCCAGCCGACGGGTCCCGGACGGCACCCGTTCCATCCACCAGATTACGAACTGCCGCAACCGTGCTCGATCCCGGGTGCGACGTGTCGCCGGTCGGGTCTGCGGGAACGCCGTCAGCAGATCGTGAACTCGGCCGCCAGCAGGTCGCGGTCGCGGGAGGAACAGCCCACCAGCAGTTCGAAGGTGCCGGGCTCGACGACCCGATGCCCTCGGGCGTCGACGATCGAGCACTGCGTTGCGAGCACCTGCACGGAGAGCGTTTGGCGCTCGCCGGGTTCCAGGGTGACCTGACGGAACGCCTTGAGCTCCTTGTCCGCCCAGGTCACCGATGTCACCAGATCACGGACGTACACCTGGACGGTCTCGGTCGCCGGGCGGTCGCCGGTGTTCTCCAGGACGAGCTCCGCGGTGATCTCCCCGTCGGCGGCAACCTCCGGGTTCGCCAGCGTCAACGCGCGGTACTCGACGGTGGAGTACGAGAGTCCCTCCCCGAACACGAACTGTGGATCCTGGGTCAGGTCGGCGTAGCGGTCGCCGTGCTGACCGCGCACGGTGTTGTAGAAGGTCGGCTGCTGCCCGATGTGTCGGGGGATCGAGATCGGCAGTCGCCCGGTCGGTTCGATCCGGCCGAGCACCAACTCGGCGATCGCCCGGCCGCCTCGCATGCCGGGGCTGAACGCCTGGATCAAGGAGTCGGCGGCGAGCGCCGACGGCGGGAGCACCTGTGGTTTGCCGCTGAGCACCACCACGGTGGTCGGGGTACCCGTGGCGACGACGGCGTCCAGCAGTGCGATCTGGCCGCCGATGAGCTCGCACGTGGCCGTCGAACGGCCCTCCCCGGTGAGCTGCAGGCTGTCGCCGACGACGACCACTGCATGATCTGCCGCGGTGGCCGCGGCGACGGCTGCGGCGAGCTGGTCCGGGTCCGTGCGCGCGGGGACGGCCACCGGCGGAGCGGGCTGACCGTCGGGGAGCACACCCGCCTCGGCTGCGGACTCCTCGACGATGTCGGCGCCTCGCTCGTAGAGCACTGTCCATGGCGCTGGTGTCAGGGCGCGCAGTCCGTCCAGCACCGTTTCGATCTGGTGGCGATGGTGCCCGACCGGCATCCAGTCGACTTGGCCGGAGTTGCCTGCCCAGTCGCCGAGCTGTCCCTGTGCGTCATCGGCATTGGGACCGATGACGGCGATGGTGCAGCCCGACGCCGCTGTGTCGAGGGGGAGGGAACCGTTGTTCTGCAACAGGATCAGGCTGCGGCGAGCCATCTCCAGGTTGAGCTCGGCATGCTCGGGGGAGCCGATCACGGCGCGCTGACGTTCCGGTGAGGGCAGGCGTGGTCGGTCGAACAGGCCGAGTTCGAACTTGACCCGCAGCAGGTTCCGCACCGCGGCGTCGATGTGGTGCTCCTGGATCAGTCCGCGCTCGATGGCCTCCGCTGCACCGTCGGCGAAAGCCGGGATGGCCATGGTGAGGTCGTTGCCGGCCAGCACAGCGCTCGCCGCGGCCTCGGCGATGTCCGGTCGCACCTGCTGCTCCCACACCATCCGTCCGACGTTGTCCCAATCGGTGACCAGGGTTCCGGTGAATCCCCACTCGCCGCGCAGCACCTCCTGCAGCAGCCAGTGGTTGGCAGTGATCGGGACCCCGTCGATCGCCTGGTAGCCGAGCATGAACGACCGGCACCCCTCGTGTACGGCGCGCTCGAACGGTGGCAGGAACCACGAGCGCAGCTTGCGCGGGCTGATGTCCGCCTCGCTGGCATCGCGGCCGCCCTGCGTCTCCGAATAGCCGGCGAAATGCTTGGCGCAGGCCAGGATCGCGGTCGGGTCGGCGAGCCCATCACCTTGGTAGCCACGGATCATCGCTGCGCCCAGCTCTGCGATCAGGTGTGGGTCCTCGCCGAAGGTCTCGTTCACCCGACCCCACCGGATGTCGCGGGCGATGCACAGCACCGGCGAGAACGTCCAGTGGATCCCGGTCGCGGAGACCTCGACCGCTGTCGCCCTGGCAACGCGCTGCACCAGCGCCGGATCGAAGCTCGCCGCCATCGCCAGCTGGACGCCGAAGATCGTCGCTCCCGAACGGAAGGAGTGGCCGTGGATGCAGTCCTCGGCCACCAGCAGCGGGATCCGCAGCCGGGTCCGGTCGTTGAGCTCCAGCGCACGCAGGATCCGCTCCGGTGAGGCGTGCAGGATCGAACCCGCCAGCTTGACCTGGATGATGTCGTCCAGATCCTGCCGGGCATCCAACTGCACCATCTGACCGAGCTTCTCCTCGAGGGTCATCCGCGTCAGCAGATCCTCGATCCGTGCCTCGACGTCGAGTGCCGCATCACGGAATGGTGCATCAGCTGGAACGACGGCGGGCGGGTGAGGAGTCACTTGATACCGGAGGACACGACGCTCTGGACGAAGAAGCGTTGCAGCGCCAGGAACAGCACCACGATCGGGGCGATCACGAGCACGGATCCGGCCAGCAGGAGGCCGTAGTTCGTGGCGTCCTGCCCCTTGGAGTACAGCGTGAGGGCGATCGGCAGGGTGTACTTGTCCTCGCTCTGCGCGGCGACCAGAGGCCACAGGAAGTTGTTCCACGACCCGAGGAAGGTCAGGATCGAGAGGGTGGCGATCGGCGGGCCACACAGTGGCAGGACGACGCGGAAGAAGATCCGCCACTCGCCGGCCCCGTCGATCCTCGCTGCTTCCAGCAGTGCCTCGGGGATACCCGACATGAACTGGCGCATCAGGAACACGCCGGTGGGTGTCACCAGGAACGGCAGGATCAGTGCCGGATAGGTGTTCACCAAGCCCAGCTTGGAGACCAGGACGAACAACGGTACGAAGGTGACGGTGCCGGGCGTCATCAAGGTCACCATCACCAGGCCGAACAGGATCTTCTTCCCCCGGAACTCCATCTTGGCCAGCGCGTATCCGACCATCGAGCAGAAGACGATGTTGCCGGCGACGGTCGCGACCGCGACGACGATGCTGTTGGTGAAGAACTGGCCGATGCCGATGTCGGAGAACCATCTGGAGTAGTTCTCACCGGTGAACTCCTGTGGGATCAGACTCCTCGGGTCGCGGAGGATCTCGCCCTGGGTCTTCAGTGAGGAGAACAGCATGATGACGAACGGCATCAGCGCCACCAGCACACCGATGACCAGCAGCAGGTAGATCACCAGCTGCCAGCGCATCGGCGTCCGCAGCGCCCGGCCGACGGTTTCGGCCGGCGCGTCGGCAACGTCCTCGTCCCGGTTCCGGGTCCTGTCGAGTGTGACGGTCATGGCGGATCAGTCCTTGCTGCGCAGCGCGCGGAACTGGACGAGGGACAGCAACGCGATGATGACGAACAGCACGTAGCTGGCCGCGGATGCGGTGCCGTACTTGCCGAACCCGAACTGGTTGTAGACGAAGTAGCTCACCGACAACGTCGAGTCGAGTGGGCCACCGTTGGTCATCACGAAGGGTTCCTCGAAGAACTGCAGGTACCCGACCGAGAGCAGAACGGCGCCGAGCAGCAGGGTGGGCCGCATCAACGGCAGGGTGATCCTGGTGAACCGTTTCCAGGCACCGGCCCCGTCGATCGCCGCCGCTTCCTTGACCTCCGTCGGGATCGCCTGCAGCCCGGCCAGGAAGATGATCATCAGCGTCCCGGTGTTGCGCCACACCGCCATCAGGATCATCGCGGGCATCGCCCAGGTGGTCGAGTTCAGCCAGTTGGGGCCGTCGATGCCGAACCATCCGAGCACGGCGTTGAGGATCCCGTTGTCCTGCAAGATGAACCGCCAGACGACGGCGATCGCGACGATGCCGGTGACCACCGGCAGGTAGAAGCCGACCCGGAAGAAGGACCGGAATCGATCGATCCCGCTGTCGAGGGCGACGGCCAATGTCATTGCGACGACCATCGTCAACGGGATGCCGACGACGACGAAGTAGCCGGTGACCGAGAGCGACTTGAGGAACTGGTTATTGCTGAACAGGTCGGCGTACTGGTCGAATCCGACGAAGCCGACGGCGAACGGCGTCTGGATGTCGCGCGAGGTGAAGTCGGTGAACGACATGCCCAGCGAGGAGATGATGGGCACCAGCATGAAGACGCTGAAGATCACCACGAAGGGCAACGCGAACAGCCAGGCGGTCAGCCCCTGACGGCGAGCCCGCGTCGCCTGGGGTGATCCGCGACCCGACCGAGGAGTGGAAGCCGGTCGAGCCGCGGAGAGGTCCACCTCGGTGGCCATGATCAGGAACCGGTACCGATCGAATCTGCCTGTGACTGCAGCGATTTCAGCGACGTCGCAGGATCGGCGTTCGACCGGACGATCTGCTCGAGGACCTTGTCGGCAGCGGCGCTGACCTGGGTCCAGGTGGTGACGGTCGGCGGTGCAGCGGTGTCCTCCAGCTGGGCACCGAAGACCTTCAGGAATGGGTCGTCGGCGAGAGTCTTGTCCTGCCAGGCGCTCTTCACCGCGGGCAGGTCGCCGACCGCCTTCTGCCACCGGACCTGGACCTCCGGGGTCGACATCCACTGGATGAACTTCCACGCGGCGTCGGCGTTCTTGCTGTTCTTGAACACCACCAGGTTCGATCCACCGACGAAGCTGGTGGACGAGGAGTTCGACGGCACCCGACCGACAGCGAACTTGCTCTGGTAGTCGGCGCCCCCGCCGGCCTTGCTGATCGATCCGATACCGCTGGGTCCTGCGACCAGCACCGGAGTGCTGCCGTCGACGAACGCCGCCTCGGCGGCGCCGGCTCCGGTGTCCGGGTTCGGGTTCGAGATCCCGTCGGAGAAGAACGACTGGTAGTAGGTGAGCGCATCGATCCACTGCTGCGAATCGAGCGTCCACTTCGAGTTGTCGTCGTTCGTCAGCTTCGCCCCGGCCGACCACGGGAACATCAGCATGCTCTGGAACGAATCGGTGCCGGTGGCGGGAAGACCGATTCCCCACTTGGCTCCGGCCTTGGTCTGCAGGTCCTTGCCGAACTTCTTGAACTCGTCCCAGGTCTTCGGGAACTCCTTCCAGCCGGCCTTCTCAGCCAAGTCCTTGCGGTAGTAGAACACCCGGGTGTCGACGTACCAGGGGACGCCGAGCATGGTGCCGCCGACCTCGTTGGTCTTCGCTGATCCCTCGAAGAACACCGAGGTGTCGATCGAGGTCGGGATGGGGGCGAACGCGTCCTGGAAATCGCTCATCCAGGTGGTCCCCATCTGGGCGATGTCCGGCGTCGAACCGCCCGCGATGGCGGTCTGGTACTTGCTGTGCGCCGCGTCCCAGGGGAGTGGGTTGACGGTGATGGTCAGACCAGGGTTCGCCTTCATGAACTCCTCGGCGAAAGCGGGCAGGCCGGCGGCCTCGTCGGCCTGGGCCCAGATGGTGAGCGTGCCGGTGGCCGGTGCGCTGCCGATCGTCGACGGCGCGGCGGAACTCCCGCCGACGGCGGACTCGGTGCGGCCGCACCCGGCCAGCAGCACCGCGGTGGCAGTGAGGGCCGCGGTGACGAGGCCGACCTTCCGCACTCGGATGTCTCGGTACATGATTCCTCCATCGCTCGACGTTGAGTGCTCGGGTGTTCCCTGCCGATGCCGACCGTGCCGTAGCCTGGGATCAGCAATAAATAAGAGGCGCGGATCAATCCGAGCGGCATCAGCATCCCGCGCGCCACGCCGATCGTCAACCCTTGGCCGCGGCGAAGCCTCCGAGCACGTCGTGGCCCGAGCACCGAGGGAGAACCGTCCACCATGTCCAGCGCTGGATCGCCACCGCGCCCGGTCACCTCTCACCAGCTGCGCCGGGTGAGTGCCGACGCGTTGCTCGCGGTGCTCCGGATGGGCGAGGTGATGACCGCTTCGGAACTGATGGAGGCCACCGGGTTCAGCCGCACCTCGGTGCACGAGGTGTGTGCAGACCTGTTGCGGCTCGGACGGATCGTGGAGGTGGACGGTTCGACAACACCCGGCGCCCTGTCTGACGCCACCGGCACTCCCGGTGCAGCACAGGGCATGTCGGGCGGACGTGGACGACCGCCACGGCGCTATGCCTTTGCTGCGGGCAGCGGCGCGGTGGTCGCCGTCGATCTGGGTGTTCACACGATCACCGTCTGGGTCACCGACCTGCGGGGGGTGCTGCGGGGGGCGGCTGAGCGGACCCTCCTCGACCCGGTGACAGCGGACCGGACGACGGTGCTGGACGAGCTGGTCGGTAGCGCGCTCGCCGGCGCCGGGATGCGGACCGGGGACGTGCTGGTGGCTGTGGTCGGGGTGCCGTCATCGGTGTCTGCTGTCCAACAGATCGAGTACCCCGCCGAACAACGAGGGGTGGCACTGGCCACCGCCTGGGCGACGGGTCACGGCTGGCCCGTGCTGATCGAGAACGACGCCAATCTGGCTGCCCTCGGGGAGCGATGGTCGGGAGTGGCCAGGTCTCTCGACAACGTGGTGGTGGTGCTCGCCGGCGAACGGCTCGGGGCCGGGATCCTGATGGGGGGTCGGTTGGTCCGGGGTGAACACGGCAGCGCCGGGGAGCTCAGGTTCGTGTCGCTGATGCCGGCCATCGGACCGGAGGTGCTCGGTATCGCCCGCCACGCCAGGGAACTCGCAGCGGCGGCGATCGCCGACGGGACGGCGACGTTCGGCGCGCCGGCCCAGCGACCCGCCGTCGACGGCGCGGCCGCACTCGACACGCCCGACGTGAGTGCCCGCACGGTGTTCCGCGCTGCGGCCGACGGGGACGAGAGCGCGCTGCGCATCGTGCGCACCGTGTGCGAGCGGCTTGCGCAGCTCGTCGGGGTCCTCGCCACACTGTTGGATCCGGCGATGGTCGTCATCTCCGGCGGGATCGCCGATGCCGGTCGGGTGCTGGTCGACACGATCCAGCAACTGCTGCCGGCCGCGATGATCGACAACCCGCCGCTGGTGGCCGCCTCCTCGCTGGGGGCCGATGCCGTCGTGACCGGCGGGGTGCGACTCGGACTGGATCACCTGGAGAGACATCTGCTCGACGGTCTCGTCGGCTGAGCCGTATTCCAGGTCACGCCGAAAGCTGAAACTCCCACTCGCCTCGCCGCAGCCCCTTGCCCCCGGCGCGGCGCTGCCTACTGTGGAGAAGGTGACTGGATCCGCGCGCGAAACCTCGACGTCCTCCGTTTCCGATGACGCGGCGGCTCCCTCCGTGTCAACGCTCGGTGAGCTACGAGAGACGGGTGCGGAGTACCGCACCGTCAAACAGGAGCTCAGGGCGAATCTGGTGGAGCGCTTGCGATCGGGCAGGCCGAGCCTGCCGGGGATCGTCGGCCTCGACGACACAGTCGTCCCCGAGGTCGAGCGCGCGGTGTTGGCCGGTCACGACTTCGTCCTCCTCGGTGAACGCGGCCAGGGCAAGACCCGGCTGATGCGGACCCTCGTCGGGCTGCTGGACGAGTGGACACCGGTGATCAGTGGGTCCGAGCTGAACGAGCATCCGCTGCACCCGATCACCCGGGCGTCGCGGGCCCTGGTGGTCGAACACGGCGACGATCTGCCGATCGAATGGCTGCACCGGTCGGCGCGCTACGCGGAGAAGTTGGCCACCCCTGACACCAGCGTCGGCGACCTGATCGGCGACGTCGATCCGACCAAGCTCGCCGCCGGTCGGACCCTGGGGGATCCCGACACGGTGCACTACGGGTTGCTGCCCAGGGCGAACCGCGGGCTGTTCGGCATCAATGAGCTGCCCGACCTCGCCGAGCGCATCCAGGTCGGTTTGTTCAACGTGCTGGAGGAGCGCGACATCCAGATCCGCGGGTACAACCTGCGCTTGCCGCTCGACCTGCTGGTGATCGCGTCGGCGAACCCCGAGGACTACACGAACCGCGGCCGGATCATCACCCCGCTCAAGGATCGCTTCGGCGCCGAGATCCGCACCCATTATCCGTTGACGGCCGACGCCGACGTCGCCCTGGTCGCGCAGGAAGCCGAGCTCGTCGCCGAGGTGCCCATGCACGTGCTGCGGGTGATCGCCGCACTCACCCACGAGCTGCGCGATTCCACCAGCATCGACCAGCGATCAGGCGTCTCGGCACGCTTCTCGGTGTCGGCGGCAGAGGCCGTCAGCGCCGGCGCCCTGCGCCGCGGGGCACTGACCGGTGAGGACGCGCCGGTCGCCAGGATCGGCGATCTCGAACCGGTGCTCTCGTCCCTGCTGGGCAAGCTGGAGTTCGAGATGGGCGAGGAGGGCCGGGAGGCCGAAATCGTCCAGCACCTGTTGCGGCGGGCCTCGGTTGCCGTGTTCCGGCAGCTCGTGCGCGGACTCGATCTGTCGGGGTTCACCGACCGGTTCGTGGTCGCCGCCGGTGATCCGGAAGCCCAGGAGCAGCAGGACGCCGTCGACACCGTCGTGGAGACCGGTGCCCTGGTCCCGGCGCAGAGGCTGCTCGACCAGGTGGGCACCGTCCGCGGTCTGGCCGCGGTACTCACCGCCGTCGGGATCGACGAGGACTCCGTCACCCCCGGCCAGGTGGCCGCGGCGATCGAGTTCGTCCTGGAAGGCCTGTACCTGGGCAAGCGGCTGTCGAAGGACACCACCCGTGGTCCGGCCGGCATGACCATCTACGGCTCGTAGATGGCCAGGGACAACTACTACTACGGGGCTTGGCACGAGGGCCCCGACCCGCTGGCGCCGCCGTTCGACGTGCGTCAGGCGATGGACGAGCTCGGCGACCAGGTGATGGCCGGCAAGAGCGTACGGGATGCGCTGGAGGAGTTGCGGCGCAAGGGTTCCGGTGAGACACCCGGCATCGACGAGCTGCACCGGCAGATCCGGGAACGCCGTCGCGAGCTGAGTAGGCGCGGTGATCCGTCCGGCGAGCTGACGAGGGCACGAGCGGCACTCGACCAGGCGCTCGCCCAGGAGAAGGACACCCTCGCAGCTGCCGACGACGACGCTGCCCGGCTCGCCGAGATGACGCTGGAAGCTCTGCCCGACACCACCGCTGCCGCGTTGCGCGAACTGCAGGACTACCAGTGGCGCGATCCGCAGGCGCAAGCGCTGTACGAGCAGATCAGTGCGAACCTGCGTGAACAGGTGCTCGAGCAACAGTTCCAGGGTCTCAAGCAGGCGCTCGGCGGCAACGATCCGGCGGCCATGCGCAAGGTCCGCGACATGATGGCCGACCTCAACGCGCTGCTCGCCGACCATGCGCGGGGGACCGACACAGCCGAGCAGTTCGAGCAGTTCATGAGCAAGCACGGTGAGTTCTTCCCCGAGGGCCCGGCCGACGTGGACGAGCTCATCGACCAGCTCGCCCGGCGGCAGGCCGAGATGGACCGGCTGATGCGTTCACTGACCGCACAGCAGCGCCGGGAACTCGAGGACCTGATCGACCAGGCCATGGGTCAGGACGTCGACCTGGCCTCGGAGATGGCGCAGCTGTCGGACAACCTGCGCGCCCTTCGTCCCGGGATGATGAACGGCCCCGGCGTGCGGATGCGTGGCGAGGAGCCGCTCGGCGTGGGGGAGGCGGCCGGCATCGTCGGTGAGCTGGCCGACCTCGAGGAGCTGGAAGCACAGCTCGCCGGTCAGCATCCCGGAGCCACGCTGGACGACGTCGACGTCGATCTGCTGGAGCGGCACCTGGGCGCCGAGGCGGCCCAGGACGTCCGCGCGTTGCGTGATCTGGAACGGGAGCTGGAGAAGCAGGGCTACCTGCAGCGGGGACCCGAAGGACCGCAGATGTCACCGAAAGCGTTGCGCCGCTTGGGTCAGAGCGCGTTGAAGCGGATCTTCGCCGACCTGCGGGCCGGTGGACTCGGCGGTCACGACGACCGCCGCAGCGGGGCCGCTGACGAACGGACGGGGGCCTTCCTGCCGTGGAGCTTCGGCGACGAGCAACCGTTCGATGCAGTGCGAACCGTCACCAACCGGACGCTGCGGCTGGCGACGTCCGGTGCGACCGAGCTGACCGGTGGGCTCGAGCCGGAGGATTTCGTCATCGCCGAGACGGAGCGCCGCACCCGCGCCGCAGTGGCGCTCTGTGTCGACCTGTCGTTCTCCATGGTGATGGAGAACCGCTGGCTGCCGATGAAACAGACGGCCATGGCGCTCACCCACCTGATCCAGACCCGGTTCCGCCAGGACGCGCTGGAGATCATCGGCTTCGACCGGATGGCACGCACCATGACCCCGATGGAGCTGGCGACCGTCGAGCCGGAGTGGGTGAAGGGCACCAACCTGCAGCACGCGTTGATGTTGGCCGGACGTCACCTCCGCCGGCATCCCGAAGCAGAGCCGGTCGTGCTCGTCATCACCGACGGCGAACCGACCTCACATCTGGAGGACGGGTTCCCGGTGTTCTCCTGGCCGCCCAGCGCGGCGACCATCCGGGCGAGCATCGCCCAGGTCGACGCGATCTCGCGGCAGGGAGCGTCGCTCAACATCTTCCGGCTCGGTGATGATCCCGGTCTGGAACGGTTCGTCGATGCGATGGCCCGGCGCAGCGGCGGGCGGGTGTTCGCTCCCGACGCCGAGCGGCTCGGGGAGTACGTGATCAGCGACTACCTGCGGGCGCGACGAGGGCGTCGGGCGACAGGCTGAACCCTCCCGATCCACCATCAGCGCGACGGACGCCCCGCCGAGATCGAATCGGCGGGGCGTCGTGCAGCAGGGTGCTGGGGTCAGCTGGTCGCGGCCGACGACAGGTTGGCCAGCGAATCCTCGAGGGCGCTCTCTGGCACCAGCGGGAACTTGAGCTTGGCGAGCAGGTCCTTGTCGGTCACCTTGGACCAGTCGTACGTCAGGCTGACATCGGTGGATTCGGGTCCGTTCGGAGTGAGCTCGTACAACCACTCCCAGCCGGGGGGCTCGGCGCCGACGGGCGCCGTCTTCCAGGCGATGAGCTGGTTGTGCGAGAACCCGGACACGTGATTCTCCGTCTGGTAGTCGCCCCCCATGTGGTCGCCGGACATGTTCATCGTGAACACGTCGCCCACCTGCTGGATGCGCTGGGGTTTCTCGGCCGACCGGATGAAGCCGGAGCCGTCCACCTGCGGATGTTTGTCCGGATTGGACAGCACGTCGAAGATCGTGCCGGCCGAAGCCGGCACCGTGCGGGTCACCGTGATCGAGTCTGTCATGACTTCATGAGTACCCTTTCCGGGCCAGGATGACACGGCCGGATCATGGGAATCGGGTGGACGTCGGTGCGGTGGGGTCTCTCGATACGGTGATGACCATGACATCTCCGCAGACCGAGGTCCAGGACGAGATAGTGCTCGTCTCCGTCGAAGGCGGACTCGGCCACGCCACCCTGAACCGACCCCGTCAGCTGAACGCGCTGTCGGTCGACCTGATCGACCAGCTCGCCGCTCGGCTCCGCGCCTGGGCTGCGGACGACACGATCACGGCGGTACTGGTGACCGGCGCCGGAGATCGGGGCCTGTGCGCCGGTGGCGACATCAAGCAGCTCTACGCCGGGATCAAGAGCGGCGCGGGCCCCGGGGACTTCTTCGAGCACGAATACGCGATGAACCTGCTGATCGCGCAGTACCCGAAGCCGTACGTCGTCGTGATGGACGGCATCACGATGGGCGGCGGGGTCGGCATCTCCGTGCACGGCTCCGTCCGGGTCGTCACCGAGCGCACGATGGTCGCCATGCCCGAGACCGGCATCGGACTGTTCCCGGACGTGGGGGCGCTGTACTGGCTGGCCCGGTGTCCGGGCGAGTTCGGCACCCACCTGGCGCTCACCGGCGCGCGGATGGACGGTCCGACTGCGATCGAGGCGGGCTTCGCAGATCACTTCCTGCCGAGCGATCGGGTGCCCGAGCTGGTGGCAGCGCTGACCGCCGGCGGAGCTGCGGCCCTGCAGTCGTTCGGATGGCCGGAAACGCCTGCGGTGCAACCGACGCCGGCCTGGATCGACGAGTGCTACATCGGGGATGACGTCACCGAGATCGTCGCCCGGCTTGCGGCACACCCGGACCCGGAGGCGAATGCCGCCGCTGAGCTGATCGGGACCCTGTCGCCGACCAGCCTCACCGTGACCCTGGGGGCGTTGCGCCGCGCGGCGACGATGGACATCGCCGCGGTGCTCGCCCAGGACCTCGTGCTCACCGGCCATTTCGTCGGGGTCCACGACCTCGTCGAGGGCATCCGCGCGCAGCTCATCGACAAGGACCGGACCCCGCGCTGGGACCCGCCGACCCTGGCTGCCGTCGACCCCGCTGCGGTGGAGGCCCTCTTCGTCTGACCCCGCCGGGTTCGCGGACGTGACGGTCGTTCCCGCGCCTGGTTCGCGGACGTGGCGGTCGTTCCCGCGCCTGGTTCGCGGACGTGACGGTCGTTCCCGCGCCTGGTTCGCGGACGTGGCGGTCGGTTTCCGCCTACCGTCGCTGCTGACACCTCTTCAGCACCCAGGAGCACCCCATGTGGCAGAGCCTGTTCGACTTCCAGATCCCCGCGGCGGAGAAGATCTTCCGCACGGTTGCCGTGTACCTGCTGATCCTGATCGTCTTCCGGGTCGGCGGCAGGCGATCGATGGCACAGATGAACATGTTGGACTTCACCGTCATGCTGCTGCTGTCGAACGTCGTGCAGAACGCCGTCATCGGCGCCGACAACTCATTCATCGGCGGGGCGCTCGGGGCGGTGACGCTGATGGTGGCCAACGAGGGCATTGACTATCTCGCGTACCGGTTCCCGATGCTGTCCCGCTGGATCGAGGGCAAGAACCTGACCCTGGTCCGGGACGGCAAGCCCGTCGCCCGCGGTCTCCGCAGGCTGCGGCTGCACCCCGGAGACCTCGACCACGCGATCCGGTTGCAGAACGGCAACGACATCAGCGACGTCAGCCATGGCGAGATGGACAACGACGGACGCCTCGTGATCTCGCTGCGCAAACGCAGCCAGCCGGCGACCCACGCAGATGTCGCAGCCCTGAACGACAGACTCGACCGGATCGAGAAGCTGCTCAGCGCTCGCTGACCCCGGCGGAGACCGGTTCCGACTCCGAGTCCGTGGCCGCTGCGAACTGGGAGCGGTAGAGCCAGTAGTACGCCCCCTCGGCTGCGATCAGTTCGTCGTGGGTGCCCTGTTCGACGATGGCGCCGGCCTCCATCACCAGGATCAGGTCGGCATCCCGGATCGTGGAGAGCCGATGGGCGATCACGAAGCTCGTGCGATCGGTACGGAGCGCCGCCATGGCCCGCTGGACGAGAGCTTCGGTGCGGGTGTCGACCGAGCTGGTTGCCTCGTCCAGGATCAGCAGCGACGGATCCGCCAGGAATGCCCTGGCGATGGTGATCAGCTGCTTCTCGCCCGCCGAGACGTTGCTGCCCTCGGAGTCGATGACGGTCTCGTAGCCGTCGGGCAGCGAATGCACGAACCGGTCGACGTAGGTCGCGGTCGCGGCCGCCACGATCTCCTCCTCGGTGGCGTCCGGCCGTCCGTAGGCGATGTTCTCCCGGATGGTCCCGCCGAACAACCAGGTGTCCTGCAGCACCATGCCGATCCGGGACCGCAGGTCGTCCCGACGGAGCGCTGCGATGTCGACCCCGTCCAGCGTGATGCGGCCACTCGCAAGTTCGTAGAATCGCAGGATCAGGTTGACCAGGGTTGTCTTGCCCGCACCGGTCGGACCGACGATCGCGACGGTGCTGCCGGGTTCGGCGACCAGCGACAAGTCGTGGATCAGCGGGGTGTCCGGCGAGTAGGCGAAGTCGACGTCCTCGAACGTCACCCGTCCGCGCGCACGGGCGGGAACGGTCTGGGGTACAACGGGATCGGCGGTCTGCTCCGGTTCGTCCAGCAGCTCGAACACCCGCTCGGCCGACGCAACTCCCGACTGCAAAACGTTGGCCATGGAGGCGACCTGGGACAGCGGCTGGGTGAACTGGCGGGAGTACTGGATGAAGGCCTGGACGTCGCCGAGCGAAACGGCCCCGGACGCCACCCGCAGGCCACCGACCACCGCGACCAGGACGTAGCTGATGTTTCCGATGAACATCATCATCGGCATGATGATGCCGGAGATGAACTGGGCCCGGAAACCTGCCTCGTACAGCTCGGAGTTCTTGGCCGAGAACGACTGTGCCGCCTCCTTCCGCCGCCCGAACACCTTGACCAGCGCATGCCCGGTGTAGAACTCCTCCACCTGGCCGTTGAGCTCGCCGGTGGCCCGCCACTGGGTGATGAACTGCTTCTGCGATCGCTTGGCGATCTTGGCAGTGAGGACGAAGCTCGCCGGGATCGCGACCATGGCGATGAGGGTCAGCAGCGGGGAGATCGTCAACATCATCACCAGGACGCCGATCAGCGTCAGCACGCTGGTCAACAGCTGGGAGAAGGTCTGCTGCAACGACTGTGAGATGTTGTCGACGTCGTTGGTGACGCGGCTGAGCACCTCGCCGCGCGGCTGCCGGTCGAAATAGGCCAGTGGCAGCTTGCCCAGCTTGGCCTCGGCCTCGGCGCGCAGTTCGCGCATCGCACGGTTGACGGCGGTCGCGACCATGAAGCCCTGGGCGTACATCACCACGGAGGCGCCGATGTACAGCGCCAGGACGATCAGCAGGATGTGGCCGAGCGCCGAGAAGTCGATACCGACTCCGGGAATGACGTTCATCGAGGCCAACATGTCGGCTCGCTGGTTGTCACCTGATGCGCGCAGGGCATCGACGACCTGCTGCAGTGAGGTGCCTGCGGGCGCGCCGGCACCGATGGTCCGACCGGTGAAGCCGTCGAAGATGATGTCAGTGGCATGACCGAGGATCTTCGGCCCGATCACCGACATCACCACGCTGGTCACGGTGGCAGCGAGGATGGCGATCAGTCGGAGTCGTTGCGGCGCAAGGCGGCCGACGAGCCGCTTGGCGGACGGTCCGAAGTTCATCGACTTCTCGGTGGGCATGGCGTTGCCCCACGGACCGCCGGAACGGTTGCCGCCCTTGCGGGTGACCTCTCGGACCGTCTGGGCGTCCTCGTGCGATGTGCTGGCATCCGTGGTGGTTGCCGCGGCGGGGGACTTCTGCAGATCGGGCCGCTTGCTCATGCCGCTTCCTCCAAGGTCATCTGGGACTCGACGATCTCCACGTAGGTCGGACATGTCTCCAGGAGTTCCGCGTGCCGACCCCGGCCGACCACCGCTCCGTCGTCCAGCACGATGATCTGATCGGCGTCCCGGATCGTCGAGACCCGTTGCGCCACCACAATCACCGCAGCCGCGGCGACGCTCGGGACGAGCGCCGCGCGCAGTCGGGCATCGGTCGCCACGTCCAGCGCCGAGAAGGAGTCGTCGAAGACGAAGACGACCGGCTTGCGAACCAGAGCCCTGGCGATGGCCAGCCGCTGGCGCTGCCCACCGGAGACGTTCGTGCCGCCCTGGGCGATCGGCGCGTCCAGCCCCTCGGGCAGCGCCCGGACGAAATCATCGGCCTGCGCGATGCGCAGGGCCTCCCAGAGCTCGTCGTCGGTCGACCGAGGATTCCCGTACCGCAGGTTGCTCCCGACCGTCCCGGTGAACAGATAGGCCTTCTGCGGAACCATGCCGATCCGTCCCCACAGCTCGTCCGGCTCGTAGTTGCGCACGTCCAACCCGTCGATGGTCACCGACCCCGCGCTGACGTCGAACAGCCTGGGGATCAGGGAGATCAGGGTGCTCTTGCCGGAGCCGGTCGATCCGATGATCGCCGTGGTGTGTCCCGGCTCGGCGCGCAACGAGACATCGCTGAGCACCGGGGTGTCGGCGCCGGGGTAGAGGAAGCTGACGCCGGTGAACTCGACGACCCCGCGCCGCGGCGGGGCAGGTGTCGGACGGGCCGGAGGGTGCACGCTCGACTCCGTCTCGAGCACTTCGACGATCCGCTCGGCGCTGACGGCGGCCCGCGGGATCATCACCGACATGAAGGTCGCCATCATCACCGACATGAGGATCTGGATCAGGTAGTTGAGGAACGCCATCAGCGATCCCACCTGCATCGAACCGTCGTCGACCCGGTATCCGCCGAACCACAGCACCGCGACGCTGGAGGCGTTGAGGATCAGCATGACGGTCGGGAACATGAGTGCCATCAACCGTCCGACCCGCAGCGAGGTGGCTGTCAGATCGTCGTTGGCGACGGCGAATCGCCGGGTCTCCTGCGGTTCACGGACGAACGCCCTGATCACCCGGATACCGCTGATCTGCTCGCGCAGCACGCGATTGACGGTGTCGATCTTGGTCTGCATGGCGCGGAATCCCGGCACCATCCTGATCACGATGCTGCCGATCGAGACCAGCAGCAGCGGAACGGCCACGAGCAGCAGCCAGGACAGGCCGATGTCCTCGCGCAGGGCCATGATGATGCCGCCGATGCACATGATGGGGGCCATCACGAGCAGCGTGAACGTCATCACCACCAGGGTCTGCACCTGCGTCACATCGTTGGTGTTGCGAGTGATCAGCGATGCCGGGGTGAAGTGTTGGACCTCGCGGTCGGAGAAGGTGTTGACACGATCGAACATCGCCTGACGGACGTCCCGACCGAACGCCATCGCCACCCGCGCGCCGAAGTAGACGGCCGTGATGCTGCACGCGACCTGCACGAGGCTGACGCCCAGCATGATCACGCCCAGGCCCCAGATCGTGCCGACATCGCCCTGTGCGACGCCCTTGTCGATGATGTCGGCATTGAGGCTCGGCAGGTACAGGGAGGCGATGGTGCCGATCAGTTGGAGCAGCATGATCACGGCGATCTGCTGGGAGTACGGCCGCAGTTTCTCGCGATACAGACGCAGCAGCATGACACGGTCCTTGAGTCGGTGCGGGTTGAACGGGGTGCGGGATTCGGTGCGGAGTGGTCGGTGATCAGGATGCGACCTGACGTCACAGTGGGGTCAAGGCCTTTTCGCCCAGGGTGGAGCGTGGGAGCGGAGACGACCGGGCAGTTCTCGCTCAGGGCGAAAGTGCGCCGGTTCGATTCAGGGTGAGGGATCGGCGATCGTCACCCGGCGGCGTTTGGCCGAGCGACGGTCGCCCGCGTGCCCGTCGTGACGGCGGATCCCGTTCAGCATGACGGTGACGATGTCCTGCGAGGGCAGTGGTCGCCCCTCGTTGATCATCGGGTGGGTGGACGCGAACACCAGCAGTCGCAGGACTTCTGCGGCGCGCAGCGGGGTCAGGGAGAGTTCGTCGCGATAGCTGCTCAGCATGTCGACGAGGCGCTGCTCGATCGGGTCGAGTTCGGGTTTCGGGATTCGCGCCTCGTCCGGGATCCAGCGCACGGCCATGGCGATCTCGAAGATCTCCTTGACCCGCTCCCGTACGGTCGCGACGACGGTGGCCAGGAAGTCCTCGAGCGGCACCCCGAGCTCGATCCGGTCGAGCGCCTCGAGCGCCGGCTCCGGCCGCAGTACGTCGAGCACGACGGCCCGCAGGATGGCTTCCTTGTCGTCGAACACCCGGAACAGGGTGCCCTCGGCCACCCCGGCCGCCTCGGCGATCTGCCGGGTGGTCACGTCCCGCCCGTGCAGACGCACCAACGGCGCTGCCGCCCGCACGATCGAGGCACGCCGATCTTCCGGCGACATCGATGCGGCCCGGGGTGACATGCCGATCACCATAACTGAGTGAGCACTCACTCACAAGTGTATCGGTGGTAATTGGCGGGCCCCGGAATGCCACGAACTTCGTCTCCACCGCCCTGGTGGTCTCGGCGGTCGTTGTGACACCGGGTTCGCGGTCGTCGCGGTCGTTGAGCCGCGCTGTTCGTGGTCGTGACGGTCGCTGCGGACCGGAACCTCGTCACCGGAAGACGATGCGATCGGAGGCCGGCGGGACGGTTCGACCCGGGCACTCCTCCACTGAGACGTCGCCCCGTCGAATCGCCCAACCCTCTTGGCAGGGCCACCATCTCAACGCCCTCGACAGCGGCGGGCGCGCCGCGTCGAGTGCGGCGCTGAAGCGCGCGGCGAGCTCAGCAGGGTGGCGGAAGGCGCCCCGCCAGTCGTAGCGGACGAAGCGGATGCCCAGCTCCTCCAACGAGCCCTGTCGAGCATGCTGCAAGGCCACCGCCCGTGCAGGATCAACCAGGTACTTGACGGCGCCGTCGGCCTCGGCGGCCAGTGCGAAGCGCTCCCACCAGAGGTCCACCCGGCGCTCCGGATATCCGGGGCCGAGCCATGCGTTCGAGATCGGAATCGGGAGTCCGGCCTGGAGCGCCCGGAACCGTCCGGCGGATTCCAGAGGAGACTCCGACAGCGGGTCTGTCGTCCGCACCAGCCACTCACTTCGGGGAAACCGGGGCCACTTGCGCAGGGTCGTCAGCGATTGAGCCATCCCCTCGGCAGCCGCAGGATCCGTCGCGATCGCGTCAGCAACGATCAACGATGTGAGCCGACCCGTCGACCGGACGAGATCCGCCATCGCGAACCCCTTTTCCAGCACGAGGATCCCCTCCACCTGGGTGATGGCCTCATCCGGAGGCACGCAGTTGCGGACGTATCCGTAAGTGGTGCGGTCGGACCCGCTCGTGCCCCACTTGCGCCTGATCAGCGAGGGGGTCGGTGCCGGGGTCGCCACGTCCGGAACCCTGTGCAGGGCAAGCGCGGACCAACCGCAGACGATCGAGGAGGGCGACGCAGCCCCGGCGAAGGCCAGCGTCCGCGCGCGGAGCCGACCCCACGGGTCGAGCGAGTCCCACTCGTCACCGGAAATGTAGTGGCCTTCGGAGAGTCTCAGGATCTCGGTCCGCTGCACCGCGGTTCGCAGTCTCCGCTCGCTGACGCCGAGATCGATGAGTCCGCCGCGGCTCACCACTCCGCTGATGTCGGGCAGTTCCGTTGCTGTTCGCATCCAGGGATGGTGCAGTCGATTCCTGGCCGACTCACGGCGCCCGATCCGCAGTGTGGACAGATGCGGGGCTGTGGACAAGCCGACCTCGGAGCCGGCAGGCGACCGCTGGGCCCGCGGACCTCGCTGCATCACGACCGTCAGGCCGGCGAACGGGGCGTCGTAGCGACCGTCAGGCCTGCGAACGGGGCGTCGTAGCGACCGTCAGGCCTGCGAACGGGGCGTCGTAGCGACCGTCAAGTCCGCGAAACCGGGCGTCAGGTCAGCGACCGAGACGGGTGTAGACCTGCTCGGCTGCTTCCTTCGAGGAGGTCCACCAAGCGGGGTTGGCGGCGTACCAGTCGATGGTCGCCTGCAGGCCGGAACGGATGTCGGAGTACCGGGGGAGCCAGCCGGTCTCGGCGCGCAGCTTGCTGGAGTCGATCGCGTATCGCAGGTCGTGACCAGGCCGGTCGTTCACGTGCTCGAACCAGTCGGCCGGCTTGCCCATCAGCTCGAGCAGCAGGGCGATGATCTCCCGGTTGTTCTGCTCGCCGTCGGCCCCGATCAGATACGTCTCGCCCGGCCGACCGTCCTCGATGATCGACACCACCGCGTCGTTGTGGTCATCGACGTGGATCCAGTCGCGGACATTCTCACCCGAGCCGTACAACTTCGGCTTGACGCCCTGCAGGATGCCGGTGATCTGCCGCGGGATGAACTTCTCCACGTGCTGCCGCGGGCCGTAGTTGTTGGAGCAGTTGGACAACGTCGCGGTGATGTCGAACGAGCGGATCCAGGCGCGCACCAACAGGTCTGCGCTCGCCTTGGTGGAGCTGTAGGGGGAGGACGGGTTGAGCGGCGTCGACTCGGAGAAGCGCCCGGGATCATCGAGTTCCAGATCGCCGTAGACCTCGTCGGTCGAGATGTGGTGCAGCCGCGTTCCGTGCTTGCGCACTGCCTCGAGGATCCGGAACGTGCCGATGACGTTGGTCTCGACGAACGGGTACGGGTTGTCGAGCGAGTTGTCGTTGTGCGACTCGGCGGCGAAATGGATCACCAGGTCGTTGGCCGCGACGAGGCGGTCGATCAGCACCTCGTCGGCGATCGAGCCCTGCACGAACTCGATCTCGTCGGCGACCGGGGCCAACGAGTCTGCGTTGGCCGCATAGGTCAGCGAGTCGAGGACGGTGAGCTGCCAGTCCGGGCGGGTCTGCCGGATCCGTAGGACGAAGTTGGAGCCGATGAAGCCGGCGCCGCCGGTGACGAGTACGCGCATGAGTCTCTCCTGGTGGTGGGGCGGGATCGCGGGGGCGGGGGTGGGTCAGCTGACGGTGTCGTGCAGGCCGGGTGGCTGGTCCTGGATTCCGGACCAGCCGTGGAACTCGACCTCGAGGGAGAACCGGTGCGCCAGGTAGCGATGGTCGGACAGTGCCACCACCTCGCCCGCAGCGTCGACGGCCAGTCGCCGCACCAGTAACAGCGGCGCCCCGGAGGGGACGCCGAGCAGTTCGACGTCGGTGGGCCCGGCGATCCCTGCGGTGATGCTCTGACGCACGCTGTCGATCGTGACGCCGGCCCGCTGCAGGCTCCGCCAGATTCCGGGATCCGTTGCAGCAGAACGGGAGAGCCCGGCGGCGGCGTCGCCCGCCAGCCACTCGGTCGACCGGTCCAACGGTGACCCCGCTGCCATGCGGACGCTGCGGCACAGCAACACCTGCGATGCCGTGGGAACCGCGAGCAGCGCGGCAATGTGCTCCGGGGCCGGCACGAAGCCGAACGAGACGACCTCCCGGGCGAGCTGCTGACCGGTCGCGGCGACCGCGGAGGCGGCATGGTGGAAGGTGCCGATGGCGAGGCGCTGGTGGAACGCCCGACCGGCAGCGAACCACCCCGCCCCGCGGCGTGCCTCGACCAGGCCTTCGTCCCGCAGCAGCTCCAGGGACTTGCGGATCGTCATCCGACTGGCGCCGAAGCGCTCCCCGAGGGCGGCTTCGCTCTCCAGGGCTCCGTCCGGACCGACATCACCGAGCGCGATGCGTTCGCGCAACTCGGCGGCGATCTGCCGGAACAGCGAACCTGTCATAGATCTGTACAGTACAGGTTGCCACGCGGTGCCGCGCGCCTCGTGATCTGATGGCGGCATGGCGGGGAGATGGAACTCGGGGCGGCGTCGTGTCGAGTCGGTGGCCATGGTCGTGGCGCTGGTCATCAGCCTGGGGCAGACCCTGATCAGTGCCTACTGGGCTGTCGGAGGTCTGTGGGCCATCGACACCGTCGGCGGCGCGATCGAGGATCTGGCCCGCTCTGGTGACGCCAGAGCGTCCTGGCTCGCCTGGGGTGCGACCGTGCTGAAGGCCTGCGGTGTCGTGTTGCTGGTGGAACTCGCGGCTCGCCGGCCGACCCGCATCTCGCGGCGGCTGCTGCTCGTGGCGGGCTGGGGAGCTGCGGCGGTGCTCAGTGTCTACGGCGCACTGCTGACGGTGGTCGGTGCTGCGGCTTTCGCGGGAGTCATCGAGATCCCGGCGGACGCCGATCGATATGCGCTCGGCTGGCATCTCGCTTTCTGGGATCCGCTGTTCCTGGTGTGGGGCATCGTGCTCGGAATCGTCGTGCGGGCGTTCCAGCAGCGCACTGTCTCCCGGCCCGGACGTGCGTGAGCTCGAGGTCGACACACCTGGGTCCGCGTACGGCGCCTTGGCGCGACCAGCGCGCCATCAGTCGGTGCGGCTGGTGCCTTCATTCGGCACCGGGGCGCTCCCCGTGCTTGCGCCAGACCAGGTAATAGGTGACGGGCGGCGCATGGTCGGGTTCGGCGAGCCGGAACCGCGCGCGGGCGGCCAGTTCGCGGTCCGTGATGCGACCGCGGCGACGGGCGAGCAGTGAAGTGATCAGGGTGCCGGCCGAGGCCGGCTCGTACCCGGCGATGCGTTCGACGTCCAACCCGGCGGCGCGGCACAGCACGGAGAGCTGATCGGGCGCGCGACGTCGGTCGGCGCGGTAGCGGTGCGCTGGCATGATCTTCGTGCCTGGCACCTGCTGGAACATGCGCAGATACACCAGCCGGGACAGGAACGTGTTGTTCAGGGTGTCCAGCACGATGCGGCCGCCGGTGGACGTCACCCTGGCCAGCTCGGCGATCAGGGTTTCCGGATGGTCGGTGTGCTCGACGGTGTCCATGCACCACACCAGGTCGAAGCTGCTGTCGGAGTAGGGCAGGTGCTCCGGGCCGGCGATCGGCTGCTGCTGGATCGACGGGGTGCGCGTGCGGGCCTCCTCGATCGCAGCGGCGCAGCTGTCGGCGCCGTCGCCGGCAAAACCGTGATCGGCCAGCACGGTCGGCAGCGGGCTGTAGCCGGCGTTGACGGTGAGCGCCCTGCGGGGGATCGGCCGGGGATCGAACAGCTCCAGGAGCTGAGCGGCGAGCTGTCGTTGGGCGGGCTCGAAGGCGCTCGCACGGATGTTGCGGCCGTCGAGCACTGCTGGATCCGGGTCGTTCAGTCTGATGGTCACCATGGGAAATGTCGGCCCTCGCCTCGATGAGTGAGTCAGTCTTGTTACCAGACTGTCTATCATGGCGGGATGACTCGAGTCGACCTCGCTGCCGTTGCCTGTTCGATCGCCCGGACCGTCGACGTGCTGGGTGATGCATGGTCGTGGCTGATCGTCAGGGATCTGACCATCGGACTCGGCCGGTTCGAGGACCTGCGGAAGGATCTGGGGATCTCCAAGCAGATTCTCACCGACAGGCTTGCGAACCTGCAGCAGCACAACATCATCGAGCGGACCGAGTACCAGTCCAGGCCACCGAGGCACGAATACTCACTCACCGACAGGGGTCGCGCGTTGATGCCGATCCTCGTGTTGCTGACCCAGTGGGGCGATACCTGGATGTCCCCGGACGGACCCCCGATGAGCTTCACCCACCACGCCTGTGGCCGGCCGGGACTCGCACTGGCATGTTCCGGGTGCGGCGAGCCGGTCACCGCAGACGACATCGAACTGCGCCCTGGGCCAGGAGGTCGGACGGGACCAGGGACAGCCCTCATCGCGCAGGCTCTCCGAGGAACCGGAAGCTGAATCCTCAGGGCCGCAGGCGCTCGTGGGCCGTCGGCGTCGATCTCGAGGTCTTCGATCATCGCTGAGGGGGAGCCGTCGCGACGGTGGTCCGTGCTGCTCGGCGGGGCGCCGTCAACCTGCCGGCGGCACGACCACGGGGAGACCCGCACCGTCAAAACTGACCTTGCTGAGCCACATCGCGCGTCCGAATGCGTCGTCGCCTGGCGCGTCGCCCGGCCAGGCGTGGTAGGCCATCCAGACCTGGCCCTGCTCATCGGTGAACAGGGAGCAGTGGCCAGGACCTGCCGCCGCGTCATCGGAAACCAGGATCGGCTCCGGGTTCTTCGTGTACGTGCCCAGTGGCTGATCAGCGACGGCGTACCCCACGGCGTAGTCGGCCGAGGCATAGCTGTTGGCGGAGTAGAACATGAAGAACTTCCCGTCGTGCTCCCACAGGAACGGGGCCTCGACGAGCTCGCCCTCCCACGGAAGATCCTGCCGGAACAGCTGTTTCGGTGAGCCCTGCAGGGTGACACCGTCGGCCGCCAGACGCTGACCGGAGATCCAGGTGTCGACGCCGACTGCATTCCCGTCGTTCTTCCAGAACAGGTACAACGCACCGTCGGCCGCCCGGAACGGGTGCGCATCGATCGACCCACCGGTCTTCGTCTCGCAGACCAACGGACCGGAGCGGGTGTCGCGGTACGGGCCGGCGGGCTCGTCGGCGAAAGCGACGCCGATGCACTGGATCGCCGGGTCGGGCGCCATCGTCGTGTAGTACATCGCCCACCGGCCGTCGGCGAGTTCGATGACTTCGGGTGCCCACACCTTTCCCTCGGTTGTCCACCCCGGCAGCACCGGCAGCGCGTCGTCGAGCTGCTCCCAGGTCTGCAGATCGGCGCTGCCGACGACCTGCACGTTGCGGCCGTTGCCGTTGGTGGCGAAGGCCAGATAGTCCTTTCCGCCCTCCAGGGCGACGACGTCCGGGTCCGGGAAATCGGTGTCGTAGACGGGGCCGTTCATGGCGTCTCCAGCTGTCGAGTTCATCGAGGACGGTGATGATGACGACGTCGCCTCGACGGGAGGTGAGGTGGACGGGCGCGCCGAGTCATCCGAGGCCGCAGAACATCCGGCGAACACGAGCATGCCGACGGTCACCGCGGCGAGCCGTCCCCGGGAGTGCGGCATGCTCATCCGCCCGCGCCCGGGTCGGCGGGCCAGGCGGCGGTGCTGAACATCAGGTAGTCGAAGGACGCCACAGCCGCCGGCGTGTCGCCGCCGTGGGTGTAGAGCCCGACCTGCTGCTGCGACCCGGCCGGGAAGGTCCACACCGCCCCCCACGTCCAGTGCACGCCGTCCCGCGAGGTGGCCGAGCGGTAGAGATGTTCACCGGCGGTGTTGCGGTGATGGGCGATCCGCATCCACAGGGTGTCGGCGGCAGTCCCCACCATCGCGCCGCCGAACGCGAGTCGTCCGCCGGCGGCGTCGGGAAGTTCTCTGGCCCACTCGGTCTGCCGGGTCTTCGCGATCGCGACCATGCCCAGGCGGGCGAAGTCGTCGTCGCTCGAGCGCACGATCATGCCGGCCTGCTGGTAGTTGCGGACCTGCTCGTACCCGCCGGGACCACCGCCGAGCGGCAGGGTCAGCTTGGTCTCGGCGATCCACTCGCCGGCCGGGGCGTTGCGGACCAGCAGCCCTGCGGTGTTGGAGGTGCCGACCAGGTCACTCGCCTCGACCGGCCAGCGCAACGCGCCGCCGGCGACGGTCGCCGCCTCGTTCCGACGGATCCATTCGAGTCCGCGGGTGTCGACGCCGAAATCGTTGCGCCACAGCAGCTGACGTGGTTGCGGGACGGCCACCCGCTGGCGGGCGGAGGTGGCCCTCCGCTGCACGCTGATGTTGTCGACCAGGGCGCCGCCGCCCAGCAACAGCAACGGCCCGGGGCGGATCGCCGAGCTGCGGGTGGTGACGGTGCTCTCGGCATACGGATCTGCCAGGCCGCTCTCCGACACCGTGGCGACCAGCTTCCGGCCGCCGTCGGTCGTGCTGATGCTCAGCCGGACCCACCCTGTCCGGGCAGCGAGCGGGGCGCGGGTGGCGCTGGTACCCAACCGGGTCGTCAGGGTGCGGTGCGCGGGGTCCAGAACCACCGTCACACCCGGTCGGCTCACGACGAGTGGCACCCGGGCGAGGGAGTCGAGGCGGACGTCGATCCCGATCTGCAGGTCGCCGACCGGAAGCGTTGCGGTGACAGCGATCCCGTCGAGGCGGCCGGTACGACCGGCCTGCGGATCCGCCGGGCCGGAGCGCAGGCCCCGGATGGCCGACCCGGCAGCCGGATCAGCGGGGGTGATGCCGAGCAGCGATCCGGCGACCGGTGCCGGCTGGGGGGTGTCGCTGGGTCCGGCTCCTGCCCGCACCGCCGGCCACCCGTCGATCCAGTCGATCCGGTCGATCAACATGGGGCGTCGGTTGATCCCGAACGGGACGTCCAGCCACGGGCGATCTCGGTCGATGCCGTGATAGACGATGAACGTCCGCCCGGTGGTGTCGGTGGTGAGGGCGTGATGGCCGACGCCGATGAAACGGTTGCCGTTCTGGTGCATCACCGGCGTACCGCCGACCTGCGGGTCGAGCAACGAGGTCCCGTCCTTGTCGACGAACGGGCCGAGCGGCGATCGGGAGCGTCCCGCGTAGACCGAGTAACCGGTCGCCGGGCCGGCGCAGCAGTTCGCGGTGGAGGCCATGAGGTAGTACCAACCGTCGTGGCGGACCACGTAGGGCCCTTCGTAGCGGTTGTCGGTGGTGGTCGGGACCGGGGTGCCGACCGCGCGCAGACCGTCGTCGGAGAGTCGGGTGACGAACCCGCCGCCGCCGAAGCTGCCCCAGTACAGGTAGCGGCGGCCGTCGACGTCGGTGAAACCGGCCGGATCGATGGTGAAGAACCAGTTGTCACCGTTCGCGCGGGGTGCGACCACCGGTGCGGGCGCGGGGGTCCACGGACCCACGGGTGACGGTGCTGTCGCAGCCCCGATGGCGGAGTCCTCACCGGCATTCAACGAGGTGTCCGTGACCGTGTAGTAGAGGACGTACTGTCCGTTCAGGTAGCGGATGTCCGGCGCCCAGAGACCGGCGGTCGGTGCTGCCCAGGCGGGCCTGTTCGTCTCGTCGAAGACGGTGCCCAGGTACTCCCAGGACGCGAAGTCGTGGGTACGGGCGATGTGCATGATCCCGCTGGGATCACCGGCCCGCAGCGGATCGGCGGTTGAGTAGGCGTACCACCAACCGTCCTTGGCGAGGATCACCGACGGGTCGGCGAAGGTGTCGGAGAAGCTGTCCGACACGGCGTTGTCCGTTCTCGCGGGCGCTGCCCGAACAGCGGCATCCGGCTGCTCCGCACCTGGAAGTGCTGAAACGGCATGTGCTGCAGCGGGAACTGTCGGAGCGAGTCCGACCGCCACCAGCGCGGCAACAGCCAGCGCGAGAGCATGGCGGGGGAGAGTGCGACGTGACGACACTGGTACGCCTTTCCTGGAGGGAGAGCCCGGATCAGCCCTTGATGCCGCTGCTGGCCACACCCTCGATGATGTAGCGCTGGGACAGCGAGTAGACGACGAGCACCGGGAACGCAGCCAGGCAGGCGCCGGCCATGATCACCGGGTAGTTGATCGTGTAGGCGCCCTGGAGCTTGGACAGGCCGACCGGCAGGGTGAGCCGCTCGGGTGAGAAGAGCACGTAGATCGGCCAGATGAAGTCGTTCCAGTTGGCCAGGAAGCTGAGCACAGCCAGGGTGGCGACCGCGGGACGCGCGTTGGGCAGGATGATGGAGAAGAACGTCCGGAACGGACCGGCGCCGTCGATACGGGCGCTCTCCTCGAACTCCACCGGGATGCCCAGGAAGAACTGGCGCATGAAGAACACTCCGAACGCACCGGCCGCGCCGGGGACGACGAGCGCCCAGACCGTGTCCAGCCAGCCGATCTCGTTGAGCGTCAGGAAGTTCGGCATCAGGAAGATGAAGCCCGGCAGGAACAGCGTGCCGATGATCAGCCCGAACATGATCCGCTTGCCCGGGAAGTCGAGGCGTGCCAGTGCATAGCCCGCCAACGAGCAGACCACGATGACGAGCAGTGCATGCAGGCTCGCCGCGAGCAGCGAATTGCCCAGCCACAGCAGGATCGGGCTGTCGTCGGAATCGAACAGGGTCGAGAAGGATGTGGTGTTCAGCGACGACGGGAGCCAGGTGAGCGGGACGGAGCGAGCCTCGTTCTCCGACTTGAATGCCGTCCCCAGCATCCAGAGCAGCGGCCCGATGAAGATGACGGTCAGCAGCGCAATGGTGAGCCAGAACAGGGGGCCGTTCTTGCGGACGACACCGGAGCGGGAGGTCTGCTCCTCCTCGGCAGCACTGCGCACCGCGCCCGACGCGACGGCCGGCGGCACCACGGGTGGACCAGCAGGGCTCTGCACGCTCATGACTTGCGCTCCCTGAGGATGGCGAAGTTGCCGAGGGCAACGAGGCACAGGAACACCGCGAGCACGTAGCTCATGGCGGAGGCCTGACCCATCTTGAACTGGGACAGTCCCAGGTCGGTGATCTCCATGATCGCCGTTCTGGTCGACTCGTCCGGACCGCCCTGGGTGATCAGGTACGACTGTCCGAACATGTTGGCAGAGGCCAGGATCGTGGTCACCGAGACGAAGATCAGCACCGGCCGGAGACCGGGCACGGTGATGAACCGGAACTGCTGGGCGGACGAAGCACCGTCCAACTCGGCGGCCTCGTACTGCTCCTTACCGATGTTCGCGAGCCCAGCCAGGTAGATGACCGCGTTGAAACCGACCGTCCACCACACCGTGACCACGACCAGCGAGATCCAGGCGTAGGGCTGGCCGGTGGTCCACGGCAGGTTCCCGGGGAGCCCGACGCTGCCCGCCAGCTGGTTGACGAACCCGAACTCTGGGTCCAGCAGGTAGCGCCACATCAACCCGACGACCGCAACACCCAGCACGTACGGGGCGAAGAACACTGCGCGGAAGAAGGTGCGGCCCGGGAACTTCCGGTTCAGCAGCACAGCGAGCCAGAGGGGGATGACGACCAGGAACGGCACACTGATGACGGTGAAGATCGCCGTGTGGCCCATCGACTGCCAGAAGCCGGCGGAGTACACCGAATCGGGATCGAACAGCGCCGCGTAGTTGTCGAGGCCGACGAACGGCTTGCCCGGAAGCAGGAAATCCCAGTCGTGCAAAGAGATCCAGATGCCGTAGATCGCGGGGTAGGCCACGAAGACCCCGAACAGGACCAGGAACGGTGCCAGGAACAGGTATCCGGTCCAGCGCGAGCCACGGATGCCCCCGCTGCGCCGGATGACGTTTGTCCCGGACCTGGGCTGGCCGTCGCGCCGAGCGTCGGTAGGCCAGGCGACCGTCGCTGGCTCATCGGATCAGCCGTACTTCTTCTTGTTGGCCTCGAGGATCTTCGTCGCGCGCCCCGCGGCGTCCGACAGTGCGGTCTTGACGTCCTTGCCGCCGGAGACCACCTCGGAGATGGCCTTCTCCCACTCGACGTAGGCATCGCCGATGCCGGCGACCGCAGGCGGGAAGTGCAGGTTGTCGATCTGGGCCGCGAGGGCGGACTGCTCCGTCATGGCCTTGAACTCGGCCGACTCGCGGACCGCGTTGCGGGCCGGGACCTGACCGCCGGCTGCCCAGGCGACCGACTGCTGGCTGATCCAGTTGATGAACACCCTGGAGGCCAACGCCTTGTTCTCGTCCGGGGTCTTCTGGGTCGGCAGTACGAACTGGTGCGAGCCGGCCCAGGCGGCGGGCTTGTCGCCGATGGTCGGCAACGCAGCGACACCCCACTTGACCTTCTTCTCGGTCTCGAGCGTCTTCATCGTGTTGACCTGCCAGATGCCGTTCCAGTTGAACGCGCTGCGGCCGTTCTCGAGAGCGACGAAGTCGGCGTCCTGTGCCTGCTTGGCGGGGGAGTACCCGTCCGTCACGAGCGCGGCGTACCAGGTGAGCGCCTTCACGCCGGCGTCCTCGGCCCACATCACCTGGGATGCGTCCGGCGAGATCATGTCGCCGCCGTACTGCCAGAGGACCGACTGCACGGTCATCGATGCGGTGAAGGGGAACGGAGTGATCCAATGGCCCTGGATCCCCTTGCCCTTCAGGGTTTCCAGCGCTGCTGCGTACTCGTCACCGGTGGTCGGCGGTTTCTCCGGATCCAGCCCACCCTTCTCCATCACGTCCTTGTTGTAGAAGAACCCGAGTGGGTGCACGTCCAACGGGATGGAGTACCGGCGCTCCCGGAAGATGCCGGCTTTCCACGGAACCGGTGCGAAATCGTCCTCGGACAGGCCGAGGGCTGATGCGACCTCGTCGAGCGGCTGGATGACGCTGCGTGCGGCGTTCGTCGCGACCGAATCGACATGCATGATGCCGATGTCCGGTCCCTTGCCCGCGCTGACGGCGGCGGGCAGCTTCTTGTAGTAGTCGGCCCACTGCTGGGTGTTCATCGACACCGCGATGTTCGGGTGCTGGGTGTTGAACTGATCCATCAACTTCTTCATCACCGGTCCGTCGCCCCCGGTGAAGCCGTTCCAGAACTGCAGTGCGACCTTCGGCCCGGTGTACCCGGCGCCACCGCCTGCACTCATCGCAGCGCTGCCGCTGAGAGTGGGGGCCGAGCTCTGGCCGGGAACCGCGCTGGACCCCTTGCCGCAGGCGGCGAGGCCGAAGCTCGCGGCGGCCCCGAGGCTGCCGGTCAGAAAACCACGGCGGGACAACGACTTCCGCGCCTCGACCTGGTCGCGCGAACTGTGCTCTTGATGGTTCATGGGCATCTCCTTTGATGCGAAGCGGGAAGTGCGGGTGTGGGGCTGGATGCGGATCAGGTACCCGGGATGGTGAATCTGATGCAGTGCCAGGAGACTGCCGGCGCGGTGAACTCGAGCAGGCCGCCGGAGATCCGGGCCGATCCCGGCTGTGGAACGACGCGTTCGGGCTCTGCGGCCGTGTTGCTCGCCTGCGGATCGTCGTCAGCGAGGTACAGGTGCTCGAGAAGTTCGATGACTCCCAGCGCGCTGAGATCGATCACCACCTCGAGTTCGTCGGTGAGGTGGCGGTTGGCCAGCAGGACGGTGCCGCGGCCGGTCGCCGGGTCGACGGTCACGGCCGTGGTCAGGGCCGGCACCCGCCCGAGCGCCGCGGTGTCCACCGACGGAGTGGACACCGCCGGTCGCAGCACCGTGCCTGAGGCGTGACGGGCCGCGAGCGCGAACGGATGGAAGATCGTCTGGCGCCAGGCGGGGCCGTCCGGTTCGGTCATGATCGGCGCGATGATGTTGGCCAGCTGGGCCTGGCAGGCGACCGCAACCCGGTCGGTGTTGTTGATCAGGGTGATCATCAGATCACCCACCACCACTGCGTCGAGCACGCTGTAGACGTCCTCGATGAGCCGTGGGGCGTGCTGGATCTCGATCGAGTTCTCGCCGTGGAAGCGCTGCTGGTACCAGACGTTCCACTCGTCGAAGGAGACCGTGATCCGCTTCTCCGAGCGCTGCAGCGCCGCGACGTGGTCGGCCGTCGCCACCACGGAGGAGATGAAGCGCTGCATGTCCTCGCCGCTGGCCAGGAACGACTGCAGGTCGCCGTCCTGGGGCTCGTAGTATGCGTGCGCCGAGATGTGGTCGACGTGCTCGAAGCACCGCTCCAGCACGACCCGTTCCCACTCACCGAAGGTGGGCATGGCGCGGTTGCTCGAGCCACACGCGACCAGCTCCAGGCCGGGGTCGACACGGTGCATGGCCTTTGCCGTCTCCTCGGCAACGCGCGCGTACTCGGTCGCCGTCTGGTGACCGATCTGCCACGGGCCGTCCATCTCGTTGCCGAGACACCACAGCCGCACGTCGTGCGGCTTCTCGAAGCCGTTGGCGGCGCGACGATCCGCCACCCGAGTGCCGGTCGGGGAGTTGACGTACTGCAACAGCTCGATGGCCTCGGCCAGACCACGGGTGCCGAGGTTGACGGCCATCATCGGCTCGATCTCCATCCGGGCGCACCAGGCGAGGAAATCGTCGGTACCCACCTGGTTCGTCTCGATCGATCTCCAGGCCAGGTCGAGCACTGTCGGACGGTCGGCCTTGGCGCCGACCCCGTCCTCCCAGCGGTAGTTCGACACGAAGTTGCCACCGGGATAGCGAACGACTGTGGGGCCCAGTTCGCGCACCAGATCTGCGACGTCACCACGGAAGCCGAACTCGTCCGCCGTGGCGTGCTCGGGCTCGTAGATGCCGGTGTAGACGCACCGACCCATGTGCTCGACGAAGGTCCCGAAGATCCGGCGGTTGAGCGCGCCGATGGTGAAGGCTGGGTCGATCCTGATCGTCGCGTCGCTCACGCGTGCTCCTCGTCACTGGGGGGCGGTGGGCGGGTCCCTGGGACCGATGCCGGTTTACAACGGTTCACCTGAAGCTGTAGGACAGTTTTACAACGGTTCACCTGGCTTGTAAACCGGGGTCACGAAACTTTTCATGCGTCGTGCGGGGAGACTGCTCCCTGGCGGGGGCGTCGGTGAGCAAGGGAGCAGCAGATGGCGGTCCGGTTGAAGGACGTCGCCGCGCGCGCAGGGGTGTCCGTCAAGACCGCCTCCAACGTGATCAACGACTACCCGCACATCACGCCGCAGACGCGGGCCAAGGTGCAGGCGGCGATCGACGAGCTCCGGTACCGACCCAACCTGTCCGCCCGGCGCCTCAAGCACGGAAAGGCGGGATTCCTGGCCTTCGCGCTGCCCCGGATCACCGAGCCCTACTTCGCCGAGGTGGCCGCGGTGTTGGCGGCGGAGGCGACCCGCCGCGGGTACATCCTGCTGCTGGACCCGACGGACGGCACCGAACAGAACGAGCAGGTGGTGCTGGACGGGATGCGGTCCCACATGATCGACGGCGTCATCTTCTCGCCGCTGGCGATTTCCGGCGAGCGCATCGCGGCCAGGACCGACGACGTGCCGATGGTCCTGCTGGGTGAGCGCGAGGTGCCGGTCGGCTACGACCACGTGGCGATCGACTCGGTGGCCGCGGCCCGTGCGATGACCGAGCACCTGATCGCCCTCGGCCGGCGGAGAATCGCCTCGATCGGTGCCGGAGCCCACTCGGGAACCTCCACCGCCCGGACCGCCGGCTTCGCACAAGCACTGGCGCACCACGGGTTCGAGCGCTCGGTCGAGCGCGAGGTCGAGCCGCCCCGGTGGGACAGGGAGAGTGGATACGCTGCGATGCATCAACTCCTGGCGCTGCCGGAACGCCCGGATGCGGTGTTCTGCTTCAACGATCTGATGGCGATCGGCGCGCTGCGGGCGTGTCGCGAGGTCGGGGTCGACGTGCCGGGGGAGATCGCCCTCGCCGGATTCGACGACATCGACGAAACCCGTTACAGCACTCCGACCATCACCACCATCCGTCCTGATCTGCACCTGCTGGCGCAGCGGGTGTTGGAGGTGTTGGAGGCCCGGATCGACGGCGAGAAGTCCGAAGCACGTCGGATCGAGGTGCCGTGGGAGCTGCTGCCCCGGGAGTCGACCGCGCGGGCAGCTGACTCGGCGTCCCGCTTCTGATGGTTGAGCGTTCACCCGCGATGCATTCGGAACCGTTCAGTCCAGCAGGAAGTTGGTCGCCATCTCGTCGAGGCGATCCAGGAAGGAGGGCTCCCAATCGGGATCCGGTTCGGACATCGAGCTGATGATCGCCGCGTACCCGATCGCACCCAGGCTCCAGCCGGTGTCGGCACCATCGGTGCCTGCTGCTGCAGAGTCCGGTCCGCCGATGTCGAACGGCGCCGTGGCGAAGCGGACGGACGTCACTCCCGGGTTGAGCACGTGCCGCAGCCCCAGGCCCTCCAGCACTGCCGCGCTGAGCGCAGCCATCGAGCGGTAGTCGTCGCCGAACTCGGGGCGCAGACGCATCCCGATCACCTTGCCCATCGCGCGGTAGAACGAGGCCATCAGGTCGATGAACTTGGTCTCCGCGCTGCTGAGCGCAGCGGCGAGGTCGGTCCTCACCGCACCGTCCGGCATCGAGAGCAGCGCTGCGTTCAGCGCGATGTAGGTCCGCCAGCCAGGAGAGGTGACGAGCGAGCAGAAGTTGCGTTCCGCCGCCAATCGACAGGCGTCCATCATCACCGCGGACCGGCCGGCGGGAGTCTCGAGTTCGGCGCGACGCCGCACCACCGTGCGGACGGCGACACTGATCGTCTGCGCGTCGAAGGCCGCCACCCCTGCCCAACTCGAGTCGGCGAGGGTGCAGAGCAACCGGGCGTGGAAGGCGTCCTTGTTCGGGAAGCAGCGGTAGGCGGCACTGCGGGACACCCCGGCATGGACGATCACCTCCTCGTAGCGGAGGTGATCCAGACCCACGGTCAGGCCAGCGCCTGCGACCATTCGGCTGCCCGTGTCGAGCAGCCGTTCCTGCACGTTCGCCTGGCTGAGCCGGGGCTGCCGACCCCGGAACGGAACAGCGGTGGGGTGCTGAGTTTGGGACATGATGTTTCATGTTCCCATATCGGTGAAACTTATCTACAGTCGGAGCAGCAGTGTTGCTCGATCTGCACCGGGGGTGTGCAGATCGAGCACCTGTGGCTGCGCTCGCCGGCATGAGTGTCGGACTCGGTGGGAACAATGGTGTGCGTGACACCCCGGGCGGGAAGACCGCGATCCTCGGAGCAGGCCGACGGGCCGACAGCGCGTTTCTCCCCGCTGGTGCGCGCTTGGTTCGACTCTTCCTTCGCCGCTCCCACCCCCGCCCAGATCGGTGCGTGGGAGGCCATCGGCCGCGGCGACAACACGCTGGTCGTCGCTCCCACCGGGTCCGGCAAGACCCTATCGGCATTTCTCTCCTCGATCGACGCGCTGGTCCGAGCGGCAGCGAGCACCGACACGAACGCTGCGGCCGCGGCGCCCGCCGGCCGCTGCAAGGTCCTGTATCTGTCTCCCATCAAGGCGCTGGCGGTCGACGTTGAGCGCAACCTGCGCTCGCCGCTGGCCGGGATCGCCGGCCTCGCACGGGCGCAGGGACTGCCGACGCCGGAGATCTCGGTGGCGGTGCGCTCCGGCGACACCTCTACCGCCGACCGACGAGCCTTCGCCCGGTCAGGGGCGGACATCCTCATCACGACTCCCGAGTCGTTGTTCCTGATCCTCACCAGTCGGGCGCGCGAGATGTTGGCGGGCGTCGAGACCGTCATCCTGGACGAGGTCCACTCGATCGCCGGCTCCAAACGTGGTGCACACCTGGCGGTTTCGCTCGATCGACTTGACGTGTTGCTGGAGCGACCGGCGCAGCGGGTCGGACTGTCGGCAACGGTGCGCCCGGTCGAGGAGGCGTCCCGGTTCCTCGCCGGCGGACGACCTGTCACGGTGGTCGCGCCGCCCTCCACCAAGGTGATCGACGTCGACCTGATCGTCCCCGTCGAGGACATGACGCAGCTGGGGGTCCCCACCGAGGACCTGTCCGGCGCCAGCACCGGTGAGCCGCGCCGCACATCCATCTGGCCGCACGTCGAGGAGCGGGTCGTCGACCTGATCGAGCAGCACCACTCGACCATCGTGTTCGCCAATTCCCGCCGGTTGGCGGAACGGCTGACGGCTCGGATCAACGAGATCCACGCCGAACGCACCGGAGTGGGGCTCGACCCCGGGACGTCATCGCCCGCCGAGGTGATGGCCCAGTCCGGCACGTCCGAAGGGGCACCCCCGGTGCTCGCCCGGGCGCACCACGGGAGCGTCTCGGCCGAACAACGCTCGATCATCGAGAACGAGCTGAAGTCCGGCCGGTTGCCGGCCGTGGTGGCGACCTCCAGTCTCGAGCTGGGGATCGACATGGGCGCCGTCGACCTGGTGATCCAGGTGGAGTCGCCGCCCAGCGTTGCCGGAGGGCTGCAACGGATCGGCCGGGCCGGGCACCAGGTGGGAGCGCCGAGCCATGGCGTCATCTTCCCGAAGTTCCGCGGTGACCTGCTGTCCTCCACCGTGGTGGCCGCCGGGATGCAGACCGGTGCCATCGAATCGCTGTCCGTGACCTCGCTGCCGCTGGACGTCGCCGCCCAGCAGATCGTCGCGATCGTCGCGATGGACCCGATCACCGTCGACGATCTGCAGGCCCTGCTGCGCCGGTCGGCCCCGTTCGCGGGCCTGGGTCGCGGGGCCCTCGACGCGGTGCTGGACATGCTGTCGGGTCGCTATCCCAGCGAGGAGTTCGCCGAGCTCCGGCCGCGGATCGTGTGGGACAGGGTGTCCGGTCTGCTCACCCCACGGCCGGGTGCGCAGATGCTGGCGATCACCTCGGGCGGCACCATCCCGGACCGCGGCCTGTTCGGCGTGTTCCTCGCCTCGGGGGAGGGCCCCGGCCGCCGGGTCGGCGAGCTCGACGAGGAGATGGTCTACGAGTCGCGCGTCGGCGACGTGTTCGCGCTGGGCTCCAGCAGCTGGCGGATCGTCGACATCACCCAGGACCGGGTGCTGGTGGTGCCGGCCTCCGGTCAGCCCGGCAAGCTGCCGTTCTGGCGCGGTGACAGCCTGGGCCGACCGGCCGAGCTGGGGATGGCGCACGGTGCGTTCGTCCGGGAGATCGTCGGCGCGCCGGAGGCCGCCCACGCGCGACTGACCGCGATCGGGCTCGATGCGAACGCCACCAACAACCTGCTCACCTACCTGAACGACCAGCAGGCAGCGACCAGGATCGTGCCGGATGAGAAGACGCTTGTCCTGGAACGGTTCCGCGACGAGCTCGGCGACTGGCGGCTGGTGATCCACTCGCCCTACGGTGCCGCGGTGCACGCGCCCTGGGCGCTGGTGGTCGCGGCCCGGATGCGGGAGCGCTTCGGCGTCGACGTCGCCGCCATGCATGCCGACGACGGCATCGTGCTGCGGCTGCCGGACATCGAGTTCGAGGGCGGCTTCCCCGATCTGCTCGACCTGATCTCCCTCGACCCCGATCTGTTGCAGGCGGAGGTCACCGACCAGATCGGAGGCTCGGCCGTCTTCGCCTCCCGCTTCCGGGAGTGCGCCTCCCGCGCGTTGTTGCTGCCGCGGCGACAGATCGGCGCCCGACAACCGTTGTGGCAGCAGCGGTTGCGTGCCGGACAGCTGCTCGAGGTCGCGAGCCGCTACCCGTCGTTCCCGATCATTGCCGAGGCCGTCCGCGAGTGCCTGCAGGACGTGTTCGACGTCCCTGCCCTCGCCGAGCTCCACCGCAACATCGCCAACCGACAGGTTCGCATCATCGAGGTCGAGACGGCGCAACCCAGCCCGTTCGCGTCGTCGTTGCTGTTCGGGTACGTCGCCCAGTTCATCTACGACGGAGATTCGCCGCTGGCCGAGCGTCGTGCTGCTGCGCTCACCCTGGACCCCAACCTGTTGGCAGAGCTGCTCGGCGGGGCGGATGCACCCGGCCTGCGCGATCTGCTCGACCCCGCGGCCGTGGTCGCCGCCGAGGCAGACCTGCAGCGGCTCAG
>JBBJML010000046.1:0-39692 GCA_037720195.1 Nakamurella sp. | reverse complement strand
GACCGGTGCCGCGGTGGATCTGATCGCTCCCCGGATCCCGGGCACGGCCAGGATGGTGCCGATCGAGACGACCGGGTTGGACGGGGCGATCAGCACCAGGTCGGCATCCCGGATCGCCTCGAGCACCCCGGGTGCCGGGGTCGCCGCATCGGCGCCGACGGGGGTGATGGCGTGCGGCGTCAAACCCGCGCGGTAGCGCACCCACCATTCCTGGAAGTGCAGGGCAACCCGTTCGGTGTCGCCGCCGGGTCCACCGGGGACGGCGTCCTGGGCGCCATCTGCAACGGGCCGATCGACCACCACATGCGTCTCGACGCGATCGTCACTCATCGGCAGCAACGTCACCCCCGGCTGCCAGCGCTCACCGATGGCGGCCATCACCGCAGACAACGGATAGCCGGCGTCGAGCATCCTGGTGCGCACCAAGTGCGTCGCGATGTCCTTGTCCCCCAACGAGAACCACGGCGCCTCTGCGCCGTAGTCGGCCAACTCGCGGGAGACGGTCCAGGTCTCGCCGGCCCGGCCCCAGCCGCGTTCGGTGTCCGCCTGCCCGCTGAGCGTGTAGAGACACGAATCCAGGTCGGGGCAGATCTGCAGACCGTGCAACCGGATGTCGTCGGCGGTGTTGACGATCGCGATGATCTCGTCGGGGGAGTCGGTGGGCGCCGGGCCGTCGGGTTGCCAGCCCAGATGGGCCTTCACGCCGGCCAGGAAACGGGCACCGCCGACACCGCCGGCCAGGACTGCGATTCTCACGCCCACCGATCCTGCCACCACGTCAGCGGTGTGCCGACCGCACCCTGGTCGGCAGCGGTCCGGGTTGCCGCGGGGTCGCTCACTGCCAGAACCGGAACAGCGATCCGCCGATGTCGGCCTGAAACGTCGATCCACCTAAGGCGTCCGTCAGCCACCGGCCGATGTCGAACAACGCCGAGCCGGCGCCCGGCACGCTGAACAGGATGGCGAAGACCGCCAGCGGCAGCCACGGCTGCAGTGGCCGGATCTTCTGCAGGAATGCCCCGGACAGGTACGGCGTCAGGATGCCGAAGCCGTCGAACCCGGGCACCGGCAGCAGGTTCAGCACGCCGGCGACGAACTGCAGCAGGCCCAGGAATGCCAGTGCGGTGCCCAGGAACGAGTCGAGCCGTACCGCGACCAGCACCAGGGCGATGCCCAGCAGCAGGTTGGTCACCGGTCCGGCTGCCGAGACGAGCGAGGCCCACCAGCGACGGCGAAGGCGGTAGGGCTCCACGACCACAGCACCGCCCGGCAGCGGGATCCCGCCCACCGCCAGCAGCACGAGGGGGATCACCAGCGAGGTCGTCGCGTCCGAGTACCGCACAGGATTCAGCCACAGATAGCCGCGCTCGCGGACCGAGGTGTCGCCCCCGGCGAGAGAGACGACGGCATGCGCGAACTCGTGCAGGCACAGGGTGATGACCCAGCCGCCGAAGACCGTGACGAAGATCCACGGCCCCGCAGCGGCACCGGTGGTGGCGCCGGCGCAGAACGCCGCGGCCGCTCCGGTGACGAGCACGATGGTCGGGAAGACCCACAGGTCGCTGGTTCGACGGAGGACAGGTCCCATGTCTCCAGTGTGCGGGAGGACTGGGTGGGCCCCGGCCGGAGGCCGTCCGGGGGTCCCGCAGCAGCCGGGCGCGGGAGGCAGGATCGTCCGAACCGGTGGCAGTGGACACCACAGGTGTCGATCTGCGACTGGGCAACCACTCCCTGTGACACGCCGCACCACGGAAGGGGCGGTGCCGGTCGTTGCTGGTCACGCACCGTTCCCGGATCGGGTCCCGAGATACCCCTTCGGTTCCTTATCACCCGAGCGCGCTTGACGCGCGCAGAACACACGGGTGTAATCACAGGCATGTCATTTCGCACGGGGGAACTGCGGCACCCGAGGTCGGACGACCTCGACGGTGGCGGCACGGTCGAGGAGATCGCCCCGGGGGCGATCGATCAGGAGCGGATGCGGATGACCACACACGAGGTGATCACGGACGATCTCATGGATCGGCGTGCACAGCACGGTTCGGAGCTCGACGAGGTGTTGTCTGCCACGGAGCCTCGCGAGGAGTTCACCGGGTTCGGTGATCCCACCAGCCTGCTGCCCTTGGCGGTCGTCACCTCGGGTGCCGACGAGCACGAGGCCGAATGGCACGACCGCGCGCTCTGCGCGCAGACCGACCCGGAGGCGTTCTTCCCCGAGAAGGGCGGCTCGACCCGGGAGGCCAAGAAGATCTGCACCGGCTGCGAGGTCCGCGCCGAGTGCCTCACCTACGCGCTGGCCCATGACGAGCGGTTCGGCATCTGGGGCGGGATGTCCGAGCGCGAGCGTCGTCGCCTCAAGCGCCGCGTGGTCTGATCCGCGTATCGGGAGACCAGGCGTCACCGGGCCGAGGTGCCGCCTAGACTGCGGCGATCATGGCATCCGTACCCCCGATCCCCGATCGTCCCGGCGCACCCAGGTCCGCCGGTGGTGACGAACGACGACGTGCGGCAGTGAACGCGGTATCCGCCGGCGGTGCAGACCCCGTCGTCCCGACCGTTGACGAAGCGCGGGCGCGACGTGACCGGCACGACCGGCGGGGGCGCGGCCTACGTCGGTCGCTGCTGTCCGGTCGGGTTCCGTTGGCGCGCACCAGGTCCGAGCGGTTCGACGACGCCGTCCTGCATGCGGTCGACGACCTCGAGCAGGTGTTCGGCTCCCGGTTGGAATCGCTCGAGTTCGCCGTCGACGAGGTACCCCCGGTTGCCGCCGACGCCTCCGGTACGACCACCGTCGATGCGGTCCTGGACGGCGAGGTCCCACTGACCCGTTTCGTGGGCCCGGGCGTCGACCGCCGGGGCCGGCCGACCAGGGCCAGGGTGATCGTGTACCGCCGCCCGATCGAGCATCGCTCCACCGATCCGGAAGACCTCGAAGATCTGATCCTCGACCTGCTGCGGGAACAGGTTGCCGCGGTGCTGGGCGAACCCGAGGACCACTGAACCGGCCACTGAACCGGCCACTGAACCGGCCACTGAACCGGCCACTGAACCGGCCCCTGAACCGGCCACTGAACCGGCCCCCGACTGGCCACTGAACCTGCCCCCGGCTCCGGTCACCCGTCCGGGTCAGCACATCCGACGAAGGCCGAGTGGGCCGCACCGGGTCGTCCGGCCGGACGCCGCCCGAGGCCGCCGGCCCCGGCGTGCCGTCGCCCGGACAGGGCGCGACGTCGGCTAGCGTTTCGCTGTGGCCAGAGTCCGACGTTGCTCCCGTTCAGGGTGCCAGAATCCCGCAATGGCGACCCTGACCTACGCCTACGCCGACTCGACGGCTGTCGTCGGCCCTCTGGCCACCGCCGCCGAACCGCATTCGTACGACCTGTGCGGCGACCACGCCCTCGGACTGACCGCTCCGCAGGGCTGGGAGATCGTCCGTCCGGACACCGATCTGCTCACCGGCCCACGCGTCGACGATCTCGAGGCGCTGGCCGATGCGGTGCGCGAAGCCGGCCGCGCCGAGCGGACGCAGGAGCCGTCGCCGGTGGTCACCGGTCGTCGTGGGCACCTCCGCGTCCTGCGCTTTCCCGAGGACTGACACACAACGCGTTAGGGTTTTCCTCGCTCGCGTTTTCGACCGACCCCAGATTTCGAACCCGTAACTGTGATGGACCCCGCCTGCGCAGGTCGCGGCGGCGGTCCACGAGAGGACACATCGTGCCCGTTCCCGACACCCACGTACTCGACCGCATCGTCAAGGCCTACGACATCCGCGGGCTGGTCTCCAGCGAGCTGACCAGCGAGTTGTGCCGTGCGCTCGGGGTGGCATTCGGTCGCTTCGTCTCCGACCAGGACGGCACGCTGCCGGACGGCGCGACCGCGTCCCGTGAGGTCGTCATCGCGCACGACATGCGCGACTCGTCGCCCGAGTTGTCCGGTGCGTTCGCCGAAGGCGTCACCAGCACCGGCGTCGACGTGGTGATGGCCGGTCTCGGGTCCACCGACATGCTCTACTTCGCGTCCGGATCGCTCGACCTGCCCGGCGCGATGTTCACCGCCTCGCACAACCCGGCCACCTACAACGGCATCAAGACCTGCCTCGCCGGTGCGGTGCCGATCAGCCTGGAGACCGGGCTTGCCTGGATCCGCGACACCGCCAAGGCCGTGCTGGCCGGCGACGGACCGGAGCCGGCCGCGACGCCCGGCACCACCACCACTCGGGACGTGTTGAGTGAGTACGCCGAGCTGCTCAACTCGCTCGTGGACCTGTCCCAGATCCGTCCGCTGCACGTCGTGGTCGATGCCGGCAACGGGATGGCCGGCTACACGGTGCCGGCCGTGCTCGGCGAGCTGCCGCTCACCGTCGACGAGCTGTTCTTCGAGCTCGACGGCAGCTTCCCCAACCACGAAGCCAACCCGCTGGACCCGAAGAACCTGGTCGACCTGCAGGCCGAGGTGAAGCGCGTCGGCGCCGACATCGGGCTCGCTTTCGACGGTGATGCCGATCGCTGCTTCGTCATCGACGAGCGGGGTGAACCGGTCTCGCCGAGCGCCGTCACCGCTCTCGTCGCTGCTCGCGAGCTGGCGAAGCATCCGGGCGCGACGGTGCTGCACAACCTCATCACCTCGCGCGCAGTGCCGGAGATCATCGCCGAGCGCGGCGGCACTGCTGTCCGCACCCGGGTCGGCCACTCCTTCATCAAGGCCGAGATGGCCCGCACCGGCGCCGTCTTCGGCGGCGAGCACTCGGCGCACTACTACTTCGCCGACTTCTGGAGGGCCGACACCGGCATGCTCGCGGCGATGTACGTGCTGGCCGCCCTCGGCGGGCAGGACAGGCCGTTGTCCGAGCTCGGCGCCGAGTACGAGCGCTACGCCGCGTCCGGCGAGATCAACTCGACCGTCACCGATGTGCCGTCGGTGCTGGCGAAGATCCACGCCTGGGGCGACGAGCGCGGTGCGACCTTCGACGATCTCGACGGCCTGACGGTCACCCTCCCGGACGGCCGATGGGCCAACGTGCGCCCGTCCAACACCGAACCGCTGCTGCGCCTGAACGCGGAGGCACCGACCGCCGCAGAGCTGGCATCGTTGCGGGACGAGCTGCTGGAGATCATCCGCGGCTGAGCCGTCCGGCGGTGGATGGTCGTTCGGGTCGTTCTCGGGGTGGTGGCCGGTGGCGGCGATCCGGTGACGGCGACCTGCCGGCGGGGGATACTGGACGGCATGCCGCTCGCACTCGATCCGATCCTGCTCGAGGTCCTCGCCTGTCCCGACACGCACCACGCGCCGCTGCGGGTGGGGACCGATGAGGACCCCGACGCCGAGGTGTTGACCTGCACCGAGTGCGGCCGTCGGTTCCCCGTGTTGGACGGCATCCCCGTGCTGCTGCTCGATGCCGCCACCGACGGCAGTGCCACCGACGGCAGTGCCACCGACGGCAGTGCCACCGACGACAGCGCCACCACACCGGACGACGGACAGCAGGCGCAGGGGTGACCAGCGGGATCGACGTCCTGCACGACGTCGACCTACTCCGTGAGCGTGACCGGGCCGGTCTGCTGCCCGCCGCGGCGACGATCGGCGCCCAGGTGCGGTCGTTGGCCGGCCAACTGGAGAGCCTGCCGGCGCCCGATCGACCGCGAGCGCTCGTGATCGTCGGGTCGCAGGTGGCCGACGAGGTGGCCATGGTGTCCGCACTCGCCGGACCGGGGTCACCCTGCCCGGTCGTCGGGGTACCGGACATCCCGTCCTGGGTGGGGGCGCTGGACGTGGTGGTGGCGCTCGCCGATCGGCGCGCCGACCCCGTCGCCACCCGTGCTGCGCAGATCGCCGCCGACGGGGTGCGACGGTCATCCTGCGGGCCGACGAGAGCGTCGGGTCCCCGGACCGGGGTGTCCCTGATGCCCCCGCAGATCGCCGTTCCCGAGGCGTTGGCGGTGGCCACCAGGCTCGCCCTGGTCTGCGCGGTGGCGCGCTGGTGCGGCGTGATCCCCGCGGGCGGCGATGGGGCCGCCGAGTGGGCCGATGACCTCGACGCGGTCGCGCTGTCCTGCCATCCCTCGGTCGAGAGCTTCATCAATCCGGCGATCTCGCTGGCCGAGCACCTGTCGCAGGGGCATCCGCTGCTGGTCGGCGGCGACCCCGTCGGCGACGCGTTGACCGGCGTCGCCGCCCGGTTGCTGTTCGAACTGTCGGCCGAACCGGCAGCGATCCTGCTGCACCGCTCGGCCGAGTTGTCGCCGGCCGTGCTGCGGGCGGCGGCCGCGCCGCGGGACATCTTCGCCGACGACGATCCGGCCGGTGACGCCGTGCTGACGGTGCTGCTGGGGACGCCGCTGCCCGACGGCGGGCGGCATCCGGTCGCCGATTCGCTGCCGGGTGCCCTGGTCGTCGCCCCCGAGACACCGACCGCTCGACCGGGCGATCGGCCCTCGGATGGCCGCCTGCCGGGTGAACGAGACGACGATCCGGTCGGGCGATCCGGCCCGGGACCGGATTCACGTCGCCCGCCCCTCGCGGTCGTGGTGCGCTGGACGTTCGCGGCGATCTATCTCGGGCTGACCAGGCCGCAGCAGCCGGTCCCGATCGACCACCCCGACGGCCTGGGGCGCAGCGGGACTGCCTTGGGTGCCGTGCGGTCCGATGAGCTGCGGGCCGATCGTGGCCGGGGGCGCGACCTGGGCACGGGTTTCGAGTCCGACGACGACCTGGACGTGCGGATCGCCTTCGATCTCTGACGCGCGCCGGACCGCCCATCCGGCCGTCGCGGCGGCACCGCAGCGACGTGGGCACGGTTACCGTGGAGGCCGATGCGGCCCCGCCGCCTCTGTTCACATGCAAATACGACGAGGTGACTCGAGCAGTGCAGTTGATGACCAACAGGATCCGCCCCTACGCCTGGGGCTCCCGGACGGCGATCGCCCAACTCCAGGAGCGCGAGGTGCCCTCCGCCCACCCGGAGGCAGAGCTGTGGATCGGCGCCCATCCCGGGGACTCCTCGGTCCTGGAGCCGGTCGCCGCAGGTGCAGGGGTCTCGCTGCTGGACGCCGTGGCCGCTGACCCGGTGGCGCACCTCGGCGCAGAGGTCGCCTCCCGGTTCGAGTCCCGGCTGCCGTTCCTGCTCAAGGTTCTGGCCGCGGCCGAGCCGCTCTCGCTGCAGGCCCATCCGACGCTGGAGCAGGCCCGACGTGGGTTCGAGGCGGAGGAGGCCGAGCGGGTACCGATGGGCTCGGCCCACCGCAACTACAAGGACCCGCTGCACAAGCCGGAGCTGATCTGCGCGCTCACCGAGTTCCACGCTCTGTGCGGGTTCCGCGAACCTGCCGTGACGGTGCAGCTGCTGACCCAGCTCGGCTCCCCGGAGCTGGACCGCTACGTACCCCTGCTCGCGGGGCAACCGGATGAGCACGGCACGCGCGCTCTGTTCTCCTCGATCATCTCGATGCCGGCCAAGGTGTTGGTCCCGCTGCTGGACTCGGTGCTGGCGGCCTGCATCGCACAGGTGCGTGGGGGCGGCCAGTTCGACGCCGAGTACCGCACGGCCCTGGAACTGGGCGAGCGCTATCCGGGTGACCCCGGCGTGCTCGCCTCGTTGCTGCTCAACCGGATCACCCTGCAGCCGGGCGAAGCGCTGTACCTGGGCGCCGGCAACCTGCATGCCTACCTCTCCGGCACCGGGGTCGAGATCATGGCCAACTCGGACAACGTCCTGCGCGGTGGGTTGACACCCAAGCACGTCGACGTCCCCGAGCTGATGCGGGTCCTGGACTTCTCGGTCGGCCCGGTGCCGGTACTGCGGCCGGAACAGCAGCAACCGGGTGTCGGGCGCTATCCGACGCCCATCGACGAGTTCAGCCTATCCGTCGTGGACCCGGGTACCGAGGGTCTGAGCGGCGGGGGAGTGACGCTGGAGCACCACGGGCCGCTGGTCCTGCTGGGCGTGCGCGGTGAGGTCAAGGCGCACGCCGCCGACGGGACCGAGCTCCCGGTCCGGCCCGGCCACAGCGTGTGGGTACCGGCTACCGACGGCGCGGTGACCGTGACCGGCGACGGCCGGATCTTCGTCGCCTCGGACGGACTGACTGCCTGACCCGCCCACCCCGGGTCTCCAGCCCGGGACTCGCGCGCAACGGCGTGACAAAACCTTTTCGACCTCCCCAGGGGAGCATTTCGCCGTCTCGGCGGTGAGTGCGCTGCCCAGGACGGATCGGACACGCCCGCCCTCGACGGGCGGCCGCGGCGCCCCAAGGGCTACCGTCATCCCGATCACATGCACGGGCGGCCGATGTCGGCCCCGTCGGAGGGAGTGGCGCATGTCCCAGACCGCAGCGCGCAAGCCGGGGCGGGACGGCTCGGACGGGGCGTCCGCGTCCTGGTTCCGCACGAAGTCCATCGAGCAGTCCCTGCAGGACACCGAGGCCGAGGGTCGCAAGCTCAAGAAGACCCTCACGGCGTGGGACCTGACGGTCTTCGGCGTGGCGGTCGTGGTCGGCGCCGGCATCTTCACCACCGCAGCCCGCACCGCCTCCACCACCGCCGGGCCGGCGGTCACGGTCAGCTTCGTGATGGCCGCGATCGCCTGTGGTCTGGCCGCCATGTGTTACGCCGAGTTCGCCTCGACCGTCCCGGTGGCCGGATCGGCCTACACGTTCTCCTACGCGACGCTGGGTGAGTTCGTTGCCTGGATCATCGGCTGGGACCTGGTGCTGGAGTTGGCGTTGGGGGCGGCTGTCGTCGCGAAGGGGTGGTCGACCTATCTGGGAAACCTGTTCGACGAGTTCGGCACGGCGGTCAGCACCTCGATCGGCACCGTGGGTGAGTTCGGGTCCTTCGACTGGGCCGCAGTGCTCATCATCGCCGTGCTGACGGTGTTGCTGGCCCTGGGGACGAAGCTCAGCTCCCGCGTGAACATGGTGATCACCTCGATCAAGATCGCCGTCGTGCTGCTGGTGATCGTGGTCGGATTCTTCTACTTCAAGGCTTCCAACCTCAGCCCGTTCGTCCCGCCCTCCCAGCCCGCGGCCGGGGGCGTCGGCGGCAAGCTCGACCAGCCGCTGCTGCAGGTGCTGATCGGCGTGGCGCCCAGCAACTTCGGCACGTTCGGCATCCTCGCTGCCGCATCACTGGTGTTCTTCGCCTTCATCGGGTTCGACGTCGTCGCGACGGCCGCCGAGGAGACGAAGAACCCGCAGAAGGACCTGCCGCGCGGCATCTTCGGCTCGCTGGCCATCGTCACCGTGCTGTACGTGCTGGTCTCGATCGTCGTCACCGGCATGGTCCGCTACGACCAGCTGGGTGGTGAGAAGGCCTCCTTGGCAACTGCTTTCAGCGCCCTCGGGGTGAGCTGGGCGGCGAAGGTGATCGCCTTCGGTGCGCTGGTCGGATTGACCACGGTGGTGATGGTGCTGCTGCTGGGTCAGTCCCGGGTGATCTTTGCGATGGCCCGTGACGGTCTGCTGCCGCGTGGGATGTCGAAGGTCAACGCGCGCACCGGAACTCCGGTGAAGATCACCGTGGGTGTCGGCGTCGCGGTGGCATTGATCGCCGGGTTCGTACCGACGAAGGACCTCGAGGAGATGGTCAACGTCGGCACGCTGTTCGCCTTCGTGCTGGTGTCGATCGGCGTCCTGGTGTTGCGGAAGAACCGGCCCGATCTGGAACGTGGCTACCGGGTCCCGTGGGTACCGGTGCTACCGATCCTCTCGGTGATCTTCTGCGTCTGGCTGATGCTCAACCTGGTGACCTTCACCTGGATCCGGTTCGGCATCTGGATGCTGGTCGGCGTTGCGGTGTACGTCTTCTACGGTCGTCGGCACGCGATGATCGGCAAGGGCACCCCCGGCAACATCTCCGAAGCCCGCTGACGCCCTCCTTCGCGGACGTGACGGTCGCTAGGACGCCGCCTTCGCGGACGTGACGGTCGCTAGGACGCCGCCTTCGCGGACGTGACGGTCGCGTTCCCGGCGGCACCGACCGCGGCCGGGCGCTAGCCTTCTTCCCGACCCGCGCCCGACGGCGTGACTGCGGCACACCCGCCGCCCGAGCAGAGGAGCTCCATGTTCGATTCGGTACTCGTGGCCAACCGCGGCGAGATCGCCCGGCGGGTGATCCGCACCGCGCGCGAGATGGGACTGCGGACCATCGCCGTGCATTCGGACGTCGACGCTTCCCTGCCGTTCGTCACCGAAGCGGACGAAGCCGTACTGCTGGGGCCGGCCAGTCCGGCCGAGTCGTACCGCAACGTCGATGCCGTGCTGGCCGCGGTGCGCAGCAGCGGCGCCGGTGCGGTACATCCCGGCTACGGCTTCCTCTCCGAGAACACCGCCTTCGCGCAGGCGGTCATCGATGCCGGGGTCGCCTGGGTCGGCCCGTCACCCGCTGCGATCACCGCGATGGGCGACAAGATCGCCGCCCGGAACCTCATGCAGCGCAGCGGGGTTCCGGTCGCCGCGGGCACCGAGGATCCGGTGACGAGCGCCGACGCGGCGTCGGCAGCAGCCGAGGAGATCGGCTACCCGGTGATCATCAAGGCCTCCGCCGGCGGCGGCGGAATGGGCATGGCGGTGGTCGATGATCCGGCGAAGATGGCCGCGGAGTACACCCGCGTCACCGCTTTCGCTGCTCGACTGTTCGGCGACGAATCCGTGTTCGTGGAGCGCTACTGCCCGAGCGTTCGGCATGTCGAGGTGCAGATCCTCGGGTTGCCGGACGGACGGGTGCTGGCGGTGGGGGAGCGGGACTGTTCCGTGCAGCGGCGCAACCAGAAGGTCGCGGAGGAGACCCCGTGCCCGGTCCTCGGGCCGGACGTCCGGAGCGCTCTGCTGCAGGCAGCGCGGGCCGCCGGCCAGGCGGTGGACTACAGCGGCGCGGGGACGGTCGAGTTCCTCTACGCGCCCGACACCCGGGAGTTCTTCTTCCTCGAGATGAACACCCGGCTGCAGGTGGAGCACCCGATCACCGAAGCCGTGCTGGGCATCGACCTGGTCCGTGCCCAGCTGCTGATCGCCGCCGGTGAGGATCCCGGCGTCGTCGAGGCGGACCCGGTGGGCCACGCCGTCGAGCTGCGCATCAACGCTGAGGACAGCAAGCGTTTCCTGCCGGGCCCCGGGGCCATCACCGCCTGGGTGGAGCCGAGCGGCGAAGGAGTGCGGGTGGACTCCGGTTACGTCGCGGGGACCACCGTCACCCCCTCCTACGACTCGTTGATGGCCAAGCTGATCGTCTACGGCCGGGACCGGGACGAAGCCCTGGCCAGGGCCAGGGCGGCTGTGGCGGGATTCACCGTCACCGGACCGAAATCGAATCTCGCCTTCCACGCCGAACTGCTCGCGAATCCGGAGTTCATCTCCGGTGTCTACGACACCGCACTGATCACCCGGATGCGTGCCTGAGCGCACACACCGCGTGGGCAGCAGCAGCGTAGGTCGGCGCCGCGAACCCGTTCGAGCGGCACATCGCGGCAGGGCTCCCTCCAGCACGGGCCGCCCGGCGCCGCGGCGATCACGGCTGCCGATCGATCAGGCCGGGGGCCCGTTTGCCGCCGTGATCCGGCCTGGGTAGGTTCGCAGGAGCCCTCGGGGTCGCAGCGGATCTTCAAGTAGATCGGCCGGGACGATTCCGTGGGCTGATCGCCCTGTCAGGACCTGTCGGGGCCCGGAGCTCCACCCCACCAGACACACCGAAAGAGGACGAAGTGGCTCTGCCCCAGTTGACCCCCGAGCAGCGTCAGGCTGCGCTGGCGAAGGCCGCCGCCGCACGCAAAGCGCGCGCCGAGCTCAAGGAGCGTCTGAAGCGGGGAGGAACCACGCTGAAGCAGGTGCTCGTCGACGCCGAGGACAATGACGCGCTGGCCAAGCTCAAGGTGTCGGCCCTGCTCGAGGCCCTCCCCGGCGTCGGCAAGGTCCGCGCAGCCGAGCTGATGGACAAGTTCGACATCGCCGCCAGCCGCCGGGTGCGCGGCCTGGGCGATCGTCAGCGCAAGGCCCTGCTGGACGAGTTCGGATTCTGATCAGCCGTGCTGTCCGCGTGCTCTCCGGCGCACGCGGCAGCCGGACCGGCCATCAGGAATGAGCCGTACCGCATGACGCAGACAGCCGGGCGGCACCGTGCCGCACTCTCGGGACAGACGCCGGGCGACGCCACCAGCGGTGCTCGACGGGGACGCTTGTTCGTCCTCTCGGGCCCTTCAGGGGTGGGCAAGAGCACGGTGCTGGCCCGGCTGACTGCTGCCGTACCGCAGTTGTGGATCTCCGTCTCCGCGACCACCCGCGCAGCGCGGGCGGGCGAGCAGCACGGCCGCAACTACTTCTTCGTCACTCCCGAGCAGTTCCAGGGCTGGATCGACACCGGTCAGATGCTGGAGTGGGCCGAGTTCGCCGGGAACAGGTACGGCACCCCGCGCGGCCCGGTCGAGGAGCACCTGGCGAGCGGAATCGACGTGCTGCTGGAGATCGAGCTGCAGGGTGCCCGGCAGGTCCGGCTGGCCACCGAGGGGACCGAGGATCCAGCGGTGCTGGTGTTCCTCAAGCCGCCGTCCTTCGAGGTGCTCGCCCAACGTCTGATCGGTCGCGGGACCGAGACTCCCGAGCAGCAGACGGCCCGGTTGGACGCTGCCCGGCGCGAGTTGGCCGCCGAAGCCGAGTTCGATCACACCGTGATGAATCACGATGTCGGGGCCGCGGTCGCCGGCTTGGTAGACTTGATGGCGGATGAGCAACTCTGCTGATTCCACTCCCCGCAGCTGAGCCCGTCAGGGCCTGCGCGCGGCCCGGTCACCGGGCCCGTCGCCGCCGCGGATCGTCGTTCGTCAGGAGCTGAAGCGCATGACCGCAACACCGTCCCAGATCGCTGCCCAGGGCATCACGTACCCGCCGATCGACGAGTTGCTCGAGAAGACCAGCAGCAAGTACGCGCTGTCGATCTACGCCGCCAAGCGGGCGCGTCAGATCAACGACTACTACGCCCAGCTCGGTGAGGGCCTGCTCGAGTACGTCGGCCCGCTCGTCGAGCCGCTGCCGAAGGAGAAGCCGCTGTCGATCGCGCTGCGCGAGATCAACGAGGGCAAGCTCGTGCACATCGAGGGCGACAGCGACGGAGCCTGATCTCCGCGCATCACCCCTGGACACGAGACAAGAACCGCCGGTCGCCACGACCGGCGGTTCTTCGCGTTCCCCGTCGACCCTGTCCAACTGCGCCGCCCCGACAGGTTCCCGGAGCATCCTGACCGGATCGACGCCCACTACCCTCGGGCGGATGGCAGAGCATCCTCACCAGAAGCGGGTCGTAGTCGGGGTGTCCGGTGGGATCGCCGCGTACAAGGCCTGTGAGCTGATCCGCCGGATCCGCGCCGACGGCCACGACGTCACCGTCGTCCCGACGGCGTCGGCGCTGTTGTTCGTCGGGGCGGCCACCTTCGAAGCTCTGTCCGGCAATCCGGTCACCACCGAGGTGTTCCACGACATCCCGCAGGTACAGCACGTCGCGCTCGGTCAGCAGGCGGACCTCGTGGTGATCGCGCCGGCCACCGCCGATCTGATCGCCCGGGCGGCCGCGGGACGAGCCGATGATCTGCTCACGGCCACTCTCCTGGTCACCAGGGCGCCGGTGCTGCTGGCGCCGGCGATGCACACCGAGATGTGGACCCACCCGGCCACCGTCGCGAACGTCACCACGCTGCGCGATCGGGGGACGATCGTGGTGCCGCCTGCCGTCGGGCGTCTCACAGGTGCGGATTCCGGCCCCGGTCGGCTTCCCGAACCCGAGCAGCTGGCGCAGCTGGTCCAGCTGCTGCTGCACCGCCCGGATGCGCTGCCCTCGGATCTCGCCGGTCGCCGGATCGTCGTGAGCGCCGGGGGAACCCGCGAACCGCTGGATCCGGTGCGGTTCCTCGGCAACCGTTCCTCGGGGCGACAGGGGTATGCGATCGCGCTGGTTGCCGCGGCCCGTGGCGCCGAGGTGACCCTGATCAGCGCCAACACGCAGCTCGTCGATCCGCCCGGCGTGCGCACCGAGCACGTCGGCACCGCTGCCGAACTGCAGGCGGCGGTGGTCGGCGCGACGTCGGGAGCGGATGCCGTGGTGATGAACGCCGCGGTCGCGGATTTCCGACCGGCGGTCGTGGGCGCGCACAAGATCAAGAAGCGGCGCCTTGCCGTGCCGAACACCGACGAGGCCGCTGCCGGCGCCGACGGGGCCGCTGCCGGCGCCGACAGGGCCGCTGATGGAACCGAACCCGGGGCGGCCGCAGCGCCGACGATCGAGCTGACCGAGAACCCGGATGTCCTGGCGGGGCTGGTGGCCGATCGCGGAGCGAGCCGCACCCCGGTGATCGTCGGCTTCGCCGCGGAGACCGGCGACGAGCGGGCCGATGCGATCCAGTACGGCCGGGACAAGCTGCGTCGCAAGGGATGTGACGCGCTCGTGGTCAACCGGGTGGACGCCGGTCGGGCATTCGAGTCCGACGACAACGCGGCCGTGGTGTTGGCAGCCGACCCTCAGCTGCCGGACCTGGAGGTCCCGTTCGGCCCGAAGACGTTGGTGGCTGCTGCGGTCTGCGACCGGCTGGCCCTGTTGCTCGACGCGACCCACTGACGGCGATACCTGCCCCGGCGTCGGGGCGGGTGGGCCGGGCTGATTGTGAGCGGTCCCCGTCGAGCGGATACCCTGCCTCCGGCGCCTACAGCGCCGCCCGACCACGAGTTTCGCTGTAAGGAGCGCACCTTGACCTCCCGTCTGTTCACTTCCGAATCGGTCACCGAGGGCCACCCGGACAAGATCTGTGACGCCATCAGCGACTCGATCCTGGACGAGCTGCTGCGGCAGGACCCGGAGAGCCGGGTGGCGGTGGAGACCATGGTCACCACCGGCCAGGTGCACGTCGCCGGTGAGGTGACCACCTCCGCGTACGCAGACATCCCGACGATCGTCCGGGAGAAGATCCTGGAGATCGGCTACGACTCCTCCTCCAAGGGCTTCGACGGCGCATCCTGCGGCGTCAACGTCGCCATCGGTGCCCAGTCGGCCGACATCGCCCAGGGCGTCGACACCGCCGAGGAGATCCGCACGGGCGTCGAGGGTGCAGCGGACGACGAGATCAACCGGCAGGGTGCGGGCGATCAGGGCCTGATGTTCGGCTACGCGTGCATCGACACCCCCGAGCTCATGCCGCTGCCGATCGCGCTGGCGCACCGGCTGTCCCGTCGGCTCACCGAGGTTCGCAAGGACGGCTCCATCCCGTATCTGCGGCCCGACGGCAAGACCCAGGTGACGATCGAGTACGTCGGCGACAAGGCCATCCGGCTGGACACCGTGGTGCTGTCCACCCAGCACGCCGACAACATCGATCTCGAGAACTTGCTGGCCACCGACATCACCAGCCAGGTGATCGAGCCGGTCATCGCCGAGGTCGACATCGACGTCCGCGACTACCGCAAGCACATCAACCCCACCGGTCGCTTCGTCGTCGGCGGTCCGATGGGCGACGCGGGTCTGACCGGCCGCAAGATCATCGTCGACACCTACGGCGGGATGGCCCGTCACGGTGGCGGTGCGTTCTCCGGCAAGGATCCCTCCAAGGTCGACCGTTCTGCCGCCTACGCCATGCGCTGGGTTGCCAAGAACGCGGTCGCAGCAGGCCTCGCGGAGCGGATCGAGGTGCAGGTCGCGTACGCCATCGGCGTTGCCGCCCCGGTCGGCCTCTTCGTCGAGACGTTCGGCACCGAGCAGGTGGACCCCGACAAGATCGCCCAGGCGATCCGCGAGGTCTTCGACCTCCGCCCGGCGGCCATCGTCCGCGATCTCGACCTGAAGCGTCCGATCTACGCGGCCACCGCCGCCTACGGGCACTTCGGCCGCACCGACATCTCCCTGCCCTGGGAGAACCTGGACCGCGTCGATGCACTGAAATCAGCGCTCGGCTTCTGAGGAGCTCCACTGCTGGCGGGAGTGGTGGTGGGCCGGGTCCCGCCCGGCGGGTTCCGCGGGTTCGCAGGCTCACCCGGCGGATTCCCGCCCATGCCCGAGCCACTCCCTGACCCGGCCCACCACCCCTCGCGGTCACTGTCGTCGAACACGAAAGCCGCCGAGATGTGAGGTTGCTCGACCATTCTTCGGTGAACGAGCGTGTCGAGATCCCGTCAGGTCATCGACCGGGCACCCGGGATTCGTTCGTCGCTGGTCTCACGGGCTGTCGCTGGCGTGGAGGACGCCCTTCTCGCCAGCAGTTGCCCCTTCGGCCAGCGACAAGGTCGGGTCGCCGTCGAACTCAGGTGATCGAGCAGCGAGGAACGAGCGTGTCGAGATCCCGTCAGGTCATCGACCGGTCTCTGCTCACTGCACTCGATCGACCTGCTGATGTGGACACCCCGCTCGTGCTGACGGGGCCGTCTGGTATTCACGACGAGTGACGTCCGCCGATCCGAGGTCCCCCGAGAATCGGGGCCAGGTCCGGCGTCCCCGCCCGAAACCGGCCCCGATCGTCCGGCGCGCAGCCGATTCGCTGCCGATCGCCCGGGTCGCTGTGGACATCTCGTTGACCCACCTGGACCGACCGTTCGACTACCTCGTCCCCGAGCAACTCGCCGAAGTCGCGCAGCCGGGGGTCAGGGTCAAGGTCCGCTTCGCCGGCAAGCTCACCGACGGCTTCGTGCTCGACCGGCTCGCCGTCACCGATCACGACGGCAAGCTCGGCTTCCTGGAGAAGGTGGTCTCGGCCGATCCGGTGCTCGCTCCGGAGATCGCCGTGCTCGCCCGGACCGTCGCCGACCGGTACGTCGGCAGCCTCGCCGATGTGCTCCGGCTCGCCGTACCGCCGCGCCATGCCAGGGCCGAAGCGTCCGCCCGACCGGCACCCGACCAACCGCCCACGACCGCGGCAGCTGCGCAGGTGACGCCCGGCTGGCTGCAGTACCCCCAGGGCGCCGCGTTCCTGTCCGCGGTGGCCAAGGGTGCGGCAGCTCGCGCGGTGTGGCAGCAGGCGCCGGGGGAGCGCTGGCCTCAGCGGCTGGCCGAGGCTGCGTCGGTCGCCCACCGGGCCGGACGTGGAGCCCTGGTCCTGGTGCCGGACGCGCGTGACCTGCGGAGGCTGGAGGCCGCGTTCGCCGAGATCCTGGCGCCCGAGGAGTTCACCGTGCTGTCGGCGGATCTGGGTCCGGCAGAGCGATACCGGCGCTTTCTCGCTGTCCGGCGGGGAGCGGTCCGGGTGGTCGCGGGAACCCGCGGCGCGGCCTTCGCGCCGGTCGTCGATCCGGCGCTGTTCGCGATCGTGGACGACGGCGACGACCTGTTCGCCGAGCCCCGCGCCCCCTATCCGCATGCCCGGGAGGTGCTGATGCTGCGGTCGGTGGCCGCCGGCTGCGCGCTGCTGCTGGCCGGGGTCGGCCGGACGGCGGAGGCGCAACTGCTGGTGGAGTCGCGCTGGACGCAGGAGATCGTCGCCGACCGGGCCACCATCCGTGCTCGGTCCCCGCGGATCGAGGCGCAGGGCGACACCTACGCGGTGGGCGCGAGTTCGGCCGCGGCCGGCGCCCGACTCTCGCCGGCCGCGTTCGCGGCTGCCAGGGAAGCGGTCGAACAGGACACTCCGGTGCTCGTGCAGGTCCCGCGCAGCGGCTACCTGCCCTCCCTGACGTGCACCGAATGTCGCCGTCCCGCGCGGTGTCGACGGTGCCACGGTCCGCTCGGAATCCTTGTCGGACATCGAATCCCGGCCTGCCGGTGGTGCGGGGTACCGGAGGCCCACTTCGTTTGCGGTGCCTGCGGTGGGCACGAGCTACGGGCAAGCGGGCAAGGGGCGCGGCGCACCGCTGAGGAGCTGGGACGGGCGTTCCCGAACGTCCCGCTGATCACCTCGGCGGGCGACACGATCAGGGAGAGCGTCCCCGCTGCGGCCGCGATCGTGGTTGCGACGCCGGGGGCCGAACCGATAGCCGAGGGTGGGTACGGCGCTGCCTTGTTGCTGGACGGCGGGCTGATGCTGTCGCGACCGGACCTGCGCGCCGCGGAGCAGGCCCTCGCCCGATGGCTCTCGGCCGCCGCACTGGTGCGATCCGCCGCCACGGGTGGCCGGGTCGTGCTCGGCATCGACGGTTCGATCGCCGCGGCCCAGGCGCTCATCCGATGGGATCCGGTGCGGCATGCCGAGGTCGAGCTCGCGGGTCGACGGGAGCTCGGCTTCCCGCCGATCACCGCAATGATCTCGCTGACCGGATCTGAGCAGACGGTCACGGCAGCCGTCGAGGATCTGCAGCTGCCTCCTGGCGCCGAGGTGCTGGGCCCGGTGCCGGTCGAGTACACCGGTCCTGGGCGGCCGGGCGCCGAGGACGAAGTGCGGGCGCTGCTGCGTACCTCCCAGTCCGGGCGCAAGGCGCTGGCCGCGGCGGTCCGGGTTCTGACGGCTGCTCGATCAGCCCGTAAGGACGCCACGCCACCGCGGGTCCAGGTCGACCCGTCCGCGATCCTCTGACGGGCATCGCCCGGGGGCGGATCAGCGGGTGCCGGTGCGACCCGCTGCGGCGAGAGCGAGGTTCACGGCTGCGGCCGCGGTGATCCCTGCCAGGAACATCTCCACCACCAGGTTCTCGTCCGGCGCATGGTTGCGTTCGTCGACGTTTGCCAGCGGCAGACCGTAGGACGGGATGTCGAAGGCATCCGACAGGGCAGCGATCGGCAGGCTCCCACCGAGCGCCGGGGTGAGCACCGGCTCTTCGCCGAACCCGGCCCGGGCGCCGGCGAGAACGGCCTGCGTCCAGCGGGATTCGGGCAACGTCCTGGCCGGTTCCATGGACTTGGCGGCCTCGAACTCGATGTCGGGGGCGTACCGCTGCACGTGCGCGCGGAGCGCTTCGATGACGTCCGCGGACCGCTGCCCGCCGACCATCCGGATGTCGCACCGAGCGGTGGCGGTGTCCGGGATGATCGTCCGGTGGTCCTCGGTGTCGTGGCAGGTCAGCGAGTTGATGCTGAACGTCGGCCGGGTCAGACGCTGGTAGTACGTGAGCGCTGCCGGCGGTTCCAGATCCGTGATCCCTGCCGAGGCGAGCGCTGCGGGAAGGTCCAGCGGCAGGGCCGCCAACGCGTCCTGCTCGGCGGCGGTCAACGGCAGCACGCCGTCCTCCAGACCCTCGACCAACGACCCCCCGTCGGGCGATCGCATGGTGGCGAGCAACTGCACGAGGCGCCAGGCCGGGTTCGGCGCGACCCCACCCCAGTGACCGGAGTGCAGCGGGCCGGAGGTGGCCCCGCGGGCGGTCAGGGTGAAGATGACGATGCCGCGCACGCCCAGGCTCACGGTCCACCGGCCGGAGGCGTGCACCGGGCCGTCGCTCCACAGCGACAGGTCGGGTCGGTCGGTGATCGTGTCCAGCACGGCGGGCAGGTGCGGGCTGCCGATCTCCTCCTCGCCGTCGAGCACGAGCGTCAGCCGGCAAGGGCTCGGCGCATCGACCTCCCGCAGCGCACGGACCGCGAGGATCTGCGCGAGGTGCTGGCCCTTGTTGTCCGCCGTCCCGCGTCCGAAGATCCGTCCGTCGCGGATCTCCGACACCCACGGATCGCTCGACCACAGCGCCTGCGGTCCGGTCGCCTGGACGTCGTAGTGCCCGTACACGAGCACATGTGGTGCATCCGGATCAGTGCCCGCGAGCTCACCGATGACCGCCGGGTGGCCGTCGGTCGACACGATCCGAGCGTCGAAGCCGTTGCGGGCCAGCATCTCGCGGGCGGCATCCGTCGCTTGCGGAAAGCCTTCACCACTGCTGCTCACGCTGCGCACCGCGACCCACGCGGCCAGCTCGGCGAGCGCTTCGTCGCTATGATCAGCCACCCATTGCCGAACAGCATCGATGGCCTAACGCTGGTCGAGCGACGCATCCTCTCGCTCGTCGAGCGACGCACCTTCACGCTGGTCGAGCGACGCAGGAGTCGAGACCGGTTCCCCGGATGATTGCGGCCGTGTCGTCATGCCGGTCACCCTGCCAGTTCGCGGCTCGACCCGTCGGCCGGGCTCTGCGGTCTCAGCCGATCCGCGTCCGCAACCCGGCGGCGACAACCGGCCAGTCGTCGAGGGTCACCGAGAACACGATGGTGTCGCGGAAGCTGCCGTCGGCCCGTCGGACATGCCGACGCAGCACCCCCTCCCGGGTCGCACCGAGCTTGGTGATCGCCGCGGCGGATCGCTCGTTCCTGTTGTCGCACTGGATCTTCACCCGACCGAATCCCAGTTCGTCGAACGCGTGGGAGAGCACCACCAGCTTGGTCGCAGGGTTCACCGATGTGCCCCAGAGGGCAGGGTCGTATGCCGTCCAGCCCAGGTGGGTGCGCTCGTCGACGAGGGAGAAGTCGCCCAGGCTGGTGGTTCCGACGATCGTCCCCGCAGCACCGAGCGAGGAGTCCGCCGAGAGTCGCACGGTGTACTGCCGACGGTTGGTCGGGTTCGGGATGCCGTCCGCCCAGTAGGAGGGATCCTGCGCGCGTCCGGCGAGCCCACCGCCGTAGCCGGAGATCCAGACCGACTCGTGATCCAGAGCGGCGAACAGCCCCTCGGCGTCCGCGGGAACGGTGGGATCGAGGCGGACGATCGGACCGATCAGTGCGGTGTCGTCGGGAAGTCGAGCGGTCATGCGATCCATCCTGCACCACCACGTCGCGCGAGCCGGAGCCCGTCCCGAGACCGCCGCACGACCCCCTCACCAGGGGCTGGGGCGATAGTCCTTCAGGAAGCAGCCGTACAGATCCGTCCCGGCCTCACCCATCACGATCGGGTCGTAGACGCGGGCGGCGCCGTCCACGAGGTCGAGCGGGGCGTGGAAGCCCTCATCGGCCAGCCGCACCTTGGTGTGGTGCGGTCGCTCGTCGGTGATCCAGCCGGTGTCGACGGCCGTCATCAGGATGCCGTCGGTCTCCAGCATCTCGCCGGCGCTGGTCCGCGTCATCATGTTCAGCGCTGCCTTGGCCATGTTCGTGTGCGGGTGTCCCGGCCCCTTGTAGGCACGGGAGAACTGACCTTCCATCGCCGAGACGTTGACGACGTAGGTGCGCCGGGCGGGCGACCGGCGCAGCGCCCCGCGCAGCCGGGACAGCAGCAGGAACGGCGCGGTGACGTTGCACAGCTGCACCTCCAGCATCTCCAGCGGATCGACCTGCTCGACCACCTGCGTCCAGGAGTTGATGTGCGTCTGGTCGGGTACGAGGCCGCCGGCGTCGATCGCGGTCCCGGCGGCCAGCCTCTCGGGGGACGCCCCGACGGTGGTCATCGCCTGCGCGGTGACGTCGATGCCGCCCAGCACCGGGTGGCGCTGCACCGATCCGGCCAGTGCGATCGGGTGCGCGTCGTGGGCTCGCGCGAAACTCCGGATCGACGGGCCGGTCCCGGTGGCGATCGCCGACTCGAGCGCGGCCGGCAGCGGCTCGTCCTCGGCGGCGACCAGTGGTTGGTAGGCACCCGGGCTGCGCTTCACCGTCTGGGCTGCGTTGTTGATGATGATGTCGAGGTACGGCGCCTCGTCCAGCGACTCGGCCAGTGCGATCACCTGTGCCGGGTCCCGCAGATCGATCCCGACGATGTCCAAGCGGTGCAACCACTCTGCGCTGTCCGGCATCGCCGCGAATCGGCGGGCCGCGTCCTGCGGGAAGCGGGTGGTGATGGTGGTGTGGGCACCGTCGCGCAGCAGTCGCAACGCGATGTACATGCCGATCTTCGCCCGACCACCGGTGAGCAGCGCGCGCCGTCCGGTGAGATCGGTGCGGGCGTCCCGCTTGGCGTGGCTGAACGCAGCGCAGTCCGGACAGAGCTGGTGGTAGAAGTGGTCGACCTGGGTGTAGGGCTGTTTGCAGATGTAGCACGGCCGGGCCCGGGTCAGATGTCCGGCGATCTCACCGGACGCCGACGACGTGAGGCCGTTGCCGCGGGTCTCGTCGTCGATCCGGTCGGGGGCAGCGGTGGCTGTCAGGGCCATCACCGCGCGGTCGGCCGCGCTGATCGCATCGCGACGGCTGGTGCGACGGACCTTCTTGAGCAGCTTGAACATCCGACCGGTGGCATGCCGCAGGGCGACGTAGTCCGGTTCCGCCTCGTCGAGCAGGTGGGCCGATTCCAGTACCCGGATGGCGGCGGCGATCTCGTCAGGGGTGGGCGCGACCGGGGGAGCTCCGGTCGCCGGGTCGGACGCCGCGTCGTGGCGGTCGTCATCGCGCTCGTCGTCGATGCCCGGTCGGTGCGAGGAAGTCACCGATCAAGGATAGGGAACTCGCGCCGGGACCCGGACCTCGTCGGGCGTGGGTCGGCCCACCCCCCGCACGTTTTCGACGGGTCGTCGGCAGATCCGGCGGCCGGGGGCCCAGAGTGTGCGACGCGTCGTCGATCGTGTGCAGGTCTCCGCTCCGAGAGACGGCTGCCGCCGACCGCCTAGACTCGGTGCGACAGCCAGCTCGTTCCCGACCGTGAGGTTCCCCCTGCGTATCGTCTTCGCCGGCACACCGGCCGCCGCCGTCCCGTCGCTGCAGGCGCTGATCGACGCTGAAGGACACGAGATCGTCGCGGTGATCACCCGCCCGGATGCCCGGGTGGGCCGCGGTCGCACCCTCCGACCGTCGCCGGTCGCGCAGCTCGCCGAGAGCGCGGGACTGCCGGTCATCCGCGCGGCGAACGCCCGCACCCCGGAGTTCCTCGATGCACTCGCTGCTCTCGCGCCCGAGGCCGGCGCGGTGGTCGCCTACGGGGCGATCCTCCCGCAGCCGGTGCTCGACGTCCCGACCCACGGCTGGATCAACCTGCACTTCTCCCTGCTGCCGGCCTGGCGCGGAGCGTCGCCGGTGGCCGCCGCGATCCGCCACGGCGACCACCTCACCGGGGCGAGCACGTTCCGGCTCGAGGCCGGGCTGGACACCGGCCCGGTGTTCGGCACCGTCACCGAGGCGATCGGGCTGCGCGACACCGCGGGCGAGGTGCTCGAGCGGCTCTCCCGCAGCGGCGCGCAACTGCTCACCGCGACGTTGGACGGGATCGCCACCGGCACGGTGCAAGCGGTGCCGCAGCCGGCGGACGGTATCTCGCACTTCGGCAAGGTCGTCGTCCAGGACGCGCGCGTCGACTGGACCCGCACCGCCGTCGAGATCGATCGGTTGGTGCGCTCGGTGACACCGGAGCCAGGCGCCTGGACCGAGAGTCGTTGGGGCAACCTCGGTCTCGGTCCGGTCGAGCCGATGGACGCAGTGCTCCCGCCGGGTGCTCTGGTGGCCGGCAAGCGGGACGTGGGGGTGGGTACCGCCACCGGTGCCGTCCGGCTCACCACCGTCACCGCCCCCGGCAAGAAGTCGGTGCCGGCCGCTGACTGGGCTCGCGGTGCGCGGCCGGCCGCTGCCGAACGGTTGGGCACCCAGCCGGCGGAGACTGTCGCCGGAGCTGCGGACGACCCCACCCCGAGCAGCACCGAGGAGACCCGATGACCCGGCCACCCCAGCGCGGACAGCGCGGGCCGTCCGGCCCGCGTCGTCGGCCGGACACCCGTCGTCCGCCTGAGGTCGATGCCGCCCGCCGGGTCGCCCTCGACCTGCTGACGGCGGTCCGTGAGCAGGACGCCTACGCCAACCTCGTGCTGCCGGACCTGATCACCCGGGCGCGGCTCGACCAGCGGGACGCGGGCCTCGCGACCGAGCTGGCCTATGGAACGTGCCGCGCCATCGGCCAGCTCGACGCGATCATCGCCGTCTGCGGCGACCGGCCGATCGCCGAGCTGGACGGGGAGATCCTGGACGCCCTGCGATTGGGCGCATACCAGTTGCTGCGCACCAGGATCCCGTCGCACGCAGCGGTGTCGGCGACGGTCGACCTGGTCCGCGCCGGGCGGCGCCCCGGCGCCGCCGGCTACGTCAACGCGGTGTTGCGCAGGGTGTCAGAGGCCGACCTGGCGACCTGGATCGAGCGACTGGCCCCCGACGAGCAGTCAGACCGCATCGGTCACCTCGCAGTCGCCACCTCGCATCCTGAATGGATCGTCCAGGCCTTCGGAGACTCGCTGGCCCCCCGTGACGACGAACTCGGCGACGCACTGCGGGCCGACGACGCACCGCCGGCGGTGCACCTCGTCGCCCGACCCGGCCGGATCGACCGCGACGAACTGGTGGCGCGGACCGACGGCACCGCCACCAGCTACTCGCCGTACGGCGTGCTGCTCCCTGCCGGTGCGCCGGCCGCGGTGGCAGCCGTCGCCGACGGTCGCGCCGCCGTCCAGGACGAGGGCTCCCAGCTCGTCGCGGTGGCGATGGCGACCGCAGCACTGGACGGACCGGACGCGCGGTGGCTCGACCTGGCCGCCGGCCCGGGCGGCAAGGCGGGTCTGATCGGTGCGCTGGCGGCCCAGCGCGGCGCTCATCTCGACGCGGTCGAGATCAGCGCCCACCGGGCGAACCTGGTGCGGCGCACCACCTCCGGACTGCCCGTGACGGTGCACGTTGCCGACGGTCGCGATCCCGGCTTCGAGCCGGGCAGCTTCGACCGGGTGCTGCTGGACGCTCCGTGCACCGGTCTGGGAGCGCTCCGGCGGCGGCCCGAGGCGCGCTGGCGGCGGCAGCCCTCCGATGTCGCGGAACTTGTTCGGCTGCAACGGGAGCTGCTCGCCTCCGCGGCGAATCTGGTGCGGCCAGGGGGAGTGGTCGGCTACGTCACCTGCTCACCGCATCTCGCCGAGACCGAAGGAGTCGTCCGGCGACGGCCGAAGGAGCTCGAGCAGCTCGACGCGCGTCCGTACCTGCCCGGTGTTCCCGACCTGGGGGACGGCCCGACGATCCAGCTGTGGCCGCACCGCCAGGGCACCGACGCGATGTTCCTGGCGCTGTTCCGCAAGGTCTGAACCAGCCCGGACCGTGTCGGCCGGGCAACCGGCTCAGTGGCCGGCGCCGAGATGTCCCGAGAGCTTCGCCCGCCGCCCGGCGCTGACCGGGTCGAGACCGATCACCTCGACCGTCTTGCCCTGACGGGTGTACTGGTGCTCGATCGCGTCCAGCGCCGCGACGGTGGAGGCGTCCCACAGCTGCGCCTCGGTCAGGTCGATCACGATCCGGTGCGCCGGATCATGCTGGTCGAAGTCGCCGGCGAGCTCGTTCGACGAGGCGAAGAACAATTGGCCGGACACCCGGTAGGTGCTCGTCGAACCGTCGTCCGAGACGCTCCGGCTCACGCTGACCAGGTGCGCCACCCGTCGCGCGAAGAGCATCAGCGCCACCAGCACGCCGGCGATCACACCGAAGGCGAGGTTGTGCGTCGCGACCGTGACGGCGACCGTCACCACCATCACCGCCAGCTCGCTGCGGGGCATCCGCTTCAGGGTGGGAAGCGGGATCGAGTGCCAGTCGAAGGTCGAGATGCAGACGAACACCATCACCGCGACCAGCGCCGCCATCGGGATCCGGCCCACCACATCGCCCAGCACCACCACCAGGATCAGCAGTAACACCCCTGCCAGGAATGTCGAAAGCCTCGTCCTGGCACCGGATCTGCCGTTGATCATGGTCTGGCCGATCATCGCGCAGCCGCCCATCCCACCGAAGAAGCTGGTGATGATGTTCGCCGCACCCTGCCCCCACGACTCGCGGGTCTTGTTCGAGCCGGTGTCGGTGATGTCGTCGACCAGCTTGGCCGTCATCAGTGATTCCAGCAGCCCGACCAGCGCCATCCCCAGGGCGAACGGGCCGATGATCCGGAGCGTCTCCCAGGTGAGTGGAACCTCCGGCAGGAACAGGCCGGGCAGGCTGTCCGGGAGGGCGCCCTGGTCGGCGACGGTCGGGACCGAGATGCCCGCGGTCAGGGTCACCGCGGTCAGCACCACGATCGCGACCAGCGGTGACGGGACCAGCTTCGTCAGCCTGGGGAGCAGGTAGATGATCGCCAACCCGGCAGCGGCCAACAGGTACACGGTGAAGGGGACGTGCGTCAGCTGCGGCAACTGCGCCAGGAAGATGAGGATGGCCAGCGCGTTGACGAACCCCACCATCACCATCCGTGGGACGAATCGCATCAGCCGGGCGATGCCCATCAGGCCCAGCGCCACCTGGATCACACCGGCCAGCAGCACCGTCGCGACCAGGTAGTGGATCCCGTGATCGCGCATCACCGGTGCGATCACCAGGGCGACGGCGCCGGTCGCGGCTGAGATCATCGCGGGTCGGCCGCCCAGCAGAGAGATCGAGACCGCCATCGTGAACGACGCGAACAATCCGATCCGCGGGTCGACGCCGGCGATGATCGAGAACGAGATCGCTTCCGGGATCAGTGCGAGGGCCACCACCAGACCGGCCAACACTTCGGTCCGCAGGACCGTCGGGGTCAACCGGGCCGGCCGGCGCCGGGTGACCGTCCGGATCCTCGCGCGGACGTTCCCGGAACTGCCGGTGGTCGGCACCAGTGGACTCCTTCAGGACGGGGGCATCGCGGCCGGACCCGACTGTACGGTGACGGTCGCGGGTCGCCGACCGATGCGCGTTAGGGTCGGTCCGTGGCCCCTCTGATCGCTCCCAGCATCCTGTCCGCCGACTTCGCGCACCTCGCCGACGAGGTCCGCCGGGTGGGCGGTAGCGGCGGCGCCGATTGGCTGCACGTCGACGTGATGGACAACCACTTCGTGCCGAACCTGACGCTGGGTCTGCCGGTGGTGCAGTCGCTGCTGAAGGTCACCGACATCCCGGTCGACTGCCACCTGATGATCGACGACCCCGATCGCTGGGCCGTCGGCTACGCAGAAGCAGGCGCCTTCAACGTCACGGTGCACGCCGAGGCGGTGCGCGACCCGATCTCCACTGCGCTGGACATCAGGGCGGCCGGCGCGAAGGCCGGCCTGTCGATCAAGCCGGACACCGATCTCGACGACTGGGTCGAAGCCCTGCGGAGCTACGACACCCTGCTGATCATGACCGTCGAGCCCGGCTTCGGCGGGCAGTCGTTCCTGGCCGAGATGATGGACAAGGTGCGCTCGGCACGCCGGATGGTCGACACCGGTCACCTCACCGTGGTGATCGAGGTCGACGGCGGTATCAACGCCGACACCATCGAACAGGCAGCCGCGGCCGGTGCCGATTGCTTCGTCGCGGGATCCGCCGTGTACGGCGCCGACGACCCGGCCGCCGCGGTGCGGGCGTTGCGGGAACAGGCCGCCCGCGCCCGGGGTTGAGCACCAGCAGCACCCCAGTAGCAGTCCGACAGCAGCCCCATCAGCACTGACGTGCTACTCGTCACCCACGGCGGACGCGACGAACCCGGATGCAGTGGGACGATGGAGACGAACACACGGCCGATCCACCACCGGCCCGGACGCAGAGATGAGTTGAGCATGTTCACCGGCATCGTCGAGGAGCAGGGCCACGTCGTGGCTCTGGACATGGCAACCGACGGCGGTGACGCGCGACTGCGGATCGACGGACCTCTGGTCACCGGTGACGTGGCGCACGGCCATTCCATCTCCGTCAACGGCGTCTGCCTGACCGTCGTCGGCTCGGAAGGAAACGAGTTCGAGGTCGACGTGATGGGGGAGACGCTGCAGCGCACCGCCATCGGCGCCCTCACCCCTGGGGAGGTGGTCAACCTCGAGCGTTCGGTGACCCCGACGTCCCGGCTGGGCGGCCACATCGTCCAGGGACATGTCGACGGGATCGGCGTCCTGAGCGACCGCCGACACCACGAGAAGTGGGACACGCTGATCTTCCGGGTGCCCGCCGAGCTGGGCCGCTACATCGCCGGCAAGGGAGCGATCGCCGTCCACGGCATCTCGCTCACCGTCATCGAGGTCGCCGACACCACCGATGACGACGGGAACGCAGCCACCGAGTTCTCCATCGGTGTCATCCCGGAGACCCTCCGTGCCACCACCCTCGGCGCCACTCAGGTCGGCGATCGGGTGAATATCGAGGTGGACGTGATGGCCAAGTACGTCGAGCGACTGCTCGGTGCCGGCCTCGGCGGCGCCATCTCAGACATCTCAGACACCGTGGGTGCCGTTGATTCCGACACCGCGGGGAGCCGGTCGTGAGCCGCATCTTCGATCCGATCGAGAAGGCGATCGCCGAGATCGCCGCCGGGCGCCCCGTCGTGGTCGTGGACGACGAGGACCGGGAGAACGAGGGCGACCTGATCTTCGCCGCCGAGCTCGCCACCCCCGAGTTGGTGGCGTTCATGGTCCGCTACACCTCCGGCTACATCTGCGTCCCGATCACCGAGGCCGAGGCGGACCGGCTCGCGCTGCCGCCGATGTCGGTGGTCAACGAGGACCCCCGCGGCACCGCCTACGCGGTGACGGTGGACGCGCGGACCGGCATCAGCACCGGCATCTCCGCCTCCGATCGCGCCCGCACCATCCGACTGCTCGCCGACCCGGTGTCGGTGGCCGACGACTTCGCGCGGCCGGGGCACGTCGTTCCGCTGCGGGCCAGGGACGGCGGAGTGCTGGTTCGACCGGGACACACCGAGGCAGCGGTCGATCTGGCGGTGCTCGCCGGACTGTCCCCGGCGGGAGCGATCTGCGAGATCGTCAGCGAGCGCGATCCGATCGGGATGGCCAGGACGGACGAACTGCGGGAGTTCGCGGCACAGCACGCGTTGTCCATCATCTCCATCGCCGATCTGATCGCCTATCGGCGGGCCAACGAGAACCAGGTGCGCAGGGTCGCCGATGCCCGGCTGCCACTGCCGCAGGGTGAGTTCCGGGCCATCGGCTTCACCTCGACCGTCACCGGACGGGAACTCATCGCGTTGGTGCACGGCGACCTCGCCGACGGCGAGAACGTCCTCACCCGGGTGCATTCCGAGTGCCTCACCGGCGACGTGCTGGGGTCCTTGCGGTGCGACTGCGGGCCCCAACTGCACGCGGCGCTCGATGCCGTGGTGGCCGAGGGGCGCGGCGTCGTGCTGTACATCCGCGGCCACGAGGGCCGGGGGATCGGCTTGCTCAACAAACTCCGCGCCTACGAGCTGCAGGACACCGGCGTCGACACGGTTGATGCGAACCTCGCGCTGGGGCTGCCGGCCGACGCGCGGTCCTACGGCACCGGCGCGCAGGTGCTCGCCGAGATCGGCGTGAAGTCGATGCGGTTGCTCACCAACAACCCGGCGAAGCGGGCCGGGCTCGAGGGCTACGGACTCCGGATCGTCGAACGGGTCCCGCTGATGCCCGGCCTGTCCGCGGAGAACCAGATCTACCTGGCGACCAAGCGCGACCGGATGGGCCACGAGCTCTCCGGGATGACCGGACTGGACCCCTCGATCACGACGGCAACCGGACCTGCCGACCGGGAGGTCATCGACTCCTTGAACGGAACCGACTCGATGAACGGAACAGTTGTGCGGCAGGAGATCTCATGAGCGGCGAAGGACGACCGACACCGGCAACACCGGACGCGCGCGGGCTCACGGTCGGCATCGTCGCGACCGAATGGAACAGCGCGATCGTCGACGTCCTGCTCGAGCGGGCGCTGGCCGTCGCAGCCGAGGCCGGGACCCGGACCCCGACGGTCGTGCGGGTCGCCGGCGCCGTCGAGCTGCCGTTGATCGCCCAGCAACTGGCCTCCGACCACGATGCGGTGGTCGCGCTCGGGGTCGTCGTCCGCGGCGGAACTCCGCACTTCGAGTACGTCTGCGACGCAGTCACCGCGGGGCTCACCAGGGTCGGTCTAGACGCCTCGACCCCGGTCGGCAACGGTGTGCTGACGTGCAACACCCAGCAGGAGGCGGTCGACCGCAGCGGGGCTCCCGGTTCGACGGAGGACAAGGGCGGCGAGGCCATGGCGGCCGCGCTGCAGAGCGCCCTCGTGCTTCGTTCGTTGCGGATGCCGCGCGGCGGGATGGGATTCGGCCGCTCATGAGCACTCCTGAGCAGCACGCCGCACCCGGCGCCGACTCCTCGACCACCCTGGTGCGTCCCCGTCGGATCGTCATCTGGGCGGCGGCGTCCGCCACGGTGATCCTGGTCGTCTCGCTCGTCGTCGGCATCCTGCTGCGCAACTCGGCTGACGGCGTCAGCTTCCAGACCTCCGACCAGATCGGGGTGATCGGGGTCGGCATCGTGCTCGCGGCGGCCATCCTGATCGCTGCTGCACGGCCACGGCTGGAGATCTCCCAGCAGGGTCTGCGGATCCGCAACATGGTCGGCCATCGGGATCTGGAGTGGCCGCTGGTGCAGGCGATCTCCTTCCCGGAGGGCGCGCAGTGGCCGATGCTGCAACTGGCCGACGACGAGACCTATCCGGTCGTCGCGATCCAGGCGATGGACCGCGAGCGGGCACTCGTCGCGCTCAAGGCGCTACGGGCGGCCTTCGACCGCTGGGCTCCACCGCGCCCGGTCCCGACTGCGCAGGCACTCGCAGCACAGGCCGAAGCAGCCCGTCGACACGAGGCGGAACGCCCGCTGGGTCGGCTCGAGGTGCAGGATCTGCAGCGCGCCCGCAAGAACGAGGCGGCACAGGCCGCCCGTGCCGCCCGCGCGACCCACGCCGACCCCCGCTGACGCCCCCACTCGCCGTCCGGGGGGTGTCCGCGCGCGAGGTTCGGGCGGTCCGGACGAGCCCGGGAACCGGTGTATGCTCGGCGTGCGACCTTGCTGCGTCGGTCGCGCTCGTCCCAGTCCTGTGGGAACAGGACCCGGACGGCCGCTCGAGGCAGTCGTGAACAAGTGGAGTCCGAACTCCCACCCGCAGTCATCGACGGTTCCACAGCCGTTCGAAGTCCGGGTTCCCGGTCGGTGGCCCTGCGGGGCCACCTCGAGCGTGCCACGGCACGCTCACATCCGGTCGTTCGGTTTCCGCGTGTCCACACCGCTGACTCACCGAACGGCCCCATCCACACCGTTCGAAGTCTGTGGCCCGGTCGCCGGCCGCACGGTCGTACCGACAAGACGTACTCACGGAGGTCTCAATCAGCGTCGAACCACGCATCAACGACAGGATCCGCGTTCCCGAGGTCCGGCTCGTCGGCGCAGAGGGTGAGCAGATCGGCATCGTTGCGATCGCGGAAGCCCTGCGCCTGGCACAGGCCGCCGACCTCGACCTGGTGGAGGTCGCTCCGGCGGCGCGTCCGCCGGTCTGCAAGCTCATGGACTACGGCAAGTTCAAGTACGAGAGCGCGCAGAAGGCTCGCGAGGCCCGTCGTAACCAGGTCCTGACGGTCATCAAGGAGATGAAGCTCCGGCCGAAGATCGATGCCCACGACTACGAGACCAAGAAGGGTCACGTGGTGCGCTTCCTCAAGGCCGGGGACAAGGTCAAGGTGACCATCATGTTCCGTGGCCGCGAGCAGTCGCGTCCCGAGCTGGGCTACCGGCTCCTGCAGCGACTGGCCGAGGACGTCGCCGATCTCGGCATCGTCGAGAGCGCGCCGAAGCAGGACGGTCGCAACATGATCATGGTCCTGGCGCCGCACCGGACGGTGAAGTCGCGCCCGACGGCGTCGACCGAGCCGGCCCAGGCTGCGGCCGAATAGCAGCACCAGGCTGGTTCACCCGGACCAGCGCAGCACCACCTCACAGCAGCACCTCGACACAGCAAGGAAGATCCATGCCCAAGCAGAAGACCCATTCAGGGATCAAGAAGCGGGTCCGTGTCACCGGATCCGGGAAGATCGTGCACGCCGGCTCGGCCAAGCGGCACCACCTGGAGCGGCAGCCGACCCGTCAGACGCGTCGCGCCGACGGCATGCACGTGCTGTCCAACGCTGATGTCCCGCGCGTCAAGCGCATGCTCGGCATCTGAGATCTCCCTCCCCCTTCCCCTCCCAGATCCACCCCGACCGGCGCCCGCGCCGGGAGGGTTCTCCTAGAAAGTCAGGTGTCCCGTGGCACGCGTCAAAAGGGCCGTCAACGCCCACAAGAAGCGTCGCGTCATCCTCGAGCAGGCCTCCGGCTACCGGGGTCAGCGCTCGCGGCTGTACCGCAAGGCGAAGGAGCAGGTGCTCCACTCGCTCAACTACGCCTACAACGACCGTCGCAAGCGCAAGAACAACTTCCGCAAGCTCTGGATCGCCCGCATCAACGCGGCGGCCCGGGCCAACGGCATGACGTACAACCGCTTCGTCCAGGGCCTCAAGATCGCCGAGGTCACGGTCGACCGCAAGGTGCTGGCCGACATGGCCGTGCACGACGCTGCCGCCTTCAGCGCGCTGGTTGAGATCGCACGCGCTGCGGTCCCCGCGCAGGACGCAGCCTGATCGCGGGCGAAAGGTCCTCCCAGCGCCCGGCCGGATCTGATCCGACCGGGCGCTCGGCTGAGCAGGGTGCAGCTACCGGTCCGCTGACCGAGAAGTCGGCAAGGATCGTCGCAGCCCACCGGCTGCTCCGCCGGGTGCGCCGCACCGAGACGGGTGAGTTCCTCGCCGAGGGCGCCCAGGCCGCGCGCGAAGCGGTCGGCGCCGAGCAGGACGCCCCCGGGACGGTGCTCGAGCTGTACATCACCGAGGACGCGGGGCATCGCCACGTGGACCTCGTCCGCGACGCCTTCGCCCGCGGCATCACCGTCACCCAGGTCACCGAGCGGGCGGCTGCCGCGCTCTCGGACTCCCAGGCGCCGCAGGGCATCATCGCGCGCTGCCGGAGCATCGACGCCTCGCTCGAGGAGGTGCTCGACGACGACCCCAGTCTGGTCGCCGTGCTGGTGGGAACCAACGACCCGGGCAATGCCGGCACCATCATCCGGCTGGCGGATGCGGTCGGTGCCGATGCGGTGATCCTGGTCGGCAATGCGGTCGATCCGATGAACCCGAAGGTCGTGCGGGCGAGCGCCGGCAGCATCTTCCACCTTCCGATCGTCCGGGCGCCCGAGGCCCTCTGGCTGATCGAGCTGCTGCGCGAGGCGGGCCTGACGACGCTGGCCACGACCGGCGCGGCCGAGATCGAACTCGACCCGGCCGATCGGGACGGCATGCTGAACACCCCCACCGCCTGGATCTTCGGCTCCGAAGCGCACGGCCTGCCGCAGGACATCATCGATGCTGCAGACATCCCGATCCGGATCCCGATCCACGGTCGGGCCGAATCGCTCAACCTGGCGACGGCCGCCGCGGTCTGTCTGTACGCGTCGGCAACCGCCCGACGCTGAAGGCCGGTCGCCGAGCTCGACTCATCTGCTCCAGCGCGCCGACAACCGCACGGTGACCTGGTCGAACGCGGAACGCGACAGTGCTGTGCCCTCCCGTCGCATCCCGTCAGGATGCACCAGCAGGACCCGGTCCAGCTTGGCCCAGGAGTCGCGGCCCTCGGCATCCCACCCGCCGGACCCCACCGGCAGGTAGTCGGCACCGTTGTGCGCCTTGCTGGTCAGCTGGACGCCGAGCAGGCCGTCGCCGGAGGTCCGGGCCACCAGCAGCACCGGCCGGTCCTTGCCCCGACCGTCATGCTCCTCGTACGGCACCCAGGTCCACACGACCTCGCCCGGATCCGGATCTCCGTCGGGGTTCGGGGCGTAGTCGAACGCGGCCGCGGCGAACACCCCCGGATCTGCGTCATCGGTGGCTGTCGCACCCCGCTGACCGGGTGACGGCGCGGCGCTGGGGTTCCCGGACGGTCCGACCGGACCTGTCCGCCGAACGGTGCGAGCAGGGGAGCGGGTGAGCTGTCCCAGTGCGGCCTGCGCGGCCTTCACCACCAGTTGTGCGAATCGGCCCATGACGGGCAACCCTACGGTGATCGAGCGAGCGAGGGACGAGCGAGTCGAGATCCCGTCATGATCGACCGGTGCGGTCGCTCGTCCCCCGCTCCACCTCCGCCGGCTCGACCACCGCACGCACCGGACACACGCCTCCGCACGCCCCCTTAGACTCATTCGGGTGCGCCGACCGTGGGGCGGTGCCCACACGGAAGGACACCATGTCGACCCCGAGCAGCACCGACAGCGGCGAACCGTCGCTCGACCCGACCGATGCCGCGCAGGTGGATGCCGCGCTCGCTGCCGCCGTCGAGGCGATCGCAGCCGCAGCCGACCTCGATCAGCTGAAGTCCGCCCGCGCCCAGCACCTCGGTGATCGCTCGCCGCTGGCGCTGGCCAACCGGGCCATCGGCGCGCTGCCGAAGCAGGACAAGGCCGTCGCCGGCAAGCTCATCGGCGCGGCCCGCGGTCGGCTGTCCAAGCTGGCCGAGACGCGTCTGGCGGAGCTCGAGGCCGACCGGGACGCACGGGTGCTGGCCGAGGAGACCGTCGACGTCTCACTGCCCGGTGACCGACGGTCCCGAGGTGCGCGGCAGGCCATCGCCCGGATGATCGACCAGGTGTCGGACATCTTCGTCGGCATGGGCTGGGAGATCGCCGAGGGCCCCGAGCTGGATGCGGAGTGGTTCAACTTCGACGCGCTCAACTTCCCGCCGGATCATCCGGCGCGGCTGCTGCAGGACACCTTCTACGTGGCGCCGTCGGACACCGTCCCGCCGGCGACCGGTGGCCTGGACTCCGAGACCAGGATGGTGCTGCGCACCCACACCTCGCCGGTGCAGATCCGCACCATGCTGGATCGCGAACCGCCCATCTACGTGCTCTGTCCAGGCCGGACGTTCCGGACCGACGAGCTGGACGCGACCCACACTCCGGTGTTCCACCAGTTCGAAGGCCTGGCCATCGACCGGCACCTGTCGATGGCGCACCTCAAGGGCACCCTCGACCACTTCGCGAAGGCCGTCTTCGGCCCCGCGTCGACCACCCGGCTGCGACCGCACTTCTTCCCGTTCACCGAACCGTCCGCGGAGATGGACGTGTGGTTCCCGGACAAGAAGGGCGGCGCCGGCTGGGTGGAGTGGGGTGGCTGCGGGATGGTCGACCCCAACGTCCTGCGCTCGTGCGGGCTGGATCCCGCAGAGTGGTCGGGATTCGCCTTCGGGATGGGCGTGGAGCGCACCCTGCAGTTCGCGCACTCGATCTCCGACATGCGCGATCTCGTCGACGGCGACGTCCGGTTCACCACCGGGTTCGCCGAGCCGGTCGGGCAGGTGTGGGTCTGATGCGCATCGGAGTCTCCTGGCTGCGCGAGTACGTGTCGCTGCCCGCCGAGCTCTCCGCCGACGACATCGCGGCCAAGTTCATCTCCATCGGCTTCGAAGTGGAGGACATCCATCTCGGTGAGCCGGTGGTGGGCGACCTGGTCGTCGGGCGGGTGGCGACGATCGAGGAGCTCACCGAGTTCAAGAAGCCGATCCGCTTCTGCACGGTGGACGTCGGTCCCGGCAACGGACCGGATGGTTCCGACGGTGTCCGCGAGATCATCTGCGGCGCAACGAACTTCGTCGTCGGTGATCTCGTGGTCGTCGCGCTGCCCGGAACGGTGCTGCCCGGCGGTTTCACCATCGCCTCCCGGCAGACCTACGGCCACCTGTCCGACGGGATGATCTGCGCCGAGGACGAGATCGGCGTGGGCACCGACCATGCCGGCATCCTGGTCCTCGGTCACGGCGAGGTCGACGGCGTCGAACCCGGTGCGGACGCACGTTCACTGGTCGGTGTCGGCGACCCGGTGATCGAGGTCAATGTCGAGACCGACCGCGGCTACGCGATGTCGATGCGCGGCCTGGCTCGCGAGCTGGGCACCGCGTTCGGGGTCGAGTTCGTCGACCCGGCGCAGGCTCCGCTGCGCACCGCGGCCGGCGATGCCCAGCCCGTGCGCCTGGACGATCCCAGCGGATGCTCGCGGTTCGTGGCGGTCCGGATCACCGGTACCGACCCGCTCGCCGCGTCACCGCTCGTCATCCGGAAACGGTTGGCAGCAGCGAAGATCCGGTCCATCTCCCTCGTGGTCGACGTCACCAACTACGTGATGCTCGAGCTCGGACAACCGCTGCACGCCTACGACGCGGCGAAGCTGCAGGGCGCCATCGGAGTCCGCCGGGCGGCTGCCGGTGAACGGGTCCGCACCCTCGATGGTGTCGATCGCCCACTGAACGGCGGCGAGGTGGTGATCACCGACGACTCCGGGATCATCGGGCTGGCCGGCGTGATGGGCGGCGAGAGCACCGAGATCTCAGCCGGCACGTCCGAGGTGGTGATCGAGGCGGCGACCTTCACCGCTGCCGACATCTCGCGCACCTCCCGGCGGCATCGACTGCCGAGCGAGGCAGCCAAACGATTCGAACGGAGCGTCGATCCGGCAGTGGCCCCGGCGGCAGCGGAGCGCGCTGCAGCCCTGATCACCCGGTACGGCGGTGGCACGGTGGACGCCGGCCGGACCGATGTCGGTGACGTGCAGGAAGCCGCGCCGGTCCGGATGAGCCTGTCCGAACCGGAACGCCTGGTGGGACGACCCTTCTCGGCCGACACCGTGCAGCGCCGGCTGGAGCAGGTCGGCTGCACCGTCGAACTCGAGGTCGCTCGCGGATCCGTGGTGGCCACCCCGCCGTCCTGGCGGCCGGATCTGCTGCGGCCCGCCGACCTCGTCGAGGAGGTGGCCAGGCTCGAGGGCTTCGACACCATCCCCTCTGTGCTCCCCGGTGCGCCGGCCGGGTCGGGATTCACTCCTCGGCAACGCCGGGCCCGGGCGGTGGCCGATCTGCTGGCCGACCGCGGGTTGGTCGAGTCGCAGTCGTTCCCGTTCATCGGGACCGCGGACCTCGACGCGCTGAACATCTCCGCGGGCGACACCCGGCGGCGTCTGGTGACGCTGGCGAACCCGTTGGACGCGGGCCGACCGTACCTGCGGACGTCGCTGCTGCCGGGCCTGCTGGACGTCGTTCGCCGCAACCTGGCCAGGGGCGCGAAGTCGTTGGCACTGTTCGAGATCGGGCAGGTGTTCCTGCCGCGGCACGGCGCACCGTCGATGCCGGATCTCGCGGTCGACCGTCGCCCGACGCCGCCCGAACTGGCGGTCGCCGAGGCTGCGCTTCCCGACCAGCCTCGTCGGCTGGGTGCTGTCCTGGTCGGCGACTGGGACCGGGTCGGCTGGTGGGGTGCCGGTCGCGCGGCCGACTTCTCGGACGCGATCGAGATCGCCCGGGGGGTCGCAGCGGCCTGCGGCCATGCCGTGCGGGTGGTCGCCTCCGATCTGGCGCCGTTCCATCCCGGCCGGGCCGGCGAGTTGAGGGTCGGCGACTGGCCGATCGGTGTTGCCGGTGAACTGCACCCGGCCGTCGTGGAACGCCTCGGTCTGCCGCGTCGCGCGGTGGCACTCGAGCTGACCCTCGACGCGATCCCCGACGCACCTGCGCCGACGGCGCCCGCAGTCTCGCCGTTCCCGCCCGCCCTGGTCGACGTGGCCCTCGTGGTTCCGGAAAGGGTTGCCGCCGCCGACCTGGCGCAGGCACTCAAAGCCGGCGGTGGTGAATTGCTGGAATCGGTGCGGCTGTTCGACGTGTACACCGGCGGCCAGGTGGCGGCGGGTCATCGCTCGCTGGCCTTCGCCCTCTCGGTGCGCGCGATCGATCACACCCTGACGGCCGCGGAGGCCAACGCCGTTCGGGATGCGGCGATCCGGGCTGCGGCTGACGCCTTCGGCGCCACGGTGCGCGAGTGATGCGCCATCGGCATGCCGCGGGGGATGAGAGGGTGAAGCGATGACCGTCCAGTCCACCGGAGCGTCGCCGCTCCCGACCGATCTCGTCGCACGCATCCAGGCCGGGGGGTACTACCCGGATCTGGTGATCGACACCCTGGATGTCGCGGTGGCCGGGGAGGCCGTTCGCGCGCATCTCGTCCACGGGGAGACAACCTTCGACTCCGACACCGTGCGGCGTCATCTGTCGGTGATCGTGCTGACCGGCACCCGGCTGATCTTCGTGCACGCGGACGACCACGGCGGCGACGAGGAACACGGCAGTGCCCCGCACGGGTTCTCCACGTCCGAATCCGTTGCCCTGTCAGCGGTGCGCAGTGTCGCGGTGACCCACGTGGTCCCGGATCCGGTCACGTATGTCAGCGGAAGCCTCGGTCGGGAGATCACCCTGGGCATCAACTGGGGTGGTGCATCCCGGCTGGATCTCGAGCCTGCCGGATGCGCCGACCCGGCCTGTGAGGCCGACCACGGGTACACCGGATCGATGTTGGCCGACGATCTCGCGTTGCGGATCAGCGCCGACGCCGAGGGCACCGATGCGGTGGGGGACGCGATCCGCTTCGCGCGGATGCTGTCCGCGGTGACGGCCGGGCTGTGAGCCACCGGTGACCCGGTCCGCAGAGCTCCCGGAGTCTGTCGGTTCTCCGGTGTCCGCCGAACTACCGCTGCTCGCCGACTACGCCGGTGAATGGTTGGGTGCGGTATTGCCCGGAGCTGCAGCTGCGCTCGGTGAGGACATCGGTCTGCCGGGGGTGGAGCTGCCCCGAGCGAGAAAGGTCTGCGTGGTGCTCGTCGACGGTCTGGGAGAGCACCAGTTGGCAGCATCGCCGCAGCACGCCGGCTTCCTGTCCGGTCTCGAGCGGCGAATTCTGCGGGCGGGCGCGCCGACCACCACGGCCACCTCCATGGGCTCCTTCGGAACGGGGCTGCCTCCCGGCACCCACGGGCTGGCCGGGTACTCGGTGCTCGACCCGGACCGAGGTGAGCTGCTCAACGAGCTGAAGTGGCACCCGGATACCGACCCACTCGCCTGGCAACCGGAGCAGACGGTCTTCGAGCGGCTGTCGGCGCTGGGGCGCCGGACGGTGTCGATCGGCAATCCCGAGTTCGCCGGATCCGGACTCACCGTCGCCGCACATCGGGGTGCCGAGTTCATCGGCGTCCGGCGGTTGCACAAGCGGGTCGCCACCGCCGCCGCGGCATTGACCGCCGACGACGGCCCGGACCTGGTCTACCTGTACTGGGGCGAGGTCGACGCCGCCGGTCATCGGCGCGGGTGGCAGAGCTCGCAGTGGCGTCGCTGTGTCCGTCATGTGGATCGCGAACTGCGCTGGTTGGCCGCAGCCCTGCCCGAGGGCACCCTGCTGCTGGTCACCTCGGACCACGGGATGGTGGACACCGCAGCCGTCGACAGGGTCGACCTCGCCGAACATCCCGAGCTGACCGAGGGGATCCAGCTGATCGGCGGTGAGCCACGCATGGTGCAGCTCTACACCGAACCCGGTGCCGCACCGGAGGTCGCGGCCCGCCTGACCACCGCACTCGGCGACCGGGCCTGGGTGCGCCTGCGCGAGGACGCCGACGACTGGTTCGGCACCATCGACCCGCGGACCCGCGGGCGGTTCGGCAACGTCGTGGTCGCCGCCCGGCGACTGTTCACCCTGGTCGATTCGGCGTCCATGAGCGCTGCCGAGTTGGGGCTGGTCGGCTACCACGGTTCGCTCACCGCAGCCGAGCAAGAAATCCCGCTCGCGATCCACCTCGTCTGAGTTCGGCAGCGGCCGCGGCTGTGCCCCGGGTCCCGCCCGGCGGGATCCGCGGGTTCGCACGCTCACCCGGCGGATGCCCGCCCATGCCCGAGCCACTCCCTGACCCGGGGCACCGCCACGTCCTCCCGGCCTGAGACAAGTTGGAAACTCGCGGTCCCCGACATTCCTCCTCCACTTTTCCGTTGATCGAGCAAGCGAGGGACGAGCGCGTCGAGATCCTGTCGGGCATCGACCAGGCGAAACTCACCGCTGATCGAGCAGCGAGGAACGAGCGTGTCGAGATCCTGTCGGGCGTCGACCAGGTGGAATTCACGGTGATCGAGCAGCGAGGAACGAGCGTGTCGAGATCCCTTCACCCGCAGCAACCGGGCGAGATTCACGCTGATCGAGCAGCGAGGAACGAGCGTGTCGAGATCCCGGTCGAGCCCCGGTCACCT
>JBBJML010000072.1:0-14146 GCA_037720195.1 Nakamurella sp. | reverse complement strand
CGGGCCGCCGCGCCACCCGCCCCCGGCCCGCGGGGGGCCGGAGGAACAAGCCAACGGGTCTTGTGGGGTCAGAGGAACAAGCCAACTACGAGGCCGCTGATGACGAGCTTCAGGACCCAGTCGGCCATGTGGACCAGCGCGGTGCGGATGGGCACGTTCTCGTGGACGACGGCGCCGGACAGGATCGTCACCGGCAGCACCGCAAGGATCGCGCCCAGTGCGGCGCCCGCACCGGCGCCGTGCCGGTCGGCCGTGAGGAGAAGGACGGCCAGCAGCGCGGCGGCGATCAGGCCGCGCACCAGCACGAACAGCATCTGGACCGGTACGCGAACGCCCCGTCGCGGCGTGCTGGTGCGCGAGATCAGCGCTGCGACGGGTGGGAGGGAGTACAGCGCCGCGCTGACGACGAACGATGCGATCGCAGCGAGCGCGATACCGAGAACCAGCATGTCGACTCCTTTAGTACGAATTGGTACTCAACCTAGGACAGCCAAGCGGTACTGTCAAGTACTAAAGTGACCGTCATGAACGCATCAGGTTCGCGCAGGGGTCGGCCGCCGGGCAGGTCCGGCTCCGAGTTGTTGGACGTCGCGCGCGGAGTGTTCCTGGACAACGGCTACGCTGGGACGACCATGGACGAGGTCGCGACCCGCGCACGGATCTCGAAGTCCTCGCTCTACCGCGAGCATCCGTCGAAGGCTGCGTTGTTCGAAGCGGTGGTGTTGCACTGGGCCGCGGCCGGGCGGCATGCGATGCGGCCCTCGTTGCACCAACTGGAGTCCGCGGACGACGTCCGAGCGAGTCTCCTCGCCTGGGCGCAGACCTTGCTCGGGGGCATCCTGTCGCCCACCGTGGTCGAGATGCGCCGCCTCGTGACGGCGGAAGCTGCGCGGCAGCCCGAGGTCGGGGTCGCCTATCTGAGGCAGAGCTGGGCCAGCAACATCGGCGACCTCGCCGACACCCTGCGTGCGCTGGATGCCCGTGGCGCGCTCCGGGTCCCGGATCCTGAGGTCTCCGCGGAACAACTGACCTGGTTGGTCGTCGGGCCGCCCTTGAACGCGAGGATGCTCGGCGGCGACGTCGCTGACGGTGCCGGCGGCGTGGAGCGGGCCATCGCACTGTTCCTGGCGGGCCATCGACCACCCGGTGCGAGTGCGGGCTGACCGAACCGTCGGAGCAGCGAACGCGGTCGGCGGGGGCGGCGTACCCTCGGATCCCATGGGGAGCAGGGGATTTGTGAGTCGGCTCGGGCTGGCAGGCGTGACTCTGGCCGCCCTCATCCCGGCGTTCCCCGCCGGATCGGACGGGCTGCTCGCCCTCGCGCTCGTCATCACGCTGGGGATCGCCGTCGATGCTGCATTGACCGGCAACCTGGTCCGCGTCGCGCCGCCCGCAGGACCGGCTCGGATCAGCGTGGTGGCCTCGCAGGAGTCCAATCGTGACACCGCGTTCCTCAAGGTGCGGGATCCCGCAGCGCCTGGCCGTTCCCGGCCGCGCGCACCGTCGCTGGCGCCTGCGGCAGTCTGACGCCGGGGCGCTCGTCGCCCCTGCGACCGTTGTACTGCTGCTCCCGCCGACCCCCTTTCTCCGGTCCGCGGGTTCGACGGGCCTGCGTGTGCCGCGTCGTGCCGTGCCCTCTTCTTGATGCATGAGGGCGCCCGTACGGTCGATCGCCGCGCGCCCGCCGTCAGCCTGCGACCCCACTCCGACGGAGCACCCCATGTCATTCTTCGATGTACTGCTGTACCCGGTTTCTGCTGTCCTGTGGCTCTGGCACACGGTCTTCGGCTCCTTGCTGGGACCCGACACCGGCCTGTCCTGGGCCCTTGCGATCTTCTTCCTCGTCTTCACGGTGAGGGCTGCCCTGTTGCGGCCCGCACTCGCCCAGGTGCGAGCCGCTCGTCGCACCCGTGGGCTCGCACCACAGGTGCGGGCCCTGCGCAAGAAATTTGGCCATGATCGGCAGCGGCTGGCCGAGGAGCTGCGCGCTCTGCACGCTGACAACGGCACCAGCATGACCGCCGGGTGTCTGCCTGCGCTCGTCCAGATCCCGGTCTTCCTGTCTCTCTACGGCGTGCTGCGCGGATTCCACTCAGGGGCACCGCAGAACCTGATCTTCGACAGCATCCGTGTCAGGTCGTTCCTGGACGCCGATCTGTTCGGTGCGCGTCTCGGTGCCTGGGTCAGCCAGTCCGTGACGGACCTGGCGGCGCTGGGCACCGACCACCTCCACATGTACGCCGTGGGGGTCCCGTTGATGCTGCTGGCCGGCGTGGCCACCTTCTTCTCCACGCGGTTGGCGCTGCGGCGTCAGGAAGAACACGCCGCAGCAGTCCCGGGAGGTGATGACGCGACGGCTGGACAGGGTGCCGGGATGATGCGACTGCTTCCGGTGCTCGCCCCCAGCGGCGTCATCATCGGCGGGCTCTTCTTCCCGGTCCCGATCGGTCTGCTGCTGTATTTCCTGGCCACCAACGTGTGGACCTACGTCCAGACCTGGTTGGTGCATCGCTGGGCAGATCGGTCCGTGCCCGCCTGACGGCTGAACGGTGGTCACGGTTCAGCGGCAGGCGAGAGCGAGCTACGTCAAGGTCCGTGACGAACAGCGCGGTCACCGCTCGATCGAGGAGTCCCCGCTGACGGCCAGCGAGCCGAGGAGTGCGAGCGAGCGGGCCGTCTCGCTTCCCGGTTCGGCGTGGTAGATCGCCAGCAGCTGGCCGTGCGAGTCGCCGATCGCGAGCTTCTCGCGGCGCAGGTCGAGCAATCCGACCTGCGGGTGGCGCAGCTGCATCGCCCCACCGGAGGGCGGGCGGACGTCGTGCCGACCCCAGTACCGGCGGAACGGTTCGCTGGCCAGGGACAGCTCTCCGACGAGTTGCACCGTCCGCGGATCGTCGACCTCGGTGCCGATGGACGCGCGGAACGACGCGACCATGCCGCCGGCGAGCTGTTCCCAGTTCGGATGCAGGTCCTGTTCATCGGGGTCGAGGAACATCGACCGCAGTCGGTTCTGACCGACCGCGATGGTCGGCGACACAGCGGTGGCGAGGCGGTTCGCGGCCAGGACGTCGAACATCCGGTTCTCCACGAATGCCGGGACGTTCACCGCGTCGAGCAGCTGCCGGATACCGACCGGGACCACCTCACGCCGCGGACGCCGGGCGGTTCTGGGTCGGGCCGCGGACAGGCTCAGCAGGTACTGGGTCGCGACACCGTCCAGACGCAGCACCGCTGCGAGTGCCTCGAGCACCTGCTGGGAGGGATGACGATCGCGGCCCTGCTCGAGCCGCAGGTAGTAGTCGGCGCTCACGCCCGCGAGGGTCGCGACCTCCTCGCGGCGCAGTCCTGGTGTACGCCGCACACCGGTGACCCGGATACCGGCGTCCGCGGGATCGACGAGCTCGCGTCGGGCGCGCAGGTACGCGCCGAGGGAGTTGGTGGCGGTCACCGCTTGACGGTAACCCCGGTGGGGCGTCCCATCCTGGTCCTGCCGGGCCACAGGATGACCAGACACTGCCTGAATTCCCGACGGCGGCGCAGAGTGGAAGCATGACAACCAAGAACCTCCCCGGCGGCACCTACCGCATGGGCGACCTCGATCTCACCCGCGTCGGGTACGGCGCCATGCAGCTCGCCGGACCGGGCGTCTTCGGCCCGCCGAAGGACCGCGACGCCGCGGTCGCCGTCTTGCGCGCGGTCGTCGAGCTCGGGATCAACCACATCGACACGTCCGACTTCTACGGGCCGCACGTCACCAACGAGATCATCCGCGAGGTGCTCTCGCCCTACGGTGACGACCTGCACCTGGTCACCAAGGTCGGCGCGCGCCGCGACGCGGAGGGCGGTTGGCCGCACGCCCGGACCCCCGACGAGATCCGCAGCCAGGTGCACGAGAATCTGGACCGTCTGGGACTCGACGTGCTCGACGTCGTCAACATGCGGATGGGTGGGTTCGACGCGCCCGAAACCGGCTCGATCGCCGAGCAGTTCGAGACGCTCGCCGCACTGCAGCAGCAGGGTCTGATCCGGCACCTCGGCATCAGCACCGTGAGCGCCGAGCAGGTCGCCGAAGCTCAGTCGATCGCGCCGGTGGTCTGCGTGCAGAACCTGTACAACATCGCCCGCCGTGACGATGACGAGCTGATCGGATCCCTGGCCGCGCAGGGCATTGCGTACGTGCCGTACTTCCCGCTGGGCGGCTTCTCGCCGTTGCAGTCGGAAGAACTGCAGCGTGTCGCCGACGAGCTCGGTGCGACCCCGATGTCGGTCGCGCTGGCGTGGCTGCTGCAGCGATCGCCGAACATCATGCTCATCCCCGGGACGTCCTCGGTCGACCATCTCCACGAGAACGTCGCCGGCGCCGGGCTCGTGCTGCCGGCCGACGCGGTCACCCGGCTGGACGCGATCGGGGCCTGACCCTCACAGGTGCACGGTGAGGTCTCAGCGGTGGGCGAGCGCGAGTTGCGCGTCCAGCTCGCCGACCCGCTGTGGGTCGATCTGTGCGGCGCCGGGATTCTCGACCGACGATCCGGCGACGGCCATTCCGAAACGCACTGCGGCGGGCCAGGTCTCACCGTTCTCGCGGGCGTGCACGACTCCGGCCAGGAACGAGTCGCCCGCGCCGATCGGGTTGACGGCCCGGACCGGGACGGTCGGGAGCCACGCCTCGCCGTCCTCCCAGACCAGACCCACACCTGCTGCGCCGGCTGTCACAGCGGCGGTGTCGGCCCCGAGTGCGCGCAGACCGCGTGCCGCCTCGAGGGCCCGTTCGGGGATGTCGTCGCCCTGCTCGTCGACCTCCTCGGCAGCCACGCCGGAGGTGATTATCGTTGCCTCGAACAGGTTGGGGCACACGAGATCAGCGCCTGTACGGGCAGCAGCGACCAGGGCCGGACCGCCGACGTCGACCGCGCAGAAGCCGCCCCAGGAATGGACGAGCATCACCAACCGGCCGTAGGCATCTGGTGACGATCCGGGAGGCAGGCTGCCGCTGCCGATCACGAACTCGGCGCCGGTCGGCAAGAGCTGCAGCAAGGCTGCCCAGTCCCGGGCGTCGACCTCGGCGCCCGGCTCGTTGATCAGCGTCGTGCGGCCGTCGCTCTCGAGGATCGCGGTGCAGGTGCGCACCACCCCGTCGACCGGCACACCGGACAGCTCGAATCCCTCGTCCGCGAACAGCGCGGTCAGGTGCTGCCTGCCGATCTCCGGCAGGAATCCGATCACCTGCGAGTCGCCACCGATGGCCTGCGTCGCGCGGGCGACGTTCGCGCCCTTCCCGCCCGCCAGCGACCGACCGGTGGTCGCTCGGGACACGGCGCCGGGCTGCAGCGTGCCGAGGGTGATGGTGTGGTCGACGGCGAGATTGGGGCAGACGATGAGCACGCGGCCATGGTCTCATCCGGGTGGTCGGCCGCGCCGGGCTACCCTGCGGAGGTGCGCGAGAAATGGGCCTACCTCGGCCCCGAAGGTACCTTCACCGAGCAGGCGGCTCTGAGCTTGCGGGAGGGGGTATCGGCGACCGTCGACCTGGTTCCCACGGTCAGCGTCCCGGCCGCGCTGGAGGCCGTCCGCAGTGGGGCGGCGGAGGCCGCGGTGGTGCCCCTGGAGAACTCCGTCGAGGGGATCGTCGCGCTCACCCAGGACGAGTTGATCCACGGTCCGCCGCTGGTGATCGCGGCGGAGGCGTACGTGTCGATCCGCTTCGACCTGTTGGTGCGGAACGGGTTTCCGGTTGCGGACATCCGGACGATCGGTTCCCATCCGCACGGCCATGCCCAGGTCCGCGATCACTTGGCGCAGCACTTCCCGGGCGCCGAGGCCGTGGTCACCACCTCGACCGCCGCGGCTGCCGCGCAGGTGGCGGAGGGGCTCCTGGACGCCGCGGCCTGCGCGCCGGTCGCGGGCCGTCATCACGGTCTGGTGTCGGTGGCGCAGGACATCGGTGCCGGCAGTACCCCGATCACCAGGTTTGTCCAGTTGCGCTCTGCGGATCACCGCCCGCCGCCCTCCGGCGCCGATCGCACCTCGCTGGTGGTGACGGTGCCGAACGTTCCCGGCAGCCTCGTCGGATTGCTCACCGAGATCGCCGACCGCGACATCAACCTGACGCGCATCGAGTCGCGTCCCACCCGCGAGCTGATGGGCGAGTACCTCTTCATCCTGGACGCCGACGGCCATGCGGACGACGAGCCGCTGCGGGAGCTACTGGCCGGACTCCAGCGTCGGGGCGTGCTGCTCAGGTTCCTGGGGAGCTATCCGCGCGGTCACTAGGCCAGCGGCGGACCACCACCTCATCCGGGATCCGCCGTGTCGTCGTTCCCCTCCCGACTCCCGCCACCGTCGCGACCACGCACACTCAGTAGGGCATCGCGTCGGATGGAACCGCGCCGGCCGATCATCACTTCCTCTGTCTCGCTCGGCGACCTGAGCTTCAGGTGTCCGTGCGACTGTGAAAGCGGGTGTCAGGTGATCGGCGGGTTGTGCGGCGAAGGCTCTGGCGTGTCGCTGGTGAGCGCGAGACGGGACCCGAACCCCACCTGCTGTGGGGTGAAGCGAACCCGTCGTCCGGTGGCGCCGTCGTCGCCCGCTGCTCCGGGTGGGATGGTTTCGACGACAGCGGTTCCGGAGAGCTGCAGCGACACGCCGGTTTCGAAGTCGATGAAGAGCAGACCGGCCGCGTGATCGACGGCCAGGTTGCCCAGGCTGTTGAACAGGTTGTTGCCCGGATAGTCGGGCCACCAGAGGGTGTTGCCGTCCAGGCGGACGAACCCGCTGGGTCCTCCGCGGTGGGACGCGTCGGTGCCGCGCGTCGGGTGGGTGGTGCCGAGGAAGAAGGTGTCCGCTTGTTCGATCAGTGCGGTCAGCTCGTTCGGCAGCTGATCGAAGCGCACGCTGTGAATGGTGGTTGGCTCAGGATCCAGGGTGTGCTGGAGGTGCCGCTGTTGGATGTACCGCGGGCAGTTGCCGAAGGCTTGGTCGATGTCGAGCTCCAGGCTGTCCGCGGTGGTGCTGCGGAGGGTGCCGTTGATTCGGACCCGGCGCCGTGTTGCGAACTCCACGGCGACGAATCCGATCGCCTGGGGTGCTGGTAGGTGGGCGAGGGGATCGGCTGCGGCAGGGCTGGTGTGCACGGTCAGCGACCGCTCGCGCACCTCGAGAAAGCCGGGTCCGGCGAACAGAGGCGAGACCCACAATGCTCCGGCTGTATCGTGCGCGGCCATGACGGCGAACTCACGGTCGGCGAAGAACCGGCGTGGCCCCTCGCCGAGTTGCGGGGTGGAGAGCATGCCGACCAGTCGTGCTGCTTGTTCCTCGACGCCGTTCGCGCGTTGTACTGCCAGTTCGCCTTCGTGGAACTCCTGGATGTTCACTCATGCTCCTTTCGGTCAGGCATCGATCACGATGTCTTCGGTCGGCGCGGCGCAGCACAGCAGGACCTCGCCGCTGCCGGCCGGCTGCAGTGGCACGGGGGAGTACCGGACTTCGCCGGACAGCAGTGGGACCGCACAGGTGTGGCAGACCCCGGTGCGGCAGGACCAGCGGACAGGGACAGCGCAGGCTTCCGCGAGCTCGAGCAGGGTGGGGACCTGGCCATCGAACGGAACGCTCAGACCGCTGCGGGAGAACACCACGGTGGGTCCGTGGCCGGACGGGTGTGCGGGCAGGTGTGGAACAGTCTGTCCTGAGATGCCGGCCCCGAATTCTTCGGTGTGCTTGCCAGGACAAACCCATGAGGAACTCCTTCACATCTGGCCGGACCCGTCTGGTCCGAGATCGGTCAGGGGATCGAGTAGTAGCCGCGTTCCTGCACGGTCCAGGTGTTGCCGTCGGGGTCGACCAGCTCGAAAATGCTTGCGTAGTCGCGGTGGCCGGTGTCTGTGCCGGCATCCCACTCGCCGGACCAGGTGTCGAACGGCTCCTTGTGCGTGATCTGCCCTACCGCAACGCCGGCGGATTGCCACTGGTCGTGGGTCGCTGCCAGGTCTGCAGTGCGAGCACCAGGCCACTCAAGGGATGGGCATCGTGCGAGAGCTCGAGATGGATCGAGCAGGACGAGCCGGAGGGGGTGAGTTGGACGACCAGGAACGAAGAGGTCGGCCGGTAGTCCACGTCCAGGACGAAGCCGCGCCGGTCCCGGTAGAAGGCGAGTGCCGCGTCGATGTTGCTCACCGGCAGGGGGAACGACCTCCAGCGAGAGTGTCACGATGCGGCGACCGTGGAGCCGACACGACGGGCGAGGAAATCCCGGATGAGCGCGGCCACCTGCTCGTTGGCACTCTCCAGCAGGAAGTGACCGCCGGCGAGCAGATGGATCTCGGGTTCAACGGCATCGCGACCGAATGCGCGGGCGCCGGCGGGGCCGAAGATCTGATCGCCTTCTCCCCACACAGCCAGGACGGGCACAGCGCTTCGGCGCAGGTACTCGTGCAGAGCCGGGTAGAGCGGTGGGTTGGTGACGTAGTCGCGGAACAGGGCCAGCTGGATGAGGTCGTTGCCCGGTCGCGACAGGTGCGCGAAGTCATGGTGCCAGGTGTCGGGGCTCACCAGTGTCTCGTCGGCCACCCCGGTCAGGTACTGCCAGCGGGTGGCTTCGAGGGTCAGCGCACCACGGATGCCGGCCTCGTTCTCCCCTTGCGGGTCCCGCTGGTAGGCGCGCACCCCCTCCCAGAAGCTTTCCACGAATCCCTCGTCGTAGCCGTTCCCGTTCTGGGTGATGATCGCCGTGATCGCCTCGGGCGAGCGAAGGGCGAGCCGCCAGCCGATCGGGGCGCCATAGTCCTGGACGTAGATCGCGTACCGATCGACACCGAGCTGGGTGAGCAACCCCGCGGTCAGATCGGTCAGGGCGTCGAACGTGTACTCGAAATCGTCCACCCCGGGCGCATCTGACAACCCGAAACCGAGCATGTCCGGCGCGATGACCCGATACTCGTCGGCCAGCTGCGGAATCAGGTCGCGGAACATGAACGAACTTGTCGGAAACCCATGTAGCAGAACAACTGTCGGGGCGCCGAGCGTGCCCGCCTCGCGGTAGAACAACCGGCGTCCATCAACTTCCGCGGTCCTGTGGTGGATCTCGGTCATCTGCCTAACCCTTCAATCGTCCGATGAGAGTTAGAACTGAATCACGTCGAATGCAACCTGTCAAGACTCTCGGAAGGGTTAGGATTGCGGTATGACGCACCCCCTGCCTGACGAGGACCTCCTGCTCGCGCTCCTGAACAGCACGCCCGTCGTCGACGGCTCCCAGCGGGACATGCTGACCGGCCGGGATGCCGGGACATGGCTGCGCGAGTACGGCGACGCTGATTCCTCGGTGGAACAGACCCGGCGCGCGCGCGCGCTGCTCCAGGACGTCGTGCGTGGAACCGTGGGGGCCGCGTCGCTGACACCGATGTTGGCCGGCGTCCGATCAGTGCCACAGATCGACGCGGAGACGCTCGCGTGGACGATCCGGACACCTCCGGGCAAGAAGGTCGCTGTGCGCGCGATCCTGGCTTGGGCCGAACTGCAGCGACTGCACCCGGGAAGGTTGCGAGCCTGTGCCAACGATGACTGCGCACTGTTCCTCATCGACCACAGCAAGCCCAATCGTGCGCGGTGGTGCTCCATGGCCGTCTGCGGAAACCGGATGAAGGCGCGGCGGCACTACGCTCGGACTCGCTCAGCCGGCGAGTGAGCCACCACATTCGAAGTGTCGCACGGGTGCGATCAGTCGCCGGCAGGAGAGATCATGTCAGGTCGGGCGAATCCGTTGTCCGGCAACGAGTTCGAGACTTCCTTGCACCCTCAGGGCTTCCCCGGACGGCCGAACCAGCCCTGAGGGACGCTTTCGTCCACTGAGAGTTCGTGCGCCCAGGGCGGGTCCGCGCCGGGCCTCGAAACGGTGATCGCCGCGACCCGCGAGGCGAACTCCAGCGCCTCACGCAGGCTGTCGACGGCGAGCGTCTCGAGTCGACCGCCGAGGAATCCGTGCTCGGCCAGGTGGTGCAGCAGACCGCCGTGGAAGGAGTCGCCGGCGCCTACGGTGTCGACCAGCGAGGTCGGGGCGATCGGCACCCGCAGCTGATCGCCGCGCAACGAGGCAAACGCACCGTCCTCGCCGAGCGACACGACCACGAGTTGGACGCCGAGGGCATGCAGCCGGGCGGCAGCCTCCTCGGGGGAGGATGCCGGCCACAGCTCGAACAGGTCGTCCCAGCTCAAGCGCACGATGTCGGCCAGCGCCGCCCAACGGTCGATCACCTCGCGGTAGTACGTCGCCGGGATGAGCAGGGTCCGCAGGTTCGGGTCGATGGACACGGTCATGGATGCTCGTGCGCGTTGCAGGAGCCGCTCGATCACCAGACCGGAGGGCTGCAGCGCCAGCGCCAGCGTCCCCGTGTGGATCGCGACGGGCGCGTCGCCCGCGGTGAACGGACCGTCGATCAACGGCGCGAGTCCCTCATCGGTCCAAGCGAAATCGGCGACGCCTGCGGTGTAGAACTCGTAGGTCGCCGACCCCGACGCGGACAGCCTCGCGATCGCCAGACACTGCGGCTCGACGGTGTCCTGGGATGCGGACAGGTCGACCCCGGACGCCTCGAGCTTCTCCCGGGCCAGCTGTCCCAACGACCCCGTCGAGATCCGTCCGGCAAACCGTGCGGTCGTCCCCAGCCGGGCGAGCGCAACCGCGCTGTTGGCGGGCCCGCCGCCGGGGTGGACAGTCAGCGAGGCGGCGCCGTCCTTGATCCCGTCGACCGGCAGTACGGCGTCGGCGACGATCTCACCCACGACAGCGATGGTGGCCATGGGCACACCGTAATGGTCGACCGGAACCGTCAGGGCTCAGGCCCAGCCGAGTTCGTCGAGCCGGTCGTCGTCGATCCCGAAGTGATGGGCGACCTCGTGGATCACAGTCTTCGCCACCTGCTCCTTCGCCTCCTGCTCCGAGTGCGCATAGCGCAAGATCGGCTCGCGGTAGATGTGGATGGTGTCCGGGACGATGCCGGCGTAGTTCGAGGTCCGGGCGGTGAGCGCGACACCATGGTAGAGCCCGTAGAGGCTCCGGGTGGGGTGACGGTCCTCCACCAGCACCACCACGTTGTCCATCGCCTTCGTGAACTCGGCGGGGATCAGATCCAGCGCATCGCTCACCAGTTCGTCGAAGTCGCGTCGTGACATCTCGATGGGCATGACGTCCATGATGCCGACGGAACCGGGAGGAGAGATCCAATGTTCGCCGACCGCGTACCCGTCCGGTTCCTGGCGGAACGTCCGGAACCCTCCACCGTTGTGTGTCGGCGAGCGGCGGCGGATTCCGGGCGCGAGGCTCACCGGTCGCTCGCTAGGCTGCAGCGGTGATCGATCTGCGACTGCTCCGTGATGACCCTGACGCCGTCCGCGCCTCGCAGCGCGCCCGCGGTGCCGACCCCTCGGTAGTCGACACGCTGCTGTCCGCCGACGTCGACCGGCGCGCGGCCGTCGCCAGGGCTGACGAATTGCGCGCGGAGCAGAAGGCATTCGGGCGCACGGTCGGCAAGGCGTCGAAGGAGGACCGACCCGCGCTGCTGGAGCGCGGCAAGGAGCTCTCGGTCGGCGTCAAGGCCGCCGAGGCGGAGGAGAGCGTGGCCAACCAGGCACTTCAAGCGGCACACAAGGCGATCCCGAACGTCATCATCGACGGTGTGCCCGCCGGCGGTGAACAGGACTTCGAAGTGCTCGAGACACGCGGTGAGCCAAGGACTTTCGACACTCCGCCGCTGGATCACCTGGAGTTGGGCGAGAAGCTGGGCGGCATCGACATGGAGCGCGGAGCCAAGGTCTCCGGTGCTCGGTTCTATTTCCTGCGCGGGGTGGTCGCCCAGCTGCAGTGGGCGATGCTGCATCTCGGGATGAGCCGCGCGATCGCGAACGGTTTCATCCCGATGGTGCCGCCGGTGCTCGTCAAGCCGGAGTCCATGGAGGGCACCGGTTTCCTCGGCGAACACGCCGCTGAGGTCTACCACCTGCAGGACGACGATCTGTACCTCGTCGGCACCTCGGAGGTGCCGATGGCCGCCTACCATTCCGGCGAGATCATCGACCTGAGCAAAGGTCCGATCCGCTACGCAGGGCAGTCCTCGTGTTTTCGCCGGGAGGCCGGCAGCTACGGCAAGGACACCCGCGGCATCATCCGGGTGCACCAGTTCGAGAAGGTCGAGATGTTCGTCTACTGCAAGCCGGAGGATGCTGCGGATCAGCACCGGCTGCTGCTCGACTTCGAGAAGGAGATGCTCGACGACATGGAGCTCCCGTACCGGGTGATCGATGTCGCTGCAGGCGACCTGGGTACGTCGGCTGCTCGCAAGTTCGACTGCGAGGCCTGGGTGCCGAGCCAGCAGGCGTACCGCGAGCTGACATCCACGTCGAACTGCACCACCTTCCAGGCCCGTCGACTCTCGGTGCGCTATCGCGATGACGACGGCAAACCGCAGATCGCTGCGACCCTGAACGGCACCCTGGCGACCACCCGCTGGATGGTCGCCATCCTGGAGAACCACCAGCAGAGCGACGGCAGTGTCGTCGTTCCGGCGGCGCTGCGGCCGTTCCTCGGCAAGGACGTTCTCGAACCCGTCACGTGACGCTCATCCCGGGACGTCCGTGCCGATCCGCCGGCTCTGGGACACTGGGGGAGTGAATTCTGCTCCGAAGTTGGTCGTCACAGACATGGACGGCACCCTGCTCGGCCGCGACGGTCTGGTCTCCGCCCGCAACGCCGCTGCGTTGCGACGTGCCCAGGAGGCGGGCGCGAAGGTGTTGATCGCCACCGGTCGTCCTGTCTGGTGGCTGGATCCGGTGCGGCAGGCCGGTTTTGCCGGAACAGCGGTCTGCATGAACGGGGCAATGGTCTACCACGTCGGCGACGACGAGGTGCTGGCCGCGAGCCCGCTGTCTGCGGAGACGTTGAGTGCCTTCACCGAGGCGTTCACGGCCGAGGTGCCCGGCGCTGCGATCGCGGTGGAGCGGCTCGGTACGGAGAAGGTCGACAGTTGGTCGGAGGCGCACTACGACCATCCGTGGGACGAGGGGTCGTTCGAGGTGCAGGCTCGCCGCGAGCTGCTCGCCCAGCCGGCGATCAAGATGCTGGTGCGGTACGGGAACGATTCATCGGCGCTCGCCGCGGTCGCGGCCGGGCTGGGTGTACCCGGCGTCTCCGTCACCTACTCGACCGACGCCGGCCTGATCGAGGTGATGGCCGGCGGCGTCAACAAGGGTGTCACCGTCGCGCGGCTGGCGCGGGAGTGGGGGATCGACCCCGCTGATGCCGTCGCGTTCGGCGACATGCCCAACGACATCGAGATGCTGCAGTGGGCCGGGCGGTCGTACGCGATGGAGGGGGCGCACACCCAGGCCCTCGCCGCGGCGACCGATCAGGCCGGCCGCCACGACGAGGACGGGGTGGCCCAGGTGCTCGAACGCTGGTTCTGACTCAGCGCCGCCGGGCGACGAACGCGTTGTCGACCGAGAACCGGCCGCCACCCGTCAGGGCGAGGGTGACGCCGATGGCTGCGAGCACCAGCACGAATTCGTATCCGCCACCGGCGGCGAAGAAGCCGGCGGCGCCGTGGATCGAGATGATCGCGCCGACCATGCTGAGCGTGAACAGCACGCCCAGCACCCTGGTGGCGACGCCGAGCACGAGCAGTGCGCCGCCGACTAGTTCCAGGGTCGGCAGGGCGATGGCGGTGATGCCGGGCAGCGGGACGCCGGCACCGGTCAGCATCTGCTCGACGCCGTCGGTGCCGTTCGTGAAGAACTTCTGCCAGCCCTGCTGGACCATCACGACCCCCATCACGACCCGGAGGACGAGCAGGCCCAGGTCGGTGGTCGGGGCAGCGGTGCGCACCTCGGTGGAGTGGGTTGGAGCGGTATCGGTGAACGTCATCGGCGATTCCCTTCGATCGGCGTGGACTCACCCGATCGTGCGGGAGAATGCTTGAGCCTTCAACCTGAGGCGGCGTAGTTGTGAAACGTTCCACGTCGGGGTGTTGACCGACGGGTCTCGAGCGTTGCGCCGCACGGGTGACGGTGATCGGGCGATGACGGGATCTCGACGCGCTCCTTCGTCGCTTGCTCGATCAGCGGAAACTTCGGCGATCGAGCGACGAAGCCCGAGTGGGGGCGA
>JBBJML010000045.1:0-40375 GCA_037720195.1 Nakamurella sp. | reverse complement strand
CGATCGGCATCGGGAAGTTCCACGGCACGATGATGCCGACGACGCCCAGCGGCTCGGGGAAGGTGATGTCGAGCCCGCCGGCCACCGGGATCTGCCGCCCGGTCAGCCGTTCCGGCGCGCCCGCGTAGTAGTCGAGCACGTCGCGGACGTTGCCGGCCTCCCAGCGGGCGTTGCCGATGGTGTGCCCGGCGTTGCGCACCTCGGCGGCGGCCAACCGCTCGATGTTCTCCTCCACCTTCGAGGCGAAGGAGCGCAGCAGTCGAGCTCGCTCGCCGGGGGCGGTGCTGCGCCACCTCCGGAAGGCCTCCTGCGCCCGGTCGATCGCGGCGTCGGTCCCGGCCTCGTCGGTGCTGGGCACCTCGTCGTCGAGCGCCTCACCGGTGGCCGGGTTGATCAGCTGGGTGGATCCGGTGCTCACGTCACATCCTCTCGAAGCCGCGGGCGAGTTCCCAGTCGGTGACCGCAGCGTCGAACGCGGCGATCTCGACGTCGGCCATGTTGGTGTAGTGCGCCACCACGTCGTCACCGAACGCCGCACGGGCGACGTCCGACCCGACGAACCGTTCGCGGGCGATCTGCAGCGTCCGCGGCACCCGGGGATGCGTTGACGTGTAGGCGTTGCCGGTGAGCTCGTCCTGGAGCTCCAGCTCGTGATCGATGCCGTACAGCCCGCCCGCGATCATCGCGGCGATCGCCAGATACGGGTTGACGTCGGCACCCGGCAGCCGGTTCTCCAGCCGCGCCGACGGTCCCTTCCCGACCAGACGCACCGCACACGTGCGATTGTCCAGGCCCCAGGCCACCGTGGTCGGTGCAAACGAACCGTCCGCGAACCGCTTGTAGGAGTTGATGTTCGGGGCGTAGAGCAGGGTGAACTCGTCCATCGTCGCCAGGATCCCGGCGATGAAGTGGTCGTAGGCCGCCGACCGGGCATCGTCCTGCCAGAAGGTGAGAGCACCGTCGGTTCCGCGGAGCGAGAGGTGGATGTGACAGGAGTTGCCCTCGCGCTCGTTGTACTTGGCCAGGAAGGTGATCGCCTTGCCGTGCGCTGCGGCGATCTCCTTTGCCTGGGTCTTGTAGACGCTGTGGTTGTCCGCGGTGGTCAGTGCATCGGCGTACAGGAAGCCGATCTCGTGCTGCCCGAAGTTGCACTCGCCCTTGGCGCCTTCGACATCCATCCCGGCCGCATAACTGTGGTTGCGGATGTCCCGCAACAGCGGCTCGACCCGTGACGTACCCAGCAGCGAGTAGTCGACGTTGTACTGGTTCACCGGGGTCAGCCCGCGCCAGCGGAGATCGTGAGCGTCCTCGTAGGTGTTGTCGAAGGCGATGAACTCGAGTTCGGTGCCGGCGAACGCCGTCAGCCCACGCTCGGTGAGTCGATCCAGCTGGGTCTGCAGGATCGTGCGCGGTGACTGCACGACAGGAGCGTGATCGAGCCAGACAAGGTCGCACTGCACCATCGCGGTCGCGGGCAGGTGGGTCAGCAGGCGCAGAGTGGCGAAGTCGGGCAGGAACTCCATGTCGCCGTACCCGCGCTCCCACGACGACATGGTGTAGCCCGCAACGGTGTTCATCTCGATGTCGACGGCGAGCAGGTAGTTGCAGCCCTCCGTACCGCTCTGCAGCGCGACATCCAGGAAGTAGGCGGCGTGCAGCCGCTTGCCCTGCAGGCGGCCCTGCATGTCGGTGAAGGCCAGGACGACGGTGTCGATCTCGCCGGCGCCGATCAACTCCCGCAGCCGCTCGATGGTCAGGTAACGATCGTTGGGTACCGACCTGCGCGGAACCTCGTGCGCTGACATGGCTCTCCTATCCGATCAGACCGCGGAGCAGTGCTGCGGTGTCGTCACAGTGTTCCTCCATCACCCGGCGGGCACGCAGCGGGTTGCCGGCGGCGATCGCCTTGAGCACCGCTCCGTGCTGACCGTCGGAATGACCGAGGTTGGGGGCCAGCACCGGGATCGCCATCAGCATCTCGTGCAGGCTGCGTTGCACCTCGGTGACCGCGGTCAGCAGCTTCGTCGACCCGGACGCCCGCGCCACTGCCAGGTGGAAGCGGGAGTCCCGCTGCCGGTGCTGCGCCGGATCACGGGTGCCGGTCACCTCGTCCAGCGCGGCCTGCAGGGCGGCCATGGCCTCGTCATCGAGGACGCCGTCCGACCGTCGTTCGGCTGCCGCATGCGCAGCTCCGGGTTCCACCACCCGTCGGAACAGCAGGGCGTCGATCATCTGCGCCCGAGGCAGCGCGTCGACCCGGCGCTGCGTCCCCCGTCCGGGCTGCTCCGGCGGCTGCAGCACGACGGTCCCGCCGCCACGACCACGACGGGTTTCGACCAGCCCGGCGGCCCGCAGCGCGACCATCGCTTCCCGGATCGTGGCCCGTGAAACTCCCAGCAGGGCGGCGAGTTCCCGCTCCGGTGGCAGGGCTTCACCCTGCGGATAGCCGCCCAGCCGGATCGCCGTCGCGAGTTGCTCGACACAGCTCTCGAACGCATGGTGCGCCCGGACCGGGCGCAGCAGCGCTGCGCCGAGATCCGCGGCTCGGAGATCAAGGGAGATGCCGGTCTGCGCTGACACGGGAGCGACGTCACTTGTCCAGCGGGACAGGCCTGTTCGGGGCATTGGTCCGGCCGGTCATGAAGTGCTTGCGACCGACAGCGGCAAGTACGAGATCGCGAGGCGACGAGATGCGACCGGGGCGTAGTTGCGAGGTGCGGGCGGGTGGACGGCGGCGCACGAACAGGGCGCGACCAGCACCACCGAGATCCAGCCGACCGGCGCTCCACCGTCGAGACCACGGCCCCTGCACGAAGTCGGTCGTCGTAGTCCGGAACTGGGTACGACTAGGCGATGTGACCGATCACGGCGATCGACGTCACGGCGTAGTAGGCGACCACGTTGAACAACGCGGGCAGCGCCAGCAGCATCGACAGCGTGACGCAGAACCAGATCGCGTTGGTCGGGGTTCCGGTGCGGGGGTTGACCTTCGACCAGAGCCGCGAGCCGGGGAGTGCCTTGTCGCGACTGAAGGCGAAGGTCATCCGGGAGTTGGCGGTCACCGACGCCATCCCGCAGAAGAACTGCGCGACGCAGACGATGGCCAGCAGGAACTTGGCGACGGTCGGGCTGCCGAGGGCGTCCAGGAAGATCTGTGCCGGCGGCAGACCGGTCTCGCTGGCGGCCAGGGCTGTCAGGCCCGCCTCGGAGCGGTCGGGGATCGCTGCGGTGATCGAGTACAGCAGGATGAACCCGCCGATCGCCGAGACCAGCACGCTCAGCACGATGCCGCGCGGCGCTGCCCGGGACGCGTTCTTGGTCTCCTCGGCGACGTGCGCGGACGCGTCATAGCCGGTGTAGGTGTACTGCGCCATCAGCAGGCCGAGCAACAGGACGTAGGGCCCGAAGGTCCAGCCGGTCTCGTTGTGCCAGCCGAACAGGGTCCAGCCGACGTCCTGGTGCTTCTCCGGGAGCACCCACAGTGCGACGACGATGACCAGCACGCCGACGACATGCCACCAGGCGGAGACGCTGGACAGCAACGACACCAGGTTGACACCGAAGGCGTTGAGCAGCGCGTGCACGATGATGATGCCGACGAACAGCAGGAACGTCCGGCCCGGCGTCACCTCGACGCCCCAGACCAGGTTCATGAACGCCATCCAGGTGAGCGCGCAGCCGTAGTCGATCGCGGCGGTGACGGCGATCTCGCCCATGAAGTTGAACCAACCGACGATCCAGGCCCAGGCCCGCTTGTTGCTCTTCGCGAGCTCGCCCGCCCAGAAGTACAGTCCGCCGGCGGTCGGATAGCGGGAGCAGACCTCGGCCATGGACATCGCGACGCAGAGCACGAACAGGCCGACCACCGCCCAGCCAACGGTGATTGCGGACGGACCACCGGAGATCAGAGCGATCCGATAGGAGGTGATGCAGCCGGCCAGGATCGAGATGATCGAGAACGACACGGCGAAGTTGGAGAACCCGGACATCCCGCGGTGCAGTTCCTGCGTGTAGCCCATCTCGGCAAGACGGGCGGAATCCTCGTCGATCTCTGGTTCGACCATCGGTGACCTCTCGCGTGACCCCCGGGAGCGGACTGTGCTGCCGGACAGTCTGGAGTCACCGCCGCCGCGAAGTCAATGGCCTGACTTCAGACCTTTCGACGGCCGAGTGGGTTCGCGACGGTCGAGCGACTTGACGGCGGTCGAGGGACGAAGGAGTCGAGACCCCGCCGGATCAGCGCCCAGTCGGAGCGCACCGGATCTCGACGCGCTCGTTCACCTTTGCTCGTTCACCGTAAACTCCGCCGGGCGGGTCGCCCGGCACACCACCCCTTGCGCCAGCGAGAAGAGTCTCTCAGGCCTTGACGATCACGGCGTAGGAGCCGACGCCGATGAACGTCGTGCCGTCGATCGAGTGATCACCCAGCACCAGCGAGACCACGCGACCGTCGGCGGGATCGAAGTCGACGTCGACCACGCTGCCCACCTTGCGACCTTCGGTGGTGAGCACCTGCTTGCCGATGATGCTGTGCTGCTTCACATCCAGGGCGGCGAGCTGTGGATCGGGCTCGACGATGAGGTCCTCATCAGCGATCGTCACCGCATCGGCACCGAAGGAGTGGATGCTCGGCCAGGGCAACACCGTTCCGGCGTTCGGCGTCTTCGACAGCCGGAGTCCGACGACCCGCTGCGAGGTCGGATCGACGATGAAGGTCTTGATCTTGCCCACGGTCGCTGCATTCCCCGTGCTGACGACCTGGCGACCGGCGGCCTCGCTGAACAGCGTCATCGGTTCTCCCCGATCTGGGTGCGGAACGCGTCCACGGCAGCGCCGAAAGCGTTGAGGTCGTCGGTGAGATAGCCGGTGGCCGCTTCCGGCACCACGAGGTGCTCGCCCGAGGCGGACATCGTGTCCGGCAATGGGATCAGCAGCGGCTGCTCGCCGCGACCGAGGGATTCGGCCGGCTTGATCTCGTAGCCCACGACGTCGGCGAGCCCGCCCGGTGTCGTCACTCCGATGATCACGTCGGAGACGACCCCGATCGCCGTCCCGGTGTCGGTGAGGACCTGTGAACCGAGCACGTCACCGTGCCCGGACCCGCCGCCCTCGACACCGTCGTCGGCGAGGATCGCTTCCAGCGGAGCGAAATGCTCCTGCGTCTCGACGATCACCGCATCCGGTCCGAGACCGACGACGCGGGACCAGGCCAGCGCCACCTTCAGTGGACCGGAGAACAGGCTCCGGCCGGCCAACGTGAACGCGGTGACCTGCCCACCGTTGCCTGCGTAGACGATGTCCTTCAGTTGCGCGACGTCCTCGCCGCCGAACGTCACGACCGGCAGCTTGGCCAGATCTCGGGCCCGCAACAGGGTGCTCATGCCGAGCCGCCGCGACGGCGTGACTTGTCGGTGATCACGACGCCGCCACTCCTGCGCTTCGACTGCAGGGCGATGAACCCGCCCACCAGCACAGCGATCACTACCAGGACGATGATCAACCAGACCCACCACTGCATGACGATCTCCTGACGACAGTGCGAAGTAGACGCCTACATCATGCCCTGTGCCCGGGGTTTCAATCACCTCGGAGAACGGCGCGGACCAGACGGAGCCGCCCACGCCAGGACCGACCGCGACCGAATCGTCGTTCGACCACCGCACCCCTGCGCCGATCGAGCAAGGGAGGCACGACCGCGTCGAGATCCCGTCACGTCAGGACCGACCGACCGACTCGTCGTTCGACCACCGCACCCTCCGCCGATCGAGCAAGGGAGGAACGACCGCGTCGAGATCCCGTCACATCAGGACCCGGGTGCGCAGATCACGAACCTCAGCAACCACCGCCGGACCACCGCACCCTCCGCCGATCGAGCAAGGGAGGCACGACCGCGTCGAGATCCCGTCAGATCATCGACCGATCCGCCGCGCCAACGCTCTGTCCGGAAACGGGATGATCGAGCAAGCGACGAACGACCGCGTCGAGATCTCGTCATGTCAGGACCGACCGCGACCGAATCTCGCTCGACCACCGAACCCTTCGGCGATCGCGCAAGCGGCGAATGAGACGACGAGATCCCCTTCCAGTCAACGGTGATCGAGCAAGTGACGAAGGAGCGCGACGGATCCCGTTGGTGCACCGGACGTCTTGGCTCCCGCATCGCGCAACCACCGCACCCTCCGTCGATCGAGCAAGCGACGAAGGAGCGCGTCGAGATCCCGTCACGTCAGGACCGGGTGTGCATCGCGCGCCGAAGTGACCACCTGCCAGGTCCACCGGGATTGTGATCGGAACGTGACCAGACTCGTTGCTTCACAGCCACTTCCAGGAGGTCGACTGTCGGACCCCCTGAGTAGCGTCGTACCCGTGAACAGCACCGGCGGGGCGAGCGTCGCGGACACCCGCGCGCACGTCGCCGCGCTCGCCGCGGAGCTGAAAACCCTGCACATCAACCTGTTCCAATGCCCCACCAACGAACTCGGTGACTTCCTGGCCGAACTCGCCGAACTCCGCGCGTTGACCGGCGCCGGCACCGTGCTGGTGACCGCGGACGCCGAGTCCCGTGGGGTGGTGGAGGCCTCCCAATCGGAATCGACCCGCGGCTGGGTCGCGGAACACGGCTGGCACTCCCGCCGCGAAGCAACCACCATCGCGAAAGCCGCGCACATCCTGCACCGACCGGAGCTCGCTGAGATCGCCGTCTCCATCCGCACCGCCGACCTCGACCTCACCACCGCCGTCGTCGTGCAGGGCGAGTACGACAAACTCGCACCCGAGCTGCTGCCCGGCTCGGAACCCATCGTCCTGGAACACATGGTCAACCACGGGGCCGAGCACGGCCCTCGCGGCGTCCGCGCTCTGCGGCAATACATCCTCGCCCGACACTGCAGAGAAGATGCCTTCACCGACTTCCAGAAACGCTGCCGCCGCCACATCTCCCTCTCCTCGCCCACCGAAACGTCGACCGGTCTGCACGAATACCGTTTGGTCGTCGACAACGAAGGGTTGAGTGTCATCGAAGCGGCGATCCAGGCCCTGTCCGCACCCCGGCCTGACCGAGAGACCGGCGAGTGGGACGGCCGACCCGCAGACCGGCGCCGCGGCGAAGCACTCCTCGAAGCCCTGCGTCGCTCCGTCCTCGCCCAAGGACAGGGCCTGACCTCGGCAGTGACTGCGACCGTCAACGTCACCATGAGCCTCGACGACCTGCAGCAACGCACCGGCGCCGGCACCTGCGTCGGCACGATCGCCGACGGCACCCTCCTGGCTCCGGACACCGTCCGCAAGCTGGCCTGCGAGGCAGGGATCATCCCCACCGTCCTCGGTGCTGACGGCGCGATCCTGGACTGCGGCAAGGAACAGCGACTGTTCACCCTCGCGCAGAAACGCGTGCTGTGGGCCCGGGACCGGCACTGCACCTTCCCAGGGTGCGACATCCCCGCCCAGTGGGCAGACGCCCACCACCTCGTGCACTGGATCGACGGCGGACCCACCGACCTCGACAACGCAGCCCTCCTCTGCCCGAGCCATCACACCGTCGTCCACCGCGACGAACTCCACGGCGAAGTCCTTGCAGGACAAGCGGTCTGGGACCGCAGACCAGGCTCTTACCGACCGACACGACGACCCCAGCAACCCCGCAGGTCATTCGAGGGCGCGAACGAACTACCACGACAACGCGGCGCACCCGTGCCCCCCGCGGACGTGAGCTGACACGACCCCGGAGGTTGAGCCGACCTCCTGGAACGGCCGGGGCTTTGCAGGAGGCCCGATCCCAGACGAGGGGGCTCGTCCGGTTCGACATCGTCCGCCCACCGGTCGGCGGACCAGCTGGTCCGCCGACAACGCGGGTCGGAGAGTCAGGACCCCAGTTGCCAGATCGAGATCCAGTACCTGCTGGATCCTGAGGCGGTGGCGTCGGGGTGCCATTCCAGGACCCGTGGGGCCCGCTGCTGAGGCAGTGATCGATGGGGGTCAGGCCCGCGTTCGTCGACGACGCCAGGCAGTGGGCCAGACAGCCACCTCGACGATGCGTCGCCAGGTTCAGATCACACAGGTGTCGAGCCGCCGGCGATCTCGTACGACCAGACCTCGCTGTGGGTGCTCACCGGACGGTCCGACGCCTGCTCCCCCGCGCGTTCCGCGGCACTGCGGTGTCCGTGGGCGAAGGACGGCGAGCCGAGCCAGGCCTGGAAGCTGGCCTCATCGCGCCAGCGGGTGATGACCAGCCACTGGGTGCGCTCGTCCGTCGGCTTGAAGAGCTCGAATCCCTCGAACCCGGCGGCACCGTCCACCGCGCCGGCACGGGCAGCGAAACGGTGGGCGAGCTCGTCGCCGGAGTCAGCGGGGACGGTGATGGCGTTGATCTTCACGACGGTCATGGTCCCGATCGTGCCACCGGTGTGCACCGCGAGGGCCGCCGGTCACCACGGTGGACATGCGCGTCAGGCGGACGGATTCGCGGTCGCGAGGTGCTGGGCCAGCGTGATCGGCGCCGTCCCGGTGATGTCGAGCACCGCGCTGCTCACCTCGGCGAGGTCACCGGAGGCGATCGCGGAATAGGTGCTCACCCAGGCGTCGTACTGCCAGGCCGGCGCCGGCCATTTCCGGCGAGATCCATAGGCCTCCTCGACACTTTCGTCGTGGTAGGTGATCGTCCTACCGCGGGCCGCGCTCAGCTGTTGCGCCGCCTCGGCGAACGACAACGCCTCCGGCCCGGTGAGGTCGTAGCGGCAACCAAGGTGGGAGCCCGGGTCCTGCAGGATCACCGCGGCCGTGCGTGCCACATCGGCGCGGGAGACGAACGCGCATCGACCCGTCCCGCCCGGTCCCCTGATGACGTCGTCGTCACCGCGAACCAACAGCCGTTGCGGCACACCGGTATCGGCCAGGAGGCGGGCGACCAGGCCGCCGAGAGCACCAGTGGATCCGGTCACCGCAAGGGAATGCGCTGCGGTCATGGGTTTGTGCCTCCACGGGTGGACGGGTCCGGATCCATCGTGCCAGAGCGGCGCAGGGATGCTCCGTCACGTGATGTGCTGGCCCCAATCACCAGAACGGAGGACAGACCGATGGCACGTGTGGGGTGGGTGGCCGCCCGGGCGGACACCGCTACCGGCGAACCCCGGTGGCTCCGGTTGTCGGTGTTCGACGACGGCTGGGTGGAGGTTCCGACCTTCGGCCGGGCGGTGTCCGCGGTGCGGGGCAACCTTCGTACCGCACTGCTGAACCTCGCCGGGTTCGCGGTGGGTCTGGCACTGACGTGGGGTTGCCTCAACCTCGCGGGCACCACCGCCGGGGCGCCGGCCGTGGTGCTTCGGGTGATCGGAGGCCTGCTCTTCATCGCCACGATCGGGACGGTGCTGGTGCGCTCGTTCCGGCTGAGTTCCCGGCAGCGCAAGAACTGGGCGGCCGACGGCGCGGACCTGCGCCGGCTGAAGGCGGCCGGGCGGTTGCCGGCGCGAGCGCCCGGAGCACCGCTCTGGCGACGGGCGACGACGGCGGAGGAGTTCGCCTCCTGGTTGACGAACACCACGCTCGTCCGGGCGGCCGACGTCTCGACCGTGCTCGTGACGGCCCCGTCCGCGGGCGATCCCGATCAGGTCGCGGAGGTACAGCTGCACTCCGGCGCCCGGCTGAGCTACCGATCGACCGATCGAACGCTCGGCAGTCTGTTGGCCGGTTTCGACGTGCGCTCCGCCTGACTAACCCGACGCTGCGCGGCTCACTGCATCCTGTGCGCCGGAGCCGGCGTCCGGCAGCGGATCGCTCGCAGACGGACCAGCGCAGCACCGACCAAGGCGACGGCAATCGCACCCAGGATTCCCTGCAGCACAACGAGATCCGGGCAAAGCACCATGCCTGATGCCAGCTGGTCCGGTCAACCGGACACCGGGCCGGTTCGGCTCAGTAGCCTCGCTCGCCGTGGTACCGGTTGCGCAGCTCCCTACCGTCCAGGTACCGGTGCAGGTTGTCGATGAACAGGTCGGTGAGCACCTCGTTCTCCTGTGCTGCAGTGGATGCCGAGTGCGGCGAGAGCAGAACGTTCGGCAGATCCCAGAGTGGCGAACCGTGCGGTAGCGGTTCGACCGTGAAGACGTCGAGCGCCGCGCCGGCGAGATGCCCGGACGTCAACGCGGTGATCAGGGCCGTCTCGTCGATCACCGCACCACGGGCCACGTTGACGACGATCGCGCCGGGCGGGAGCAGCGCGACCCGAGCAGCGTTGATCAGGTCGGTGGTCTGCGGCGTCAGCGGGCAGGCCAGGACCAGGATGTCGGTGTCCGGTAGTTCGGCGTCGAGCCCGTCGGTGTCGACGACGCGCACCGGGAGGTCGTAGCGCTGACCCGGCCGTCCGACTCCGGTGACCCGCAACCCCAACGACGAATACAGCTCCATCACCCGGCGACCGATGGAACCCAGCCCCACGACGGTGGCGCGGCGTCCGGCGAGTTGGCCGCACACCCCGCGCTGCCAGCGGCGTTCCCGTTGCGCTGCCAACAGTCCTGGGACGTCCTTGACGAAGTGCAGCGCACCGGCGATCGCGAACTCCGCCAGCGGGGCGGCATGCGTGCCCGCGGCCGTGGTGAGGATGAGGTCGGCCTCGTCCAGCCCGTGACGCTGCACGAACTCACCGATACCGGCACTGGTGGCCTGGACCCAGCGCAGGTGGGGAGCCGCCTCGGTCATCGTGCCGGGCGACCGCCAGTCGAAGTCGAAGGCGATCTCGGCCACCGCCAGCAGCGCGGACCACCGCTGGTGTTGGACGGCGGTCAGCGATGGCGCGTCACCGCCGTGATCACCCGGGAATCGGCTGGCGGGCAACAGCTCCGGCTCGTAGAGCAGCTCGCACGCGGCCGCGTCGGCGATCCGCTGCACGTTGTCGGGTTCCAGCTGACTGCAGATCAGCACTTTCGGCCGCGACGGACCGCTCATCAGGCCGAGATCCCGCGGCGCACCAGGTCCATCGCCTCCGCCTGGGCGAGCGCATCGTCGACAGCAAGATGCTCGGGGACGGTCTCGCCGGTCATCACCTGGTGGATGTAGGCGATGGCATGTTGGAAGGCCGGGACGCCGTCGGCGGACCAGGTCCGCTTCCGTTCACCGTCGGTCCACAGCTCGACCGTGTCGGTGGCCCGCGGGTGGAACGGATTGCTGACCCTGAGCTCGCCGGAGGTACCGATGATCCGGGTGAACGTCGAGGGGGCGCGGTGCAGGCCGGCCGACACCACCAGCCGCACACCGGGGAAGTCCACCACCGCTGCCAGATCACGGTCGACGCCCCTGAGTGTCGCACTCCCGTTGGCGCGCAACGGTTCTGTGCCACACAGCAGCCTGGCCAGCCGGATCGGATAGCAGCCGACGTCGTACAGTGCTCCACCGCCCCGCTCCGGGTCCAGCCGGATGTTGCCCGCCGACGACACCTGGAAGTGGAACTCGGAGGCGATCTCGGACAGTGCGCCGATCCGGCCGTCAGCGATCAGCGAGCGGAGCAACGCGGTCTGCGGGTGGAACGGGAACACGAAGGACTCCCACAGCAGGCCAGCGGCCGGAACCGCCCGCAGGAGCCCGCGTGCCTGCGCTGCGTCCAGGGCCATCGGCTTCTCGCAGAGCACCACCTTGCCGGCGGCGAGTGCTGCGCCGGCCCAGTGGGCATGCTGGTCGTTCGGCAGTGCGACGTAGATCGCCTGCACCGCCGGATCGGCGATCACCGCCTCGTACCCCGCCGAACCGGCCACCTGGTTCTCGGCCGCCCACGCCCGACCTCGATCCGGCGATCGGGAGCCGACCACCAGCGCCCGGCCGCCGGCATCCCGCAGCGCCGGAAGAAAGGCGCGCGCGGCGATGCTGGCGGTGCCGAGGATCCCCCAGCGGATCGACTCACCCATGGGTCGGGCCCGCGGATGCCGGTGCCGCGCGGTGTCGTCGCGACCGCAGTTCCCGGTCGAAATCATCGATCATCGAATCCTCCTGCTGTCGGCCCCGGTCGGGACTTTCCTCCTGCGATCCTCGCACCGGGCAGCCTCGCCGATTGACTTTGTGATGCAAAGTGAGGCAGGGTGAGTTCTGGTTTGAATTGCAAACCTCTCATCGGAAAGGCAGACATGACCATCTCGACAGGTACTGCCCGGGCCATCACTTCCCACACCCCACGAGGTCGACCGCCGATCGGCCGCCGTCCTTCCCCTGCGCTGCCCAGGGACCTCGCGGCCTCGGCGCTCGTGCTCGGCGTGGCTTCGAGCGCCTGGTTCGCCTGGGGCTCGACCGGTGCTCCCGCGCTGCGGCCGTGGTTCCTCGCCGGGATCCTGGCCGGGCTTGCGCTGGCCGCCACCGCCCTCCTGCTGCGCCGGCGTCTGCCGGGCACTGGCAGCCACCGTGGACCTCGACGCGCCGCCGTGCAGCGGACCTACCGCCGCACGCTGGCCGCCGAGATCGCGTTGATCGTCGCCGGGAACGTGGTCCTGAATCTCACCGGCAGACCCGAGTACGTGATCTGCTGGACCTACGCCGTCATGTCTGCGCATTTCCTGCCGTTGGCGAGGCTGTACGAGATCAGGGCGCTGCGGCTGACGGCACTCGCGGGGATCGTGATAGCGATCGGCGGCGTGGGGCTCGGCATCACGACAACGGGGTCGCCGATCGCCGTCACCGGTGGCGCCGGCGCGTTGGCGCTGCTCGTCTCCGGCGCAGTCCAGCTGCGGGAGGCCCGGATCGCCGGAGCGCAGATCGATGGCTGATCACGCGGAACTGGACCCGTCCGAGGCCCTCGCGCTGATCGACGCAGAATCCGATCGGGTCCGGCGCGCCCTGGACGTCCGGCTCCCGGTGCAGCTGATGGCGTGGGGCATCGCCTGGTTGATCGGCTTCGGCGCGCTGTGGTGGGACGTCCACCGGCAGCAGCCGTTCACCGGTCCCGGCGTGGTCTCGGCGGTGGTCTTCGGCGTGCTGTTGATCGCCGCGGCGGTGATCACCGGGGTGGTGACCGCAGCCGCGACCCGAGGACGTGGCGGACGGTCGGTTCGTCAGGGACGCGATCTGGGGATCTTCTGGGGAGCCGGTTTCACCGCGTTCTTCGTCTTCGCCGGAGGGATCGGCGGCGTCGGCCTGGATCCGGAGGCTGCCGGGCTGCTGTTCGCCGGCGGGTCGGTGATCCTCACCGGCCTGGCCTACCTGGCGATGGCCGCCGTGTTCGGCGGGGCCGTCGAGCGGCTCCTCGGCGGCTGGTTGCTGCTGCTGGTCGCAGCCGGGGTGTGGACCGGCCCGGTCACGTTGAACCTGCTGATCGCCGTGCTGGGAGGAGGCGCGTTCCTGCTCGCTGCGGTCGTGACCTGGCGCCGGGGACTCCGACGCCCGGAGGGCCGGGCAACCAGGTCCAGCTCGCGAGCAGGTCGTGGCTGACCCGCTCGATCCGGTGATCCATGCGCCGGTCCGGCTGCGAATCATGGTGGCGCTCAACGAGATCGGCACCGAGGACTGGCTGACGTTCGGTCGGCTCCAGTCGCTGCTGGAGCTCACAGCGGGCAACCTGGTGACCCATCTGCGCAAGATCGAACAGGCGGGGTACGTGGACACCCTCAAACAGAGCGGCGAGACCCGGGTACAGCTCACCGGTCTCGGCCGCTCCGCATTCGACGCCTACCGTGTCGCGCTGCGCAGTCTGCTGGGCTGATCACGTCGAGCCGCGGTGGACGCGGCGAATCAGCCGCCGGGTCAGGGCTTCTTTCCGGGCTTGCCCTGGTCCTGTTTCTGCTGTTTCTCGGCATCCTTCCGAGCCCGGTCGGCCGCCTTCTGCTCGGCCTTGTCGACGGCGGTTCGCTCGGCAGCTGCTTGCTCGGCTGCTCTGTCAGCGGCGGCACGGGCAGCTGCTTGCTGGGCGGCTCGGGCAGCAGTCCGCTCGGCAGCGGCACGGGCTGCTGCCTGCTCGGCAGCGGCACGGGCAGCTGCTTGTTCGGCGGCTGCTCGGGCGGCGACTGTCCGAGCTGCTGCAGCCCGGGCGGCCGCGGCCCGGGACGCTGCCGCGGAGGCGGCGGCCGGGTTCGCGGTCCGGGCACTCGATGACACAGGAACCGGCGCCTGTGCCGCGACCGCGCTGGGCGTGGCCCCGGTCGTGCGCGAGGCGGTGGATCGGTTCCCGGCCGCGGTCGGCGACTGTGTCGACGTGACCGCTGGTTCCGACGAGGATCGAGCCCCGCTGCTGTTGTCCTGCACAGCCGCCGGGGAGCCGTCCGCAGGTGGTCTGGTTCCGCCCGTGACGGTGATGACCGTCGTCAGCACCACCGCGGCGACCAGCGCTCCGGCGCCGGCGAGCACGCTGTTGCGGCGACTGAGCTTGCTGGCGTCATCCCCCTCCGGCCGCAGGAACGCCGACAGGATCGACGGGCCTGCTGCCGTCACCGGTTCGGGCGACCGTTCGGGTGAGCTCGGCAGCAGGATCGGCGCCGGGGTGGGTCGGGGCGCGACGACTGTGTCCACCGGGCTGGCCGCGTCGGCGCCGGTCAGGATGCGCGCAACCGCGGCTGCTGTCGGGCGCGCCTCCGGGTCGCGGTCGGTCATCCGCAACAGCAGCGTGGGCCACGGAGCGGGGAGTCCGTCGGGGATCTCCGGGTCGCGCAGCAACCTGGCCATGGCAGAAGGCACCGGTGCACCGGGGAACTCGCGCCGGCAGGTCAACGCCTCCAACAGCACCAGACCCAGGGCGTAGATGTCGGCCGGAGGACCAACGGATTCGCCCGCTGCCTGCTCCGGACTGAAGTAGGCGGCTGTGCCTATCAGCATCGACCCACTGGTGAGTGTCGACTCCGTGGCGACCACCCGTGCCAGGCCGAAGTCACCCAGCTTGACCGCACCGGACGTTGCGATCAACACGTTGGCAGGCTTGATGTCCCGATGGATCAGCCCCTCCGCATGCGCGACGGCGAGACCGCTCGCCACGGCGATCGCAATCGGCGCCAGCTCATCAGGGCCCAGCGGTCCGTCGTGCAGCCGCTCAGCCAGATTCCCGCCGTTGACGAGCTCCATGACGAGGTAGCTGTGGTCGCCGGCGGAGCCGCCCGGGGACGGCTCGACCAGCCTCGCATCGTGGACGGCGACCAGGTGGGGGTTGCTCAGGGCAGCGAGTGCGCGCATCTCGCCGCGCTGCCGGTCGACGGAGTTGAGGTCGGTGAGCTGGAGGTCGAAGACCTTCACCGCGACATCCCGGCCCAGCAGTTCGTCCCGTGCCCGGTAGACCTCTGCGGTGCCGCCTCGTCCGATCAGCGAGCCCAGACGGTAGCGCTCGCCGAGCAACGTCCCCTCACCTGCCGCGGGCGCGGCAGCTCTGGCCGGCTGGTCGGCGGGCTGATCGACATCGGAATGCACAGCGAGCAGTTTAGTCGATCTGCCCGCTGGTCTACGGCTGCTGACCTGCGGCAACACTTCCGGGTGACGCGTGTTTGCGGTAACGGAGGCTCGGGTACCAGTTCGCGCCGTGATGGCCTGCGCATCGGCGCGACAGCGCCGATGGGATCTCCGACCTGCGCGGCACGCAGCGGGGAGAGCGACGATCGGTCTCCCCGCGGCGGGCCGTTGGAACTGGTTCCGGCGCTGCTGAAACCAGGTCAGGCGATGGGCGTGAAGCCGCCGATCCAGCCCTGCGGGAGCAAGCCCAGCGGAAACGTTGGCGCCGCGCTCCGAGCCGATCGTCGCCTTCGACTCGTCGATCGCGGAAAAGTTGAAGTCGTAGTACCCCGGCACCAGCGTTGGGCCGTCGATCGGGCCCGTGTGGTGACGGCCGACGGAGGCGCCGACCTTGATGCCCTGGACGTACAGGTCGGTGATGATGTTGTTCGGCGGTACGTCCTCACGGAGGCAGTGCGCGGCGGTCAGGGCCAGCAGCCGCCCGTTCGTGTCGCGGCCGACAGCAGCGATCGTGCAGCGATCCGTTGCGACCTACGGACTCCGTGCATGACTCCGGCCCCTCGTTCGAGGCGCATCCGATGTGCGTGGAACAGCTGACGCAGAGACGGTAGGCGCCCCCATCTGCGGACTCCACGGACAGACCGCCAGGAATCACGGAGGACGTTGGAGGTATGTACGTGAGGTCCGCAACGCTCATCCGGCGCAGGACGACGAGAGCCCCGCCGGATGGACCCGGCGGGGCTCTGATCTGGTGGGCAAGGGGGGAGTTGAACCCCCACATCCTTTCGGATACACGGACCTGAACCGTGCGCGTCTGCCATTTCGCCACTTGCCCTGGAGACGGGAACAAGGTTAACACGCAGCGACGGCGGGACCCGACCGCTCACGGTACGCTCGAGCAGCGTCCGGAATGTCGGCCCGACGGCCGAGGTTGCACCTGCCAGAACGCCGCCCAGCTCGGACGGTGGCGCAGCGGAAGGCAGTCATGCAGATCGAGATCTTCTCCGACGTCGTGTGCCCGTGGTGCTACATCGGCACCCGGCGGCTGCAGGAGGCGCTGTCCACGTTCCCGCACGCGGACGACGTCGCCATCACCTACCGCAGCTACCAGCTCGATCCGAGCTCGCCGCAGCAGTCGGAGCAAACCCTCGACGAGATGCTCGCCGCCAAGTACGGCCGCACCCTCGCGGAGGCGCGCGCGATGAACCAGCAGGTCACCGATGTCGCCGCGACCGTCGGCCTGGACTTCCACCTGGACAAGGCACACCCGGCGAACACCTTCGACGCGCACCGACTGCTGCACCTGGCGCTCGCGCACGGCAAGCAGTCCGAGCTGAAGGAACGCTTCCTGCTCGGCTACTTCTCCGAAGGGCTGCCGGTCGGCGATCACGACGAGCTGGCCCGGCTGGCCGTCGAGGTCGGGCTGCCCGCCGACGAGGTCGCCGCAGTCCTGCAGAGCGACCGGTTTGCGGACGACGTCCGCGCCGACGTCGAACTGGCCCGCAGCTTCGGCGCCACCGGGGTGCCGTTCTTCGTCATCGACCGGGCCTACGGGGTCAGCGGCGCGCAGGAATCGGCCGTCTTCACCGACGTCCTCGACCAGGCGTGGAAGGCCGCCCACCCAGCCCCGCTGGTCACCACCTCCGGCGACGCGCCGGTGTGCGCCGACTCCTCGTGCGAGGTCCCGCAGGGCTGAACCCGCTGGGTCGCCGCCGGCTCGGGCGGCGCTGTCGGGGCCGGTAGCGTCCGCAACACCATGAGCGCAACCCTCCAGGCCATCAACCTGTCCGCCGGTCACGGCGGCCGGGTGCTGTTCGACGGACTCGACCTGGTGGTCGCCCCGGGTGACGTCATCGGCCTGGTCGGTGCCAATGGGGCCGGCAAGACGACCCTGCTGCGTCTGCTGGCCGGTGAGGACGCCCCGCTGGACGGCCGGATCAGCGTCAGCCCGCCGACCGCCACCGTCGGCCACCTGCAGCAGGAGCCGGAGCGGCGGGAGGGCGAGTCGATCGCCGCGTTCATCGCGCGCCGCACCGGCGTCAGCGCGGCCCTGGAGGCGATGGATCTGGCCGCCGTCGCGCTCGCCGAGGGCACACCGGATGCGGACGACGAGTACGCCGCGACGCTCGAGCGGTGGCTGGCGCTGGGCGGCGCCGACCTGGAGCAGCGCATCGGGTCCGTCGCCGCCGACGTCGGTCTCGCGCTCGACACCCCGGAAGCCCTCGACCGTCCGATGACGGCGCTGTCCGGCGGCCAGGCGGCCCGCGTCGGTCTGGCGGCGCTGCTGCTGTCGCGCTACGACGTGCTGCTGCTCGACGAGCCGACCAACGACCTGGATCTCGACGGGCTGGCGCTGCTGGAGAAGTTCGTCCAGGGTCTGCGGTCGCCGGCCATGATCGTCAGCCACGACCGTGAGTTCCTGGCGCGCACCGTGTCCGGGATCGTCGAGCTCGATCTGGCCCAGCACTCGATCGGCGTCTACGAGGGTGGCTACGACGCGTACCTGCATGAGCGCGAGGTGGCCAGACGTCATGCGCGGGCGGAGTTCGAGGAGTACGACGACAAGCTCGGATCGCTCAAGGACCGCGCTCAGATGCAACGCAACTGGATGGCCCAGGGCGTTCGCAACGCCCGTCGGAAGGCGCCGGACAACGACAAGATCGGCAAGGCGCACCGGCTGGAGAGCAGCGAGAAGCAGGCGGCCAAGGCGCGTCAGACGCAGCGGATGATCGAACGGCTCGACGTGGTCGAGGAACCGCGCAAGGAGTGGCAGCTCCAGATGACGATCGGCGCCGCCCCGCGCTCCGGAGGCGTGGTGGCGACGGCGAACGCGGCCGTGGTGCGCCGCGGTGGTTTCACCCTCGGACCTGTTGAAGCACAAGTGGATTTCGCGGATCGGATCGTCATCACCGGCGGCAACGGCTCCGGCAAGACGACGCTGATCGGCACGCTGCTGGGCCGTATCCCGGTCGACGCCGGCAGTGTGTCGCTCGGTTCGGGTGTCCGGATCGGCGAGATCGACCAGGCCCGCGGGCTGTTCCTCGGCGACCAGCCGCTGGCGCGCGCCTTCGGCGACGCCGTTCCGGACTGGCCGGACGCCGAAGTGCGGACGTTGCTGGCGAAGTTCGGCCTGACCCGCGACCACGTCCTGCGGCCTGCAGCTTCGCTGTCGCCGGGTGAGCGGACCAGGGCGGCGCTGGCGTTGCTGCAGGCGACCGAGGTGAATCTGTTGGTGCTCGACGAGCCGACCAACCACCTCGACCTGCCGGCCATCGAGCAGCTCGAGCAGGCGATCGACAGCTTCGACGGCACCCTGCTGCTGGTGACCCACGACCGGCGGATGCTGGCCGAGGTACGTGGCACCCGGCGCTGGCACCTCGAGGCCGGTCAGCTCACCGAGAGCCGCTGAACCGGCCGATCAGGAAGTCGCGCAGAAGCCGTCCGTCGGACCGGTGTCTGTCGTGCTCGCGCCCATCCGGCAGAAGCAGGAGGCCGAGATCGGGACATCGGCGACGGCGAGCGCGAGATCGAGCTGCCGCCGGACGATGCGTGCCTCGCCGTCCCGGCCGAGACGCTGCAGGCACTCGTGGTAGCCGTGCAGGGCCCACACGTTGCCGGGGTGCTGTTGGGCACGGGGGAGCGTCTCGTCGTAGCCGAGGTCGGCGGCGTAGATCGCACAGGCCTCCTCGATGTGGCCCTGCTCCAGGAGCAGCGCGCCGTACGCGTGGCGGGTGGGCTGCATCCAGCCCCACGGCTCGTCGTAGGGAAGGGCGTCGTCCAGCTCGATGGACCGCCGCAGGTGCGCGAACGCCACATCGTGATGACCGCGGCGGTATTCCAACTCACCGGCGAGCATCTCGCCCGCGACTGCCAGGATGTCGAGGCAGGTGTTGTTGAACAGCATCCGCGTCCCCGGCACCCTGGCCACCGCCGCCGCGAACAGCGCCTGCTCGTCCGCTGCGGCATCGATGCGTCCGGTCGCCGCCAGCGCGACGCCGCGGGCGTAGTGCGTCATCGCCGTGGTCACGCAGTACAGGCCGGTGTCCTCGGGCAGCGGGAGGTTCAGGACGTCATCCCACCGGCCGAAGCGGATCAGGGCGTGGACGCGCATGGCCAGGAACCCCTCCAGCCAGTCCGCCATCGGCGGTGACTGGACCCTCAGCAGCTCCGCCGGGATCGACTCCTCCAGCTCCCGCACGCTGTCCAGGGCGACGACCGACTGGCCGGCGAACATCGCTGCGTAGATGCGGAAGTGGTGGTCGTGCGAGCGGTAGAGCGTGTAGAAGTTCATCGCTCCGCGGCGTGCCACGAACCTGTTGTCGGCGGCGATGGCCTCGGTGTTGGAGGCGATCGCCCGCCGGTAGTCACCGCAGAGGACGTCCAGGTGCGTCGGCATGTGGTGCAGGTGCCCGGCGTCGGGGACGAGCCCACGCAGCCGGTCCGCTGCCCGCAGCGCCACCTCTGGGACACGCGACATCTCCATCAGGTGGACGTACATGTGCAGCAGACCGGGGTGTTCCCAGGCCTCGGCCCGCTCCAGCGCCGACTCCAGCACCTGCCGGGCCTCGGCCGCGCGGGAACCCGGGGCCGGTTCACCGGTGCGCAGGTCCCACAGCTGCCAGGGAGTCAGGTTCATCAGCGCATCGGCGTAGAGGGTGACGACGTCCAGGTCGTCCGGGAACCGTTGGTGCACCCCACCCATCGCGTCGGCGTACCCGGCGTTCCAGACGTCCCCGAGCTCGAGCTCGGAGCCGGCCGACGCCTGCGGGTAGCGGTGCAGCAGCGCGGCGATCAATGCCTGCTCGACCGGCGAGGCGTGCGTGTCCAGCTTGACCGCCGCGACGACCGCCCGGTGCGCCCGAGGCACGGCGCTCGCCAACTCGTCACCGTCGAACGCCTCCCAGGGCTTGTTGTAGTTCGGCCCGAGCGCGTAGGCCACCCCCCAGTGCGCCAGGGCGAACGACGGGTCGGCACCGAGCGCCTGCTCGAAGCAGAGGACCGCTTCCTCGTGGTTGAACGCGTACGCCCACACCAGCCCGCGGTCGAACCACGTCTGGGCCTCGGCGCTCGTCGTCGTGCACGGCCGTCCGTGCGTCCCCAGGTCGAAGTAACTCTCCACGACGGGCTCCTCACCTGGGTGGCCGACGCCACTCGTCATCGGCGCCGTCTCGTCCCGATTCTGCCGCAGCGTGGCGCTGAGCCGCAGCCCCAGGTCGGTCGGTCATCGAATCGGCAGGAATGCGTGCTGGATCGCATGATTCGGCGCAAGAACGCCGAACAGACGCGGGTGGGAGACGGCAGAAGGCGGGTGCCCGGATCGCTCCGGACACCCGCCTCGGGTACTGCTGCGAGACTCAGCCGCTCACCCTCGGCCACTGGAGTCCCGCTGCAGGAAGATCAGCCGCGTCGCGAACCCTGCGGCCCGAACCCGCGACCGGCGAACCCGCGACCGGCGCCGGGTCCGAATCGCGGCCCGCCGCGTCGACCACGGACGAGGCCGACGATCAGCATGATCACCAGCACCGGAACGATCAGGTGCAGGGCCACCGCAATGACCCCGACGACGATGCTCACCACCAGCATCAGCGCCGCCACGCCGACCGCCGCGGCGAGCACCGCTCCGACGGGCGAACGCTTGGCCGCCTGTCGCATCCCGGAACGGGTTGCGGCAGAACGGATTCCCCCGGCCAGCGAGCCCGGGCCGGCCAGCGGGCCGGTGAACGCGGACTGGAACGGGCCGGCAAACGACCCGCCGAACTGTCCACCCCTGGCAGATCCGGAGCCGCCCGGCAAATCGCCGAACAGCTCATCGATCTCGTCCAGATAGGTTGCGCGGTAGGCCTTCTGGACCCGCTCGTCGTACTCGTCGGTGCTCAGCCGGCCACTGCCGACGTGCTGCGCCAACAGGTCGGCGGCTTCCTGACGGTCGGTGTCGGCCGCCCGCATCCGTGTACTCATCGCTCGTCCTTCGTCTCGTCGTGGTTCACAGCACCATCGTTGACACCGTCTCCGGCGCCGTCCTGCGCGCCGTCACCGGCACCGTCCTGCGCACCGGCACCGTCACCAGCACCGTCACCGTCGTGACCATCCGCCGCATCCGGGATCTCACCCGTCGCAGCCGTGGCACCGTCCTCGCCGAGCACCTTGTACAGGTCGGCTCGGGTCCGGGCGAGGATGTCCCTGGCCTGGTCCCGCTGCGTCGCCGTACCGGTGGTGCAGACGTGGAAGAACGCCGTCGCCACTCCGAACATCAACTCTCCCAGGCGATCTCCGCCTTCGGCCGGCTCCGGGGCCACCGATGCCCAGAGCTGGGCGATCTCCTCCGACTTGGTCGCGACGTAGGCCGTGCCCTCGTCGGTGAGCTTGAAGACCCGGCGGCCGTCGATGTCCTCGGCGCGGATCAGCGCCTCGTCCTCGAGCTGCTGCAGCGTGGGGTAGACCGAGCCGGGGCTGGGCTTCCAGCTCCCGCCCGAGCGGGCCTCGATCTCCTGGATCATCTGGTAGCCGTGCCGGGGTTCCTCGGCGAGCAGTGCGAGCACTGCCAACCGCACCTCACCGCGACCGCGACGCGGTCCGCGCCCGGGCCAGCCACCGCCGGGTCCGCCGAACAGGCCGGCGAACTGCGGGCCGAAGTCGCGTCCGAAGCCCTGGCCGAAGCCCTGGCCGAACAGGCCGCGGCCACGCCCTCCGCGAGCACCGTCACCCCGGGGGCCCCCGCCGCGCGGACCACCGCGGTGGCCACCACCGCGGGGACCGCGGTCGTCGTCACCCCAGGCGCCGAACGGGCCGTCCGACGGCGGGCGCCGCCGGTGGCCGCGCTCACCGGCGTCGCCGGGCACTCCCGGCTCGTCGGTCCGGGCTGCGCGATCCCCGCCGAAGCCGTTCTCGCTCAGGAACTGCTTGATCATCTGGGGCAGCTCTGCCGGGTCGAAACCCTGACGACGCCCCTGCGTCCATTCACTCATGGTGTGTCTCCTTCTGTGTCCGTACCTCACGGTTCGGAGCTCGTTGTCGGATCGCCGGGTTTTCCGAAGGTGATCAGCCCCGGTGCTGCTCGTTCCGCTGGTCGTGCTCGGCACTGCTGCCGTCGATCTGTGGTCCGATGCTGTTCGGCGATAGCTCAACGATATATCGCAAGTCTCTGACCTGCTAGGACGAACAGCAACTCTCAGGGAAATCTCAGGGTTCTCCCCGAAAGGTCCCCGGCTGCGTCACGGCGCGCGAGCGCGACTCGTGCTGCGTCACGGGTGCCACGGCGGGATCACCCGATCCGGGTGCGGTGTGGACTTCGTTCCGGCAACGCTGCTGGTCAGCAAGCTCCTGGCAGTGCGCCCGCGGCCCCGGGACGCCGATCACCGGCACCGCCGGCGACCCCCCAGCAGGACGATCCGGCCACGACGGACCTCCTCACCACTACCATCGAGCCTTGACGTGCGGCGGTCCGCGCCAGCACAGCCGCCGGTCCGACCGACAGCCGATCAACGCGAGGAGAGCAGGTGACGACCCGGTGAGCCTTCTGCAGAACTTCGAGCGACGCCTCCAGGGCGCCGTCGCCGGCACTTTCGCCCGATTGTTCGGTGGTTCGGTCCATCCCACCGAGGTGGCGGAAGCACTCCAGCACGAGGCCGCGGACCACGTTCAGCGGCAGGGCAGTGCGTCGGTGGCGCCGAACCACTACGTCGTGCGGATGGGCCCGTCCGATTCCTCGGACATCGGCGACGCCAAAGACCGCGTCGCAGGCGCACTCTCGGGGATGATCGACGAGTATCTGACCGAGCAGGGTTGGCAGACCTTCGGTGACGTGGTGGTGACGATCGAGGAATCGGCGTCGTTGCACACCGGACAGTTCAAGATCAGTTCCGAGGTCGACCCGGACGTCGACCGACGTGACACCAGTCGCAGCCGCAGCACCCGTTCCAGCGTCACCGAGGACCGCACCAAGAGCAGTGACACTAACGACCGTGACACGAACGACCGTGACACGAGGGACGGCACCCGACTCCCGGGGCACCCGCAGGCGAACCACCGACCGACAGGAGTGGCACAGATGAGTCAGCACCCGGACTCGGAGCGGCCGTACCCGGAGCAGTCCCGGCCCGAGGGTGGAGCCGCTCCCACCCCTGACGGCTACCAGCAGTACGGCCAGCCCGCCTGGGACCAGGGCCAGCAGCAGTACGCGCCGCCCGGGCAGGGTCAGGATCCGCAGCAGCACGGCCAGTATCCACAGCAGCCGGCACCGGCACCCGGCCAGCGGCCGCAGCAGGGTTACGACCAGTACGGCCAGCCGCCTGCCCCGGACCAGCAGTACGGCCAGTACCCGCAGCAGGGCTACGACCAGTACGGCCAGCCCGCCCAGCAGGGCCACGGCCAGCCGCCCGGCCACGAGCAGCAGGGCTACGGCCAGCAGGGCTACCAGCAGCCCGGCTATGAGCAGCAGGGGTACGACCAGTACGGCCAGCCGGCCCAACCGGGCTACGGCCAGCAGCCCGGCTATGAGCAGCAGGGTTACGACCTGTACGGCCGAAGCGGCCACCAGGGCTACGGCCAGCAGCCCGGGGACCAGCAGCCCGCCTACGACCAGCCCGGCTACGGCCAGCAGGGGTACGGCCAGCAGCCGGGTTACGGGCAGCAGGGCTACGGCCAGCAGGGCTACGGGCAGCCGTCCGCCGCCCCGGAGGCCTACCAGCCGCCCGACTCCTACCAGCACTACGGCCAGCCTGCGGCCCCCGCTGACCAGGGCCAGGGCTACCCGCAGTACGGCGGCGCCCCGGCGGATTCCTACCAGCAGTACGGACAGCCCGCAGGGGCCCCGGCCGGCTACCCAGCCGGCCAGCAGCAGTACAGCCAGCCCGCGGCGGTCGCCGACGCCACCGCAGTGCTCACCGTCGACGACGGCTCGCACCGCTCCTACCAGCTGCAGCGTGGATCGAACATCGTCGGACGCGGGCAGGACGCCTCCTTCCGGCTGCCCGACACCAGCGTCAGCCGTCGGCACATCGACATCTACTTCGACGGCCAGACGGCGGTCCTGCACGATCTGGGCTCGACCAACGGTTCGACCGTGAACGGATCGTCCGTGCAGACCTGGCAGCTCGCCGAGGGAGACGTCATCCGCATCGGTCACTCGACGGTCGTCTTCTCCACCCGCGGGTAAGGCGGAGAAGAGAAGTGCCGGCACTGATTCTGCAGCTCACCCGGGTGGGCTTCCTGCTACTGCTGTGCCTGTTCGTGTGGGCGGCGATCCGGGTCATCCGGGCCGACCTCCGCACGGCGGGCGGAGCGGTCACCAAGGCGTCGGCCCGCGTCGACCGCAAGGCAGCGAAGCAGGCGGAGAAGCAGGCAGGCCAACAGTTCCGGGGCGCCGCACCGCTGCCACCCGCCACCCTCGTGGTGACGGCCGGGTCACTGTCCGGTACCCGGCTGCGGCTGGGTGAGGCGCCGATCCTGATCGGCCGGGCCGACGATTCGACGCTGGTGCTCGACGACGACTACGCCTCGACCCGGCACGCCCGGATCAGTCGCGAGGGCGCGACCTTCTACCTGGAGGATCTGGGCTCGACGAACGGCACCTACCTCGATCGGCAGAAGATCAACTCGCCGATGGCCGTTCCGGTCGGGGTGCCGATCCGGATCGGCCGGACCGTCATCGAGTTGCGCCCATGAGTCATCGGCTCCGCTACGCCGCGCGCAGCGATCGCGGTCTGGTCAGGGCCAACAACCAGGACTCGGTCTACGCCGGTGATCGGCTGCTCGTCGTCGCCGACGGCATGGGCGGTCACGCGGCCGGCGACCTCGCGTCCAGGGTGGTGGTCGCGGCGTTCACCGACCTCGATTCCGACAGCCCCGGCGACGACCTGACCAGCCCGCTGCACCAGGCGATCCGGTCGGGAAACGAGGCGATTGCCGAGCTGGTCGACGAGGATCCCGACCTCGACGGGATGGGCACCACCGTCACCGCGATGCTGTTCGACGGCGATCGGATGGCGTTGGCGCACATCGGCGATTCCCGCGCCTATCTCTACCGCGACGGGGTGCTGCACCAGCTCAGTCACGACGACACCTTCGTCCAGTCGCTCGTCGACGAGGGCCGCATCACCGAGGAGGAGGCGACCCACCACCCGCAACGCAACCTGCTGCTGCGGGCGCTCAACGGCTCCGATGCCGACCCCATGTTGTCGCTGCGGCAGATCCACGTCGGCGATCGCTACATGGTGTGCTCCGACGGACTGTCGTCGGTGATCGCGGCCGAGGCCATCGCGGACGGCCTCGCCGAACCGGACGCCGACACTGCCGCCGACCGTCTGGTGGAGCTGGCCCTGGTGGCCGGCGGCCCGGACAACGTCACCGTCATCGTCGCCGACGTGCTGGAGGTCGGAGCCCGCTCCACGATCCCCACCGGGGTCTACGACCCGGAGGCCACCGGCCCGATGCGGCCACTGCACGAGACGCAGCGGATGCCCAGAGTGCCGTTGCCGCCGCTGGAGGAGGCGAGGCTCGGAGTCGCCCCCGGGGCGCCGGACGACGAGGACGACCTCGACGACGACACCTCCGAGGACGAGCAGGACGACGAACCGTCACCGGCGGCCCGGCGCCGGAAGATCCGCTTCCGCCTGGCGCTCGCCGCAGCGATCGTCGTCGCGCTCGCCGCCACCGTCGCCGGACTCGTCGTCTGGGGTCGCGACCAGTACTACGTCGGGGTCGCGGACGACGGCACCGTGGTGGTGTATCGCGGGCTGAACGGCAACATCCTGGGATTCACCTTCGCCGACGTCGCGGAGACCTCGTGCGTGGTGGACCCGGCGGCCCCCGGCACGCCGTGTGGCCCGTTGTACGTCGACGACCTTCAGCAGTCGGCCAAGGACCTGGTCAACGCCGGTTCACCCGCGGGCGATCTGGCCGCGGCCAGGGATGTCATCGGGCAACTGCAAGCGCGGCTGCTCCCGCTGTGCACGGAGCCCACCGGGGGCATCCCGTCCTCCGCGAGCGACCAGCCGAGCACACCGCCCGCCAGTACGCCGGCATCGACCACCGGCCCCGGGTCGTCCGGCGACGACTCCCGCAGCGACACCTCCCGCAGCGCGGCGAACGACACCCGCTCCGGTGGCAGCAGCTCCCGTGCGTCGAGACCCACCCGCTCCACCGATCCCAACAACCGGTTGCGGGCCGGCGCCACGGCGTTGAGCACACCAGCATCCGATGAGCCGGCACCGGCCGCTGCCGGGCGAGCCGTCGACCAGGCGGTGCGTTCGGTCGACGAGTTGCGCCGCACCGAACGGCAGGGGGTCAGCACCACCGCCTCCGCGGTGCCCGCCCCGCCGGTCAGCACGCCGGCGATCACCCTGGATCCGACCGTGCCGGGGACCCCGCCCCCCTGCCGGGTGCGCCGATGAGCAGTGCCCCCACGACTCCCCCGCACGGCACCCGGCTCGCCCGGACCGGCCGCGCCGCGGAGCTCGGCCTGTTGGTGTTCGCCGCCGTCATCGTCACCTCGGCGATGGTGCTCGTCGAGCTGAACCAGAACCGCAGCCTGACCTGGGATCTCGCCTGGTACGGGGGCGGATACCTGCTCTCGCTGGTCATCACCCATCTCGCGGTGCGCAGGTTCGCGCCCTACGCCGACCCGGTGCTGATGCCCGTCGCCGCCCTGCTCAACGGCATCGGGCTGGTGATGATCCACCGGTTGGACCTGGGTGCGGTGGTCAAGGCCCTGGCCGACGACAACGAGGCGCCCTCGGCACAGGCACCGCTGCAGCTGGTCTGGACGGGGATCGCGCTGCTGCTGTTCATCATCGTGCTGGCACTGGTCCGCGACCACACCGTGCTGCAGCAGTACGCGTACACGATCGCCCTGGTGGGGCTGCTGTTCATGGCCCTGCCCGCAGTGCTGCCGTCGGCGATCGCACCGACGATCAACGGCGCCAAGATCTGGTTGCGGATCCCCGGGGTGCTCTCGATCCAGCCGGCCGAGTTCGCCAAGGTCGCGCTGATCATCTTCTCGGCCGCCTTCCTCACCAGCAAGATCGGCGTCCTTCGTACGGCGGGCAAGAAGTTCCTCGGCCTGCAGCTGCCGCGCATCCGTGACCTCGGTCCGGTGATCGTCGCCCTCGCCGTGACCTTGGCGATCCTGGTCCGCGGCAGCGACCTCGGCACCTCGCTGCTGCTGTTCGGCACCCTGCTGGTGATGATCTACCTGGCCTCCAGCCGGGCGTCCTGGCTGATCATCGGGCTGTTGGCGTTCGCCGGCGGCGCGACGCTGATGTACCAGCTGTTCTCGCACGTGCGGGTCCGGGTCGACATCTGGCTGCACCCGTTCGCCGACCCCAGCGGCAGCAGCTACCAGCTGGTCCAGTCGCTGTTCGGGCTGGGCACGGGCGGCATCTCGGCACCGGTCTCGGCGGCGGCCGACGAACACCGTCCCGTTCGCGAGCAGTGACTTCATCATCGCCGCACTGGGTGAGGAGCTCGGCCTGGTCGGGCTGACCGTGGTCATCGTGCTCTACATGATCCTGACCGGCCGCGGGCTGCGGACCGCGATGGCGGTCAAGGACACCTTCGGTTCGCTGTTCGCCGGTGGGCTGGCGTTCTCGCTGGCGCTCCAGGTGTTCATCATCGTCGGCGGCGTCACCCGGTTGATCCCACTGACCGGGCTCACCACCCCGTTCCTGTCGTACGGCGGCTCCTCGCTGCTGGCGAACTACATCATCCTCGCCCTGCTGATGCGCATCTCCGACTCCTCCCGGCGACCGGCCGAACCGGTGAAACCCAGACCGGCGCCGCTGGTCGAGGCGCGCACCGAGATGGTCCCGCTGGTGAAGGAGGGTGGCGGATGAGCAACCGTTCCGTGCTACCCACCCACCGACCGTTGCGTCGGCTGGGCAGCGTGATGCTGGTGATGCTGAGCCTGCTGCTGCTCAACGTCGGCTACATCCAGGTCGTCAAGTCCGACGAGTACCGCTCCGATCCCGCCAACCGCCGCACTGCTGTCGAGGACTTCAACCGGCAACGCGGTCAGATCGTCGCCGCCGGCGGCGTCGTGCTCGCCCGCAGCGCCGCGTCCACCGACGAGTACCGCTACCAGCGCAGTTATCCCGGGGGTGCCGCCTACGGCAACGTCACCGGCTTCCTGTCGCTGAACTACGGCAGCGCCGGCCTGGAGAGCAGCTACAACTCGGTGCTGTCCGGAGATGATCCCGGCCTGCTGGTGGACAACGTGTCGGATCTGTTCACCGGTCGCGATCCCCGCGGCGGCAACATCGAGCTGACGCTGGTGCCGAAGCTGCAGCAGCTCGCCTACTCGATGCTGACGCAGAAGGGCTACGTCGGCGCGGTCGTCGCCATCCGGCCGAAGACCGGTGAAGTTCTCGCGCTGGTCACCTCGCCGTCCTACGACCCCAACAAGCTCGCCTCGCACAGCCCCGCCACCCAGAGCGCGGCGTACCAGCAGTACGCCTCCCAGACGGCACCCGGGGTCAGCGTGAACCGGGCCACCGAGTCGGTCTATCCGCCGGGCTCGACGTTCAAGCTGGTGGTGGCCGCGGCCGCGCTGCAGCACGGTTTCACCCCGACCAGCGCCGTCACCGGCGTCTCGCAGATCACTTTGCCGGCGACGAACGGTGCCACCCTCTCGAACTTCGGCGGCGAGACCTGCGCCGACCGCGGCGGCAGCGACGTCAACCTGACCGATGCGCTCGCCCACTCCTGCAACACCGCCTTCGCGCAGGTGGCGATGAAGCTCGGCGCAGACACCCTCAGGACGCAGGCGCAGGCCTTCGGGATCGGCGAGAGCTGGGACCTCGCCGACACCCAGGTGGCCGTCTCACGCACCGGCGAGATGGTCGACGAGGCGTCGGTCGCCCAGTCCGGGATCGGCCAACGGGACGTCGCCGAGACGCCGCTGCAGAACGCGGTGATCACCGCGACCATCGCCAACGGCGGCACCAGGATGCAGCCGTACCTGGTCTCCCGGATCACCAAGCCCGACCTGTCGTTGCTGGAGCCGGCCACCGAACCGGTCACCGTCAACCAGGCAGTGCCACCCGAGATCGCGACCCAGGTGCGCGACATGATGATCGCCTCGGAGAAGAACATCAGCGTCCAGGCGCCGGCATCCCTCAAGATCGCATCCAAGACCGGCACGGCCGAGTACGGCACCGACCCCAAGGCCAACCCGCCACACACCTGGTACACCGCGTTCGCCCCGTACGACGATCCACAGATTGCCGTCTCGGTGTTCGTCTCGGCGGGCGGCGACAAGGGGCTCGCCGCGACCGGCGCAACGGTGGCAGCCCCGATCGGCCGGGCGATCATCGCCAAGGCGCTGGAGGGACAGGGCTGATGGCACTGACTCCAGGGCTGCTGCTGTCCGAGAGGTACCGGCTCACCGAGCGCATCGCGGTCGGTGGGATGGGCGAGGTGTGGGCCGCTGACGACGGTCGGCTCGGCCGCCGGATCGCGGTGAAGATCCTCAAGTCGGAGCTCACCAGCGACACCGAGTTCGTCGACCGGTTCCGCACCGAGGCCCGGATCACCGCCTCGCTCAACCACTCCGGGATCGCCTCCGTCTACGACTACGGCGAGGTCGCCTCGATCGCGGGCGGTCCGCGGGACACCGCATTCCTGGTGATGGAACTGGTCTCCGGGGAGCCGCTGTCGGCGGTGCTCTCTCGCCAGACGAAGATCTCGGTGCCCCGGGTGCTGGACGTGTTGGAACAGTCCGGTCGGGCTCTGCAGGTGGCGCACCTGCGCTCGCTGGTGCACCGGGACATCAAGCCGGGCAACATCATGGTGACGCCGGCCGGTCAGGTGAAGATCACCGATTTCGGCATCGCCAAGGCGGCCTACCAGGTGCCGATCACCCAGGGCGGGATGGTGATGGGCACGGCCCAGTACCTCTCACCTGAGCAGGCAGCCGGCCACGACGCCGTCCCCGCCTCCGACATCTACGCACTGGGCATCGTGGCCTACGAGTGCCTGGCGGGCGAGCGCCCCTTCCAGGCCGACAGCCCGGTCGAGATCGCCTCGATGCAGGTCAACAACGCGCCGCCGGCACTGCCGGCGGACGTACCCCCGATGATCTCCGCGCTCGTCATGCGGATGTTGGCGAAGGACCCACGGTCCCGCTTCGCCGACGGCGCGGCGTTGGCGGAGGCAGTCGCGCAGGTGCGTGCCGGTCGAACGGTCGCCGGGAGCGCTGCCGCGCCGGCGCCGACCGTCGTCGGTCCGCTGTCCGGTCCGATCGGCGCCCCGGGGCCTGGAGCCAGTGCCGCGCACGCCGCCCAGGCGGTGCACGATGCGCAGGTCAGGGTCAGCCACGGGCTGGCGCCGATGCCCCGCCGGGTGGCCCGCCGCACCGGCATCTCCTGGGCGATCGGACTCACCATCCTGCTGCTCGCGGTCGCCGCCGGCTGGTACCTGGCGCACCGGGCAGGGACCGGGGGTGCGGCCGCCGGAATGGTGCTGCTCATACCCGCCGGACGTGCGGGTTACCGAATCCGGACGATCGACCTGGGACAATCATCCAGGCGAGCCGGCTTGCGCTCGGAACACGGTCGGAGCGACGACGAGACAGGGATGGGCGAAGCACCACGATGACGGGACAACTGTTCGGCGATCGGTACCAGGTCGGCGACACGCTCGGCTTCGGCGGCATGTCGGAGGTCCACCGTGGCCGCGACCTGCGGCTGGGTCGGGACGTGGCGATCAAGGTGCTGCGCGCCGACCTGGCCCGCGACCCGTCCTTCCAGATCCGCTTCCGGCGCGAGGCGCAGAACGCCGCATCGCTCAATCACCCGGCGATCGTCGCCGTCTACGACACCGGCGAGACGACCGGTACCAACGGCACCGACAAGGTGCCCTACATCGTCATGGAGTACGTCGACGGCGAGACCCTGCGCGACCTGCTGAAGCGAGAGGGACCGCTGGCCCCGAAGCGGGCGATGGAGATCGTCGCCGACGTCAGCGCGGCGCTCGACTTCTCGCACCGACACGGCATCGTGCACCGCGACATCAAGCCAGCCAACATCATGATGACGCGGGCCGGCGCGGTGAAGGTGATGGACTTCGGCATCGCCAGGGCCGTCGCCGACGGACAGTCGTCGGTGACCGCCACCGCCGCCGTCATCGGCACCGCGCAGTACCTCTCGCCGGAGCAGGCACGTGGCGAGGCGGTCGACGCCCGCAGTGACGTCTACTCCACCGGCTGCGTCATCTACGAACTGATCACCGGCGCACCGCCGTTCGTCGGGGATTCCCCGGTCGCTGTTGCCTACCAGCACGTTCGGGAGGACCCGAAGCCGCCGAGCACCGTCCGACCGGGGTTGCCCCGGGAGATGGACGCGATCGTCCTCAAGGCACTCAACAAGAACCCGCTCAACCGGTACCAGACGGCTGCCGAGCTGCGCGCCGACCTGGTGCGCGCCCTGTCCGGCCAGGCCGTCCAGGCCCCGCGGGTGATGGACGATGCCGAGCGCACCGAGATCCTGGGCAGCACCCGCGGCGGACCCCAACGGGTCGGCACCGGGGTGTCCGCCACTCCCCCGATCCTGGCCGCGCCGCGGAAGTTCACCGAACAGTGGGAGGACGACGACGACGACGAGTCCTCCCGCACCAAGAAGATCTGGGGCTACGTCGGCATCGGCGTGATCTGCCTGGCGCTGCTGGCCGGCGCGATCCTGCTGACGGTCAAGTTCACCTCGGGACCGCGGCCGATCGCGGACGTCACCGTGCCGGACCTGAAGACCAAGACCCAGGCGGAGGCCGCCAGGATCCTGACCTCGTACAAGCTGCAGATTGCGGTCGATCCGAGTGCCGTTCCCGGCGACAACGCCGACAAGGGCAAGGTGGTCTCGCAGAACCCGTCCGGCGGGACTCCCCGCCAGCCGGGCTCCACGGTCACGGTGAAGATCGGCGCCGGGGTGCTCAACGTGACGGTGCCCAACCTGTCGGGACTGTCCACGGCGGAGGCGACGAAGGAGATCCAGGGGCTCGGCCTGGTCGCGACCGTCAAGAAGGTCGAATCGGAGACAGCGCAGATCGATCAGGTGCAGAGCCAGGATCCGGAGAAGAACGCCAGCGTGCCACCGGGAGCGAAGGTGACGATCAGCGTCGGCGCCGGACCCACCCTGGTGGTGTTCCCAGACGGCCTGGTCGGACTGCAGCTCAGCGACGCGCAGGCGAAGCTGAAGGCGCTCAAGCTGCAGGTGCGGCCGAACCTGGTGGACGGCGTGGAGACGGCCAACCAGGTGGTCGCCGTGCAGGAGTTCAAGGTCGGCGACAAGGTCCCGGAGAACCAGATCGTCATCCTCGACGTGTCCAAGGGCAACCTCTTCGTGATGCCCGACGTGAGCACGAACCGGCCGAGCGAGGAAGAGGCCAGGCAGCAGCTCACCGCAGCGCAATTCGGCGGTCAGCCGAAGATCGTCCCCGAGGAGACGGCGAACGCCGCCGAGGTCGGGCGGATCATCAAACAGGATCCGCCCAAGGACACGAAGCTGGACAAGCTCACCGCGCCGATCACGCTGACCATCGGGATCGAGAAGACCTTCGAGGTCCCGCCGCTGGTCGGCATGTCGGTGGACGCCGCACGCTCGGTGCTCGCCGTGCGCGGGTACGACCTGAACCAGCTGACGATCACCCAGTCGACCGAACCGGCACCGCCAGGTCAGTTCAGCTTCGTCTCCCAGCAGGCGCAGACCAACGGTTCGGAACTGCTGGTGGGGTCGAGGATCCCGGTCTCGACGGCGATCACCCTCACGCTGTACGCACCGGAGCCGCCGCCGCCGCCGCCGCCGAGTTCGCAGAGCGTGCCGAGTTCCCCACCCCCGTCGTCGTCGGGTCAGCCCTCGCAGAGCGGTCCGTCACAGAGCTCTGGCGCACCGGGACCCGGCGGCTGAGCCGGGCCGCTCGGGCGGCTGATGCGTGCGCTCACTCGCACCGCCACCATCCGATCGGCACGAATGCGTGCTCCCGCCGCCCGTTCGGCGTTTTCATGCCGACCGGATGCTCAGGCTCCGGCGGAGGATTCCGGCATGTTCAGGTCGGGGGCGGGGACGTCCGTCCCGGAAGGCACCTCGAGCAGTGCCAAGGCGCGCCGGGCCTCGAACATCGACGCGTCGAAGCCCTCGTCGGGGTGCGACACCAGTCGCTGGGTCGCGAGCGCGTGGGTGCGGACCTCGTCGTCCTCGTGGGTTGCTGCGACCGCCAGGACGGTGTCGGCCACACCGCCCAGTGCTGCGAGCGCCCGGCTCAGGCTCAGCCGGACGTCCCGGCCGCCGCGTCCCAGCTGAGTCGCGAGCGCCGCGGCCAGCGGGGATCGTGCGTCAGGCGGAGCCAGGATGACGGCGGCCCGCCAGGCGCTGCGGGCCACCTCGTCGTCCGGATTCCGCAGGTTCGCGTCGGTGATCGCTGCCCAGCCCGCCGGATCCCCGATCTTCGACAGCGTGTGCAGTGCCTGACTCCGGGCTTGATCGCTGCCGTTGCGCGCTTCGGTCAGCAGCCGCGGAACCGTGACAGCCGACGGATGGCGGGTGAGGGCCCAGGTGAGCGTGTCCCGCACCGAGAAGTCCGGTTCGACGGCGCAGCGAGCGATCAGGATCTCGACGTACTCGTCCTGCGGCCGCATCCCGGCCGCGAGCGCCGTCTGCATCCGCGAGGACGACTCGGGATCGGCCAGCCTCTCCTGCAACCGTGCAGTCACCGGCCTCATGTCAGGTGCCGGGCGAAGAACCTGGCCGCGTCGTCCCCGGCGAACTGCGGGACGCCGGTGTGCCCGCCCATGTTCGCCTGGAGTGTCTTCTCCTGCGACCCGAACGCGTCGAACAGGTCCAGCGCCAACTGCCGGTCGTTCCCGTCGTCGTCCCACTGCAGCAGGACGTGCAGCGGGATCGTGATGTGGCGGGCCTCGTCGAACATGGCGCGGGGCACGAAGCTCCCGGCGAACAGACCGGCTGCCGCAAGGCGCGGTTCGATCCGGGCCAGTCGGACGCCGATGGCGATCACCCCGCCGGAGTACCCGACCGGGCCGCGGATCTCGGGCAGGGCGAGGAGTGCGTCCAGGGTGGTCTGCCACTCCGGGACCGCCTGCTCGACCAGCGGGAGAATCAATCGGTCGACGATCTCGTCCACCGGCTCGCCGGCTGCCAGCGCCCGGCGCAGATCGGCGCGGGCCTGCTCGGCATCGGCCGATCGGGTTCGGTCACCGCCCCCGGGGAGCTCGATGGTGGCCGCGGCGAAGCCGTTCGCCGCGGAGCGCTGGGCTCGCCCCACCAGCCGGGGGTACATCGCGCGCAACCCGCCGGGATGGCCCAGCAGGATCAGCGGCGCCGGGGACGTCGGGGGCGTCCACAGGATGCCGGGAATCTCTCCGAGGCTGAACTCGCGTTCGAGGACACCATCATCGAGGGTCTTGTCGGAGCTGAAGTGCATGGTCGTGCCTTTCGGGATGCTCGTTCGAACGGCGCTCCCGGACGATCAGTCGCCCGACCGTGGTCCTGAAGGGGAGCACCCAGCTGGATTCGTTTCACGGGGTACCACCTCCTCGTTCTCTCGCGCGACCACCGGGAAGGTATCAGCGAGGCGTCGTGCTCGGCCATCGCAATTCGCAGGGGCTCTGCACAGCTTCCGGCCAGCTGATTCCTCGGCCGGGCTCAAGCGCCACTCAGACATCTCCCACGCTGGGGCAGCACGGTGAACACATGAGCGACCAGCATCCCCACACCGATCCCGTGCAGCCGGGATCCCCCGAGAACATCTCGTCGCACCCCTCCTCGGACGGCCAGGCGCCCAGTGTGTCCGCACCGTACGACCAGGGGAGCGAGCCGGCTTCCGCCGCGCCGTACCGGGCAGCGGAGGACACCGATCCGGCCTTCCGGACTGCGCCGACACCCGTCGCCCCGCCCGCGACCTGGGCGACCGGACAGCCGGCCACCGGCCCGGGCGGCACCGATGCCCAGCATCTCGGGTACGGCCATCCCCGTGGCGAGCAGGCACCGCAGGGCCAGGGCCAGCAGAACCCCTCGCACGACGCCCAGTGGTGGTCGCGACCGAGCGGAGCCCTCTCCAGACCCTCGTGGCAGCAGAGCGACTCGACCCGATCGCAGTACGCAGGCGCCGGGACGCAGCAGTACCCGGCCGGCTTCGGTCAGGGTCCGCACGCTCCGGGACAGTCCTATCCGGCTGCCGGTGGCGGCACAGCTCTGGCCACCAAGCCCCGGACCGGTCGCAAGGCCACCGCGATCGGCGCAGCGGTCGTCCTCGGTCTCGGTGCGGCCTTCGGGGCCGGGTACTGGGGCTCGCAGCTGGACCAGCCCGCGGCCGCGGCAGACAATTCTCTGAGCCAGCTCACCACCTCGCCCACGGTGTCGGTGGAAGCAGCAGCCGACGGCAGCGTGCAGAAGGTCGCCGCCGACGTCCTGCCGTCGGTCGTGTCGGTCGTGGCCGTCGGCCAGTCCGAGAGCGGCGAAGGCTCCGGAGTCGTGCTGACCGCCGACGGGCTGATCCTCACGAATTACCACGTGATCAACGGCGCCACCGAGCTGACGGTCCGCTTCAACAACGGCAGCACCGCCAAGGCAACCGTGGTCGGCGGCGACGCGACCGACGACCTGGCCGTGATCAGGGCGACCGGCGTCTCCGGACTGACCCCCGCGACGCTCGGGTCGTCCTCCTCACTGGCCGTCGGTCAACCGGTGGTCGCCATCGGCTCACCGCTGGGCCTGTCCGCCACCGTCACCAGCGGCATCGTCTCCGCGCTGAACCGCCCGGTCCGCACTGCGTCCAGCGAACAGCAGCAACAGCAGCCGCAGCAGCAGGACCCGTCGAATCCGCAGGGCCGGACCGGGCAGAGCACCTCGACCGCCCAGGACACCGTGTTGAACGCCGTCCAGACCGACGCCGCGATCAACCCTGGCAACTCCGGCGGGCCGCTGGTCGACATGAGTGGTCGGGTGGTCGGCATCAACTCGGCCATCGCCTCGCTGTCGAGCACCGAGACCAGCCAGGGCGGCAGCATCGGAGTCGGCTTCTCGATCCCGATCGACCAGGCCAAGCGGATTGCCGACGAGATCGTCAAGAACGGTTTCGCAACCCACGCGGTGCTCGGCGCCAGCGTCCAGGACGCCAAGGCCGCCTCTGAGATCATCTCCAACGGTGCGACGGTCGCCGAGGTCACCTCCGGCGGAGCCGCAGCCGCTGCCGGACTGCAGAAGGGCGACACCATCACCGCTCTCGGTGACCAGCAGGTCGACTCGTCCGATGCCCTGATCGCCGCCGTGCGATCGCAGACCCCGGGTGCCGCCGTCAAGGTCACCTTCCTGCGGGACGGCAAGTCCCAGACGGTGCAGGCCACGCTGGGTAGCGCCAAGGCCAACTGAAGCAGGCCACCACCGACCCCGGTCGGTCCAGGTTCCCCGACAGCCTGGAGCGCCGACCGGACAGGAGAACCCCATCCGCGATCCCCGCGCGGGTGGGGTTCTCCGCTGTCGACCGCCGCACCCGAGCGGTCAGCGCGGGTGTTCGGCAAGCGTTCTCAGCGCGCGACGGCACCCAGTCGGAGACGCTCGACGTCCTGCGCCAACGGGGTCACCCTGTCGATGGCCGACGGATCGCCGCACACCGCGAGCCAGTTCGCGAGCATCAGATGGCCGCCCTGGGTGAGCACCGATTCGGGATGGAACTGCACCCCCTCGACCGCATGCTCCCGGTGACGCAGCGCCATGATCACCCCACCGAGAGTGCGCGCGGTGACCTCGAGCTCGTCCGGCACGGTGCCCTCCACGACGGCCAGCGAGTGGTACCGAGTGGCGGTGAAAGGCTCTGGAAGGCCTTGCAGCACACCGACATCCGCGTGGGTGACCTCGGAGGTCCGGCCGTGCAGCAGTTCCTCGGCGCGGCCGACCACGCCGCCGTAGACCTCGGCGATCGCCTGCAACCCGAGGCAGACGCCGAACACCGGCAGCGTCCCCGCCGCCCAGCGGATGACGTCCTCGGTGATCCCCGCATCGGCCGGTGTTCCCGGCCCGGGAGACAACAGCACTCCATCGACGCCGAGCGCCTCGATGTCGGGCGCGGTGATGGCATCGTTGCGGACGACAATGCACTCGGCGCCGAGCTGCTCCAGGTACTGGACCAGGTTGTAGACGAACGAGTCGTAGTTGTCGATCACCAGGATGCGCGCCATGGCCCCATGATCCCACCTGCGCCGATCATCACCCACGCTGGTCGTGGCGTGACGGGATCTCGACACGCTCGTTCCTCGCTGCTCGATCACCGAGAACTTCGGCGGTCGTGAAGTGACGGGATCTCGACACGCTCGTTCCTCGCTGCTCGATCACCGAGAACTTCGGCGGTCGTGAAGTGACGGGATCTCGACACGCTCGTTCCTCGCTGCTCGATCATCCGAAAACTTCGATGGTCGAGCGACGAAGGAGTCGAGACCCTCCCGCGTCCTCGGCCGGCCGTGCATCTGACGGGATCTCGACACGCTCGTCCCTTGCTGCTCGATCACCGAGAACTTCGGCAGTGTCGAATTGACGGGATCTCGACACGATCGTCCCTCGCTGCTCGATCACCGAGAACTTCGGCAGTGTCGAATTGACGAGATCTCGACACGCTCGTCCCTCGGTCGCTCGATCGGCGAGAACTGCAGTGGTCCCGCGTCTCGACGAGAGTGACCGGACGTGGCGGTGCGCCCGGGTCAGGGAGTGGCTCGGGCATGGGCGGGCATCCGCCCTGTGAGCCTGCGAACCCGCGGATCCCGCCGGGCGGGACCCGGAGCACAGCCACGGCCTCCCACGAAGATCGTCTTGCGAAGCTTCCTGTCAACCCACCTGGACGCGGTCGAAGGGCAGGATCGGTTCGATCCAGGGGAAGACCACGAAGAACAGCAGCGCCACGACGGCCAGGAACAGCACCAGCACTTCGAGCACGCGCACCGAGGTCGACCCCGGGAGGTGCCGCCAGATCCATCCGTACACGTCCGTTCCTAACTCTCGGCGTCGAGCTCGGGCGGCCGGAACCCGGACGACTTGGCGTACGAGGCGACCATGGCGCCATGGATGATCATCCGTTGCGCATCGGAGAACTGCGGGTGACAGGTGGTCAGGGTGATCAGTCGCTCGGCGTCGGCCGGGACTGCGTTGCTGTTCGAGCCGGGGACCGGGAACACCACGGCACCGTCGGTCGGCTGCACGATCGTCCTGCCGAACACCTGCGCGTATGCACCGCCCGGCTTCGGGACCCCCGTGCAGTGCGCGTGCGCTGCAGCGTTCCAGGTCGCTGCCTCGTCCTGCATCGGCAGCACGCGGTAGACGAACCAGTCGTCCTGTGTCTCCACGACGATCGAGTCGCAGGCCTGCACGAGGTCGAGATCGTTGAACGGCGACCCCTTCGAAACCCGGTGTCCCGCAACGGCGAAGTTGCCCGGCTGCCCCGGGTACTGGGTGCCTTCGTAGTGTCCGGGGCCGATGTAGAGATCGTCGGGGTCCGTCCCCTCGATCACGGTGAACACGTAGTCGGTGCCGAACGACGGCACGTAGATCTTGGCGAATCCTTCGCCCACCACCGTGTCGTAGCGCTTCGTCCTGGTCGCCGGATCGACCTGCTCGCCGGGCGTCACCGGGGGCGCCGGAGTCGCCGATCCGGACGGCCCGGGCACGGAGCCACCTCCCGATCCGGGGACCGTCACCACCGCGGGGCCGCTGCGCTCCCACCGGGTGTCGAGCTGCTCGGTGGCGACGGCCTGTTTGCGGGCACCGAACCAGTCGGTCACGTAGACCTCGTACACAACCAGCAGCACGAGCACCAGACCGACAGTGATCAGCAGTTCGCCGACCCCGCGGACGATCCACCGGCCGACCGACAGCGGCGGCGGTGGGGTGCGGGTCGCCCGCCCGACTCTCGCCCGCTCGGTCCGCGCGGGTCCGGCCGCGTGCCGACCGCCGGAAGACTGCCGGTCGAGCGCGTCCTGGAGCATCGACCGACCGTCATCGACTCCGTCCGGACGTTCCGGATCGGTTCCGTCGAGCCGATCGCTCATCGAACCGGCTGGGCCGCGGTCAGCGACACGACCCCCTGGTACCCGGGCAGGACGACGGTCGGCATCGACTCCACCTCGTAGTCGAGGCCGAACCTGCTCACGTACTGGCGAAACAGGTTCACCCCGGGGGCCTTGTCGAGGGCAGCCTGCATGTCGTCGGCGGGACCGATGGCGGTCACCACGAACGGCGGCGAGTACGTCCGCCCCTGCAGGAGCAGGGTGTTGCCGATGCAGCGGACGGCAGAGGTGGCGATCACCCGCTGGTCCATGATCGTCATCGCCTCGGCGCCGCCGGACCACAGCGCATTCACGACGGCCTGGACGTCCTGCTGGTGCACCACGAGGTCGTCCGGATTCACCCCGGCGGGGTAGTTGCCGTCGTCATCGCGTTGCGCGTCGTCCAACGAGACCCGGACCGCAGGCCCGGTGACCGCGTCGAGCTGGGCGTTGGATCGCTGGGCATCGGCGGCGGCGAGAGCAACGGAGACCTCCGGGGAGACGTCCTGGGCGGCGGCCGCATCGATGTTCCCCTGCAGGGTCCGGGCGCGGGCGTCCGCACCCGCGAGCCTGTTCTCCTGGTCGCGGACCACCGAGCTCAGGTCGGCCGAGATGCTGCGGGTGTCGTGGGCGGTGAAGTAGCCACGGACGGCGCCGAGCAGGATCCCGGCGATCAGGCACACGAACCCCACCGCCGCCTGCCACCGCCGCGAACGCGGTCCGGTCCGACTCCCCGGTCGTCTGTTCGGCGCTCCCACGGTCGGCAGCCTACCGGCGGCCGACCGACCGGGTCGGCGATCCACCGCTCGGGAGCGGGATACCGCTGATGGGAAGTACCCTCAGGGGATCACGGTCCGTCATGCGCGGCCGTCACCTGCGAATCGAACCAGTCGCCCATCAGCGGCGACGTGGCCGCACCAGTGGCCACGGCTACACAGGAGGAACTGTGCC
>JBBJML010000004.1:0-170983 GCA_037720195.1 Nakamurella sp. | reverse complement strand
TACACAGAACCCGTGAGCAACACGATGGGGGCGTGCGGCGGTGGGAGCGCACGGTAGATGCGGGCGAACTCCTCGCCATCAATGCCGGGCATGTGCCAGTCGAGCACGATCACGTCGGGGGACCACTGCGCGATGGCGTGCAGCGCGGCACGCCCGTCCCCAGCCAGGCGCACGTTGTACCCCTCCTCCTGGAACAGCTCGACCAGCAGCTCACGCATCGCAGCGTCATCCTCCACCACCAGCAAGTGCGCCATCATTGGACGGTATCCCGGAAGTCAGCGTGATCGAGGCACAGCAACATGCTCGAGCGGCAGCGGACAGGCAAGCACTCCGGCGGCTATCGCCCAGGCGGCCGGCCCCGACGTCGATGACGTGCGCGAGCACCTCGCGGCCCGGGCGGCAGCTGCGAGCGGTGATCAAAACGTTGACCGAGCGGGAGCGACTGCTACTGGACTTGCGGTTCTTCCAGGACCGCCCCCGCAGGAGATCGCCGCCGAGGTGGGTCTGAGTCAGATGCAGATCTCCCGGTTGGTGACCAGTCGGGCCCTCCACACACCCGTTGGCGTTCTGATTCGACCAGTAGGTGGCCGAGTGCGCCGAAACCGCGGACAGCCGAAGCGATGGATTGCATGCGATCAATCGCAGGTGGACCGACGGCGGCCTCTCCGCCGCCGCAGACCAGCTCGGGCAGGGCAGTGACGGTGAAACCTCGCCGACGCCACCGCACCAACAATGTGTCGAGTGCCGCGGCGGTCTGCTTCCAGGAGTCGGCACTGCCGTACCGGTCAGAGTCATGCAGCAGAACGCTCACCGGGCCAGGGCGACGGTCGACGTGCCGAACGATTGATCCCGCATCGGCGTGTGGGCTCCAGTCACGTCCCCATCGAGACCACCAGGTGGGTGCGAGTTCAAGTTCTCGGCAGGCAACTACAGCGGAACCGGAGAAGACTCCGTAGGGCGGGCGATATCTCGTGGGACGACGTCCCGCGAGAGTTTCGATCAACTCGACGGTTTTGCCGATCTCGCGGACAAGCGTGCGCGGTCCCATTCGTGCGACGCACCGATGGTTCCACCCGTGCACACCCAGCTGGTGTCCTTCGGCACTGATGCGGGCCGTCAAGCCGGTGTGCTGAAGCACTTGTTCACCGACGACGAAGAAGGTGGCGCGTGCGTCGTGCTCTCGGAGCACCTCGAGCATCGCCCGGGTGCCACCAGGATGCGGACCGTCGTCGAAGGACAACCACACCGTGCCGGAGGGCGGGGTGTGGGGCGGCAACCATCTGGTGACAGCAGGAACGCCGGAGAGTGCCGGCAACCATTGGGTGGCAGCGGCGACAGCACCGGTAGTCAGGCACGCCGCAGTGAACGCCTTCGAGCTCATGTCAGAGCAATCGGCTCGGACCCACCGCGCATCGGCTGGCAAGTACGCATCTGGGCCCGAGGTCCGACCAACGTGAGCCATGCCATGTCGAACGGGTCGATCCGCCCGAGATGCCCGGTCATCGCCTGGGCCGCGTCCAGCGCCGGGCCGAGGTCGGGTCCGCCGCTCGTATTCGGGATGCGTGCTCCGAATTGGCAGCTCATCGCGTTCATGAGGCCCTGACCCGCCAGTGGTCGGGCATGCACAACGGGCATACCGACAGTCGCGGCTTCGGCCAGGGTCAGGCCACCGGAGTTCAGGACCGCCACCTCGCAGGTGCGCATCAATGAGGCCATGTCCTCGATCCAACCGAGCCCGACGGCCCCGGGGATGGCGGTCACACAGCGCCGCAGGTTCTCGTTGCGTCCACATGCCACAACGGGCTGGAATCGGCTGTATCGCAACACATCCAAGACGGTCGGCAGAACATCACCCACACCCCAGGAACCTGAGCAGATCAGCGCCCGACCCGGTCCGGGCGAGGCGTGTGGGTGCACCCTCCGGAATCGCGCTTCACCGAAGGCGGACCCGACTGCCGGTGCGCACAGTGCCACGGGGATGTCGGTCCTGGAAACGAGCGAGGTCGCCACGAAGTCCCACGTCGTCAGAAAGACGTCGGTGAACTGGTCGAGCCACAAGGTGTGAACGGCCGGATCAGTGAGATATGTGGCCAGAGGGAGCCGCCGGTTGCAGTGGTCACGGGCTGCCCCGACCACCCGTCCACCGAGCGGGAAGGTGCTGATCGTCAGATCTACTTCGTGTTCTTCCGCGATACGGGCCAGTCGCCGACCAGCCGCATTCAGCGCTGCCTGGATGCCCGGCGGGAGCTGCCCGGTCGCATCGCACGACTCGTGCAGTCGACCCCATAGTTGCGGGCAGCGGGTCAGTATGGTGCGAAACGCCGTGCGCAGAACGGTTCCGAGCGGCGCCAGCTCCACCAGATCGACGACGACGGCTCGCCCGCCGCGCTGCCGCACCCGTCGCGCCATCTCGTGTGCGGGGCGATCGTGTCCCGCTCCAACGGATGCTGTGACGATCAGCACCGAGGGGGCCATTCGGCTCGACTGGACGTCGAGGGATCGGATCGCGTTGCTCGTCATCTGTCCGTCTGCAGACGCCGTCGCCGATCGACCCGGCGGAATATCAGCAACAGCAGAACCAGCGGCGTGAGCAGGTCGGACACGGTCAGTCCGTGACCGGCCAGCGGCACCCACAACACAGGTCCTTCCCAGTCCTGGTTGACCAAGAGCCGGGTGACGGCCAGCGTCGCGGCAACTGCCAGTCGCACAGGGGATGGATTGAGCAGGGCGACGACGCCGGTCACGAGCAGGGAGATCAGCACGATCGCGCCGAGTACGTACACGTCGATGGCTCCAGGGCTGGGGGATGTCGGATCTGGGTGAAACCGGCTGGCCGAAGCCGTGGCGCAGCAGCAGGTTGCTCGCCTCAAACGGTGACGTCAGGGACTTGAGTGGCGACCTTCGACCAGTCGGCGAACGCTGATGGCCAGCAGCAGGATTGCCGCGCCGAGGAGCAGTCCACCGACGACATCGCTGAACCAGTGCACCCCCAGGTAGAGGCGATCCAGCATGACGGCGATGACCAGGGCAGCCCACAGCGGGAAGACCACGGATGCTCGGGCGCCGTGGACGTGGGACACCACAGCCATGGCACCGAAAACTGCAACGACACCTGTGACGTAACCCGAGGGAAAGGAGTAGTTGGTTTCCAGGATCAGCTGCAGCGGCAGCGGTGGTCGCGGACGTCCGACACCGATCTTCGTTGCCTCCAGTGCAACAGCGGCGCCCAGGGCGGCGCAGACCAGGAACGCCGCGGACACGCGATCCTTGGCCCGCAGCAACAGCCATCCGGCGACCACCAGAACGATCGCAGCAGTGGCCGCTGGATCCGTTGCCACAGAGACAATCTGGGCTGCGACGGTGAGCACGCCGTTGCGCACCCTGGCGACGAAATCCATCACGCCGGTGTCTGCACCGAATGGACCTGGATGGCTGCCGACCATGATCGCGAGCGTCAGGAACAGCGTCACACAGACACCTGCACCGCCGAAGAGGGCTGCGGAAGTGCGCACCAGTGGTACGCGCTGCGGCTGCGCCGCAGAGTGCGGTATCGGAGTGCTGCTGTGGGCGACCATGTCGTCGACTGTGCATTCCTGTCGCTGAGAGGACGCTGAGAGACAGCCCCGCAGAGTTCGGCGTCGATGTCAGACTTGCCTGATGTGGACTGATCTTGACGCCGAATATCGCCCGTGAACCGGCTGCGGCCGGCGCCGTCCCGCTGGGGCGTGCGAACGCGATCCACGGTGGCGTCGATGCTGATCCTGGCTGCTGCTCTCGTGGTCGTCTTCGCTGCGGTGCTCTTCACGCTGAAGGCGTCGTTGGAAGGCGCCTCCGGTGACGCGGCACGCGCGCGGGCGGATCAGATATCTGCAGCACTGGCCAGCGACGGGCCGTCTGCGCTGGATGAAGGCCTGTTTGCCGATGTCGGATCCGTCGTCATCGCCCAGGTTCTCGACGCGGACGGCCGCATTGTCCGTGCGTCCCCGTTGGCTCCGCTGACGCCGCTGACCCTGGAGCGGTCGGCAGCAGGCCAGCAGCGCGACCTGGGATTGCTGGAAGTGCGGGGCGCGCCTGCGGACTACTGGGTGGTTGTGGACAGTGTGTCCGGGACCTCCGGGAACTACGTCGTCATCACCGGTGCTTTCCAGGCACCCACGGAGAGCACTGTGTGGACGGTGTTCGTTGCGTTCGCCATTGCCTGGCCGTTCACCGTGGCGTTGGCTGGATGGGCGACATTCCTGTTGGTGGGGCGCGCTTTCCAGCCGGTTGACGAGATCACCGGAACGGTGGCGCGGATCCGGGCGGAGGGACTCTCGGAGCAAGTTCCGGTTCCTCCGAGCAATGATGAGATAGCCCGGCTGGCGACCACGATGAACGAGATGCTCACTCGGCTCCGCGCCGGCCTGCAGGCGCAACGTCAGTTCGTCGGTGACGCCTCGCATGAGCTGCGCAGCCCCCTCGCCGGCATCATGGCCACTCTCGAACTGGCAGTTCACCGACCGCACACACTGGACATCGCCACGGTGGAGTCATCATTGCTGCCGGAGACACGCCGCATGCAGTCGCTCATCGACGACCTGTTGCTGCTGGCGACAGCCGACGAGCGCGGTTTGACTCCATGCTTGGTCGATGTGGACCTGGACGACGTCGTGGAGGAGGTGGTGCACGCGGCACGGCTCTGGTCCCATCCGTCTTCGCCGCGAGTGCTCGTGCGTCTGGCGCCTGTCCGCTTACGTGGAGATGCTCATCAGCTGAGCCGGATGGTCCGCAACCTGGTCGACAACGCCGTGCGATTCGCGGACACCACTGTGCAGGTCACCTTGACCGCCGCGGGAGAGCAGGCTCGCCTCGACGTGGAGGACGACGGTCCAGGGATCCCGATCTCAGAAAGACGACGAGTGTTCGACCGCTTCGTACGCCTCGACCGGGACCGATCCAGGGCGGCCGGCGGAGCGGGACTCGGCCTCGCCATCGTCGAGGAAGTCGCAACCGCACACGGCGGAACGGTCGACATCGAAGACTCACGTTCCGGGGGAGCCCAGTTCGTGGTCCGCCTCCCGGCCGAGAACCTCACCCTGCCGACTCCTCCAGCCGATAGCCGCGCCCCCGCACCGTGACCAACTCTGCCGTGCTTCCAGACAGCTTCCGGCGCAGGTATCCGGCGTAGACCTCGACGACGTTCTCGGACCCCTCGAAGTTCTCGTCCCAGACTCCGCGCAGAATTTCGTCCTTGGACACGGCCACGTCGCGGCGCCGCATCAAGAACTCCAGGAACCCGAACTCGCGCGGGGTGAGCGGCACCACAATTCCATCCGCAGTGACCCGGCGCCGCGCCGGATCCAACTCGACGTTCCCGCAACTGAGAGTCACCGGCCTTTCCGGCATACCCCGCTGCAGACCGCGCGCAAGAGTCGCCACCAGCAACGTTCGTCCTCGACCACCAGAACGCGGACGTCCCTCTCCTTCGTCCGGTCGAGCCGCTGTCGGGCACCTGGGTCAACTATGTCTGGTGCCCAGCGACTCTTGCGGCGGCTCTCAGCAAGCCCTCAGGACTACCCGGTCATCATCACAGTCGAAGGTATCCACCGACGGAACGGACAATCACGTGTCGATCACCAGCAGCCGCGCCATCAGCGGCAAAGTTCTGCTCAGCAAGGTCCCCGAGGTCACCCTGTTCTTCTGGATCATCAAGATCCTGTGCACCACGGTCGGTGAGACTGCCGCCGATTTCCTCAACGTCAACCTGGGCTTCGGCCTGAGCATGACCTCTGTCGTCACCGGCGTGCTGCTCGCCGTGGTCCTGCTGCTCCAGTTCCGCGCCCACCGCTACATCCCCGCGCTGTACTGGCTCACCGTTGCGCTGATCAGCGTGTTCGGAACACTGGTGACCGACAACCTGACGGACGCGGCAGGCTTCCCACTCGAAGCCAGCACCCTGATCTTCGCCGCTCTGTTGGCGCTCACCTTCGCGGCCTGGTACCTCAGTGAGCGGACACTGTCGATCCATTCGATCCTGACCCGCCGCCGTGAAGCCTTCTACTGGCTGACCATCCTGTTCACCTTCGCACTCGGTACCGCAGCCGGCGACCTCATGGCCGAGGGTCTCGGCCTGGGCTACGTGACGACCGGGCTCATCGTTTTTGCAGTGATCGCGCTCGCTGTCATCGCGTGGAAGCTCGGCGCCAATCCGATCCTCACCTTCTGGATCGCCTACATCCTGACCCGCCCACTGGGCGCGTCGATCGGTGACTATCTCACTCAACCCCACGAGCACGGTGGCCTCGGTCTGGGAGCCACGCTCACCAGCATCATCTTCGGAGTCGGCATCGTGGCGATCGTGATCTTCCTGGCGATCACCAAGAAAGACGTGATCACCGACCCGGAGACCGTCGCAGTCGAGCAGCATCACCGTCACGGAGCCTTGCAGACGGCGATCGCCGTCGTGCTGATCGTGACTGCCGGGGGAGTGGGCTACTCAACCCGCGAGGCAGCACTGGCCGCACCGCCGGCCGCGGGAAGCATCAATGCCGCACAACCATTGGGAGACATGACGTCCTTCCGGACGATCACCCAGGACTCGCTGAGCATGCTGCAGAACAACGACCAAGGCGGGGCCACCACACGCATCGGTGACCTCGAGTTCGCGTGGGACCAGGCGCAATCCCGGCTGAAGCCGATCGACCTGGCTGCCTGGACCGCCGTCGACGACAAGATCGACGTCGTGCTCAGGGAACTGCGCGCAGCCAGCCCCGACAAGACCCGGGAAGTCACTGCACTGCAAGCTCTGCTGACCCAACTCGGCTGACAGATCCCGGCCGAGCGCCGCGGCTGCTCGCGCCGGGGCCACTCCCACCCCCGCGAAAGGACATGCGTGACCACCACCGACCTCGCACTGCCGGGGTGGCTGGACCCAGCCACCCTCATCAACGGCATGGGCTCCTTCGCCATCGCCGGCATCCTGTTGATCATCTTCGCCGAGTGCGGCCTCCTCATCGGCTTCTTCCTTCCCGGCGACACCTTGCTGTTCCTGTCCGGTCTGCTCATCGCTGCCCGCGACTCCGGCGAACGGGGTCTCGGCGTCAATCTATGGGTGTTCATTGGCCTGCTGGCAGTGGCTGCCTTTGCCGGGAACATTGTCGGCTACGCCATCGGCCGGCGACTTGGTCCGGCAGTGTTCAATCGATCGGATGCGAAGTTCCTGAAGAAGGAGCACGTCGACCGATCAGCTGCCTTCTTCGACAGATACGGGAAGATCGCAGTCATTCTGGCCCGGTTCGTGCCGATCGTCAGGACCGTGGCAACCGTGATGGCAGGTGCCTCGAGGATGAATCCCCGGGTGTACGCGCTGTTCTCAGCCATCGGCGGTCTCCTCTGGGTCGCCGTCGTGGCCGCCGCCGGCTACTACCTGGGTCAGATCCAGTTCGTGAAGGACCATGTCGACCTGATCCTGCTCGCGGCCGTCACCGTCGTGATTGCCGGGCTCGCTCTTCCGGCTGTTGCCCATCTGCGGCAACGCAAACGTAGCAGAACCAACCCGACCTGACATCAGGCCCGACCCCAAATGCCCATGGCGAAACCACACTCGGCGTCGATGCCCGGCGTACGCTTCACCCCAACACCTGGGAAGACAGATGTGTGCGGCTGAGGAGCAACCGCCCACTGATGGCCTCCACCAGCTGACGGATGCCGCTGTTCCCTACGCGCGTCGGGGATTTGGTGATCGACGTCCCGGGCTTGACCCGAACCAGAACACTTCCTGGCCGGCGCCAACGCCCACCCACGGGGAGCGGTCGTTCGCCCGCCCCGAATCTGGTGCGTGGCGGACCAGTGTCAACCCACCGCTGGCATCCATCGCATCGGGGGTCTCATGTGTCGATCCCTACCTGAGACGCGTGCGAGGTCCGTCAGAGCGTGCGTGCGAAGCCGTCGGATCGAACTGGTACCCAGAGCGCCACAGCAGACATGTTGACGACCGATCCCCGCACAGGTGCCTGCGAGCAGGCCAGGTGCGGCGGGTAGCCCTGCACCGGGTCGGCCGACCTCCGGCCGGCCAACCCACTGATCCGGCCTGGTCACCGGGTGGGGAGCTGGATCGCGCCGAAGGTCGGACACCTAGACATAGGAGCTTGCCCTGGGCGTTGAATGGGCGGATTGTGGTGTCATGCCGTACGGGGTCCGACCGTCGAGGATGGCAACTGCGCTATTGCTCATTCTGGTTTCTGGGTGCTCTCCAGCACGGCCACAAGAGCCTGCGAAGTCGTCGGCGGCAGCAACCTCCAGCGGTCCGGCCGGGGCCACCCAGTCCATCGATCTGCCGGCCGTCGATTGCCTTCACAGTGTGCGATGGGATGCCCTGCCCGAGTGGGCACAGGGAGGTTTCTCAAGAGACGGTTCGGGCGTTGTCCATGTCCAGGGGTATAGCGGAGATGCAGTTGGCGTGCTGTTCGGCTATCCCTTGACTGTGCCGAAACGAGCCAATCGGGACAACAAGATCTTGTGGGTTTCTCGACTGCCGGTCGACGGTCGAGGCCTCAGTATCGATGCGCAGCTCAACGGCGTTGATGCGGTGATTCATCGTGAGGTGGGCTTCGGTGGAGGTCAATCGATCATTGATTTGCCCCGTCCAGGATGTTGGCGTCTGACGCTGCGCTGGGGCGGGGGATTGGTTGACGTCGTTGACGTTCCCTACGAGGCGGCCAAGCCCTAACTCGGGGTCGCCCGCCGCATCAGGTGCTGTTGTGTTGGCGCTATCAGAGTCAGTTGCCGCGCGATGGCCGTCTCAGTGTTGGATTGTTGCTTGGGGTGGGTGTGCGCCAGGTGGGCAGCAGCCCGGCAGGGTCTTCCGCCGACGAGGCGGGCGCATCCCGGCCGACTCGACTAAGCGGGCCACGACGCGTGCCTGAGCACCAAGGGCGGAACGCCATTCGGCCATCGCCGCCTGTTCTGGGGTTTCGTACGTCTCTTTGGCCGGTGGGCCAGCCCTATCGGAGCTCATGACTCCGACGATAGCTAGGGCAAGCAGGAGCGCCATCGACTACCGACGCGTCCCGGGCCACGCGGACGTCACGGTGTCGCCGCGTGCTCGCCCTTGGGTGATTGCCACCGACGTCGGGCGCTCTCCAGCTTGTCCGTCGCCTTCTGTGAAGAGACGTCGCCCAGGGTGGCGTAGTACAACACCGGCACCCAAGAACCTGACTTCAGTCGAACACCGATTCCGCGTAGGCCACGCTCCTCGAAGTGGTCGATCTCGGACCACTTCAACCGCCGGGTGAAGTGGTCGCCTACCGCCACAACCCCACCCGGGGTGCAGGTCACGCCAGCTCGCGATGCACGAACCGTCAAGAGCAACGATCCGACCAAACCGGGCGGAAACAAGACAAAACGACGCCACAACAGGTCGTCGAGGACGATGCCAGTTGCGCAGCCGAGCATGAACACGACGAATATCACGACGGCGACCCAGCGCATTGGGCTCCGGACTACAGCAGAACGCTCATCGCCTTCGTCGCTCACCCCGCCATCCAATCTGACTGACCATGCATCCGCCTATCCAGGCGCGGGCAAGGTGGCAGCGGATTTACTGGGCCACGGCGCATTCCAGTGCGAAGGAAAGCTGGCTGAGTTGGAACGCTGCGCCGGCGCGGTGGAAGTCGATGCAGTGCCCTGCGCCGGGTTGGATACGGCTGTCGACGGACAGGGCAGCGGTGAAACCTGCTGTGAATTGGTCAATCTCGTCGGTGTCGGTGATCCACAGGTGGTCGAACTCGCCCTGTCGGTGGTGGACGGGGACGGTCACCCGTGCGCATGCGGCGGCGCGACCGGCAATCCACGTTCCGGTGATGTCCAGCAACTCTGCTCTGGGTACCGATGTATTCGACGGATAGCTGGCGGCCGGCATGTTCTGGTCGTAGCTGCCGGGGGGCCCGAACATGACCTGATCTTTCATCGGCGTGGGCAGGTCGATCATCGGAATGTCCGGTAGCGACTCCCATGCCGCCCGCGACTGCTCCGGCACGTGCACCAAGCAGCCGGACAGGGCAATACCCAGCAGCGGCCAATTCTGCGGCTGGGCCGCGATCGCGGCGACCACGGCGGCGCCGATCGAATGGCCGACCAACACGATGCCGCTGGCACCGGCACCGTGCTGGCTCCAGATGTCTCCCAGCACATCCCCGAGCACGTGGGCGTTCGCCAGGATGATCGAGTCGCCGGCCTCCAGCGGACTGCTACCAGCGTAATTCGGACGGTCCAGCGCGATCACTGGGATCGCCAGGTCCGCGGCTCGCTCGAGAAGGGAATGACCGGGGATGTCGAAGTACTCGCACGTGTAGGTGCCACCGTGCAGGGCCACCACCAACGGGACGTCAGGGTGTCCCGGCCCGTCCAGGATGCGGTTCGTTCGCCCACTGATCACGAAACTCGGCCTCGACCCTGTTGCGGTCATCGTGTGGCTGAAGGGCTTCGACGTCGTTGTCGATGCTGTCATGGTTTCTTCCTGTCAGTGTGTGGGAGCGGACTCAGCGCTGTCGTCGAACAACGGTGAGAGATGAAGAGCGGCACGCACAACGGGCACCAGCGCAAGTGCGCCTGCCATGTCACGGTGGGTCTCGCGAAGCTTGAGGGTGTTGGCTCCACGCATTTCGGCTGGGGTGTCGGCGCCGCGGGCCGTCACCAGGAAGTGGAAGTGCGGATAGTTCTCGCCGAAGCTCATGAAGTACACGTGGGTAGCGCCGAGCGCCTGCGTGATCGCCGTTGAAAGTTGTGCGCTGCGCGCACCGAACTCTGCGAGTTCGCGGCCGGCAAGCTCTCCCCAGCCTTCGGCGTGGCGACGCAGCCGCAGGATGTACCACCCCGGCACGTCATACCCCGGGGCGACCTCGCACGACCAGGTGTCATCCCGGAAGACCACCGCGTCGGCGCTTGCCCGCCCGAGCTCGCACGGCAGGCATTCGGCCACCTCAGTCATAGCGCCGTCTCCCAAGCCAACAGCACATCATCGTCTCCTACATCCGCAACTCGCTACGATATATCCTGACAGCCTAAGCGCTGCTCAGAAGCCAGGCAAGAGCCCCTCAGTCGAGCTCTTCCAGTTGCTGGACGTGGATACGTATCCGCTGTTCGTTGGCTTCGAGGTGCGCCGTCAGCGCCTCAGTCATGACCGCCGGGTCGGTGCCCAGTGCCGCGTTCAACAGGATCCGGTGCGTCTGGTAGCGGCGCTGCCGTTCTTTCTCGGTGATGCGGGTCGGGTCGAAAACCAGGTGGGTGTAGCGCTCGGCCGCGGTCCACAACGTTTCCAGGACCCGCGCGTCCCATGGTGTTGCGGCCGGGTGCACCAGAGCCGCGTGGAACTCGTAGTGCGCCTGCCACGCCAGGTCCGGGTCGTGATGGCGACTGTCTTCCAGCAGCCGACGGAGTGTCTGAATGTGGGCGGCGTCGTGGCGGCCGACCGAGGCGGCGGCCAACGGCAGCTCGACCACGTATCGGAGGCGGTAGATGGCTTCCAGATCGGCGGTGGTCAACGACGCCACCTCGGCGCTGCGGGCCGGGCGCAGGATGATGAGTCCTTGAGATTCGAGGCGTCGCAGGGCTTCTCGGATGGGAATGTGGCTGACGCCCAGCTGGGCCGCCAGATCACGGATGGAGAACTGCTGGCCCGGTGGCAACGATCCGGTCAGGACCGCACGCCGGATTTCGGCCGTCACCAGGTCGACCGCTGAACTGTTCTGCGGCCGAACTGAACGGACCTGCGCGCTCATCGCCATGTGTGATGCCCTCCGTCCCGATGGCCTCAGGATGGCACGCGGCTTCGCCGCACCTTGCGGCGAGACAGCGGAATACTTAGGATATAGCGTATATCTTGACGAGGGAGTCGTGATGACCAGTCCCGCACGGCCGCTACTGGCAGTCGCCCCGGCAGAACCGGTGATGATGACGCGGGACCTGGACGTGCTGGCCGAGGTCGAGCGGAAAATACTGTGGCTGTCCACCGCGATCATCGACGCTGCGAACGCACCGGCCCGCAAAGACCCCGACGGTGTCAAGACAGGCGGACATCAGGCGTCCTGCGCTTCGGCGGTCACCCTGATGACGGCGCTGTGGTTCACCGAACTGGCCGCCGGCGACCGCGTCTCGGTCAAACCGCACGCCTCGCCCGTTCTGCATGCAATCAACTATCTGCTCGGCGAGTTGGAGCCCGCACAACTCAGCACCCTCCGCGCACTGAACGGGCTGCAGAGCTACCCGAGTCGGTCCAAGGACCCCGACACCGTCGACTACTCGACCGGCTCCGTCGGGATCGGCGCGACCGCGCCGCTGTGGGGCGCAATCGCCCGACGCTACGTTGCCGACACGACCCGAGGGCCCAGGCAGGCCGGGCGGCAGTTCAGCATCGTCGGCGACGCGGAGCTCGACGAGGGTGCGGTTTGGGAGGCCGTGCTCGACCCGATGATGGGCACGCTGGGGGAAATCGTCTGGATCGTCGATTTCAACCGCCAATCCCTGGACCGGGTGGTACCCAACATCTCGGCCACCCGACTGCACGCCATGTTCGCCGCCGCCGGTTGGCAGGTGATCACCCTCAAGTACGGACACTTGCTGACCGCGCTGTTCGGCCGGCCGGGCGGTGAACACCTGAAACGGCGCATCGACGAGATGTCCAACCCCGAGTACCAGCGACTGCTCCGCTGCTCTCCCGGCGAGCTACGGGCTCGCCTCCCCGGCGGCGGTGCCAGAAGCCAAGCGATCACCGGTCTGCTCGCGGACCTCGACGAGGACGCGATGCTGCGGGTCATTGCCGGCCTCGGCGGCCATGACATGGCCGGCCTGATGAACGCTTTCGACCACATCGCCGACGATCGCCCCACCGTCATCTTCGCCTACACCGTCAAGGGCCATGGACTGCCCAGCGCCGGCCACCCGCAGAACCATTCCAACCTGCTGACTCCGGGGGAACTGGCCGGCGTCGCCGCCGAACTCGGTGAACATCTGGACGACCCGTGGCGGGGATTCTCCCCCGGTTCGGCCGCTGCCCGGCTGTGCACGCACGTCAGCGCACGACTGCGGCGCCCTGCGGTCCCTCCCGCGGCCGTGCCGTTGGTGCCCACCGACTTCGGCCGCACCATCAGCACCCGCAGCTCGACCCAGCAATCACTGGGCCGGCTGCTGCTGGATCTCACCCGGCTCGCCCCCGATGTCGCCCGCCGGGTCGTCACGGTCGCACCGGACGTGGCCTCCAGCACCAACCTGGGGGGTTGGCTGAACAAGGCCGGCGTCTGGTCGCCGACCGCCCAACCCGACTGGTTCGCCGACGACCCCGACACGATGCTGCACTGGGAGGAACGCCCCACCGGGCAACACATCGAACTGGGCATCGCCGAGGTCAACCTGGTGGGCCTGCTCGGCGAACTCGGATCGACCTGGAGCCGCTGGGGTGAAACGCTGCTGCCGATCGGGACGCTGTATGACCCCTTCGTGACCCGGGCGTTGGAACCATGGTCGTTCGGCGTCTACGGCGGCGGGCAGTCCATCCTGATCGGTACCCCCTCTGGGGTCACCCTGGCCGCCGAGGGCGGCGCCCACCAGTCGATCATCACCCCCTCGATCGGCCTGGAACAGCCCGGAGTCGTAGCGTTCGAACCCGCCTTCGCGCAGGACTTCGAATGGTGCATGCTCGATGCGCTCGGTCGGCTCGGCCGCCCAGCCGGATCCTCCAGCTATTTCCGGTTGTCATCGCGGATGGTGGACCAGGCCCTGGCCCTCGTGCCCACCGATCCCGCCGCCCGGGAGCGGCGCCGGCGTCAGGTGGTGGCCGGCGGCTATGCGCTGCGCCGGCCTGACCGCCCGGATGTCACCCTGGTCGGCGTGGGAGCGCTGATACCCGAAGTCTTGCGTGCGGCCGACCGCCTCGACGTGATGGGCCTGGCCGCCGACGTCGTGTGCGTCACCAGCGCCGACCGTCTCTACCGCGCCGCGCGCGCCCGGCAGGGGTACGGCGACGGGGATCCCACGGTGCTCACCCAGGTCTTTCCTGCCGACCGGGCGCTGCCGATGGTCACTGTGCTCGACGGCCACCCGCACACCCTGGCGTTCCTGGCCGCGGTGCGCAGCGTGCGCAGCGTCAACCTCGGCGTCACCGAGTTCGGCCAGACCGGGACCGTGCAGGAGCTCTACCACCTGCACAGCATCGGCTCGGATGCGATCGTCGGCGCCGCCCTGGATCTCGTCGACCCATCACCCCGACCCACCGCCCAACCAACCACCTGAATCTCGAAGGAGAGAGCAGATGCCCCATAACAAGGCCACAGACTTCCCGGCCAACCCGCCGAAGCTGCACCACACGACCTTCACCACGCTGCGGATGGATCAGATGGTCCAGTGGTACGGGTTGGTGTGCGGGCTGCGCCCGGTGTTCCAGAGCGACGAGGCGTCATGGTTGACCAACGACGAGGCCAACCACCGCATCGCCCTGCTCTCGCCGCCCGGGCTCAAGCACCCGACCGACAAGGGTCACGAAACCGGCATCCATCACACCGCTTTCGAGTTCTCCACCTTCGACATGTGGCTCAACAACTACATCCGCTTGCGTGATCACGACGTGCTTCCATTCCTGACCCTGGACCACGGCATCACCATGTCGGTGTACTACCAGGACCCGGACGGCAACGGCGTGGAGATCCAGGTCGACGGGTTCGGCGACTGGGCCGACTCGAAGGAGTGGATCTCCACCGCGAAAGAATTTGCCGCCAACCCGATCGGGACTTTCTTCGATCCCGAGAAACTTGTCGCTGCACGGGAAGAAGGCCTGTCATTCAAGGAGATCCACGAACGGACCCGGGCCGGCGAGTACCCACCCGCAGTCATTCCCCAGGACATCTTCCTACCCGAGGTCTGGTAGCGGCATGAGTTCACTGGCCATCGTCAATACCCGGTGCTTCACTGGCAGCAAGCTCAGCGCACCCCGATCGGTGAAAGTCGTCGACGGCCTGATCGCCGTCGACGATGACGCCGCGGGCGCGGATGAAATCGTCGATGCCGAAGGTGGCGCCCTGCTCCCGGGCCTGATGGACGGGCACGTCCATATCGACGCCCCGCAGCAGGCCCGGACGCTCGCCCACTGGGGGGTGACCACAGCGTTCGACATGGGGGCCAAGAAACCCGGCCTGATCGTGGGTCGTTCCGATGCGGCAGGAACGACGTCACTGCGGACCGCCGGGTATCCCGCGGGACCCGTGACCGGCACGCACATCGCACGCCTGGGGTATCCGGCATCCATTGCCATCTCGGGTCCGCAGGAGGCGGCGACCTGGGTCGCCCAGCGCATCACGGAAGGCTCGGCCTACATCAAGGTGCTGCTGGAGCCACGGATCCCCGGCCAGCCCGAGCCGCTGGATCCCCGGACGGCCGCGTCGCTCGTGGACGCGGCGCACGCCGCCGGGCGGCTGGTGGTCATGCACACCACGACGGTCGACACCGTGCGGGTGGCGGTGACCGCCGGTGCCGACGTGATCACCCACACGCCGCTGGCGGGTGAATTCGACCCGGCATTCGCGCAGCAACTCGTGGACGAGGGCACCATCGCCATCCCCACCCTGTCGATGATGCAGGCCATCGCCACGCACTGGCCGTTTCCTGTCCGGCCACCCGGCATCGATTTCGAGCACGCCCTTGCGTCCGTTGCTGTCCTGCACCGCGCCGGAGTGAAGATCGTCGCCGGCACCGACGCGAACGCCGACCCGGCGACCCCCGCGCAGGTCCCCCACGGCGAATCCCTGCATGCGGAACTATCACTGATGGTGCAGGCCGGATTGTCCCCGGTCGAAGCGCTCCGGTCGGCGACCTCCGCGACTGCAGACCTTTTCGGCTTGTCGGACCGGGGTGCGATCCGATCTGGCCTGCGGGCCGATCTGCTGCTGGTGGACGGGGACCCGACCGTCGACATCACCGCGACCCGCAACATCCGAGGTGTCTGGATCGCGGGCCAGAGAGTCCGGTGACCCCCGCATGAACAGCACCCCCGTGCTCGTGGTCGGCGGCGGACCGGTCGGGCTCACCACCGCGCTGGAACTCGCCCACCACGGCGTGGCCAGCGTGGTCGTCGAACCCCGGTCCGTCATCGACCACCAGCGACCCCGTGCCAAGACGACATCAGCCCGCAGTATGGAACTCCTCCGACGCACCGGGGTGGCCGCGGAAATCCGGCGACGCGCGCCGATCCCGGTGCAGTTCTCCGATGAGATCCGTTTCTGCACCACGGTGACCGGCGCCGAAATCACCCGGATGACCGGAACCCTGGGGCTGGACCTGACCGGGTCGCCGTTGACCGCCGAAGCCGCCCAGCAGGTGACCCAACCGGTCGTCGAGGAGGCGCTGCGCGCCCTGATCGCCGACCAACCACTGGTCACGACGCTGTTCGGGTGGCGAACCGAACAGATCATCCTCAACATGGAACGGCAGGCCACCATCGTGCAGGTCTCAGGCGGTGACCAGGTCGTACAAGAAGTGCAGTTCGAGTACCTGGTCGGCGCCGACGGGTCCCGCAGCGTGGTGCGGGAGGCGATCGGAGCCCGGTACGTCGGCGCCCCCGGCGGCCGCTCCAACGTCAACATCACCTTCCGGTCAGAGCAGTTGCGCAAGCTGCTGGCCGACAGTCCGGCCGTGCACCACTGGGTGCTCAATCCCAGCGGCCCCGGCGTCGTCGGTCCCCTGGACCTGGACGGTCATTGGTGGGCCATCGCCACCGGGACGGCGTCGATCACCGACGATGCACAGGCCACCGCGCTGGTGCGCGAACTGGTCGGGGCCGAGATCGACGTCCAGATCATCGCCACCGACCCGTGGCAGGCCAGGCTGCTGCTCAGCGATTCCTACGGGCGGCACGGCGCCTATCTGGTCGGTGACGCCGCGCACCAAAATCCGCCGTGGGGTGGCCACGGCTTCAACACCGGCGTCGGCGACGCCGTCAACCTGGCCTGGAAACTCGCCGCGGTGCTGCATGATTGGGCGCCGTCCGAACTTCTGGACAGCTACGAAACAGAGCGTCGGCCGGTGGCCCAGCAGACAATCGAACTGGCCGCGACCAACATGCGGGCGCTGCCCACCGAACTTGGCGACGCCGCCATCATGGCCGACGGATGTGATGGTGAGTCCGCTCGCAGTGCTGCGGCCGCCGCCATCCACCTCGTCAAACGGTCCGAGTTCTACAGTCTGGGCCTGGTGCTGGGGTACGGCTACGGACCGGACTCAGCAGCCCAGGCACCCACCACCGACGTGTACCGACCACAGGTGCGACCGGGGAACCGATTGCCGCACCAACGATCTGCCGACGGGCAGCCCCTGTTCGACCTGCTCGGACCGGAATTCACCGCGCTCGGCCCCGCAGAATTCGTGGGGCCGCTGATCACCGCCGCGGCGGAGCTCGGGGTGCCGCTGCGACACGTGGACCCGGAGCAACACGGCTTCGCGGCACTCGACGGGCCCCATGTGGTGCTCGTGCGACCCGACCAGCACATCGCCTGGGTCGGGCAACCGTCCCTGTCCACCGCAGCCGACGGCGGGACCGCTGACGGGCGGACGGTGATCCGCGCCGCTGTGCGGGGTTTCGTCCCGACCGCGGCCGCCTCCGCCGCCACCTGAGAACGATCTCCACCCGGAAGAAGAGGAAGACACCATGCGTATTGCCAACATCGCAGGAAGACTGAGCTTGGTCGACGGAACGCGTGCAGTGGACGTCGAATCGGCCAGCGGCGGACGATTCGGGGCCGACCCCGCCGCCGTCTACGCCTGTTGGGACGACTTCTCTGCCTGGGCGTCAGACCAGGACGTCGGGACTTCCACGGCGGCGGCCAGCTTCGACCAGAAAGATCTCGGGGCACCCTCCCCGGGTGCGCGGCAGGTCTTCGGCATTGGGCTGAACTACGCCGACCACGCGGCCGAGGCCAGTCTGCCCGTCCCCGAGCAGCCGCTCGTCTTCACCAAGTTCGCCTCGTGCGTGACCGGCCCGGTGACCGACGTCGAACTGGTCGGCGTCACAGTCGACTGGGAGGCCGAGCTGGTGGTGGTGATCGGCCGCGGTGGTCGACACATCACCGCCGCAGACGCACCTGCGCACATCGCCGGATACACGGCTGGGCAGGACCTTTCGGAGCGGACCGTGCAATGGCAGGGCCAGCCCGCCCAGTTCAGCGTCGGCAAGTCCTTCGCCGGGTTCGCCCCCACCGGGCCTGTTCTGGCCACCCTGGACGAGTTCGCTGACCCCGCTCGACTGCGGATCTCCTGTGCCATCACCGATGTCGGCGGAACCACGACGACCATGCAGGACGGATCCACCGACCAGCTGATCTTCTCGATCCCCGAACTGATCAGCCGCCTCTCCCAGATCGTCGAGCTCCTGCCCGGTGACCTCATCTTCACCGGCACCCCCCCAGGCATCGGCGCGGCACGTAAACCTCCGCGCTACCTGGCGCCCGGCGAGGTGCTGACCACCGAGATCGAAAACATCGGTCTGCTGGTCCAAACTTTCGTCCCCACGGGGCGCAGATGATCCTGGTGACCTCCGCCGGCGGCAACCAGGGCCGGCATCTGATCCCGAAACTGGTACAGGCCGGACATCGGGTGCGGGCCCTCGTGCAATCCGAAGCCTCCGCTGAGCATCTTCGGGCGGCCGGCGTCACACAGGTGCTGGTCGGCGACCTCGGTGATCCCCAGGTCCGGACCGACGCCGTGCGCGACGTGCACAGCGTCTACCACGTGGGGCCGACCGTTCACCCGCTGGAACGTGAGATGGGGACAGGCCTGGTGGACGCAGCCCGCGACGCCGGGGTGAGCCACTTCGTGTTCAGTTCGGTGCTGCATGCCATCACCACCGACCTGATCCAGCACGAGATCAAACGTGATGTCGAAGAACATCTCCTGTCATCCGGCCTGCAATTCACCATCCTGCAACCTTCCAACTACATGCTGCCGCTGAAGCTGAGACCCGCTTTCGAGCGGGGTGTGTTCGAATTGTCCTGGTCGCTGACCCGACGACAGTCATTGGTGGACCTGGCCGACGTGGCAGCCGTCGCGCTACGGGTGCTGTCAGATCCGCCGGCCCATTCCGGCGCGACGTACGAACTCGTAGGACCAGGACGCTACACAGCACACGAACTCGGCGACATCATCGCCGACGTCGTGGGCACACCGATCCAAGTCCGCGAAATCGACGCCGACACCTACCTTTCCGCGTGGTTCGGTGACGCCGACCCCGCATCCTTCCCACACCAGTCGCAGGTGCTGCGGGCCATCTCCGCCCGCTACAGCACCCACGACTTCATCGGCAACCCGAATGTTCTCACCTGGCTGCTCGGACGCGCGCCGACCACGTTCGCGCAGTACGTGCGGCGGGAATTCGCATTGTTCCAGGCCCGGCATCCATGTGCTGAGGAAGGAATGGTGTCATGAATCTGACCGGAAACACGGTCCTGATCACCGGCGGCGGCTCCGGCATCGGGCGCGCTCTGGCGCACGAACTGTACATTCGCGGGAATACCGTGATCATCGCCGGCCGACGCAGCGCAGCTTTGCATGCGGTCACCGCGGCTCACCCTGGAATGGTGGACGTCGTGCTGGACGTGTCCGATCCCGCCGGCATCAGTGCGGTGGTTCCCGCCATCATCGCCGCGCACCCGGACCTGAACGTGCTCATCAACAATGCCGGGACCATGGTCGGCGACGACATCACCCAACCGCTCGTCGACGAAACCCTGACCGGCATCGTCGCGACGAATCTGCTCGGCCCCATCCGGATGATTTCGTGCCTGATCGAGCACTTCACACACAGACCGGCGGCGACCATCATCAACGTGACCTCGATGCTCGGGTACGCGCCGCTCGCCTCGTCAGCGCAGTACTCCGCGACCAAAGCCGCACTCCACTCGTACACCACATCATTGAGGTACCTGCTCACAGGAACCGGCGTCGACGTCGTGGAGATCGCACCGCCCTACACCCGGACTGCCCTGATGGACATCAACATGGCCGACCCCAGAGCCATGCCATTGGACGAGTACATCGCCGAGACGATCGCGATTCTCGGAACTGACGCCCCGGAGGCCTACGTCGAACGGGCCCGGAATCGCCGCGACATCCTGCGGCCCAACGAACTGGAGGTCATTCGTCAATTCAACGATCTGATGAGCGGCTGATATCCCGAACCGCTCGAGATGGCATGGCAGTGCGAGAAATGTTCCGGATGATGCGCCACAGCCGCACGGGCTGGCGCGTGTGAGAACGTCCACCATCGGAAGACCTCGACACCCATCTGCAACCACCCCCGGCATCGCCGGCCGGTCAAGACCTACACCCTCGATCGCGAAGAGCCAGTAGACCGTGACGGAGTCGGAGCCGGTCGACACGCGCAGAAACAGCTCTTGTTGCACTGAACCGCCCCGGCTGTCCGAAGGCTTCCTCAAACGGGAACTTCAGCGGGCTGCTGGGTCCCAGGTGCAGCGTAGTGATGCTCCTCCATCTCGACGGGTGGGAGGTCGAAGTTGTAGCTGTGCAGCCGGCGGTGGTTGAAGCAGTCGACCCACTCCGCGGTCGCGATCTCGACGCGGTCCGATCCGCGCCACGGCCCGCGGGGTTTGATCAACTCGGTGTTGTACAGCCCGTTCATCGTCTCAGCCAGCGCGTTGTCGAAGGAGTCGCCGACGGACACCACCGACCCAGCGATGCCCGCCTCCGCCAAGCGCTCCGAGTACCGAATCGACGTGTACTGCGAGCCCCGGTCACCATCCCCACCGCACACCTGGGCAGCTCCACCACGTGTCGTCGCTTCGACTCTTGCCATGACGCCCCTGCCGCCCGACGATCCGAGCCTCCGGACAAACCGGGGCGGTTCAGTTGGTCAGGTGAGCAGCAAAGTTTTGCCGAGAGTGATGTGACGGTGGAGCGCGTCGTGGGCGCCGGCCGCCTCGGTGAGCGGCAGGATGGATCCGATCAGCGGTCGGATCGTTCCGTCGGCGACGTACTGCAGGACACGTCGGCCGAGCTCCTGGTGGCGGGTCGCGAAGCGGGCGAGCTGGTCCAGGCCGCGGTACTGGATGTGGTTGTCGTAGATGTGGTTCGGGTCCGGTGATGCCGGGCCGGCGCCGCCGGCGAAACCGTAGCTGGAATAGCGGCCACCAGACCGAACAAGTCCGACAACGTCATTCGAGGTGATGCCTCCGATCCCGTCGAAGGCGACGTCCACCGGAGAATCGTTGCCCACTGCTGTACGCACTTGCTGCGGCCAATGTGTGTTGCTCTGGTCGATGACGACGGATGCGCCCAGATCCTGTAGGACGGCGGACTTCCCGTGTCCGCGAGCCAAGGCGATCACTGTCGCACCGCGACCTGCCGCGAGCTGTACAAGAGTGCTCCCGAGGCCACCCGCGGCCGGGGAAATCAGGACCGTCTCACCCGGGGATACACCGACTTCCTCCAGTACCGCAACGGCGGTGCGGCCGTCGTGCAGCACTGCCATGGCATCCAGGAAGCCCACCCCGTCAGGGATCTCGTGGACATCGTCGACCAGTGCGACGGCGAGCTCGGCACAGCCACCGGAGTCCACGGAAGCAACAACGCGTTTCCCCAGCAACGACTCCGGTACCGGGGACCCTGCGCTGATGACCGTTCCGGCGACGCCGGCACCCGGGATGTAGGGCGGTGTGAGCGGGAAGATGTCTCCGCCGTTGCCGGCCCGGATCACCGTGTCGATCCCGAGCACCCCTGTCACCGCCACCCGGATCAGCACCTGCCCTGCCGCAGGTCGAGGATCGGCGACCTCCGCGGACTGCAGCACCTCGGGTCCACCGAATTTCGTCACTCTGATCGCTCTCATGCCGCCAGCACAACAGTTCAACCAGAGTTGAAGTCAAGCAACAGCAGCATCTGGTCCATGGGGTTGGGAGTCCGTGAGAACCCGCATTCCGATCGTCTGCGGCAGGCTGCTCACCTTCTCACGGTCATCTCCTGACCCGACGGAAAGGGTCTGCTGCACGGGTAGGTGACAAGCATGGCGCTGGCGGCACCGCATGGGCGGCACCTTCGACGAGGCCTGGCCGCTGGGCCCTACTTGCCCTGGATGGGTTGGAGCGGGTGATCGCCTCGATGCCCGGATACGTTCGCCATGCCCGCCTGGCAGCCGCGGCGATCACCGCCCGGACTACCGCGACCGTCCGACCCGATCCTTCGCAGGCGGCGATGTTCCATGTCACGCGTTGCAATTCACAGTCATTGGCGCATATGCGATCGTCCGCTTGCTGGCACTCGGATCGGCGTCCGGGGACGTGCTCAGCACTGCCACCTGCGAGTTGCTCCGTATCCAGTGGGTGTTCGCTGCGTTGGTGCGGGGGATTGGTTCGACGTCCAGATGCGGGTTGCTGACGCGATCGCGACGGGGACGAGGACGGTCCAGCCGCCGGCTGTCAGGAGTGCGAGGGATGCCGTGGCTGCTGTGGCGGACACTGCGCGGAGCCAGGATTTGGTCATGAGGGTGGCCGATACGGTGCAGCCGAGATAGACGGCCACGAACAGGGTCGATGGGATTGCGACCAGGTCATCGACGGTCCACCAGCCGATGCCGACGCCGCCGATCACCAGGAAGCCGGAAACGCCCACGGCGAGTTCCAGTCCGTGTCGTCGTGTGGGTGTGCGGCGACTGGGTCGTGGGATGGCGGTGGAGGTTCGGATCAGTGCTGCGGCGCCGGTGAGGTAGGCGTTGGTGCAGGCGAGTGTCAGAGCAACAGCGCACAGGGCGGCGAGGATCCGTCCCGGCGGACCGACCGCGGCGGCCAGCAGATCGCTGAGCGGTGTTCTGGTTCCGGTTGAGGCGCCGAGTACCGCAACGGTCGAGGTTGCCAGGCCGAGATAGACGACCGACGTGATGATGAATGCCGCGGTCACCACCCGCGGCAGCTGGCGTCGTGCGTCGCGCAGCCTGCCGGTCAGTGACGCTGACGCTTCCCAGCCGACGAATGCGAGCATCAGCGACGCGGCTGCCGAGGTGATCCCGCCGGCGCCGTGGGGAGCGAACGGCGCCCAGTGAGCATTGTCTGCATGAATCGCGGATCCGAGGACAGCGACTCCGATCAGCACGATCAGCAGGATGACCAGCGTGAGTTGGAGCGGGGTCCCGGCTCGGGCGCCGGCGAGGGTGACGAGCAGGACGAGTAGCAGCAGCACCGCAGCGCACCCGGCAACCACAGGTGTGCTCCCACCGAATGGCGCGGCCAGGTACTGACCGCCGATCAAACAGACCAGGGGTGCACCGATGATCACCCCGCCCAGGAAGCAGTGCGCAACAACCCGTCCCGCGGTGGCGCCCAATCGTTCAGCTGTGAAAGCGCGGACACCGGCCTGTGAACCGAAACGGCGTCCGAGGCCCGCGAACACGATGGCCAGCAGCGCGGACAACATCAACAGGATGCCCCAGCTGATCACCGATGCCGGGCCGGCGAGATCCACTGCGAGACCCGGCAGGAGCAGTGCAGCCGGTCCCAACAACGCACCGACGTACAACGCTGTCGCGTGCACGGTGGACAATGGCGGCGGCGATTCGACAACTGTTGTTCCCATGTCCTGAATCGTGCTCGACTCGCCATGCAACGCGATGGCAGATTCAGCAGGCCAGAGAGTCTTTTACGGCAGGATGTGTCAAGCGCACCACGCTATGCTGCCTGCCATGCCGGACATTGCTGTGGACAGGACAGATCGTGCAATCCTGGAGCGTCTTCAGGTGGACGGGCGGATTGCCAACGTCGACCTGGCCGAAGCGGTCGCGTTGTCGCCCTCGTCGTGTCTGCGTCGCACCAAGGCGCTGGAGCAGGCGGGACTGATCGCCGGGTACCGGGCCGAACTCGACCGCGCCGCCGCGGGGCTGGGTCTGACCGTGTTCCTGTCACTGCGAGCCCAGCACCATTCCCGGGAAACGTCCCTCGCCATCGAGACTGCCTTGGCTGCGATCCCAGCGGTCGTAGCCTGCCATGTGGTGTCCGGCGAGGCTGACTTCCTGGTCGAGGCTGTCGTTCCAGGACTCGCCGAGTACGAGAGGTTCCTGCTCGACCAGGTCCTGGCCATCCCGAACGTGATCGACGCCCGATCCACCTTCACCATCCGCACCGTGCTCAGCCGCGGCCCGATGCCACTGGACCAACTCCGCAGACCCGTGGGTGCCCCACGGTGAGTCTTCGGCGAGGACCGCTTGGGCATCCTCTGGCGGACTCGGCTGGCGGACCGTGCGACGAGGGAGCACGATCGAGCCGGCCGCACCGATCGGAGGATGAGAGATGAAGGCACTGCGAGTCATCCCGAACATCCACGCAGCGGAGGGGCCGGCGGACCGCGAGTTCTTCGGCGGGTTCCTCGGCCTCGGTCGGACCGTGATGGATCAGGGCTGGGTGGCGCGGCTGACGTCGCCGGACTCGGGTGCCGAAGTGCAGCTGGTGACGCGCGACCGGACGGCGCCCGAGGACTCGGTGGTGACCGTGATGGTCGACGACGTCGGCGCCGCCCACGACGAGGCGTTGCGCCGCGGGTACGAAATCGTCCACCCGCTGACCACCGAGGACTGGGGTGTGCGACGGTTCTTCGTCCGAGCGCCCGGCGGCGCGGTCGTCAACGTGGCCCAGCACCACCCCGAGACCTGATCAGAAGATCGCCGATACATGTCAGACAGCGGCTCAGATGGTCTGCAGCGCAATCACTTTCGCGCTCGCCGTGGGGTCTCGTCGACTTGGGTCGCTCGGGTGGTCGTCGGTCGTCCTGGGCAGCCCATCGGCGCCGAACTGTTGCGAACATGGGGCGGGGAGCCTGGTGATGCGAGGCCTCGAGCGCAGGTCACAGCAGTGGTGTTGCTGCGGCGAGTATGGGCGTTTTCGGTCGACCGCCTCACGCGGCGCAGCGCCGGCCTCACGGACAGAGAGCTGTGGTGGGAGCCCGTGCCCGGGTCCTGGAATCTGATAGCGGATCCCGAGCACCCGGGGGTTGGACGTACCCGTACGAATTCAGCCCGGCCGAGCCGCATCCGGTGACCACCTCGGGTGGCGCCTGGCGCACATCGCCCGCGGGCAACTGGATCTACCCGGAGCATGCGCTCGGACCCGTCATGGCAGAACTCGAACCGTGGGGTCATGACGCACCCACCCGCGAGAGGAACACCATCCTCTGGACGAATCTTCAGGGTGAAGGTGGCAACCGCCGGGTGTGAGCCGCGAGTGCTGCTTCGACGCGGTTGCGAACGCCGAGCCGGACGAAGATGTCCCGGAGGTACCACTTGACCGTTCCCTCACTCAGATGCAGCTCCGCGGCGATCTCTGCGTTCGTCCGTCCGCCTGCCAGCAGTTCCAGCAGCTCGCGTTGGCGTCCGGTGAGGCAGGACAGGTTGGATGAGGATCTGGAAAAGGATGATGCGCGGGCGGTCCGCAGATCTGCCAGCACGTGGCGGGCTACTTCCGGTGACAGGCAGGATCCGCCGCGAGCGGCCGCGCGCACGCCTGCGACAAGCTCGTGCGGGTCACCCGATTTGAGCAGGAATCCCGCGACTCCTAGGCCGACGGCGGCGTCGACACATGCGTCGTCGCCGAACGTCGTCACCATGACGACCGCGGGCGAGTGCCGCTCCAGCAGCAGCTCTCGTCCTGCGTGACTCTTCGACATGCCCAGTGCTTCGCCGAACTGCCGAACGCTCAACCCCTCAGCGACGGCGGCCTCGGCCACCGCGCGGAGCGCAGCAAGCGGCGATGCGACTTGTCGCAATCAGTCAGTGGTCGACGGGTGCGAGACCCGGCCCAGCTGAGGGCACGGTCGTGGAAGCTGCCCACGGGACCGATGAGGGTGATGGTGGTGCCGCCGCGGTGCCCGCCCCAGGCGTGGTGGTGGCCGAGTCGCATGGCGACGCCGTCGACTGTGGCTCCACACCTGGTGCCGCTCGGTGGCAAAGGCCGGAGCCGGTCAGATGGTCTGCTGCACGAATGGGTGACAGCAGATCTTGCTTGACCACAAAGCCGAGGACCACGGGACGCGGGTGCGGCGCTGCGCCGGCCGGTGGGGTCCATTCTGTACGTAGCCGCGGTAGAACAGTGTTGTTGTGCAACGCTTCGGGGTCTGGCGACCGAGAGTGGACATGGGCGGACGGCGAGGGAGCGGCAGCAGTGAGGTGGGGGTGCTGTTCGAGCAGCATCACACTGCGATCTGGCGATATCTAGCAGGGCGGGTCGGTGCAACGCATGCCGATGATCTTGCTGCGGAGACGTTCCTGTTGGCGATACGACGCTGGCACACCTACGACCCCGATCGGGGTCCGGTGATCGCTTGGCTGTTCGGCATCGCCACCCTCACGGTGCGCAGCCACGCCCGCGACGAGCAACGACACCTCCGGCGAGTACAGGCGATGGCGGCCGCTCAGGTTGACGCGCCTCCAGCTGACGAGACCATCGACCGACTCGACGCCCAACGTCGCCTGCAGCGGCTGGTGCCGGACCTGTTGCAACTTGACCCCACTGACCGGGACATCCTGCTGCTCATGGCGTGGGCCGGCCTGGCCCAGGTCCAGGTCGCCGAAGCGCTCGGTCTGCTTCCGGTCACCGTGCGATCCCGCCTGCACCGCGCCCGCAGGAGATTGCGCCGCGCTGAGCAACACCTCCAAGTGGCCACCACCCGCGAGAATGGACTGAACTCATGAGCACCGTTCACGACGACTCCGCAGCCTGGAGCGATGAGGAACTTGATACGGCACTTGATGACCTGTTGAACGCCGGCCTCAACCCGGGCCATCACGCGGAGGCGCGCAGCTCACAGCCGGTTCTTGGCGTCGGGGATCGCAGGAGAGTGCGATGGCCGCTCCCGGTCGCGGCAGCCGCTGCGGTCATCGCAACCGCGGTCGGAGTAGCGACCCTGATCGCTGATCACCAACGCGCTCAGGCGATCCGGACGGCCGCGGCAACCGTCGCCATCGAGAACGGAATCGCTGATGTCGGCGGTGTGCGGTTCCCCGTGCCGGCAGGCTGGACGGTCTCCGCTCGCCTCCAAGAGGACATGGTTGTCGCGTGCGCGGCCGCCGCTCCGACTGGCAACTGTGACGGGGTCACCATCTCGATTGCCATTCCCGATGGCCCGCCCTTGCCGAATGCGGTCGAAGATGCCGTCATTGACCAGAACTGCCAGCCCGACGACGGACGCTTCATCAAGGTGGACACGACACCCGCTTTGGGAGAGCGGGCGGCAATCCACTACTGGGGGTCCTGCTTCCTGGGCGGGTACGAAGCTCACCTGTGGCTCCTGCTCGATCGCTCCCTTGCGGTCAGCACGCCAGCGGGGGAGTGGGCCGACGAGGGGGCCCGAATAGCTCGGGGCATCGACCTGCGCCAGTGGTCTCGTCAGCCGGGACCCCAACTCGTCCAGTGGGCCGAAGCGAGCACGGCCGTTGAATCGACAGCCGGTCGGTAAACGGCACGCCGAGTGCATCAACGCTCACGCTGGCACGGATCCCGACCAGTTTGAACCCTGTCGGCCGCCCAACGACCACCGCTGGAGCCGCAGTGCGGATGTGACGCCGTTGTAAGCCTGGAACCGCCCTCCCGCTCGGGGTGCGGGACTCTGCGGCCACCCCGAACACGCTCCACGCAGACCTGGCAGGGGGGACTTCCTCGTCACGCTTCCTGGCACGACTCCCTCGTTTCCGGAGCGGCTGCATGTCGGGCGAGTCCGCGCCGGTTCCTGCCGCCCCGGAGTACGGGGGCGACGGGCAGTTGCCGCTGAATTCACGATGCGACAGGAGACGCTGTGACGCGTGACCTGGCCCCCTCCGCAGTCGTTGTCCTCGGAATTCCTCGAGCTGGAACCGATCCGCCCATCACATGCTGAGGAGATGGTTCCGGTGTTGGCCGATGCAGAACTGTACGAGTTCATCGGCGGTGACGCTCCCACGGTCGAGCAGCTGGTCCGTCGATACACGGCCCAGGCCGTGGGTTGCTCTCCGGACGGTGCGCAATGGTGGTTGAACTGGGTCGTCCGAGAGCGGGCGTCCGGCCGGCTGGTGGGCTACGTGCAGGCCACCGTCGAAGAGGTGGACGGGACCCGCACCGGGAGTCTGGCCTGGGTCGTGGCCCCGTCCAACCAACGCCGCGGACATGCCTCGGCGGCCACCGGCGCGATGATCGACTGGGTGCGCCGGTCAGGTGTCGACGCATTCACGGCGTCCATCCATCCAGATCATCACGCCTCGGCCGCCGTTGCGCAGAAGACGGGGTTCGCGTCGTCCGGGGTCAGGGACGACGATGGGGAAGATGTCTGGCAGCTGTGTCCGGATCCGAAAGAGGTGCTGCAGGACAGCTGATCCGGCGCTCGGTGCAGAGCCCGCTCAGGTCCCCTGGGTCAGCACCTGGGCCGTCCGCGCATCCGCGGGGTGGAAGGTCTCCACAGTCAGTTCGTCGACGGTGACGTCGGCGGCTGTCGAGACCCGTGAGGTGAGACTGAACAGCGAGAGTTCGTGCTGGCCGTGCCGCAGCCGCAGTGGCACGACGACCTGGTGCGCGGGAGGTGCGGCGAGATCGCGCAGTCCCGGCCAGGACAGGACTTCGTCCTGCAGCTGCACCAGGCGGAGATCGCCGGTGCTCTCCACCCGGCTGGCCAGCTGCTGGAGCAGGTGCGCACGCCAGGGGCCGGGATCGATCATCCGATGTGTCAGCCCGGCCGGGTGCAGCGAGAGCCGGAGGGCATTGACGGGGGGCTGCAGCAGCGCTGGGTCGCAGCCTGCTGTGAGGACGTCGACGGCGTCGTTCGCATCGACGATGTCCCACCACCTGTCGAGCAGGACGGCCGGGAAGGGGCGATGGGCATCCAGCACGCCGCGGAGGGCGTCGGCCACGCGTGCCAGGTCGGGATGATCGAGATCCCGCTCGTGGTGCGCAGGGGCGTAGCCGCCGGCCAACAACGCAGCGTTACGTTCCCGGAGGGGTAAGTCCAGTTGCTCGGTGAGCCTGCTGATCATCTCCGGCGACGGACGCGACCGACCCGTCTCGATGTACGACAGGTGCCTGGTCGACACCTCCACCCGCACCGACAACTCCAGCTGACTCAGCCGCCGCCGGACCCGCCAGTCCCGCAACAGCTGACCAATGGGCTGATCCCTCATCGTCTGGGTCACGACGCCGACCTTAACCACCGGCGGGTCGCCGCTCCATGACCCCACAGGTCATCGACACACAGCCGGGTGATCGCCGAAGCTCGGCTCTGTCCACCGAGCTCACCCATCATCGGAGCACCCACCATGACTGACATCACCTCCCGCTACCTCGCCTGCTGGAACGCCGAGCCGGCCGAACGCAGCCGACTCGTCGAGGAGACGTTCACCCCGACCGTCCGGTACGTCGACCCGATGGCCGACGTTGCCGGCCACGACGGTCTGTCAGCAACGATCAGCGCTGTGCGACAACAGTTTCCGGACCTCGCTTTCCACCAGATCGGGCAGTCCGATCACCACCACCACCTGACCCGCTTCGCATGGGGCCTCGGGCCGGCCGGTGGGGAGCCCGTCATCGAGGGGTTCGACGTGGTGACCACCGCGGACGACGGTCGGATCGAATCGGTGCTCGGCTTCCTTGACCGGGTTCCGGCCCAGTGACGGCGCCGACCCACAGCTACGCCGTCGGCGTGCTGAGTGAGATGGATCCCGGTCCGGAGATCACCGCGTATCCGGACGCCATCGACGACACCCTGGCTCCGTTCGGCGGCCGGTTCCTCATTCACGGTGCACGGCCCGACGTTCGGGAAGGATCATGGTCGTCCGATCTCGTGGTGATTTCCTTCCCGGATCCTGACGGTGCGCGGCTCTGGTACGAATAAGACGGCTACTGCCGGATTGCGCCGCTGCGGTCCCGGCACAGCATCAGCACCATCGCACTGTTCGTCGGGGTGGACGCAAGCCACAGGGCAAAAAATGGCCGGGGAGTGCGTCACCATCCCCACCGCACACCTGGGCAGCTCCACCACGTGTCGTCGCTTCGACTCTTGCCATGACGCCCCTTCTGCCCGACGATCCGAGCCTCCGGACAAACCGGGGCGGTTCACTCTGCCGACGCGGGAACACTCAGTCCAGGACTGCGGTCGCTTCGATCTCCACGAGCAGCTCGGGTACCCATAGAGCTTGAACGCCGATGACGGTTATCGGCGGCAGTGGAGAGGTGTAGCCGTCGGAGCTCTGGGCGCGGGTCATCCCCTCGAGAAGGTCGGTGGCCATGTCTGGGGTCCAGTTGACGACGTAGATGGTGAGTCGTGCGACATCTCCGGCGTGGCCGCCGGCGCTTCTGACACCAGCAGCGACGTTCTGCAGTGCGGAATGAACCTGGCCGGCGAGGTCAGTCGCGGTCACGGAACCAGCCGGGGTCACCGCTGCCTGCCCGGCCAGCAGCACTAGCCTCGCGCTTTCATCACGGGGACCCTGAGGATGTGTGTCGGTGATGCAGAAAGGTGCTCTGACCTGCAAGGATGGTCTTGTCTAGGGACTGTCCGTGCTGAAGATCAGGAGCACCTTTCTGGTGTCGAACTCTACCTCGTTGTATCCGCGGGTCCGCGTTGATCAGTCCGCGTCGGGTGTGGTGTCCCATGCCGGTTCGGTGTTGTTGACCGCGACGGCGGCCCGGATCGGTTTGGATGAGGTGATGTCGCGGGCGCTGGCGCCGTGGCGGCCGCGGTTGGCGGTGCACGACCCGGGGAAAGTCGTGGTGGATCTGGCTGTCGCGTTGGCGATCGGCGGTGACTGTCTGGCCGACATTGCGGTGTTGCGGGCCGAGCCGGGCCTGTTCGGGTTGGTGGCATCGGATCCGACGGTGTCGCGCACCATCGATCGGCTCGCAGCGGACGCGGACAACGTTCTTGCTGCGATCGGCGCGGCCACAGCTGTGGTGCGGCAACAGGTGTGGTCACTGCGGGGTGAGGGGTCCCCGATCCACGAGGTGTCCGCGGAGCGGCCGGTGATCATCGATCTGGATGCAACGTTGGTGACCGCGCACTCCGAGAAGGAACACGCGGCGCCGACCCACAAGAAGGGTTTCGGGTTCCATCCGTTGCTCGCGTTCATCGACCACGGACCCGGCGGGACCGGTGAAGCAGCCGCCGGGGTGTTGCGGGCCGGGAACGCCGGTGCGAACACCGCAGCCGATCACCTCACTGTGATCCGGCAAGCGTTGGTGCAGCTGCCCTTTGGTCCTCGGCCCGGCCGGAAGGTGTTGATCCGCACCGACGGTGCTGGTGGCACCCACGAGGTCCTGGAGTGGTTGACGCGCCGCAGGTTGCAGTACTCGGTCGGTTTCGGGCTCAGCAACGGTCACGAGGCGAAGATCCGGGCGCTGCCGCAGAACGCCTGGACCCCGGCCTATGACGCGGGCGGTATCTGAAGCGCCCCAGGTTTCCTGCCGCATCCTTGTGAGTTGGAAGGATGGCAGCATGCCGAAGCAGATCGATCCGGAGCTCCGTGCCCGTGCGGTGCGACTGGTGACCGAGCACCGCGGGGAGTACCAGTCGTTGACGGCCGCGTCAGCGGCCGTGGCGAAGCAGTTGGGTGTCGGAGGGGAGTCCGTCCGACGCTGGCTGATCCAGGCCGACGTCGATGACGGCAACCGCGAGGGGATCACCACCAAGGAGCTGGAAGAGATCCGGAAACTGAAGGCCGAGAACAAGCGGCTGCGTGAGGACGTGGCGATCCTGAAAGCGGCGACAACTTTCTTCGTGGGGGAACTCGACCCCCGCAACCGTTGATCATGGGGTTCATCGATTCCTTGCGCAGCGAGGGTCACGCGGTCGAGTCGATCTGCCGGGTCCTGCGGGAGCAGGACTGCCAGATTGCCGCACGGACCTACCGCAGCTGGCACCGCACCGGCCGCGCAGTGGCGGCCCGCACCATCACCGACGCCACCGTCGTCGACGCCATCCGGGACTCCGCCTGGGCCGCCGGGCGGGACGGGCGCCGCCAGCTGACTCCGGAGGGCCTGTACGGGCGGCGGAAGATGACCGCCCTGCTGCGGCGCAGCGTCATGCCCAAGGTGTCGGCCGGCGCGGTGGATCGGGCAATGAAAGTGCTGGGCCTCAACGGTGTTCGCCGCGATAAGGGGATCCGGACGACGATTCCGGCGAAGGACGGTGTGCGTGCCGGGGATCTGTTGAACCGGGACTTCACAGCGCCGGCACCGAACCGGGTGTGGGTCACCGACTTCACCTACGTGCGGACCTGGGCGGGATGGGTGTACGTGGTGTTCATCGTGGACGTCTACGCCCAACGGATCGTGGCCTGGCACGCCGCGACCTCGAAGGAGACCGAGCTGGTCATGATCCCGCTGCGGATGGCATTGTGGGAACGCGGCCGGCAAGGCCACCCCGCAGCCCGCGGCGAGTTGGTGCATCATTCGGATGCCGGGTCGCAATATACGTCGGTGCTGCTGACCGATCACCTCGCTCTGGAAGGCATATCGCCGTCCATCGGATCGGTCGGCGACGCCTACGACAATGCGCTGATGGAATCGATCAACGGCCTGTACAAGGCCGAGTGCATCCGCACCACGGTGTTCCACGAAGGCGCGTACAAGAGCATCGCGGACGTTGAGTACGCGACCGCCGGCTGGGTCGACTGGTACAACAATCGGCGCCTGCATGGCACCCTGGGAAACGTTCCGCCCGCCGAGTACGAGCAAGCCCACTACGCGGCCCTCAACCGAGAGCCGCAACCCGTATGAGGGCGGCAGGAAACCGGGGGCGCTTCAATCCAACGCGACGGCGCCTGGGTCACCGACGTGACCGGGGTACTGGACCTGAACGGTTGGCCGGCCGGGATGCGCGTTCTGGTGCGGGCTGAGCGCCCACACCCCGGCGCGCAACTGCGCTTCACCGACCTGCACGGCAACCGGCTCACCGCGTTCGCGACGAAAACCAGCCGCGGTCAACTCGCCGACCTGGAACTACGCCACCGTCGCCGGGCCCGTTGCGAAGACCGCATCCGTAACGCCAAGGACACCGGCCTGCGGAACTTCCCGCTCCACGACTTCACCCAGAACCGCATCTGGTTGGCGATCGTCCTACTCGCCGGGCAGCTCACCGCGTGGCTGCAACTACTGGCCCTGTACGGCACGAACGCAGTTGTGTGGGAACCGAAACGACTGCGGCTCAGGCTGTTCGCGACTGCAGGCCGCCTCGCCCGACACGCCCGCCGAACCCACCTGCATCTACCCGCCCACGCGCCCTGGGCACACCTGCTGACCGCAGCGATCGATCAACTACACCCGGCGCCGACCTGACCCGCCGTAATTCCCGTACCTCCGACCACCCGCAGCAACCAGGGCCAGTGGAACCCCACGCCACCGCGCGACACGCGGCAAGAACCCCTACCCAGCATCAGATCCGGAGGCGAAAATGACCTACACACCCCGATCAGCCCGAGCCAGCCACCCGATGAAAGATCGAGGCTAACCCCCATACCGGATAAAGAGATGATTGATACCCGGTCAGGCCCCGCCGGCCGTCACGGGAAGAGAACGGCCCGCGGTCTGAGAGCCGCACCCCGAAATCAGTACTGGGTAGGGATCCCTACCCGAGACCGCCTGGTTCGGGTCTGCTCGGAATGAGCTCGGTCGACAGCGCAACAGGTGCGGCAACGCGTCGGATGGCGCAGGCGACACCTCTTCACACCGTGTTGCTGTTGCGCGGGGGACTGTCTGACGTCAGTGTGGTCAGGTCTTGGTCAGGTCGCGGAGAAGGTTGTAGAAGCCGCGGTCAGGATCAACGAGTTCTGATCTGCCGGCACCGAGATTGAGCGTCACTCCCGCGGCCCCGCCACCGATGTCTGAGTCCCAGTGGGCGGTGTAGGTGCTGCCGTCGTCTGCGGTGAAGGTGATGTCGAAGACCGTGCCGCCCGTCGTGCCTGAATAAGTGAGTGCGGGCTCGAGTGGTGCTTTGTTCAGGTAGTCGATGAGCTTGACGGTCTGAGCCTTGTCGACGGTGCGTGTCTTGGACTGGCCGTCGGTCGTCCAGTTCAGCTTGGTGCTGACGATCGCGTTTCCGGGAATGGGGTCTTCCGTTGGGTGGACATCTCGGCGGAAACCGCTGGCGATGACGTCGACCTTGGTGGCGTTGTTCGTGGTCCTGGCGAAGCGGACAGCGATCTTGGGTGCGAGGAAAAGATTCTCGGCGGCGGCGAGTTCCGGGGTTCTCCCGCCCGGGTACAGCGTGGAGTCGATCAGGGTGGGTGGTTGAGGGGCGTCGGGTGCCCGCAGGTTGGTCTCATACCAAGTGACGACTTCCGCGATGGGGGCAGGAATGGTGCGGCTGCGCGTGAAGGACCAGTTGATTGCATCGACGATGGCCGAACTGTCGGTTGCCGGCCCGGCATTCGGCTGGACGACCACACCGATCGCCATGGCGCGCAGCAGGTCCATGTCAGTAGCGCTGCTCACCTGGGTGTTGGGACTCGTCGCAGCGCTTGTTCTGCTGGTAGGAAGCGTGCTGGTAGACGGTGGCTGTGTGGCCCCGATCGGTGCAGCGTCACGGTCGGTGCGCGGTGCGGTGAGATTCGTGGTCACGATCACGACAACGGCGACCGCTGCAGCGATCATCGTGGCAGCGAGTGCCGCTCGCTTCCTGGACGACCCTGATGGAGGCGCTCGGTCAATGCGGGCATCGGATGCAGCACCTGCGGGTTGAGCGCGGGGTGCAGCACCATCGAGGTGTGCTTGCGCGGCGGCGGTGAGGCTTTCGGGGACGGGGGAGTCCGCGTATGCGTGTTGAACCGCGAGCCGGAGATCGTCTGGGTTGGCCATCTCAGTTCTCCTGTTCCGCCGTGGGTGTGAGGTCGCGGGTGAGCTGGTGGATCGCTTCGCGTCCTATCCGGCGGACAGTTCCAGCTGGCCGCCGGAGGATCGTTGCCACCTCGTGGAAGGGAAGGTCTTCGAGGTAGTGCAGAACAATCACGAGGCGGTGCGTACGGGGGAGCCGGGCAAGCGCCCGCTGTACATCGATGCTCGCTTCGACATCCCGGCCGGCACCTGGGTGGCCGGCGGATTCGAGCACGTCCGCGTTCGTGTGCAGGATCCGCAGCCGATCAGTGGAGCGTCGATGATGATCGATCACGGCGTTGGCGACTGCGGCGCGGATGTACGGCCACGTCAGATCGACTGTCTCGGGAAGTCTCCACAGCTTGACGAGCACGTCATGGCCGATGTCCTCAGCGGTGTGAGGATCACCGGTCATGGCCAGGGCAAGGCGGTACATCCGCGGCACAGCGGCGACCAACGCCTGCGCATCCACCAGCTGCCCCGTCTCGCTCACACTTCTCAGACGCGCCAGCATTCCAGGATGTTCACGTCTCGGACGAGGCTGACCTCAACGGCAGCCCCCAACGTCGCACGCGGACGGCCAGCGGGCACGTCAACGGAACGCTGGATCGGCCGACACCGGGTCGAGACGATCCACAGACCATTGGCCGTCCTGTTCCCCCGACCGGCAAGCCACCCGGGCCCGGTCGAATACGAGCCGTCTCGGTCATGGCTTCATGCGTGCCATGCCGCTGCCCGAAGACGATGCCATCAGCCTCAGCTCGTTGGCTGCGTGCCGGCTTCGCGCTGCTCGTTGTTGTCCAGGTTGATGTAGCGCGAATCAACGACATTGCCGGCGTGGTCTCTTGCGGTGACGGTCAGGCCGGCGTTCTGAGGTCCACGGACGTTGCGACTGGAAGGCGCGTAGTAGAACGGGCCTGGCGAGTACTCGAACGCGAAGCCCTGCCAACCGGTGGCCAGCGGCACCAGCGTCACCGTGACCGTTTGTGGCGTTTCAGCGAACGAGATGACGACCGAAGCCACGGTACTGTCGACGGCGCCGGCAACCCAGTAGTAGCTGCCCCCGGAACTGACCTTCCCGTCCAGGACCAAGCTGAACAGGTACGCCATGGAACTGGGCGTCGATCTGGCTGACCCGCTCTGGCGCTTACCTAGGCTTTCGAACGATCCGCACAGGCGCGCAGTCGGGGGTGCTCCGCCTGCAAAGTGCAGCTTGGCAGAATCGGTGTCTCCATAGGCAGCCAAGGGTGCATCCACCCCTTCACGGGCGCTCCCCAGGCAGCTGTCGTCTGCAGGTGTCGAGGAGGGAGCAGTAACAGGTGCACTTGCTGTCGCGCTGACGGCAGGCGACGGCTGCCCAGTCAGCGGCATCGGAGCGATGAACGGGACGAGCTTGATGAACTCGCTGTACGGCTGAAGCTGTTGTGCAAGAGCGGGTGTGATCGCCAAGACGTACCCGATGGAGGTGTCCGAGTCGGGGTTGAGTGGCAGGTTGGGGGACGTGGTGTTGTAGGGACCGTCCCAGAGGTCGGTGCCGCTGTTGCGCAGGACGAGGGCGGCTCCGCTTGTCGCAGCTGTGAGTTGCCTCTCGGAGTGGGTGGCGCGGTAGACGCAGACCGGGGCTCCGTAAATCTTCTCGAGCTCGGTCCGCGTCGTAGTCAGATCTCTGGTGAGTGTTCCGACCGTGAAGACGCCGTATCCCTTACCTTGCGGCGTGGTGCCGAAGGACAGGTACTCGCCGGGGTCCTGGGCGAGGTACCGGTTGAGGGCGCCGGTATCCCCGTTGCGGACTTGCCAGCCGCCTTCGGGTGTAGGGCATGGCGTTGCCCTGTCCGGGATCCGGGTGGGTGGGGTGAGGGGGTGCACATCGGTGACGGTGATGCTGCCGTCTGTCTCATAGGTGCCGGTGACCTGAACGGGCTCGCCCTGCTTGATCTCCAAGATGCCGGCTTGCTCGGCGCGCAGGGTGGCGATCTTGATGGCTGCGATGCCCTCGCATCCCGTTCCGGTTGGGTCGAGGTATCCGGACGGGACTGGCTTGCCGGATGTGCCCTGGGTGGAGTAGCCGCTGCACAGCTCGGTAGATCCATCTTCGGCTCGCACGATGCCACCCAAGCCGTCGGCGCGGACCTGCTCACCGGGTCGCACCACTAGCGCTTCCAAGCCCGAGAGCGGAACAGTGTCGTTCGTCGGTGCGGCCGAGGTCGGCGTTGCGGACGTCGCGGTGCCACGGGTGGATGCCCCTGCCACGAGCAGGCCGGTGACGCCGGCGACAACGACAACCGACGCGGCCGTTAGCACCACCGCAGAGCGGCGCTTCTGCTTGTCCCGGGCCCGCCTTCTGCTGAGGGCGCCGTGCTCGGCTCGGAGCGCTTCGATGATGTCGTCCACTGGTCCGGGTTGCTCGTGGGCGCGCATGGTCGCTGCGATCTCGGCACCGAATGGGTCGTTGCTGACTGGGTCGGGCTTGTCGTCGGTCACGGTGACTCCTGAGGATGCGAGGCAGTGCGAGTGAGCTGAGCGCGGAGGGTGAAGAGTGCTCGGCTGGCGAGGCTGCGGACCGTGCCGCTGGGACAATTGAGATCCGCCGCGATCTCGAGGTCGGTGGCGTCTTGGTAGTAGCGCAGGACCAGCACGGTGCGCTGACGGAGCGGGAGCTTGCCGATCGCGGTCCACAGCTGGTCGCGGTCGACGAGCCTGACGTCGAAACCGACTGCTTCTTCGGCGTGGTCGTGAATCTCGGTGAGCGCATCTGTGCGATCAGCAACGCCGTGTCCGCGTCGGTGGTTGTCGATCAGGGCGCGGACCATGACGGTCCGGGTGTACGCCTCGATGTCGTCGATACGGCCCGGGGAGCGGCGCTGCCTGGTCAGGATGCGAGCGACCGCCTCCTGGACCAGGTCGTGTGCTTCGGTGGAGCTGCGGGTGAGTTGATGACCGAACGCGATCAGCGCCGGACCGCGGTGGTGCAGCATGTCCAGTACGTCATCGACCATGTCGTCACCCCTCACAGGCCAAGGACGCAGGAACCCCCGATTCTGTTGCACGTGCTTTAGCTGTCTCTGCTGGGGATCCCTACCCGAGACTCTCGATGGGTTCAAGGACAGCTCTCCGGCCCTTGCCCGCTGTCGACCGAACTCACGGGGTGTTTGGCATGCTGTTCAAGTGATGCTCTCACTCGAGAAGTTCGCTGAGCCGGCGGCCCAGTCATGCCCGGACTGCGGCGGCAAACGGACGTTTCTCAGTGGCGGGTTGATCCAGGATCAGAAGGCGGTGGGGCTGTACTCGATGCACCTCTACCGACACGGTGGCGAACGTGAGGCGTTCCTGACCGTGTCGTTCGGTGACCACGGCGTCGACTCCGACTCGGGTCCTGCCGATACCGTTACCTTCGGTGCTCGTTTCGGCCAGACAGTGGGCACGGAAGGGCCAGCTTTCAGCGCGGTCAACGCGAAAGAACTCTCACCTCCCACCGAGCTGTACGGACGACGCGTTGATCGGGACGAGGCACTTGCGCACCCGTGGATTGGGCGGTTCTGGGACGCCTGTGACGTGCTGGCAGACGAGCTCCTGCTGAACCGTCGGAACTGGCCAGACGGCATCGGCGCCGCCGGAGTCCTGCGGCGAGCTGGCTCGCGCGCCCGTCACCTACTGCATCGTCGGGTGTAACGCGAGTCTGCCCCCGCAGCACAACACTCCAAGACAAGCTTACAGCACACGCCCCGCTGCCTCGCTCCGGCGAGCACCCCCGAAACCAGTATCAGGTAGGGATCCCGAGGTGCGAGCACCAAGACCGAGGGAGAGCCAGGCAGCTCCGCTGACCCCGTAGATGATCCAGGTCCAGCGTTGAGACCGAGTCTCCACGATGAACGGCTCAGGGTCGGCGGTCATTTCTCTCCGGGGCCGCAGTACTCGGCTGTCGCGCGGTGCCCTGCTGAACAGCTGCGCTCCCTTCGACCAGTACGACTTCTGGGCGGTGCGCGGCGTGGGAACGGTCAACTTCAACACGCAGAGCTACCCCGACTCTCTCGCCGTCGTCGTAGTCTGGTCGGCGCGGTCGTAGGTTTGATCGCTGTGATCAGCGTCGCTCAGTAAGGCTGCTGACGTCGCGGTTCGCGGCCACATCACTCGCGCCGAGCCGAGCTTCCCGACGCCCGGAACCGGCTATACGGGAAGCGATAGCGCATCCAGCCGGATCTTTGTTACCGGCACGGACGGGAAAGTCTACTCTTTCAGCCTAGCAAGGCTGGCCGGAACTCCTGACTGCGTGCTCGACAAGCCATTGCCCGTGGACGAGTACATATTCTTGCTCACGAAAGACCCGACGGAACAAGTTCCCGGCACGGGATGGCGGTGTGCCGATCCGTACTGCATCGTTGCTGCGGTTCCCGATAGGGGCGCCTACGGCATGCTCACTGCCAATCGCAAGAATCCAACCAATTTGTGGAATGACTCCCGCGCTCTCGACGGGCTCGACTCCATCTGGGTGTTCGTCCAAGCATCTCGCTGAGCGCGGTGAGTCCGTGGCGAGAAGGCCCGGCCTGATCAGCCCAGGTGAGCAGACCATCTCGCGCTGTCGGGTGTGCTGTTCTCCGCAGACTGAGCTGAACCGAACAGCGTGGCGAGCTCACTTGATCGGAGCCAATTCGATCGGCCGACCGAGTCCCCGAACGGTGAGGCTCTTGCCAGCGCTCGCGCTTGCCGGCGGTATGACCACCATCGTGTACGGCCGCAAATCGCGAGTGCACGCCCGCGGATACGCAACAGAGTTGGCTGCCGCGCCAGACGATGCGGGCGTCAATGGTTCAACGCCAGTGTCGACGATTGTCAGGTAGATCTCTTGGGTGCCGGTGAGTTCGACGCGCTGTATCGCTCGCGGGCACGACCCGCTGCCGAATGTGGTCACGACGAGTCGGTCAGCCGTTCTGTTCCACGCAGCAGACGCCGTCGTGCCGTTGATGTCGCCGCTCCAATCAGTGATCACCGGTGAAGCCACCTCATTGGCGGCTCTTCGCAATCGACGGTGTAGGTCCTGACGGACCGGCGATGCCGGGGTGGCTGCAGGTGGGTGTCGAGGTCTTCGCATGATGGAGGTTCTCTACGCCGCCCAGCAAGGAAGACCTCGACGATGCCCGACTCTACTTTCACGACCCCTGATGTCACCACGTTCGCCCGCCTCAACGGCCTCGGCCTGCGCGTGGTCGGCCAGTTCATCGAACCCGACCGGGCCGTGCTGGAGTGCCGGGTCACAGCCGATGACCGAACCTGCCGGCGGTGCGGCAGCCCAGGAGTGTTGCGGGACAGCGTGACTCGGCGGTTGGCGCACGAGCCGATGGGCTGGCGCCCGACGGTGCTGTTGGTCTGGGTGCGGCGTTACCGCTGCGACGAGTGCGGGCATGTGTGGCGGCAGGACACCTCTGCCGCGGCGGAGCCGCGGGCCCGGTTGTCGCGTGGCGGCCTGCGGTGGGCGTTGCAGGCTCTGGTGTGCCAGCACCTCACTATCGCCCGCATCGCCGAAGCGTTGGCGGTGTCCTGGAACACCGCCAACGACGCTGTCCTGGCCGAAGGCAAACGAGTCCTGATCGACGATCCGCACAGGTTGGACGGGGTGGAGGTGATCGGTGTCGATGAGCACGTGTGGCGCCACACCCGCAAGGGCGACAAGTACGTCACGGTGATCATCGATCTGACTCCGATCAGGGACAAGACCGGCCCGGCACGCCTGTTGGACATGGTCGAGGGCCGGTCCAAGGCCGCGTTCACAACCTGGCTGCAACAACGGGATGCACTATGGCGCAGTCGCTTGCAGGTCGTGGCGATGGATGGGTTCACCGGCTTCAAGACCGCCACGACCGAAGAGCTACCCGACGCCGTCGCGGTGATGGACCCGTTCCACGTCGTCCGCCTCGCAGGCCAGGCACTGGATGAGTGCCGCCGCCGGGTCCACACCGAGCTGCACGGCCGGCGGGGCCGCAAGAACGACCCGCTGTACCGGGCCCGTCGAACGTTGCACACCGGCACGGATCTGCTCACCGACCGGCAGAAAGCACGGCTCGCCTCACTGTTCACCGACCTGGACCATGCTGAGGTCGAGGCGACCTGGGGCATCTATCAGCGGCTGGTCGCCGCGTATCGGAACCCGAACCGCACCGCCGGCGCTACCGAGCTGAAAGCAGTGATCGCCTCCCTCGCAGAGGGCGTCCCGAAAGTACTGACCGAACTGCGACGGCTCGGCCGGACCCTGCTCAAGCGAGCCGCAGACGTTCTGGCGTACTTCGACCGGCCCGGCACGTCCAACGGACCGACCGAGGCCATCAACGGCCGCCTGGAACACCTACGCGGATCAGCCCTCGGCTTCCGGAACCTCACCCACTACATCGCCAGATCACTGCTGGAGTCCGGCGGGTTCAGACCCCGACTACACCGCGGATTGTGATGAGCCTCATTGGCCTTCGCGAACCTACTCGACACCGACTCCACCGAACCCATGTCCGGACCTGTTGATGCCCGGACCGTCGCAGCAGTCGAGACGGGAGTCGCAGAGACTGCAGCAGAGCCCATACCAGCCGACGACGTACCGGGCGCGTCTGCCCGCTGCCCCGTACTGGTTCCGCCGCAGCTTGCAACGACAACCGCGACAGCCGTCACTGACGCCAAGAGCAGGCTGCGGGCAAACCCGACATGGATCCTTCTGACTTGCTGATTCATTCGCTTCCGCTCCGGGGTTGGGCCGGGTGGCCGTTTGTGTGAGGGAGTTTCAGGGCCGGAACTATCGCTTTGTGCTCTGTTGGATGTACGCCCAGATGGCGTCCGTTCCGCGCAGCCCGGCGGAGTCTGTCCACATGTCGCGCGACTCGGACGGGTCCGTAGTGAGAATCCGCTTGGCGCCGCTCGGGGTGGCAGCGCCGACGCAGGCCATGTCTAAACAGCTGGCCGTTGCTCCTGACGGCTGCCGCCCGGCAGGCGTGGCGAACAGGAAGAAGTAGGTCTGATCCGGCAGCGCGACCTGCGAGAGGATGCAATCAGCGGAAGGGGCTCGGGCCAGCCCGAACTTGTACTGCCGCCCGTCTGCGCTGGCCACCGTGACAAGTGTCCGCGCACCGCCTCGGATCTGCGTCGGATCCGCTCCGAGCGGCTCCACCAATTCAGCAGCGATGATCTTGCCCCTGACCACGAATTCTGCACGTCCGACGGCTTCACGCAAAGACGTTGGAGGATCGGCCTCGTCGACGGCGACCGTTCCTGCACCGTGCACTCGCCAAAAGGGGTTCCCGACCGACCCCGGCTTGCCGTCGTCATCGGAGGGACCCAGCCCTTCGGCGGGCCACGAGGGACAAGCCGGCGAGGATGCAGTCGACGAAGTGACTGACGTCTGCGTCGACGCACTGCTTGCATGCGACACCGCGGGTGTCGCCGTGGCGGTCTGGGGCGTTGCAGGACGGGCCGGGAAGGGCGTGCACCCTGCGCTGACGACGAGCAGCGCCACCATCAGGGTCAGCGACAACAGCCTGCGGACACTTGATGCATTAGCTCTCATCATCACCTGATCTCGTTTCTGGCCACGGCGGGGGGACGGCTTACGGTTGGATCCGGTGCTGCGATGTGAAGCCTTCTTGACTATTCAGACGTAGGTCAACCGACCGGACGTTGCCTCGGCCTCAAAAGTTGAAGCCAGCCCGGCTCGGCCCCGTGCGACAAGCCAAGCTCATACTGCGGACCGCCGTCTCGCCGTCGCCGACCCCGTCCGGGTCTCGGGTAGGGATCCCTATCCGAGACACGTGCGAGGTCGGTCGGCGTGAACCCGATGGGCACATCGCTCCTGGTCAGCCGTGCGAGCTGGGGTGGAGCGCTGCGCGGCCTCGTTGTGCCGTCGACAGCCAGTCGAGTCAGAAGATGACCGCTGCGGTCGTGTCTGTGAACGTTTCTAGTCGCTCGATTGTCTGAGTAGATGTGAGGGTGATTGAGGAGGTGGTTCCGCTGGCCGGCGTTCTCAATGACGGCATGGACGACCTGGCGCGGGCCGTCCCAGGTCTGTACCGGGTCGCGTTCGCGCTGACCGGGGCCCGCGCTGATTCAGAGGACCTCGTCCACAGCGCCGTGGAGAGATACCTGGCTACCGGGCCAGCGCCGCCCGATGATCTGCCGGCGTACCTGCGGCGCACCATGACCAACTTGCACCTGAACGCTGCAAAGAGGCGAAGTGTCCACGATCGCTCGCTGGCAAAACTGAGCCGAGCCCGACCGCCGGCCGCTCCAGACCAAGACTTGCAGCCCGATCTCTTTGCAGCTCTCCAACAACTCCCGCCGCTACCGCGAGCAGTCCTCGTGCTGCGCTACCTGGCGGATCTGCCGGTCAACGATGTGGCCGAAACGCTAGGACGCCCGGCCGGCACGACCCGGCGGCTTACCCACCACGCTCTTGCCCAGCTCCGCGAGTCACCCATACTCCAGCTGATCGAAGGAGTGCCCGATGACCACTGATGACTGCGAACAGAAGTTCCGTGAGCAGCTGCATCGCGCGACCGACGACCTCGAGGTTCCCGACAGCCTCGAGCAGCGGATCCGCGACACGATCCAGCAGCATGCCGCGCGACCGCACAGCGTGAGGCGTCAGCCGCGATGGTTGATGCCCGCTTTGGTCGCCGCGGCCGTCGTCGCGGCCACTGCTGTTTTCGCCTTGACCCCCCGAAGCGACGTCCAACTGGCTGGCCCGAATCCCGCGGAAGTCCGCTCGACGAATGTCACATCAAGTACGAGCGGCCAACCTGTATCCGCGGATTCCCAGTCGAACCGACCGGGACCGACGCCGGGACCGACCCCCGTCCTGACTGCGGACAAGAACAGCCTGTGTGGGCGTCAATCGGAAGCGACGGGCCTTAGTACCGGCCTGGAGATCACCCCGAGGTGGCCCGCCAGCGTGCCGAGCCACCGGAAAGTGGACTTCAGCGTGCAGCTGAGCAACAACAGGCGTGAGCAGATCGCGGCGACCCTCAAGGTGACCGTCATTGTTCAAGACCGAGATGGCGTGGTTGTCGCTGGCACACCTCAGGACTACCTTCTCGGTGTCGGCTCCCGCCTTACAGTCGACGCGGGGCACTCGATCGAGCAGCCAGCCCCCATGGATCCGTTCAGACAGTGCGCGAACCGCCAGCTGCCTCTTGCCGCGGGAACCTACCGAGCGACGACGATAGTTTGGTTGGACGGATTGCCAGCAGCAGAGAGTGCGCCAACCGAGATCACGGTCACTGACTCTTAGCCGTGTGCCACAGCTCGCGACCCTTTCGCGCCGGCGGTCGCCGCGTCGAGGATCGCTCAACCAAGCGGTCCTCTATCCGAACGATCGTTCCGCCGTCGCTGAGCCGGAGTCTCATCTACCGATCCTCTGGCGCGACCCCACAAATTTTGGTGGTGGGATCGCGGTCGCGGCAGCGTCGTGTCCTGGATTGTGGTCGCTGCTATGACGACCTGAGAGCAGCGCTGATGCAGCCATCCCGGCAGAGGATGGTCCGTCAGCGTTTCGTTCACGCGACTGCATAATCGTCCCGGAATGGCAACCTGCGAGCTCTGCGCTGAGACAGCGCACACCACGGACGACCACAAGGCCTGGTTGGAGTGGCACAACGACCGGATGGAGGGCCGAGTCCCTCCGGACGCCGTAGCTCCCAACCTTGCGCACAGCACTGTCGTAGACCCGCGAGATCCGTGACTCTTGCCCGAAGATGCGTGTGTAGCGGCCGGACCTGCCGTCAGGGTCCAACTGTCATGACGAACCATGTGCAGCACTCGAACGCGGGGTCTGATTCCCGCCAGCATCTCGTGAGAGCCCTTGGCACTGTTGAGCTATCACGCCGCCACCACGGAGCAGCGTGCAAGGTTCAACAAGGAGTGCACTGTGTCAAGAGTTGCTGTTGTAACAGGAGCTACCCGCGGGATCGGCGCTGCCACCGCTTCCGCATTGGGGCGCAACGGATTCACTGTCGTGGTGACGGGAAGGTCCCGACAGGATGTCGAAGCGGCCGCCCATCGACTCGGCAACGAGGGCATCCAGGTCAGAGCTGTCGTGCTCGACGTGACGTCGCCGGACAGCGCGGCGAGCGCCGCCCAGCAGGTCGGTGACGAGTTCGGTCATGTCGACGTCCTGGTCAACAACGCCGGGGTGCTGCCCGAGGCGACATCTCAGGGAGCCGAAGTGGCCGATCCAACCGTGGTGGCCGACACCTTCGCCACGAACGTGCTGGGGCCGTTCAACGTCGTGGAAGCGTTCCTGCCGCTACTGCGCAAGAGCGAGGCCGGACGCATCGTGAACGTGTCCACCCGCATGGGTTCGCTGGTCGAACAGGCCGACCCGTCCTCGGCTTACTATTCGATGATCGTCCCGGCCTACCAGGCGTCGAAAGCCGCACTGAACAGCTTCACCATCAGCCTGTCCAAGGCGCTCACCGACACCCCGATCATCGTCACCTCGGTCTGTCCAGGCTTCGTCCAGACCGACCTCACCCCGATCAACCGGGACCAAGCGCCCACCACCGCAGATCAAGCCGCCCAGGTCGTGCTCACCGCCGCGACACTGCCCTCAGGGGCATTATCCGGCACGTTCATCGACGCTGACGGTCCCATCCGCTGGTAACCACTGGACCAAAGCCGGCCGCAGGCCCAGTGTCTGCGGCTGGCTCCACTTCCTCCAACGCACGAAGGAGATGAACGGTGTATTGGCCCGCGATCGCCGGCACCGCCGCGACCGCCCTGTTCGTCCTGTCCACGCTGCCCATGCTGATCAAAGCCCAGCGCAGCCGCGACCTCAGCTCCTACAGCGGCGCGAACCTGATCATCGCCAACTGCGGAAACCTCTTGCAGACCTTCTATGTGATCACCTTGCCGGTCGGCCCGATCTGGGCCATCCACCTGTTCAACACGATCGCCTCAGCGCTCATGCTCACCTGGTGGATTCGCTGCAGGCACTGGACCGCAAGCTCGGCAACACCCACCCGAGCGTCACAGCCACCCATGCCCTGCGTTGTCGGCAGTTGAACAGCGAGCCGGTGAGGTTGACGACCCCGATCCAATTGCGAGTCTCAATAGACGATCCGTACCCGAGATGCCGCCACAGCTCACCGCGGCTGTTGTACCGCTACCTTCCACTCATCGGGGACGACACGGTGGGGGAGGAGTTCGGATCGGGCGGCGATGACGGCGGCGACGGTCATCGTGGCGACGCAGATCCAGAGCGCTGGAACGTGACCGACTGCGTGCCCGAGGAAGCCCCCTGCGAGAGCTCCGATGGGCAGGATCCCCATCGTGACGAACCTGCTGGCCGCACCGACCCGCCCCATTGCGTCTGCCGGTGTGACTTGGGCGCGAACGCCGCCGGCGGCGACTGATCCGATCGTGATCACGGAGGCAAACACGAACTGACCTGCTCCCAGCAGGACGGCTCCCGCACTGGCCGGCAGCTATGCTGCGAGCGGGATTGCGGCGGCTCCCAGGGGGAGCAGAGTGGGTGCCAGGACCATGACGCGCAGGTCACCCCATCGCCGCATCGCTGCGAGCGAGACGACTGCGGACAGCACGCCTCCCACTGCGCCGGCGGACCCGATGAGGCCGTAGACCGCTGGACTCAAGCCGAGGTCGGTGAGGATGAAGACCGGCATGACAGCCGAGACAATCCCTGCGCCGGAGTTGATCACCGCGTTGCGCGTCATCTGGATCCGCAATACCGGGTGTTTCCACACCAGCCGCAGCCCGGAGCGGATGGCAGTGCCGAAGGAGTCCCGCTCGTGCTTGCTGGGAGGACTCTCGGTGGACCTGGTACGCCACAACAGCAACGCCGACCACGCGTCCAGGATCGCGGCCACGAGGTAGAGCAGCGGCCCGGCGAGCACCCTGAGCAGTTGCCCGGCCAGGCCGGCTCCGGTCACCCGGACGGCCTGTTCTCCGACCTCGAGCCGGGCCCGCGCCTCCGAGACACGGTCCGGACCGACCAGCGCCACGACGAACGCGTCGTGGGCGTTCATGAAGAAGACGCCGCAGACACTCAGCGTCAGTCCCACTGCGGCCAGGTGGGCGACCGTGAGAACGCCGAGCAGGTAGGCGATGGTGATCGACACCAGCGCCGCGCAACGGATCCAGGACACCGTCAGCAGAATCCGGCGCCGACGCCACCGGTCTACCCACACGCCGATCGGCAGGCTCAGGAGCCAGCCGGCCTGACTTGCACCAGCGATCACTCCGACCTCGATCGGACCCGCATCCAGCACCAGGACAGCGGTCACACTCAATGCGAACGCGGCGAACTGAGCGCCGAACCCTCCAATGACGGTCGCAAGCCACAGCCTCCGGAATCCCCGGTCACGCAGCACGCCCACGACAGAGCCCCCGACAGTCAAGATCGATCCGGAGTGCCAGCCTTCCAGCCATCCACCCAAACCGTGAGCGGACGCGCGTCCCGCTGACCAGAGATCCCGGTTCACTCGCCGGCATCAATGACGACAGTGCGTCGAATCTGACGATCCCTACCCGAGACTGCTGCATCCGGGATCGCGTGATCCGGTTGCGCCGGAGCCCACACTCGTGAGGGGCCAGCGTCGGTGGGGGCTCCTACGATCGCTCGCATGACCACCAAGAAGACCGATGAACTGCGGGCCGCGCACGACGCCTTGGCCGACTTCTACGCAGGTCGTCTGACCGACTCGATACGTCATATGCCGATCGAGCGAGCGGTGTTCGACCTGTTCTGCGAACTGACACGAGCTGCCAACGTTGGTGACGAGGTCGGCGATATCGGCTGCGGGGTAGGGCATCTGGAACCCCTGCTCGCAGAGTGGGGACTGGCCCCCCGAGGGGTTGACCTCTCTCCGAAATCAATCCGGCTCGCGCAACGTGACTATCCCGGATTCCGATATGAGGTTGCGGATCTTCGCGCGCTGCCCTTCGAGGACGAGTCCCTGGCCGGCATTGTCTGCTGGTACTCCCTGATCTACCTTTCACCCCACGACCGGCCGGCGGCTCTGCGTGAGCTGTTCCGCGTCGTCAAGCCTGGTGGGTACTTCCTGACCGGATTCAAGGCCGGCGACGACCAGGTCCGCCGTGGCGGACGCACAGCCAACCTTGGAGTCGAGTTCGACGTCTACTGGCTGTCGCCAGCTGAAGAGGAACTTCGGGTCGCAGCCGCCGGATTCAGCAGCGTCTTCTGGGGTGGACGTCCACCAGAAGGGGCGGAGGGGCCTGGTCAGGCGTTCCTGCTCTCGCGTAAACCACCGGTATGAGCTCGTCTCATCTGACGATCCCTACCCGAGACGCGCGCCCGCATAGCTGGGTTTGACGAGCCCGTCAGCGTGTGGAACTGGTTCTGGCCGGCCACCCACCTGCCGTCATCTCGGCGCCCGTCGATCTGGTCGACGTCGAAGAGATCCGCGACTTGCTCCACGGGTGACGTCGAAGACGTCCGCCGGTTACCTATAGCCGTAGGTTCCCGCAGAACATGTCACCATCGTCCCTAACACGTCCGGGTCGACAACAGATTCCACTGCCGCTCACGTGGTCGTTGCTCGATACGCCTGCACTCTGCCGGTTGCGCTGACAGTGGCAAACCATCCCCGGCTGGAAGCGCTCACATCAACCCTGGCTTGATCAGCGCTCGGGGCGCTGATCTGGCGAACAATTTTGCCGCTTGTTGTTTCGATGACGGCGAAACCTCGGCTAGTCGGTACCAGGATCTGACTGCCGACGACCGCACCAAGTCCCGTCGACGTGAACGTCCAGGCCAGCACAGGCGTCTGTTGATCGGTCAGGGAAAGCTCGGCGCTCGTGCTCGACGGGGTGGTACCCAGGAGCGGGGCTGTCGTCACGCCTGTGGTGGTGGGAGGGGTGGTGGCCGGTGCGGTTTCGGTGACGGTTCTTGTCGTCATCCCAATCAGGGTGCCGCCCACCCACGTAATGCTGATCGTGTCGGTGATACGTCGTGGGCTCGGTCCCGCAGCGGCTTCGGTCGCTCGGATTGCGGCGCTTTGGACGGGCGCGGGGGTCCGGGTCCGCGCGGTGCCGGCGAAGTCGTATGCGACAACTTGCGGTGTGGGCGAGTCGATCAATACGGCGACTCTGTCTTCGGTGAGCCCAACGAGCACCGCGGACGATGCACCTGTGTCGATGTCAATGATCGGCGGATGGACGATGGCGCTCCAGCCCTTGTCCTTGCTGTGTGGGTCCGTGTAGTTGATGCTCACGTGCGCTGTGCTCTGCCCGGAGCAGTGTTGAACGGTGGCGAATCTGCTTACCCCGACATAGGTGTCTGTGAACTCGCAGCCGAGCGTCTCGCCGCCGGGTTCGGCGGGCGCTGGCTGATCGCCGTACAGGATGGACCTGACCAAGTCGTAACGCCACAACTGAACCAGGTGCGGGGAGAGCCACCCACCGTAGGGACCCTCGACAAAGAGGCTGCCGGGGCCAGACGCCGCGACGGTGCGTGAGTAGACCCGACCCCCGGTAACTGGATCGAAACTGGCAATCTCGGGGCAATCTGTGCTCGTGTCGAGGCGAAACCCGGTGACGATGCCACGCAGCCGATCGGTCTCCGTGCGGTCGCTGAATCCCTTTCGGAGGAATCTATGATCGGACGGGTCGTACTTTCGATTGTCGGAATCGCCGGATGTGAGAGCGCAGAGCTGACGATCGCTGCGGGTGTAGCTCCAGCGTTGCTGTCCACTGGCGATGTCCAACCCGCGGACCTCGTGTTCGCTGCCAACCGCGACGACTCCGGCGGGACTCACCGCAGCGCCGACAGCCGGATCGGTTCGCTGTGTCCAGGCCAGCGACAAAGACGTCGGGATCGATGTGTTGACCTGGGGCAGATCCCGATCCGCGGCCAGCTGCAGATCTGCCGCACGCGCAGCACTGGTCAGGTAGATGACGAGTCCGCCGCCGGCCACCAGAGCTGCAATTGCAAGCGCAACGATCACATCCCGCCTGCGCCGCTGTGCATACGTTGAAGACACGAGAGCGACCGTACCAACCGCACACCTCGCCCGCGGCTCACAACATCCCCCGTAACGGCGACCGGTAATGCGATCACCGGAAGAGCTGTAACCTGCCAGCCAGCATGGTCAAGCCGTCTCATCAAACCATCCCTACCCGGGACCCTGCGTGTCAGGCTGAGGTGAGGCCAGTGGTTCAGAGCAAGTCCGCCTGACGCGGGGCGAGATCTTGAGGTTCGAAGTGACGCAAACATCGATGGTCCAGGATGAAGTGGTGTCTACTCCTGGTCCGCGTGAGGGTGGTCCCCGACGTCGTCGGGCGTTCACCGCCGCCGAGAAGTTGCAGCATTTGACCGCGTACGAGTTGGCTTGCGTGGCGCGCGACGGTGGTGGCGGGGGGTATCTGCGGGAGCAGGGCATCTATTCGTCGCAGATCACCGCGTGGCGGCAGCTGCGCGATGCAGGTGTGCTGGCCGGGAAGAAGCCCGGTGAGCGGGCCGGCCGGCCGTCGGCGGATCAGGTGGAGATCGCCCGGCTGTCCAGGGAGTTGCAGGTCGCTCAGCGGCGGTTGGCGACCACGGAGGCGGCGTTGGGCATCATGGGAAAAGCACACGCGCTCTTGGAGCAGATCTCCGAGAGCGCGGACATCGCCGATCAGGAACGCAAACGTTGAGAACCGCACACCGGGAACTCGTGCAGGCCGGTGTCAGTACCCGGCGGGCAGCAGGGTTGACCGGGTTGCCTCGCTCCACTCAGGACCGTCTGGCCCACCTCGCGCGGCTGGAAGTGGTTGCGGCACCGAAAGATCCGGCCGCCGCGGGGCGCCGTCCGGTGAACCGACTGACCGACGCGGAGCAGCAGCACGTCCTCGGGGTACTCAACAGCGACCGGTTCGCCGACAAGCCCCCGACGCAGGTGTACGCGATCTTGCTGGCGGAGGGCACGTATCTGTGTTCGATCGCCACGATGTACCGGATCCTGAACCGGAACGCGCAGGTCAAGGACCGGCGCCGACAAGCGACCCACCCCGCACGGAAAGTCCCGGAACTGCTCGCTACCGGGCCGCAGCAGGTGTACTCCTGGGACATCACGAAGCTGAAAGGCCCGGTGCGGGGCAAGTACTTCGACTGCTACGTGATGATCGACATCTACTCCCGGATGATCGTCGGCGCGCACGTACATCACACCGAGACCGCTGAACTGGCCAAGGATCTGATGGACGAGGTGTTCGGAATCCAGGGCGTTCCGCACGTCGTACACGCCGATCGCGGCACGTCGATGACCAGCAAGAGCGTAGCGGCGCTGCTGGATGATCTGGAAGTCACCAGGTCCCATTCCCGGCCCAGGGCGTCCAACGACAACCCCTACTCCGAGGCCTGGAACAAGACACTCAAGTACGCGCCGGTGTTCCCGGAACAGTTCACCTCACTGCACGCCGCGCGGGAGTTCATCGCCGAGTTCGTCGACTACTACAACCACGACCACCGCCACAGCGGGATCGGTTTGCACACCCCAGCCGACGTCCACTACGGCCTAGCCCCGGCCGCGGCCCGACAACGATCCGAAACGCTCACCGCGGCCCGCGGTCGGCTCCCCAGCCGCTTCGCCACCGACCGAGACCCAAAGATCCTGGACCTGCCCGAGGCCGCCTGGATCAACGAACCCAAGAAACCCGAGGAGAGCACCGCAGCCTGAAATCAACTCCCGCTGGCCTCACCCTGCTTGACAACTTCCGGGACGGCGGCGCGCTCGGTATCAAGCAAATGTGTAGACGGGATCGAGAAGGGTGGGTCGCTTGGTCATGTCAGTTGAAGGAGCCGCGAACGTCAAGAATCGTCACTAGTTCGACCGGTGCTGAGATGGTGACGGAAGGGCTGCCGGCCAAGACCAGGTCGACCCGTTCGCGGGTGACAGGTAGATCACCGGCGGACCAGCAGCCAAGTCCTACCACGGCGCGGTCGCCGATCAGGGGAATGGGGTTGACGATGAAGGTGCCGTCGTTCCGACGCGGCAGCATGCCAAGGAATGCGCCGTCAATTCCCCAGCCGGCGTTGCCTTCCTAGTACTACAGCCGTAGATCGATCTTGTAGTGCTCTGATCTGCGGCGATAGTGGTGGTATCGGGCGGTGGCTTGGTGTTTCCGTCGCCAGATTGACCAGTGCAGGACGTGCTCACGGGTCGCGATCGCTCCGACTGTGAGGGTGTCGAAGAGTTTTCGCAGCTCGTTCAGGGTGAGATCGATCAGGCCGGTTGGTGCGGGTTGGCGGTCTCTCTCGGCAGCGGTGGTGACGGCAAGGAACGCCATCGCGAGCATCGCCAGGGTGCTCCAGCGGTGCCAGGAACACCACCGCCGGACCTGGTGTTCATCGAGTCCGGCTTGCCCTTTGGCGGTCTGGAACGATTCTTCGATCTTCCATCGTTGCCCTGCGACCCGGACCAGGGTGGCCAGCGGGACCGGTCGCGGTGAGTGACAGCGGTAGTAGGCCATCTCGCCGGTGGAATCGTTGCGGCGCAGCAGCAACCAGTGCAGGCCAGGCTGATCACCGGGTATCCGGATGAGCGCCCACGAGTAGAACCGCGGACCCTTGGTTCCCGCGCCGGCTGACATCTTCTGCCACGACTGCGCTGGCAGCGTCCCGGTCAACGCATCAGCGCGGACAGCTCCGCCCTGGGTCGGTATCCGGTGATCACACGCGACGGCCAGCACGTAGCCCATGGCTGTGTCGGTGAGCGCTGCACGAAGTTTGGAGTCGTTGCCGTACACCTCGTCACCGGCGACGAACCGCGCCGGGACGCCAGCCTGTACTGCCGACAGGATCATCTGCAGGGCCAGTGCCGGTTTGGTCGCGAACCCGACACCATCCGGGACACCGGCGCTGGCCATCCGGACGGGGTCATCGGTCCAGGACCTGGGCAGATACAGGGCCCGATCGATCAACGCATGCCCGCGAGGGGCCGCGTAGGTCAGGTACACCGCGACCTGAGCGTTCTCGATCCGGCCTGCAGTTCCGGTGTACTGCCGCTGCGCGCCGACCGTGTGCACGCCCTTCTTCACATCGCCGGTTTCATCAACGATCAGGACACCGTCCGGGTCACCGAACTCCTCAACCACATAGTGGCGCAGATCATCGCGGACCGCGTCAGCATCCCACTTCGCACGAGAAAGCAAGTGCTGCAACCCATCCGGGGAAACATCACCGCGATGCTCAGCGATCGTCCAACAGTTCTTCCGGTCCAGACCGGACAACAACCCGAGCATCAACGCACCAGCATGCCGGGCCGACTCGTACCGCGCGAACCGCGGCCGGACGCGGTCCAACAGCGCGCCGAACCCGTCCCACCACCGGTCAGGCTCTATCCTGTGAGGCGCGGCCAGCGCGACGTTCTTGTTTGTCTTCACAACCAACCATGATCACGCGCTGGCCGCCCTGACCTGCGACAACACGCCCAAAACCCCGATCTACGGCTGTAGTACTAGTCAAGAGCTTCAGCCGGGGTTTCAGTTTGCGGTGGCTGGGATCCGGCGGGGGGGCCGCAGTGGTGTCGATCCCGCTCTCGACGTAGCCGGTGACCTCGCCGGTGGACAGTTGTCCTGTCAACACAGAGGTCACAATGATCTGAACCTCCGAGTAGTAACCGCCAGCCTGCTGATCGACTTCTTCCCGGTGGACGCCGGTGGGTCGAAGAACCCCCGTAACCAGGCCGCCACCCTGCTGGGCCGCTTCCTGCCCGTACTCCTTGAAGCCCGTGTACGGGCAACTCCACGGGCTATCCGGAAGTGCAGACAGAGTCATGATCGTTGCCGGTGAAGGCGTGCTCGGTTCGGCGACACGATCGGCGCTTCCACTACGGATGGACAGGACGGTCACGGCCCCGCCCAGCACGATCACCGCCGAGGCAGCTGCGAGCATGACCCGCTGCCGACGACGAGGCCGATGCTCGGCTCGATCGGTCAGCAGGCGCCTCCGCAAGTCCGCTTCGGTCACTGAACCGGCTTCGGACGTCATTGCCGCCCGAATGCGCTGTTCGGTGTTCTCCAGGTTTTCGGGGAGGTCGTCAGTGCGGGTCATCGGGGTTTTCCATTCGGGTGCGGAGGGTGCGGAGAGCTTTGTAGGCGGAGGAGCGGACGGCGTCGGCGTGCACTCCGAGCACGTCCGCGGTTCGTTCGACTGACCAGTCGAGGAAGTAGCGGAGGATCACCACGTCACGCTGCCGGGTCGGTAGTGCGCGGATGGCGACGACGATGTCGTGATCGGTGAGTGGGGGAGGTGACCGGTCCGGGGTCGCTGTGGGGCTCTGCCGCTCCAACCAACGACGGGCCACGATCCCTCGCCGAATCTGTGACCGGGCCCGGTTGACTACTGCAGCTCGGAGGTAGCTGAGGGGATCGCCATCGATCCGGGTCGTGTCGAGGGCGACGAAGACGTCCTGTACCGCGTCCTCTGCGCTGTCGATGTTGCCAAGTCACATCATCGCGAGGCGGACCAGTTCCAGGCGGTGCGCGGCGAAGAGCTGCTCACGGTCGGGTGAGGATCCGGTGCTCACCAGGGCAGTGTCGGGGCGGTTTACATCTGTAGGTCGCACGACATGCTGCCGACGTGAACCGGTTGCTCGAAGTCCTGCTAGATACACAAGGACGCCTAGGACGTAAGTCCGTTCGAGCCGTCTGGACAAGCGATCCTTACCCGAGACCCCGACGGGGACGACGGCGACACGGCGGACGCAGCATGCGGGTCTGTCGCACGGGGCCGGAGCTGGGCTGGCTTCAACTTGCCGAGCCGAGGCAACGTCCGGTCGGTTGACCTACGTCTCATGGTTAATAAGTCTTCACATCGCAGCACCGGATCCAACAGTAAGCCGTCCCCCCGCCGTGGCCAAGAACGAGATGAGGCGATGATGAGAGCTACTGCGTCAAGTCTTCGCAGGCTGTTATCGCTGACCCTGTTGTTGGCGCTGCTCGCCGTCAGCGCAGGCTGCACCGCCTCCCCGGTCAGTACGGCAACGCTCCAGACCGCCACGGCGACACCCGCGGTGTCGCCGCAGCCTGACACCGTGGCTGGCACTGCTTCGACAGCTTCGCCACCTGGGAGCCAAGTCGCAAAGGACTGGTGGTCACGACCCGCCCCCTACGTCACCGACAAGACGACGCCAGTCGAGTGCGGGACAACGATGCCCAACTTCACCGTGCTGGGACCGTCCGACGTCACGCTTCGGTTCGGGGACGAATCACCAGGCAACGACGATGTGAGCGTGGCCGTGCAGAACCGGACAGGCAAGTCCTTGGAAGCGGTGTACACCTGGGGCGAGCTGGTGTTCTTGGACCCGCGCACTTACGAAGTCATCGGGTTCGGTGGGTGGGACCTCATGGATCGACCCAACGAAACCATCCGCGCGGGCAAGACGGTCAACATTCACTATTTACCTAGATTTGGGGGTGATTGTCGCGCCACTCCTGGATCTGAAGTGCCAAACGGGCACTACCCCGCGTACCTTCGGGTCTATTCCCAGGGCGCTGTGGGTGTGTACCTGATCCCGGTCAGCACAGACATTACCGATAGGAAGGTATCCGTCTCTGGACCAACCCCCTCGGGGCCTGGTAGCTCGACTACGACGCAGCAGATCGCGGGCCGAACATGGACCCTGCGAGAGCTCAAGCCCGCGAACGGGAGAGCGATCGCGGTGGCGGACCTCGAACTGAGCTGGGTGAAACCGAAACTGGAACTCAACCCGGACGGCTCGTTTAACCTGTTGACCGGCATCAGCGGGAGGATGGGGACTTACAGCGTCTCGGGGTCATTGCTCTCGATCGAGGCAAATGTTTACTCGAGCAGCCTGGTCGTTAAGAATGGGTCGAACGAGGCCAAGATTGCTTACGCAATGGGCGAGCTGCTTGTCGGGGCCACGATTCGAGAAGATCACGCCGGCGAACTGATCCTGCGACTCGGCAACGGCGATGAGCTCACCTTCGGCTAGGCCCACGTATGCACATCTGGCAGCGGCCGGGTGTTCGAGGAGACAGGTCCCCGCCCCGGTCCCCACGAGCCCTTCGTGCTTCGCACTCCCATCGCATCAGACGTAGGTCATATATGACGGTTCTCGGACCGCTGGCCGTTCCGTTTCCCTGACCGGCGGCCAGCCGGAGTTGCTCGGGCAGCAACCTCGCGCTGCCTGGTCAGACACGCCCAGATCGGTGGTCACAGATCGGAATCCAGCTCCGTAGCACTACGGAGTGTGGTCGCCGATCCAGTGGCTCCGCAGTCGATGCCGAAAAATATCAGCCTGGACGGCGAGGGCACCCAGAGCTAGTCGAAGCTTGTTCTTGTGGCCTCGTCACTGCGAAGACCTGTCTCATCCGGGGATCGGCTGCTGAGACGCTCCTGAGAACGCAGACGGCGATCTCTCAGCTGACTGGCAAGATCACCGAGCATGGGTAATCACACAGGAAGAGCTGGTCCAGACGAGGTCCGAGTGCCGATCGGCCAAGCCCTGCCAGGTCTTGAGATATACCCACTGAATCCCGGAGAGACGCCGTTGGAAGCCTTCGTTCTCGTCAAGGTGTTGGATGCCGAGGGTGCGCCGAGCTGGTCGTACAGCACCACCGCACGGTTGAACCGGGAAGAACTGCTTGGGGCCTTGACGGTCCAGGTGGACGTGCTGCGGAAGGAACTTCGGGATGAGTGGGACGACGACTGAGGAGCGGCCACTGTCCTGCGCGCGAAGCAGGCTCTAGCCGCGCGCCGTCCTGCCGTCCGGTTCCGCCGGGCGGATCTTCGCGGTGGCTTCGACGGCCAAGACCTACGTCGACGGCGAGACAACGATTGCAGTACAAGGGTGGTCGCACGGGAACCGAGCCGGACTTCCCCCACCATGCGAGGCAGAGGCAACGTCCGGTCAGCTGCCCTACGTCTAGATGATCAAGAAGTCCTCACATCGCAGCACCGGGTTCGCGACCGTAAGCCGTCCCCGCCCCCGGCCTCGAACAGAAACGAGATCAGCCATGAGAACTACTGCATCAAATCTCCGCAGGCTGTTGTCGCTGATCCTGTTGATGGCGCTGCTCGTCGCCGGCGCAGGCTGCACCCCATCCCCGGCCCGTACTGCAACACCCCAGCCCGCCACGGCGACACCTGCGGTGTCGAATGCGCCCGCCGCGCCGCCGTCGGCCATCGCCTCTTCCACGTTGCCGGCTCGCAATGTCAGCGAGTTGCCGCCCTCCACTACCACCACCGCCGCTCCATCGGCCGAAAAGACCCAACAGCTCCAGCTCCTGCGACCGCTTGCAGCTTCTGTCGCCTCCCACCCGTTGGCGGGCGTGTTTACAGACAGCACAAGCACCCCTGACGGGCACGCGTGGACCTATAGCCGTACGCGTAAGGTCCGCGGAGAGCTGTCGGTCGTATTCACCTGGTATCGGGAGTTCTATCCGCGCGCCGTTGTGGTGTCACCCGTGGTGAACGGTCTCGCCGAGTTGCAGATCGCACCAGCGTCCGAGGCCAATCTGGCCGCCTACGAGGCCTTCTCCCAGGTCCAGGTCATCGTGGTGTTCGCCGCCGCTGGTCAGTTGACCCAGGTCACGGTCCGAGCGTCCGGCACACCGCGCCTACCTGGAGACACCGACCGCATCCCCGCCGCCCAGGTTGTGAGCGCGACACTGGGCTGGTTCGACGGAAGCACGACACGCGGAGGCACCCAAAAGCTCGACTCCGAAGATTCACAAGCCGCCGTCGCCTATCTCAACGCTGCGCCTCTGTTTGTACCCGAGACCAGCACCGGACTGCCATCCGCCAGCGCGTACGTGCTCACCCTCACCACGAACACGGGTCAGGTGTTCAAGGCGGAGTTCAACACATCGATGCCCGGGTTCGGTGTCGCTCTGACCATCGAGTCAGTCGGGCAGGTCTGGCTCGATGTAGACCCGGCCTACTCCAGCCTGATCCGAAGGCTGGCCCGCACCTGAGGCGCCGTCACACACCGACAGAGGCGCAGGACCGGAGTACAGCAGTCTCGGGTAGGGATCCCTTGATGAGACAGATGCTCTGGCACCGGCCGATGCCCGGGCGCCGCGCTTCGACTAGCTTCCTGCCATGGACCCGACCGACATGCCCGTGCCCAGACGACCCATCGGCGATGTACTTGCTGGCCTCGAGATACCTCCCTTAGAGCCTGGTGACACTCCCGTCGAGGCCTTTGTGCTCGTAAAGGTGCTCACCGCAGATGGTCATACCTCTTGGTCGTCACGACCGACCAACATGCTGAACGACGAAGAGCTTCTCGGAGCACTCATCGTCCAGGCCGAGGTACTCCGGCACCGACTGACCAGCTACTGGATCGGTGACGACGCTCCGTAGACAGAAACCTTGCTTTCTGGTGGCGCCGAGCGCGACTGACGCCACCGCAGCCTTGCCCCCGCATCGGACGATTCCTACCCGGTGCTGGTTTCGGGTGCTGATGCCGGTGAGCGTCATAGCGCCCGCTGAGTTCGCCCACCGGTGGACGGAGGCCGCACCTCAACCCAGGACGCCACCCCAGGTCACAGACATCTCAGCCAACAGAAGAGTCGACCCATCTGCTGCCCTGAACTCGGAGATACGACCGTGATGGCGCTTAGTCCGACGAACCACCGGCGGCCCGCTGAGTGCCATGCGCTGAATTTCGTCCTGCACGTAGCGCCTGACACCGCTGCATCCACCTCCACAACCGCAGGCGTCCCACAGCACGTGCGCTCCGGCCCGCGCGGCGGTGAGTGCTCGATCTTCGCTGATATCTGAACCGACAAGTTCGAATACTCGTCCCTCCTCATCGACGATCGCATCTCCGTACAGGCCTGGTGAGAGCGGGGGTTCGGGCGACACCGAAGACCTAACCTCCTGCACGATGTCGGCGAAGGAGAGCCGATCACCTTTCTTGTTCATGCCCAACAGCCTGCACCACCCAGGTCCCACGGGACCTTCCGTTTGTCGCGATGGACGGAGCGGAAGTCAGCTTTGGCCAGTCTCATCTGACGTTCCCTGACCGAGACCACGCCCAGCTCGCAGTGGCACTGGCGAGCCCCTGACCAGCGGAGTCTCAGATGAGTGGTCCGGAGCTTGTCTCAGTGAGGGGTGCCTATCTGAGACGCTCCCGTCGGGGGTGGGGGAGTGCTGGTCGAGGCAGCGGTAGATGGACATCGGGTGACGCCGACTGCGGCGGCGATCTTGGTGGACGTGTCGCGGTGCCGGCCTGAGTCATCGGTCTCGTCGTACATCTGCCGGGCGCCGTGGTTAGGTTTCTGGTCGCCGGTGCGGTCGCGGCCCCAGACTGCGGCGAGGCCATCGCGGGTGAGCTCCCGACCGAACGGCCAGCCGAGGTCGACCGAGAAGCGCACCACGAGCTGCGATCTCGACCTCTGCGGCCGTGAAGTCTCTGGATCCCGTCCGGGAAGCAACGCCCGTCGATGGTGGACACTCAGCGGATGAAGGATTCGAGCGGGCGATTCGCCGCGCACCGTGGCGCCTCGGCGCCGGGCATCGCCGCAGGTCGGCTAGGGGAAAAGGTGGTGTTACGACCACCACGAGACGTCTTGGGTAGTTGAGGGCCGTGGGCGCCTGCTTGCGCCGCCCCGGAACGTGACCCCTGACAGATTCCAGACCGCTGGCCGTTCTGTTCTCCCGATCGGCGACCAGTCGGACCCGACCGGATGTCTGAGCCGTCCTGAGACTCGAGGACCCCTTCGGGCGGCATCACTTCGTCAACTGACGCAGGAGCGCGTAGAAACCTCCGTCGGGGTCTACGAGCTGCGAGCCAGCAGCGTCCAGATCGAGTGTGACTCCAGCTCCGGCGAACTTGGAGTCCCAGTGCGCGGTGTAGCACGGCCGTCTTGGGTGGTGAAGGTGATGTCGTAGGTGGTCCCACCAGCAGTGCCCGAGTAGGTCATCAGAGGTTTGAGTGGTGCTTGGTTCAGGTAGCCGATGAGCTTGTGGGTGGCAGTCGTTTCGAGATCCGGGCTGTGCGACTTGGACGGCTTGCCGAAGGGGCTGGTTACCCAGGTCAGCTTCGCTGTGGCGATCTGCGATGCAGGGAAGTACGTGTCACTGCCCCGTTGGTCTCGGTGATAACCGGTGACGACGACGTCGACCCTGGTGGTGTCGGGTCCGGTCTCGGCGAAACGGATGACGACCTTGGGTTCAGCGAACACCTCGCTGGCGGCGGCGAATTCCGGGGTGGCGTCCACTGGATAGAGCGCAGCTGCGCCCCGGGTCAGTGGTTCGGAGCCACCCATCTCGGGCAAGTTTGCTTCCTACCAGGCAACGACGTCTTTGATTGGTGCGGCAACTGTGCGGCTTCGGGTGAAGGACCATTGTGGTTCATCGGCTGTCGATGAGCTGTCCATGGGTGCGCCCGAATCCGGTCGAACTATTGTCCCGACGGCCTTGGCACGCAACAGGTCCATGTCGGGAGCTCCACTGGTCTGACTCCTGGCAGCCGTAGTGTCGCTGGCGGGTAGGGATGTGGCCAGCGGTGGTTGCGAAGCAGCAGTCGGTGCGGCGTCGCGGTCGCTACGCGGTGCGGTGAAGCTGGTGGCCACGATTGCCACCGCGGCTACGGCAGCAGCGATCAGGGTGGCAGCCAGGACCGCTCGTTTCCTGGGCACCCTTCCTGCCGGAGCTCGACCGAGGTTGGCCGCAGGCGGCACCGGGGTTGTTGCTCCAGCCTGAGAATTCTCTCCGTCGATGAGTCCTTGCGCGGTGGTGGTGAGGCTCTCGGGGACGGGGGAGTCCGCGTATGCCTGCCGAATGGCGATCCTGAGATCGCCCTGGTCAACCATGTCAGTTCTCCTGTTCAGGGGTGATGGGGAGGTGGAGGGTGAGTTGTCGGATGGCTTCCCGTCGATGCGGCGGACTGTCCCGGCCGGCCGCTCCAGGACCACAGCGACCTGATCGAAGGGCAGATCCTCGAGGTAGTGCAGAACGACTACGAGTCGGTGGATATCGGGCAATCGAGCGAGCGCTCGGTGCACATCGATGCTCGTTTCGACATCTCGACCGGTTCTGGGGTCGCTGGGGATTCCGAGCGCGTCGGCGTTTGTTCGCAGGATCCTGAGCCGGTCGGTGGATCTGCGGCTATGGTCGTAGACAGCATTGGTGACGGCGGCTCGGATGTACGGCCACGTCAGCTCGGCAGCCTCAGGCAGGTTCCACAGCTTGACCAGCACGTCATGGCTGATGTCCTCAGCGGTGGGAGGTCGCCGGTCATGGCCGGGGCAAGGCGGTACATACGCGGCACCACGGCGACCAACGCCTGCGCATCCACCAGCTGCCCCGTCTCGCTCACCTACTTTCAGACGCGCCAGCATCCCAGAATGTTCACGACTCGTATGACGCCGACCTCAACCTGATCCCGGGACCTCTCACCTGCGCTGACAGCGGGCACGTCTTTGACCCCAGCGGTCCGCTGTCCGGCACTGCTACAACCGTTGCTTGCATCCGAGGCATGAGTCGCCCCGTGACGCACCCGGACCGCTGGCCGTTCTGTTCGCCCGACCGGCGGCCGGCCACGCTAGATCCAACAACGTCCCGCACAGCAGATTCCTGTCTCATCTGCCGATGTAGTGAAGCCTCCAACTCCCAATCGTGTGGCAACTGCTGCCGATGGTGGACACTCGATCGATGGAGGACTCGAGCAGTCCCTGGGCCGCGGAATGGGGTCTCGTCTCAGGGCTCCGCCGCAGGTCCCCTAGGGAGAAGGCAGGTTTGCGACCACGAAGAGACATCTTGGGCAGTCGGTAGCGCTGAGGACTCTCCCACCAGCTGTCTGCAGCTGGACCTGGGCACGGTTCGTCTCGCTGTAACGACGGTCCGTTCTGGTTCTGGAAGGAGGCTCAGCCCCAGGACACTCGAGCCGAGATTCTGGTGTTCACCCAGAGGTAGCTCTCCCGCCGCGCCGATTGGGTGGCTCGATCACGCCCGCGTCGAGGAACGTCCGGCTGTTGCTGTCCTGGAGCCACAGGTGCAGACGGGCTGGGCCGGCGGGAGGGGGTACGACGACCTGGATGGGCCCGCTGACATGGAATGGCCGCACCGGGTGCGGAAGTGGCGCGCTCTTGTCGGCTTCGCGAGGTGGCAGTGGTGAGCCAGCCGGTCCCCAAGCGGCGCACAACACACCGCTCAGCGAGGTTGGTCCGTGATGGGAGATCCTGATGTCGAGTTCGAGTGGCCCGTCCGGGACAGGGATGTCGGCACCCGCGGAGGCGGGCACGATGTCCACGATGATGACCGTGTCTGCGTTGGCTGTCGCCGGGTCGAGCCCTCCCAGGTCCTTCGGGCGGCGATCTGCGTCGACCATGCCGGCCATCTCGTGCTCGACGTCGGTCAGTTCTGTGTAGACGTAACCGGCGAACCGGTCGTGGCGCCGCAATTCCTGTGTCTGCCAACGGATGTGCCATGCCCGCTCGAGACTGGTGAACCCTGCGCCGAACTCGCTGTTCAGGATGGGGACGCCGCTGCGGGGGAAGGAGTCGTTGCCGTAGAAGGACTTGTCGACGGTGAAGTCCGGTCCCAGGAGCACCTCGAAGCTTTCGGCCTCGCCGGACGCCAGAGCGGCCAGGTTGTCGGCCCACTTCTGCGGGTCGACGTCGTAGTAGTGCCAGTCGACGAGGTCGGTCTTGACGTGTGCCCAGCCGGAGTTCTCCACGATGGGCCGGGTGTCGTCGAGCGCGTGGAGGCTGTCGTAGGCATGGGTGACTGCAGTAGCGCGTTCGGGGCTGCCGGGGATGTCCCAATCCAAGCCCCACTCCTCGTTGTAGAGACCCCACACGATGATGCTGGGATGGTTGCCGTCGCGTTCGACCATCTCGGGGATCATGGCCTCCACTGCGGCAGCCGATTCCGGGGTGTAGCGGCTGGGACCCGGCGGTTCGGCCCAAACGAGCATGCCGAGCCGGTCGGCATGGTGCAGCCAGCGGGGTTCCTCGAACTTGATGTGCTTGCGGGAGAGGTTGAATCCGAACTTCCGCGCGAGTTCGAGGTCGCGGACGAGTGCCGCTTCATCGGGTGCGGTGATGCCGGTTTCGGGCCAGTAGCCCTGGTCCAGCACGCCGCGGATGTAGAGGCGCTGATTGTTCAGATACAGGTGCTCGCCGCGCGTTTCGATGCAGCGCAGCCCACCGGTGACCAGGACGCGATCCGCTGCACTGTGCTGGCCGACGGTGAGCTCGACGGTGTAGAGGTGTGGATCGTCGGGTGACCACACGTGCGGCTGATCCAGTTCGACGCGGCCGGCGAAGTGTCCTGTCTGGTCAGCGGTCAGGTCGACGATCTGACCGTCGACCAGTGCGTTCACCACCGCTCCTGCAGGCGCGTCGCCCGTGAGGACGCCGGCGATGTCGAATCCCGTGAGCGAGTCACCGCGAACGGATGCGGATCGCACGTAGGTGCGTCCGGGGCTTTCGAGCCAGACGCTCTGCCATATGCCGGAGCTGGGGGTGAAGGAGCATCCGTCGAAGTCGTTGCGGGGGATGGATCTTTGCTTGCCATGGGGGATGAAGCGCTTATCCGCCGGGGCGTTGACCTCGACGGTCAACTCTGCCGGAGTGCCCGGTCGGAGCAGATCGGTGAGGTCGAAGGAGAACGATGTGTAGCCGCCGGTGTGGGTACCGATCAGATCCCCGTCGAGGTAGACGGTGGCGTGGTGGTGGACGGCGCCGAAGTGCAAGACGATGCGCCTGTCCTGCCACTCGGCCGGTGCGACGACGACGCGGCGGTAGGCAGCCTGCTCGAGCCACGTACGGCGGACAGTGGAAGCCGCTGTCTCCCAGGCGAAGGGCACGACGATGCTGGTCGGTTCGCCGTCGGCGGGATCGAACTCCCAGGTGCCGTTCAGGGACAGCCACCGGTCGGAGCGGTCGAAGTCGGGGCGGGGGTATTCCGGCTTGGGAATGGGCACGGCAAGCGGTCCTTTCGGAGGAGTGCGCACGGGTGTTCAGCCCTTGACGCTGCCGGCGAGGATGCCGGCGATGAACTGCTTCTGCAGGGCGATGAACAGGATGAGGAGGGGAACCAGCGCCAGCGAACTGGCGGCCAGGAGCTCGCCGGTGACCGTGGCGTAGTCGGCGCCGACCTTGCTGCCACTGATGTTCTGCGCCAGCGTCGACAGCACGACCTGCAAGGTGGCCATCTTGCTGGAACTGGCGGCGACGACGGGCCAGACGAAGTCGTTGTAGATGTTCATGATCGTCAGGACGGCGAGGCCGGCCAGGCCGGGCCTGATGATGGGCAGCACCACACGCCAGAAGATGGCGAACTCACCGCAGCCGTCGACCCTGGAAGCGTCCAGCAGTTCGTCGGGTACGGAGGAGATGACCTGACGCATCCAGAAGATCGCGAATGCATCCACGGATCCGGGCAGGATCAGGGCCTGGTAGGTGTTGATCCAGCCGAGCTGCTTCATCTCCAGCAGTAGCGGGATGATCAGCACGATGGTCGGGAGCATCAGGGTCAACAGCACGGTCCCGAAGATCAGGTTCTTGCCACGGAACCGGTATTTGGCAAACGCGTATCCCGCGAGCGGAGCGAAGAACAAGGTGAGGCTGCCCTTGATCAGCAGCACGATGCCGGTGTTCAGGAACCCGGTACCGACGGGGACGTCGCGCAGCATGCCGGTGAAGTTGTCGAGGGTGAACGTCCCGGGGTCGAAGCCCAACGGGTCACGGATGATGTCGGTCGCCGGCTTGAACGCCGACAGCAGTGCCCAGACAACGGGGAACAGGAATCCGACCGTCATCAGCAGCAGGAAGACGTTCTGGACGATCGGCGGTCTCGACCGGGGTCCGGTGACCCTGGGGACGATGACGGGTGGCGTGGTCTCGATGGCCGTGGTGGTGGTGGTTGTTGTCATGGCGGATCAGTCCTTCGCCCGGAGCAGCCGCACGAAACCCAGCGACAGGATCATCACCAGGACGACGAGCAGGAACGAGTTGGCGGCGCCGGTGCCGAGGTCGGCTCGGGTGATGTGGTTGTACAGGTAGAGACCTGCCGTGGTGGTTGATCCGTAGGGGCCGCCCTTGGTGACGACGAACGGTTCGGCGAACATCTGGAACACGGCCAGTGTCTGCAGGACCACCGCGAAGATGAGAGTGCGGCGCAGCAACGGCACCGTGATGCTCCACAACTGCCGGCTGCGGCTGGCCCCGTCGATGTCCGCGGCCTCGTACACTCCTCGGTCGATGGCCTGCAGGCCGGACAACGCGATGATCACGATGAAACCGGTGGTCTTCCACAGGAACAGCAGAGCGAGGGTGGGTTTGGCCCAGCCGGTGGTGACCAGCCAGCCGATGTTCGGCAGACCCAGCACGCCGAGCAGATCGTTGACGGCGCCGTAGTTCTGGTCGAACAGCACGATCCAGATCTGTGCGACGGCGACCAGGGGAGTCACGAACGGCACGATGAACGCGATGCGGTAGAAGCTGCGGAGGCGGAGCTTGGTGTTGTTCAGCAGGACAGCGATGACGACGGCCAGCGCGATCTGCACGGGGACGATGAGGAGCCACAGCACGCCGGAGTTGCCCAGTGACGCCCAGAACGCGGCGTTGCCGAGCAGGTAGGTGTAGTTGTCCAGGCCGATGAACTCAGCGGCGCCCACTCCGTGCCAGTTGGTGAAGCTCAGCTGCAGGGTGAACAGCAACGGATAGATGCTGAAGCCGAGGAAGATCAGCACGAACGGCGCCGTGAACAGGTACGGCGCCAGTGCCTTCCGGGTGCGGTGGCCGCCCCGGGTCCGCGGAGTGGCCGCGCGGACCCGGGGGGCGGTCAGGGTGCTCATGATGCTCAAGGATTCCGCAATCGCCGCTGTTACTTGCGGTCGATGAGGTTGGCCTGGATGTCTTTCGCAGAGGTGTCGATGACCTGTTGCGGCGTCATGGATCCGTCGAGCATCTTCTGGATGTTGTTGCCCAGGTAGTCGACAGCTCCGCTCCACCAGGACGGTATGGGGGCTCCGGCGGGGATCTGGCTGCCGGCTTCCACCGCGGTGGCCCACAGGTCCTGGTTGCCCATCTCCTTGATCGGCTTGAAGAGGGCCTTGTCCTTGTTCGCGGCCGGCTGGTAGGCCGGGATGGAGGTGTTGAGACCGCCGGGATAGACGTCATTGGGTCCGTAGACAGCCGTGTAGCCGGCCTCGTCGAACATCATGAACTCGTAGAACAGCCAGGCCAGCTGAGAATTCTTACCGGCCTTGGGCAGCACGAAGGAGGATCCACCCATCGCACCGCTGCGAGCGCCACCCTCCTTCCACGCAGGCAGGGGCATGGCACGCCAGTCGCCCTTCGTCTTGGTGAGCTGCTGCTGCGGGGCGAAGTCGAACCAGATCGCCCACGGGTAGAAAACCTGTTCGCCGGAATCGAGTGCACCGATGTCCGAGGGGCTCAGGTATTCCGCACGGGTGCCCAGGCCCTGCTTCTGCACGGTGTCGAGCCAGGTGAGGATCTGCGTGTACTCGGGTGAGTTCAGCCGCAGCCCGCCCTTCTCGTCTGCCAGGCTGGTTCCCAGCTGACTGGCGAACATCTCCAGTTGCAGCTGGCCCAGGAACGCGCTCTGTTCGAGGTGGATGGGCTTTGAGCCGGGCTTGTACTGCTGGTACTTCTCGGCCGCTGCGGTCAGGTCGTCGTAGGTCTTGATCTGTTCCGGATCGATGCCCGCTGCTTTCAGAGCGGTGGCGTTGTAGAACAGCAGACCCGGGTCGAGATCGAAGGGGACGCCGTAGATCCCGCCGTTGACGGTGTTGACCGCCACCTTCTGCGGAGCGATGTCCGCCTGGTAGGGCTTCAGGACATCGTTGAGATTCCAGAGGTAGTCGGCGTAGCCACCGACCTTGGCGTCGTCGAGGAACACCCCGTCCGGCACGTCGGTGCCGGTGATCAGCGTGTTCTGCAGCTTGGCGTCGACGTCGACGGCCTGGTGGTTGACCTTGATGCCCGGGTACTTCTTGTTGAAATCCGCGATCACCGAGTCGAACACCTTGAACAGGTCGCCGGAGCGGTCCCAGATGGTGATCTCGCCCTTCGGCGACGTCTTGTCAGGCGCTTGCAGCGCGGTGGGAGCCGCCCCAGCAGAGCCGGAGGTCGAACCCGTGTCGCTACCCGGTGCGCAGGCGGTCACGGCGATGGCCACCATGCCGGCGAGACCCAGGCTCAGGAGGCGGGACGCGTGGCGCCGTCGCCGTTGATTCAGGTGCATGACACTCCTTTGTGTGGGTGCGCTCATCGAGACGGGGACGACCGACCAACGCGTTTGCAACGTTGGCAAACCATAACCGAGCTTGCCGACGTTGCAAAGGCTAGACTCGGGAAGAATTTCGACCAGGGGAGACTCGATGGCAACGACGCTCCGGGATGTCGCCGATCGCGCACGGGTGTCCGTCCGATCGGTGTCCAATGTGGTGACCGGCTTCCAGCACGTGAGTCCGCGCATGCGGGAGCGGGTCGAGAAGGCCATTGCCGAGCTCGACTACCGCCCCAATCCGGTCGCACGGACCCTACGCACCGGCCGCACGGGCCTGTTGATGCTCGTGGTCCCCGAGATCGACGTTCCCTACTTCAGCCAGCTCGCCCGCGATGTGATCGTGGCCGCGGGAGAGCAAGGCTACCGGGTGATGATCGACCAGACCGGGCACGACCACGACCGGGAACGGGATCTGCTTCGGACGGGGGATCCGAGCATGCTGGTCGACGGCATGCTGTTCGCACCGCTGGCGACACAGGAGGAGCTGAACGGAATCAGATCGGACTCGACGCATCCACTGGTCCTGTTGGGAGAGCACAGCTTCGATGGCCGCTTCGACCATGTCGCGGTCGACAATGTGCAAGCAGCATTCGACGCCACCAGACACCTGCTGGACTCCGGCAGGACCAGGATCGCCGCCATCGGTGCCCAGCCCAAGCTCGGGTACACCACCCCCCTGCAGCGCACCGAAGGGTTTGTCCGGGCGATGCAGGAAGCAGATCTGCCGACGAAGGCGGACCTGATCCGATCAGCCCCCCGTTACGGCCGTGCGGACGGGTACACCGCCGCACGGGAACTCCTGGCTGCCCACCCCGAGCTGGACGCGATCTTCTGCTACTCCGACCTGCTCGCAATCGGCGCGATCAGAGCGATCTTCGACGCCGGCCGGACCGTTCCGGATGACATCGCCGTGATCGGCGTCGACGACCTCGAAGAAGGCCGCTTCGCCCGGCCCGCCCTCAGCACGGTGTCCTTGGACACCGCCTTCATCGCCGACCAAGCGGTTCGGCGCATCGCCGCCCGGATCGACGACCCCGAAACCGCCGCCCAGGAAGTCATCGCCCCCCACCGCGTTCTCGCGCGGGAGAGTTCCTGACTCATGTCTCGAATCGTGCGCGAAGTCGGCCATAGCCCTATCCAACGTCGGTAGCGAGGCCGACGGCGTCAGACAGGGGGGTCTGCTGCACGGTCTGGTGACACCCGGGGTGACTTGGGCTCGGTCGACCGACGCCGACTCCACGCCAAGTTCAGCAGTACACGCGCTGGCGGGAACCCGAACCAAACGAGTCCGGCCGGCCGTGCACCGCGCGCGGCCGTCGATGCTTCGCGGATGTGACGCGTTCCAGTCCTTGATGCCCGGAAGATCCCGTCCACCATCGACGGCTGCGTGGCCGACTCCTGACGCGGCGTCGTGCCGTCGACTACCGCCGATGATCGCGGCGGGGTGATGCCACGATCGCCGCTCCGCGCTCGCGTGATCCTGACAGGTACCGCGTCTTGGTCGGGCTCTCTGGTCCCCAGCGGCCGGAACCTCCGGACGGGCCGGGCGGCTCACTTAGTGTGCGTCGATCGCCCCGGCTGGGACGCCGCGTGTTCCCTCGTAGGGGTGCACTTGCCCGAGCTCAAGCAGGTTGTCGTTGCTGATCTACTCATCCGAGCTTATCGATCCGGTATTAATCATGTATCCGGCGGTTGCCGGTCCAGGCGCCTGACCAGGACGGCGCATTCAGGGGGCGTTGTGCATCTCATCAACCGGCGGTTTCTGTCCAGCAGGCACTTGGTCGGCAGCGCGGTCCTTGCGCTTGCTTTGACGGTGTCAGCTGCGTCGCTCGTTTCCGGGGCATCAGCGCCGGTCGGCGCCGCGTTCTCACCGCAGCAAGGGGTTGTGGCCCCGACGGTTGTTGCGGCGACGAGCGGCTCGGCTGCTTCTCCTGTGCCAGGCGTGCGATTCGTTGGCTCGGGCGATTGGGCGACACCGAACGGTCGGTCGGACGGGTCGAGATGGAACGCGGTCGAGCGGCCGATCACGGTAGGGAGCGTTGCAGCGGTCAGCGAGTTGTGGCGATCTGACGACGGGTTCATTCAGTCGCAGGAGGAGTGGTTGGCGGCCGGCGAGTTGCTGATCTTTCGCGGTGGTGACGGGATGGTCGCAGTCGATGCGGCCACCGGGCAGCGTCGATGGGAGTTCAGCGGCGGCGTCCAGTCGATGAATGCCGTGGGGTCGTCGCTGTACATCCGGGGCTACCGCACGGGAGTTGGCAGTACGACCGGCGTGATGGCGCTCGACCTCACCTCCGGTCGCACCAGGTGGAGCACACCCACAGATGTCAATGGTTCGCCGTACGGAACCAATCTTGTCACCGCAGGAGGTCTACTGGTGGGGACCTACTTCGATGGCAGTGTCCGGGCCTTTCGGCTGTCAGATGGCCGCCTGATGTGGAGAACCGCCGGCCTGTTCCTCGGCCAAGCAACGATCGATGGATCGACCGTGGTGGTCGGTGCCGCTCTCTCGAGGGACATCGGTCTGCGAACCCCTGTTGTTCTCTCCCTGCGGACGGGCAAGGTCCTGTGGCAGGGGAGCGGCGGAGGGTTCTTGCGGGGTTTGACTGCCCGGTCAGGTTCCATTTGGGCGATTGCCGGTAGGTACGTATACCGCTGGAACACCAAGGCTTGTCTCGGACCTGATGCTCCACGGATCTGTCAGCCCGAGTGGGTGAGCGAACCGATCATGTACAGCCCTGGACAGAATGCAACAGGTCCGATTGAGCTCTTCGCGGTGGGAACGAACGCTACGACGTTCTTCGCACGCGGGGAACCCGAGCTGTACAAAGACCGTGTGTACGGCTGGGATTTGTTCACGGGAGCCCTGAGGTGGTCCGGGTGGATTCCCCGCCAGAGCGAGCTGGTCCTGTCGGGCACGCAGCTGCTGGCTGAGTCCTCAGTAGGCAATGAAGAGGTCCCCCGCGCAGAGGTCGTGACGGTGTATGCGACAGCGGTCTGCATGGACTGCGTACCGCTGACGCGCGCGATCATCCCGTCAGCGGGCGCAGATGGATCGGACAGGCCCACAGGCATCATCGTCGGTAACGGTCGTCTCCACCTGAGATGGGACAACAAGATGGTGACCGTGTCCCTTCCGTCAGCTGCACCGCCGTCTGCACCCACGTTGAGCCCACCCATCTGGACACCCAGTGGCGGCACTCCGTTCCGCTATGGCACTCCGACAGACAGACCCTGGACCGGCGACTGGAACGGCGACGGTCGCGATACTCCGGGCGGCTATCGCGGCGGAAAGTTCTTCGCGCAGAACCAGTCAGGGACGCCGGACACCATCGTGACCTGGTCGAGTCCTGGAGCCACGCCTGTGGTCGGAGACTGGAACGGCGATGGTCGTTCCACGGTGGGACTCTGGAAGGCCGGCGCGTTCCAGCTGCGCGACACTCTCACCAACAGCGGAGCGCGCGACACCACCATCCAATACGGACGGACCGGAGACCTGCCGTTCGTCGGCGACTGGAACGGGGACGGCCGAACCGACATGGGCTACAAACGCGGCAACGTCTACTACCTCCGATATCTGGGAAGCTTCCGTTTCGGCTCACCCACCGACACACCCGTGATCGGCGACTGGAACGGCGACGGAACAGATACCATCGGCCTCAAGCGCGGCAACACCTACCTGCTCTCGAACGACAACAAGACCGTCGCCTACACCGTCACAGCCGGACTGCCGGCAGATGTCGCAGTCGCAGGTGACTTCGCCGGCGACGGAACGACGGAGCTCACTACTGTCCGACGGATCTCCTGACAACCTGTTTGTCGGAAACCGACGAGCGGACTCAGCTCGTCTCCTTGCGGGAACTGCAACTGGTCCAGTGAGTGCAGTACTGCCGATGCGGCGTCTGGGTGTGCCGCGCCGCGGATCGCACGGAGCCCGTAAGCAAGCTGTCACTGGTTTCTGGCCTTTGCCGCCAGGTGTCGTGCTTCCTCGGACATGCTGCGCGTGCGGAGCGCGTCGGCGATAAGCGGGTGGGAGTCGATCTCCCGGTACTTCGCGAGTCGCCCGGCGATCCACCACGCCAGGTCACGCAGTGCGTGATCTCCGATGTGATCGAGCAGCACATCGGCGTCCTGCAGGTTGCTCGCGTTGATGATGGGGTCGAGGGAGCCGTCGGCGAGTCGCCTTGTCGCCCAGTGGTCATCGTCCGCTGGTGTGACTGTCCGGTGCACCTGATCTGTTTCGAGCGTGGACATCACCCAGCTGGGCTGCAAGGCAACGCCGGTGTAGGCGTCAAAGATTCCTGTTGTCCCGGTGTGGATCAAATCTGGTCGGGGTTTGTTGACCGGTCGTGTCAGTGTGCGGAGTTCAACGTCTTCTTCGTCGGAGTCCCCGCGCAGGGTGAAGCGCCGGCCAAGGTATCCGGTCAGAACGGTGCGGGCCTCTCGGGCCAGGGCGAGCCGCGGCGGTCCGACAGGGCGTGGGCTCGCGATCTGTCGATGCTGAGCCAATACTGACCCCCTGACGCCGGACGAATTTTGACCCCCCTCGGCCAGAGTGAGGGAGTGATCAGAGTGGAAGATTGGGCTGAGATCCGTCGGTTGCATCGGTCGGAGGGGTTGCCGATCAAGGCGATCGCTCGCCGGGTGGGGGTGGCTCGGAACACGGTGCGGGCGGCGTTGGCGGCGGATGACCCGCCTCGGTACGTGCGGCCGCCGGGCGGGTCGAAGGTGGATGTGTTTGTGCCGGCGATCCGCGGGTTGCTGGCGCAGTTTCCGGACATGCCGGCGTCGGTGATCGCGGAGCGGGTGGGGTGGCAGTTCTCGGCGTCGGTGTTGCGGGCGAAGGTCGCGGAGTTGCGGCCGTTGTACCGGCCGGCTGATCCGGCGGACCGCACGACGTACGCGGCCGGTGAGATCGTGCAGTGCGATCTGTGGTTCCCCGGGCGGGTCGTGCCGGTCGCTGCCGGGCAGGTGTTGGTTGATCCGCCGGTGTTGACGATGGTGGCCGCCTATTCGGGGTTCATCATGGCGTTGTTGTTGCCGTCGCGGACGACTGGTGATCTGGTCGCGGGGATGTGGCAGCTGTTGTCCGGGCTGGGCGCTGTTCCCAAGACGTTGGTGTGGGACAACGAGTCCGGGATCGGGCAGCATCGCCGGTTGACGGTGGGTGCGCGGTCCTTCGCCGGAACGTTGGGTACCAGGATCTATCAGGTGCCGCCGCGGGATCCTGAGTCCGAGGGTGTCGTGGAGCGGGCTAACGGGTTCCTGCAGACCTCGTTCATGCCCGGTCGCGCATTCGCTGGTCCTGCGGACTACAACGAGCAGTTGGCGGGCTGGCTACCGCGGGCCAACAGCAGGGTGCTGCGGCGGACCGGTGAGCAACCCGCGGTGCGGGTGGCCGCTGATGTCGCCGCGATGAAGACGCTGCCACCGGTGGCGCCGTCGGTCGGGGTGCGGGAACGGGTCCGCCTGGCCCGGGACTACTACGTGCGGATCGCCGGGAACGACTACTCGGTCGACCCGTCGGTGATCGGCCGGTTCGTCGACGTGCACGCCGACCTGATGAGGATCACGGTCACCTGCGCGGGGATCACCGTGGCCGGCCATGTGCGGCACTGGGGTCACCGGATGAGCATCACCGACCCTGCACACGTCGCGACAGCGAAACAGCTGCGCACCGCGTACCGGGCCCGAACCGTGACGCTACGCGGACCCGCCGATACGGCGGTGACAGTCGTTGCAGTGCGGGCGTTGTCGGACTACGACGCAGTGTTCGGCCTCGGCGTGCATCCAGCCCCGCAACCACCCTCCGACCCGGATCCGGTCCCGGCCCCTGGCACGTCGGCCGCCGCGGCGGCCGGGCTGGATCTGTCGGTGGCCGGATGAGAACCACCGACACCGCTTTTCCCGGTGCAGGCAAGGACACCGCCGGGGAGATCAGCTACCTGGCCAGGGAGCTCAAGACACCGCTGATCGCGCAGACGTTCCAGGCGCTGGGTGATCAGGCCCGCACCGAGGGGTGGTCCCACGAGGAGTACCTCGCTGCGGTGTTGGGCCGGCAGGTCGCTTCCCGAGCCGTGAACGGCACCAGGATGCGGATCAGCGCAGCCCGCTTCCCGCAGCACAAGTCGTTGACGGACTTCACGTTCAACCACATTCCGCAGGCCACCCGTGACGTGATCGCCCACCTGGGAACCACGACCTTCGTGGGCCGCCGGGAGAACGTCGTGCTGCTCGGCCCGCCCGGAACCGGCAAGACACACCCGGCGATCGCGTTGGCGATCAAAGCCGCAGAGGCGACGTTCCCGGTGATGTTCGACTCGGCGACGAACTGGATCACCCGCCTCGCAGACGCGCACGCCCACGGCCGGCTCGCAGCGGAGCTGAAACGGCTGCACCGCTACCGGCTGCTCGTCATCGACGAGGTCGGCTACCTGCCCTTCGACGCGGCATCAGCATCGCTGTTCTTCCAGCTCGTCGCTTCCCGCTACGAGACCGGATCGATCGTGCTGACCTCGAACCTCGCGTTTTCCCGATGGGGCGAAACCCTCGGCGACGACGTCGTCGCAGCAGCCACCATCGACCGCCTCGTGCACCATGCCCACGTCATCGCGCTCGAAGGCGACTCCTACCGCACACGGGCCCACCGAACCGGCCCACCGCCAGCGGCAGCAGCAGTCAAACCGAAGTAGCCAACCCGGGAGGGGTCAACTTTCGATCAGCACCAGGGGGTCAGTTTTGGCTCGGCGTTGACACGATCAGCGTGCGTATCTGGTCAGGAGCTCTCGACGCGCCGCGGGGTCGATTGCTGGCCCTGTCAACCTCCAGAGGCCGGTCTCTGCTTCTTCATCGGGCCCAGCGCCCATGATGTTGATCTTCTTGCTGTTGCGTGCCTCAACCCACGACATCGCGAGATCCACGGTGAGGGCCCAAGTGCTCGCGATGAAGCCGGCCGCGAAGGACCGGTCCGAGCAGAACCACGTGTCGTCTGGTTCGCGGTTCATCTCTACATAATCGGATTCAACATCGAGGGATTTCGCGGCGCCAGAGCCGGTCATAGTGGAGGCGACTTCGCTCACGGTCTGAAGCGGCTGCGTGCCGGTTGAGTCGAACGCCCGCGCCAGGAGGGCGTCGATGCTCAGTGTTGGGGTCTGGCTGTCCACGACCGGGAGGGACCCCAGCGGCCCGGACCAGATCGCCGAGTTGGTGGTGGCCTCTCGGGCCGCAATGGTGCGCGGCTGAGCGTTCGTCAGTCGCCGAACCCGATGGAGCCGTCTCGACGTCCGGCGGCCCCGAACACGTTGAATGCGCACACTGCGATGGCGAACCAAGCGATCCCGCTGAGTGCGGTCCAGCCGAGTTGCGGCAGTGCTGACCCGGTGATCGTCACGCTCTGCAGGGTGCGTACGGCGTCCAGCCCGTGGGTGATGGGCAAAGCGTTGGCGAGGGTGTGCACCCAGGTCGGCCAGAACTCCAGTGGGACAGTGACGCCGCAGATGAGCATGGTGACGGTGCTGGCCACGCTGCTGAGCACGTTGCGCCATCCCGGTCTACGCAGCGCGTAGGCAGCGATCGTCAACGCGAAGGGGTACATGCTCGCCCCGGTCAGGAGTACGGCGGCGGCCGCCAGGGGCGCAGTCGGCAAGCTCCAGCTCACTCCGAGGAATGGGCCGACGACGAACAGGGCCACGCAGGCTGTCGCGGCGCCGCTGGGCAACCACTGCAGCGACCGGCCGACGAAGACCGGCCACAGGGATCCGGGAGCGGCGGTCAGCAGCGGGAGAGTCCCGGCGCCACGTTCCCAGGTGGTTGAGGCGATCGACATGAAGACCTCCATCACGCAGGCCATCACCGCCTGTCCGACGAAGAGGAACACGAAGGTCCGGTGGTCGCCGAGCAGGGTTCCGATCAGGGCGTAGAAGACGACTTGCATGACGATGCGGCCGAGCCATCCCACGGTCCAGGTCAGGGGTGTGTAGATGGTGCGCAGATCGGCCCAGGCGACGCGGCTCGACGCTGCAATGATGGCCGACGCGCGGGGATGTCGGCGTGGTTCCCGGAGGGCTTCGACGTCAGGCATGGGCGAGACTCCCCGTCTGCCGGACCCGGCGCAAAGTGCGCTCCAACAGCACTGCCGCCAGTAGGTATCCGGCTACCCCGAGGATGGCGATCGCGAGCAATCGTAAGGACACGTTCGTCGCAGGAGACGCGGACAGGCTGGCGCGCAACAGATCTGATGACCAGGACAGGAAGACGAGCTTTGCGGGCCACTGCAACCACTCGGGTAGCAGTGCCTCCGGAACGATCACGCCGCCCAGGACGAAGAACGGGTAGCTCAGGGCGTTCTGGAACGTCCGCGCGGATCTGGCCAGCACGAACACGCAGGCCATGACCCCGGCCCAGCCCGCCATGGCGAGCACCGTCAACAGCAGCGTCGCAGCGAGAATCACCGGTCGGTTGATCGATTCCGGGCGACCGGTGACAGCCCATCCGACGGCCCACGATTCGACGAACGCGAACAGCGAGACTCCGCAGACCGCGAGGATCCGACCGAACAGCACCGCGCTGAACCGGGCTGGGGCCGCGACCAGAGCTTCGAGGGTGCCGTTCTCCCGCTCGAAGGTGATGAGCTCGCCGGCGGTGACCAGGGACATCTGCCAGAGAGCGATCAACGCAGGCCCGAGCACTGCATACGCGGTCAGGTCCTGGCGTTCCGCGTGCAGGAAGATGGTCAGGAACACCGCAGTGCTCAACGGCGCGGTGATCAGTGCCAAGAACCAGTCGGGTTTGCCCCGCATCATCCGCAGCTGAAAATAGAACCCCGCGGTGATGAATCTCCACGTCTGGCGCATCATCCGACCTGCATCCCGCGCTCGGTGCCATCGGCGCGCCGCCCCAACATCTCCAGATACACGGCAGTCAGATCCGGTGGGGCGGAGGTGATCGAGGAGTGTCCCGCCCGCAGGATGAGTGCCATCGCTGGTTCGACCTTCTCACCCGGGACGGTCAGGTTCACCGTCTGCGAACGGTCATCGATCTCGGTCTGGGTCGGTAGGTCGGCTTCGACGAGCAGCGCGATCAGCTGCTGGGCCTCGGGTTCTGGGACGTCGTGCACGACGATCCTTCGGGTGGCTGTCGCGAGCCTGCGCACCGTCGCGGGAGTTCCTGACCCGATGATGCGTCCACCGTCGATGAAGGTGACCGTGTCGCACACTGCTTGCGCCTCGGCCATGTCGTGGGTGGTGAGCAGGACGGTTCGGCCCTCCCTTCGCAGTTCGTCCACCAGGATCCGGAAGTCCCTGGCGGACACCGGGTCCATGCCGACCGTCGGCTCGTCCAGCAGCAGCATCGGTGCATCCGCGACCAGGCCGCGGGCCAGATGCAGCCGCTGTTTCATGCCCCGGCTGAACGTCTCCACCGGGGTGTCGCCTCGATCTCCGAGGCCAACCCGATCCAGCAACGTGACTGCGGTAGCTCGGCCTTCGCGCCGTTTCATGCCGTACATCGCGCACCAGAACCGGAGGTTCTGCGTTGCGGTCAGCCGCCCGTACAGGCCGCGTTCGCCGCCGAAGACGATGCCGATGCTCCGTCGCACAGCAGCGGTGTCGCTGACCACGTCCTTGCCGAAAACTTGGACGCGACCGGAGGTCGGCAGAAGCACCGTCGCCGCGATCCGGCACAGGGTTGTTTTGCCGGCGCCGTTCGGTCCCAGGAGGCCATGCACCGTGCCTCCGTTCAACTCCAGGTCGATCCCGTCCAGCGCCACCCGGGTGCAGCCGCGCACGGAGAACGACCGTCTCAACTGCTCGACCCTCAACGCCGCTTCCGACATGAGCGGAGTGTGGCAGCGCACAGAGCATCGCCGCCTAGTCAATAATACGTAGATGGACTCCGTGCGCGAACTGGTCAGTGCCAGCCGCGTCGCGTGGTTGCGCAGCGAGGGCAGCGATGCCTGGGCGGCGCTGGATCGGGCAGATGCGCTCACCGTTCCCGGAAGCGTGGACGAACTGCGCGCCATGGCGGGGCGAGCGCGGATCCTGGCGTCCGCTGAGCGGTTGTCCGAGGCACTGGAGCTGTCCGAGCGGTGCCTGTCGCGCGCCGGGACGCACTGCGACAACCCCGACGCAGCTGGTCCGATCGCGGACGCCACAGTCACTGCAGCGACGTGCCGCGGATTGCTCCACCCGTCGGACCCCACCATTCAGGAGAGGTCCCTCAGAGAGCTGCAGGCCGTTGCCGCTTCAGCCAAGTCGATCCGCGCCGGCAAGGACGACGAGTTGGATGTCGCAGTCGAGCGGGCGGTCAGCAATGCACTAGGCATCGAGTTGGCCAGGGCCGAGGCCGGGACTGGGACTCGAGGTGAATCCCACTCCGAGGCGTGGACCGCGGTCGCCCGAGCGAGGTCGGTCATCGAGATGACTTCCGGCGCCGGGACGGTGCTGCGCCAAGCAGTCGACCTGTCCTTCGCCACCGGCGACTGGGAACGCGGCTGGGACTATGTGCACCAGGCAGTTGACCGCGAGGGCGCACGCAACGAGCGGGTCGCGTTGCTCGCGAAAGCAGCGCTGCTGGCATGGGAACGTGGCCTGCTGATCCCCGCCCAGGAGCTCGGCGAGCGGTGCGTGCAGTCCAGCGTCGGTGCCGACCTGCCGTGGGTCCGGCTCTACGCCTACCTGGGTGGAGTGGTCGCAGCCGCCGCCGGCGGCGGCAACGTCAAGAACGCACTGAACAGCTACCGCTTGAGCACCACGATCGCCGGTCACCGCAGCCGCCCCCACCGCGCTTGGGAGGCCGCTCAAGTCGCCTTGGACGCGGGCACCGACACCGACCAGATCCGCAGCTTCCTGCGCTCAGTGCTTCCCGCCGGCATGCCTTCCTGGCTGGACCATCTGACGTCAGCCGTGCTGGCGGACGCCGACGAACATGCGCCCGGCCCTGCCGATCTCGACGCCGCATTGGAGCTGCCCCTGTCGCCTGGCGGGCGCGCACGGATCTTGATCGTGCGAGCCAGGGATCACCGCCGAGAGGACAGGAAGAACTCCGCTGTCCTCGACCTGCACACAGCACGCCAACTCCTGCACGCCTGGCCAGGCCGGATCACCGACACCATCGAGCGAGAGTTGGCGGTCATCGGCACTCTGACCTCGCCCACCCCGGCGCAGAGCCGCGTCCTCGCGCTGATGCTGGAGGGCTGGAGCAACGAGAGGATCGCCGCGAAGCTCGGCTGCAGCCCGAGGACAGTCGCCGTGCACGTGTCCGCCATGCTCGCGGCCTCCGGCGCTTCCTCTCGCACGGATCTCGTTGCCCATGAACTCTGCTGCCGCATCACAGAATCGCGGTGACTCAGAGCGGACTTCACGTCGGCGTGGGACAGGCGAGCGATGTTTGCGGGACTGCCTGGAGCGATCGGATGAGGGCGGCAATGACTCCAACCAACACCAGCGATGAAGGGACAAAGAACTGACCCGGCTTGTCTGAAGGTTCTGACCGTTGGGAAGGTTGGAGCCATGCCACCACCCGAAGCGGCGGTACCCGCTGCGTTTGAATGTCCCTCAACCCTGGTGCCGTCCCATCCCGGTCCTGGTGCCCGCGAGCAACGCGGGCAGGTCGTAGCCGGCGCGCTCGAAGCGGTCAGGGTGCGGGGGATAGCCCTGGGCCCGAACAAGTTTCCCGTCGACACTGGTGAAGATGTCGGCGGTCTCGACGACACCGGCCTCGACCCGACCGGGTAGTGCGACGATCTCGCGGATCCGCCGGGACCCGTCGTGCTCCATGCCGATCTGCACCACCAGGTCGATGGAGGCAGCGACGGTGGGGACGACGAATGTGGTCCCAACACCACCGTATCTGCTTGCTGACCTGCGGAGAGTGCCGTCATCCTGAGACTCGTCACCGGGAACGACCCCGCCCCCGCGCATGTACCCGGCATGAGCGAATCCAGTGGCGTGCGGAAAGCAGTGGAACGTGTCGACCCAGGCGTCGAGGCTGGCGAGGACCAGCCCGAGCAGATGGCAACCGGACCACGGATCACTGTGCATGTGAGCTCCATCGTCTCGCCGCTCCGAGCCGCTGCACTGGCAGCAATCCTGCTTCCGCAGAAGCCCGCTCTTGCACCGGTGAGGACTCGCGGTGACCGAGCGAGCTGAGAAGTCCCGAGCGGGAACTCGTAGGCCCCGGAAACGCACCGGCATCCGAGGTACGCGCGCCGCGGTGTATGCCCGCGTGTCGACCCAGTCCCAGGTCGAGACCACATCGTTGGCCGTCCAGCTCCGTGATTGCCGCGCGACAGCCAACCGAATGTCGTTGTCGGTAGTTGAGGAGTTCGTCGACGCCGGCGTCTCAGGTGCGAAGTCGAGTCGACCCCAGCTTGACCGACTTGTAGAGCTCATCCGTTCGGGTCAAGTCGACGTGGTTCTTGTCGCCAAGCTCGACCGCCTCGGGCGCTCCCTGCTGCATCTGCTCAGCCTGCTCGCCGAATGGGATGAGCTCGGCGTCCAGGTCGTGTCGATCAACGAGGGGTTCGACACAAGCACATCTGTCGGCAAGCTCCAACTGTCGCTGCTGGGTTCGGTGGCGGAGTTCGAGCGTGAGCGCACCCGGGATCGCATCGTCTCGGGCCTGTACGCGCGAGCCGAGCAGGGAGGCTTCGTCAGCAGCAAGCCGCCGTTCGGCTACCGGGTGGTCCCTGACCCCCGCGGACGGGGTGTCGTGCTGGATGTCGACGACGAGCAGGCAGCAACGATTCGCCGGGCGTTCGAGCTACTGGTTGTCCAACAGGTCGGAACCTCACGGGCGATCGAGATCCTCAACAGTGAGGGACGGACAGCTGCGCAGGGGGACTGGACGCGACTCGGTCTGATCGCGTGGGTGAGGGGGAAGGCAGTCGACACACTCGCCGGCACCTGGAACTACGGCGGGGTCGATGTGGACATACCGTCGATCCTGACCGCTGACGAGGCCGCCATGATGCGGTCCTGGCTGCTCGCAACGACCCACAACCACACCAGTCGCGGCCCGTACCTACTCTCCGGTCTGATGACGACTCCGTGCGGCGCGGTCTACAGCGGAAGACATGCGGTCACGGCAAACAAAGTTCAGTCGCCGATCTACATGTGCGCCAACAAGCAGAAGAGTCGGAGAGGCACACCTGAGTGGTGCGACTGCGGGAACATCCGGATGGAGTCCGCAGACGAGGGCGTATGGCAGCAAGTGGTCGACGTGCTGACCAACCCGGTAGCCCTTGCCGGGTTACAGGCCGTGAACTCCCAGTCCACCGATTCGCTCTCCCGTATCACCGCGCTGTCGCAGCGTCTGTCGTCCCTGGAGTCGCTACTCGTCGAGGAGTACCAGGGGCCATCTCGGCTGGATTCCCTGCGTCGACCGCCCGGAAGATGGTGCAGGTCAGGCAGACCGAAATGGATGCGGTCAGAGCCGATCTGGCCCGAGCGGGCCGTTCTCAGGGAACGGAGATCGTATCGGTGGAGTTGTTGGCGGCCATGGTGACCGGCCGTGCCGACAGTCTCGACGCCGAGGAACGACGGACTGTTCTGGAGATGATCGACACGCGCGTTGAAGTGACAGCCTTTCCGACCTGCGCCCACTGTGCAGGATCAGGCCGAGAAGCAGGCACCGCGGGCCCGGGCAACAGCTTCGGAGACATCTGCACGGTCTGTTCCGGGATGCGCCGCTTCCCGGAGCTGTCCGTGAAGGTCACGGTGCCCGACGAACTGCTCGCCTCAGCTGCGGTTTCAGCGCTGGACGTCGGCTGACGGATCACGGCGGTTGATTCAGTGTCAGGCAGGCCGGCGTCAGGGCCTCACCGGGGACGGGCATGCGAAGTGAAGCTCCTGAGCACCTTGCGGGCCTCGCGTCGGGCCGCTGCCTCCGGTCGGCCGGCGGCGAGCATCATCCGGTACACCTGATCGGCTTCGGCCATCAGCGGGTGGATCGGCTCGCTCGGTTCGGGTGCCGGGGCGGGTAGGTCGGCTGGGCGGAACATGCAGGGTGGACGGCCCGGTGTCCGGCGATCGTGGGCCCGGTGCGCGCTGTCGGTGCCCACTGTCGGAGGACTGACCTACGTTCGGTTCCACCAGGGGCTGGAGCAGTCGATGTTCGCATCGAAGGAGCAGGTACGCGATGAGCAGCACCCTGCAAGGTCAGTCCGTGGCGATCACCGGAGCGATGAACGGACCGCTGTACGGCGTCCAACGAACCGTCGCATGCAGCATGGTCCGCGACGCCGGCGGCCGAACCGTGCGGGCCGTCAGTCGCAAGACGACCCTGCTCGTGGCATCCCGGGTCGACACCCGCAAGGCACTGCGCGCGCAGGAACTCGGCGTGCAGGTGGTCAGCCCGTCGGAGCTCGCCGTGATGCTCGGATACCCGGCGCTGTGGTGAATCGAGTGCGGCGTTGATCCCGGCCAGGTGACCCTTCTCCATCACCGATGGAGACGTCGATCATCACGCAGCAGAGCCCCGGCCAGTCGATCTGGTCGGGGCGCTCCCGTTGCATGCGCTGCTCGTTGCGCGCTCGGGTCAGACGACCGGGCAGGCGCCGGTGGCGCAGTTCGATCCGTCGTTCGAGTCGCCGATCTGGCGGTAGAAGTCCGCGTTGTCCTCCAACGTCGACAGGGCTGCCGTGTACTCGTCCTCCGTCAGCGGGGAGAACGGCGGCTGGACGAACGACTTCGCCGGGAACGCGGTGACGCCCTTCAGGTTTCCGCGCAGGTACGGCATCAGGTCCATGGCGAGCTCGGTCGGGTCCATGTCGGCCGGGATCTGCGCCGTCGCTGAGACTGCGTTGCCGGACGGCCCGAGGATGGTGTCCTGGAGGCACTGCACGATGGCCATGAACTGGCTGAACGAGATCTCGGTGGAGTCCTCGATGAGCTCCGCCGGGAAGCGGGCCATGATCTGGTCCTGGACGGGGAAGCTGACGACGACGGTGTTCGCGGCGTAGGCGCACGGCTCGATGTGGAAGCCGCGCTCGCGCAACACCTCGACCTGGACGTCGGTGTCGGTGTAGCGGACCCGGCGGGTGAACCGCTTGTAGATGACCGGTGCGACACCGGGCGTGGTGCCAGCCAGCGATGAGATCGTGCCGGTCGGGGCGATGGCACCGACCTTGATCGGCCGCGGCAGACCCAACTGATCGGCCAACTGGTTGGCGGCATCCACGTTCGCCAGGCCGATCTGGGTGAGCTTGGCCCGCAGGTCCGCATCGAACGGCAGGTTGGAGAGCTTCACGCCGTGCGAGAGCGCCCATCCGTGCAGGCCCAGGATTCCGGGCCCGATGCGCCGATTCCGGCCCTCGACTTCTGCTGCACGCTCGTCCGGATATGCCTTCAACGTCGCCCGGTAAAGGAAACGGGAAAGCATCCTGGTGGCCTCGACAATGGCTCCGAAGTCGGTGCCGTAGAAGTCGAGATTGACCGATCCGATGTTGCACGATTCCCAATTTTCCAGGGACACCTCGCCGCATGGATTTGTCGCGCGGATGCGATTCTTCTCGCCGACGGAGTGCGCCTCGGTGTTGACGAAACCGGGTTCTCCGTTGCGCGCCATGCCTTTCGAGACGGCGGTCAGGACGAACAGGGCATGGACGTGCTGCGGGTGGTCCTGGTGATCGATGGCCAGCGCGAAGTCGGAGTCGGTCTCCACGGAGATGTTCGTCGTCCAGTGGGACATGCTGTCGTCCTTGCAGGTGATGAACTCGAAGATCTCCGGATCGGCCCAGCGCATCATCGACATCCGAGCGGACCTTCGGCTTCCACCACTACAGACGGCTTCTGCGACAGCGTGATCGAGTGCCATGAAGTCCATGCCGGTCAGCTGCCGGCCGACGGCGGGAGCCAACACGGTATGGAAGTCCAGCAGTGCCTTCGCCAGCGGTGCTGGTCCGGATGCGGTGCCGCCCATGGTGTTCAAGACTGCACCCTTCGGCCGAACGCCGGTGATGTCGAAGGCCAGGATCTCGTTACCCTCCTCGGTGCCGCGGTCGATCAGCAGCGCCCAGGCATCGGCCCAGCCTTCGCGGGAGTCCTCGACGCGGACGACCCGGGCCCCGGCGGGGGCAGTGTCGAGCACCTCGTGGGCTCCGGCGAACTCACGGATCTGCTCGATGTCGGGGTGGTCGGGGGAGCAGACGATCTGGACGCTCGCGCGGGAGATGATCGGCTTGCACTGGCTGGTCAGGTCGAGGGAGTAGTTCGCTCCGACACCGCCGCCGAGGAACAGCACCTTCGCCAGCCACGCGGTGTGGGCGCTGGTGCGCTCCTCCCAGCCGGCGTGGAAGCAGTTGCGGTTCGCCACGATCGCGGTGCCGGTGGCGGAGATGTGCCGGCCGGCGGGCAGGACACCGAAGCAGTACATCGCCCGGAACAGGTCGACGTCTTCATCCGGAAGTGCCAGCGCGGCAGGTGCGTAGGCGAGGTTGCCCAGCACGACCCGGCGGACCGTCTCGGCCCACACTTCGCGCCGCTCCACACCGTCGGCATCGACGAAGGTCCGCGAGTAGGTGCGCTCGTAGACCTCCTTGCCGATGGGCCCCCAGCTCGGCTCGGGCAGTGCGTCGGCGTCGACCTGGTGCGCCAGGAACGCCCGGACCACACCTTCGTCGAGATCGGCGACGGCCAGCGCGGCCACCGGTGCTGCGGTGAGTGGGGGGAGCGTCGCAAGAGTCATCGGGAGCAGTCCTTCGGGGTTCTGGTCGGTTCGGTGAACGCTGCATGCGCGGGAGGTCGTGCGGCGCAACGTGTGCGCAGGTCAGCGCATATGGGGGCGGATCCGGGCAATGGGTTCGGTGAGGTGGTGCCGGTCGAGGTATGCACCCGACCCGCAGCAAGCCGCTCGAGCGGACGTCCGCGCTCACCGCGCGCACAGGGGCCCACGCAGCCGGCCGGGCAGCTGATCGGGGCAGCGGCACCCTCCCGCGCATGGACAGGGCATGAGCATCCACAGCCACCACCGAGTGCGGTCCGGCGTGCCCACGGGAGGTCAGTTCGCAGCCCAGCAGCACGCGGAGGCTGATGTCCGTCTCCCGGAGCCGCGCGGCCTGGAGTCGCAGGGCGTGCAGTTGAGGGTTGTGGAGCCGCGGGGCGTGGAGCCGACACCGGACGGGGTGCGAGCCGCGATCGGTCGCCTTCGTCGCGATGGCCGCAGCGCCGCCGAACGCTTCGTCCCGGTGACAGTCGCGGAGTCGCAGGCCATCACCCGCCTGGGCACGACGATCGACGTGGCGTCCAACAAGCCCGATCACACGGAGCTGACCCACTCGCTGTCCGCGCGTACCCCGCTGGCGGATCTCGACGAGCGGCTTCGCATCGCCCGCGTCGAGAACCAGAGCGAGGCCGTGCAGATCCTGTCCGGCTACGCGCTGGCCAAAGTGGCTCGCCGCAGCTACCCCGACGCCGGGTTCGTCGACGTGCGCATGACGGCCGACGGCTACCGCGCCGACGGTGTCCGTGACCGCTTCGGAGACCTGGTGCCGACGCCGGATGCGGTGCTGGACGACCTGACCCGGTACACCCGCTCGCTCAGCACGAACAGCCAGGCCACGACGTACGCAGCGCACCCCGTGACGCCCGGGAATCTGTGGATCGACCTCGACAAGACGACAGGAGAATCGGCATGGTGAGCATCACCGGGGAACGGCCCCGCGTTCAGGCAGGCATCCCGACCGGCGGCCAGTTCACTGCGTCCGCGCACGGTGAATCCGAAGTGGCGCTGGAGGACTCGGCGCCCGCGGTGCCGTCCATCGTCGACGCGGACACCGTGTTCACGCAGAAGTACGACTCCGTCGAGGAGAAGATCGCCGCACTCCAGGCGGAACTCGTCGACAAGGTGTCCGACCTCGCAACCGATGAAGGGTGGCGTGAGTACCTGGAGTCGCAGAAGAGGTTCCACCACTACTCGCTGACGAACCAGATGCTCATCAGCCTCCAGACCCAGGGACGTGCGACCCGCGTCGCCGGGTTCCGGGTGTGGCAGTCGATGGGACGTCAGGTCCGCAAGGGCGAGAAGGGCATCGCAGTGCTCGCGCCGAAGAAGATCCGCAAGACCGAGACCGACGCGAACGGCAAGCCCGTCAAGGGTCCGGACGGCAAGCCGATCAAGCGGATGATGCTGATCGGCTTCACCACAGCCACCGTCTTCGACGTCTCCCAGACCGACGGCGACCCGCTGCCCGACGGCGGCGACCGCACCCTCACCGACACCCCGCCCGATGGTCTGCGCGAAGACCTGGAGACCGCGGTGGCGGCCACCGGCTACCGCGTCGAGTACCGCACGGAGCTGCCCGGCGGATCCGAGGGCTACACCGACGGCGTGAACAAGCTCGTCGTCATCGACTCGAAAGCCGTTGCTGGCAATCAGGTCTCCACTCTGGCGCACGAGCTCGGCCACATCATGGCCGGGCACATGGAACGCACCGGCGAGTACCACACCGGTCACGGCGGTCAGCGCGGCGCCATGGAGATCGAAGCGGAGTCGATCGCCTCGGTGCTGTGCGGCCTGAACGGGTTGCGCACCAAGGAGGACTTCGGCCGCTACGTCGCCGGCTGGGGCAGCACCGACCCGGAGCAGGTCCGCAAGTCCGGTGAGGTCGTCCAGAAGACCGTGAAGGCCATCCTGGCGAGCAACAACTTCCGCAACCTCGAAGAGGGCGTCGGACCCATGCCTTCCGCAGCCCAGTCGTCCACCGCGCAGCACGCAGCAGAGGCAGCGGCACCGTGATCGCCCAGGAGGCACCACCGATGATCGAGATGGAAGTGCTCGACGAGTCCACCGGGGACCGCTACGTCTTCATCGGCGACAGCCAGGAGCAACTCGATGAGCTCGCGTTCGCCTGGTCGGAGGACGGGGAGCAGACGTGGGATCACATCCTGCCGCCCCAGCAGCGATGACGTCTCCTGCGACGCGGGTTCTGACCGCTCCCGCGCATGTACCTGGCATGAGCACCCCGACGCGAGTCCACGCAGGCGTTCCCACCGGCGGTCAGTTCACAGCGCATCCGCACTCGGAGAGCGACGTGATGCTGGATGCCGACACTCCTGATCCGGTCGCAAGTGCCTGGCACCAAGCAGGTTTGACCGACACCGACGCCCACGACTGGATGGACGCGGGATTCTCGCCGCCGACGAACGTGCCCAGCAGGCTCGCCGACTGGGACGGCACTCAGGACATCGAGAGCTGGGTAGATCTGGGGATGAGCCCGTCGTACGCCCGGCTGCTGGAGTCGCGTGGTGTCACCGCAGAGATGGCCCGGGAGCACATCGATGCGGGCCTCACCCCGGAAGGCGACGAGGTCTGCCGGCAATGCAGCACCATCTACTCCACCGACGCCGACGGGTACGACGGTCTGTACCCCACCTGCGCCGACGTGGAGTACGCAGAACCCGACGACGAGTTCGATGCTGACGACACCGACGCCTGACGCAGCGGCCGCCGATCGGGACTGAGTCGTCCCGCGCATGGATCGGGCATGAGCAACCAGAAGCGTTTGCAGGCAGGCATTCCCAGCGGTGGACAGTTCTCCGTGATGACCCGCGGGGAATCCGCTGTTGCTCTCGACGTCGAGCAGCCGGACACCGAGCAGCCGGCCCCTGCGGTCTTGGGTGACGACCTGCAACCCATCTCGGCAGCCCAGGCCCGTCGTGAGCTGCCGGTCGGCACCCGGGTCCAGGTCGTCACCCTGTACTGGGAGGATGCGCGACCCGGCTGGAACGAGCACCTGGACGCCCCGGACGTCCGGACCATCACGAAGCAGACACCCTACGAGATGATCTCGACGGGCGATGTTGAGACCTGGACGGGGCGAGGTTCCCACCTGGAGTGGCTCGGCCACCGCGCCGAACGCGACAGCACCGGCAACATCGTCATCTCCTACGTCGACGGCACCCCCATCGCCGCGTTCATGCCGATCGACGCCGACGACCCAGGTTCCGGGCAGATCGACGTGCAGGTGCCCGTGATGGCGGACCGCCGGGACGCCCGGGGCTCAGATGCGGCCCGTCTCGCCGGGCTCGCCGGACATCACCACGAGTCGGTGCGCGCACTGGTCGCAGCGAACCCGGCCGCACCACCCCAGGCGCTGGAACGCTTGGTTCGCGACCCCGTGGATCACATCGCTGTCGCCGCTGTTCGGAACCCGTCCGTCCGGAGTCGCGTACTGGACCTGGCTGCGCACTCCGGCGAGCTGGACACGCTGATGGCGATCGCGGAGAACCCGCGGGCTGATGGTTCGACTCTCGTCCGGCTGATGGACTCGAACGAGAACCTGGTCGCGCGTCGGGCGGCGGCCAACCCCAGCACCCCCGCCGGGGCTCTGCGACAGGCGCTGCGGTCCAACCGGTCCGCGGAGCTCGCGACATCCATCGCAGCGAACCCATCAGCCGCGCTTGACATCCTGACGTACCTGTCCCACAGCCGACGCAACGACGTCACTCGGCAGGTGGCGATGAACCCGTCCACACCCCCGAAGCTGCTCACCCAGCTGGCGTCCGACGATCACCACGTCGACACTCGTTCGATGGTGGCCCGCAACACCAACACTCCGAAGGAGACACTCGACAGCCTGGCTCGGGCCGTCGAACCGTTCATCCGCCAGCACGTCGCCAGCAACCCGGCAGCTCGCTCCGACGTCTGCGCCCGACTCGCCCACGACCCGCACGACAGGGTGCGCCGTGCAGTCGCCGCGAACCCCTCGGCCCCGCAGCCGGTCGTCGTCGCGCTGCTGGACGATAGCGACTCGGCAGTCCGGGGTGACGCTGCCGCGAACCCGAACTGCCCGCAGGAACGGATCCGGAATGCGGCCGTCGACGAGTCGCATTCGGTGCGCTGCGGCGCCGCGAGGAACCCGAACTGCCCGCAGGATCTTCTGGAGGAGATGGCAGCCACCCACGACATCTCGGCCTTCCATGCTCGCAGCAACCTCGAATCCCGCGCCGCCGACTGACAGTCAGGTCGGCCAGGTCCGGGGACGAGGTGCTCCCGCGCATGGAGAGGGCATGAGCAACCAGAAGCGTGTGCAGGCAGGCATTCCCAGCGGCGGTCAGTTCTCCGTGATGCCCCGCGGGGAGTCCGACATCAGCCTGGACGCCGGGTCCGCCGATGCAGCCGGCACCGCGGAGGACCAGCAGGTCGCCCCGGTCGTCGGAGCGGGTCTCGAGCCCATTGCCGCCGCCCAGGCTCGCCGTGAGCTCCCCGCCGGATCTCGCGTGCAGGTCGTCTACCTGAACGGACAGACCCCCACCGATCTGCCCAACCCCGACGTGCGCACGGTCATCAAGCAGAACGCCTACGAGATGGTCAGCGCCGGCCCGGACGGAACCCGCACCGCCCGCGGATCGCATCTGAGCTGGTCCGGCAACAAGGCCGAGCGCGACATCGCTGGCAACATCGTCATCAGCGGTCCGGAGGGCACCCCGATCGTCGCCTACCTGCCGTTGGATCAGAACTCCGCGGGAGACCCCGACGTCGAGGTCCGTGTCCCGGCCGTGGCGGACCTGCGTGATGCCAAGACGTCCACCGACGGCTCCCGGCTGGTCGACCTGGCCCAGAACCGTCTCGAGCTGGTCCGAGCCACCGTGGCCAGCAACCCCGCCGCATCAGCGAACGAACTGAACCACCTGGTGCGCGAACGGGTCGAATCGGTGAGCGTCGCGGCTGCCCTGAACCCGAACACCCCCAGTGACTGCCTGGCCGGGGCACTGCCCAACGGCGGCATGGACCTGCACCGGGTGATCGCGGCCAGCCCGAACGCCGACGAGCGCACCCTCGGCATCCTGATCCAGTCCGACGACATGAGCGTCGGGGAGACAGCGGCCGCCAACCCCAACGCCTCCCGCGAGACGTTGACGGCGCTCGTCGAACGCGGGACCAACCCTCACCTGCTGGCCGCCGTGGGAAGAAATCTGAACGCGGGCGACGACAACCTGACAGCCCTGGCGAACCACGACAACCACTGGGTCCGCCGGTCCGTCTCCCTGAACGAACGCACCCCGTCGCCGGCGCTGGATCACCTCTCCGGGGATGTGGACGCCGACACCCGGGCCTTCGTCGCCCGCAACAGCAACACCTCAGCAGCCACCCTCCATCACCTCGCCGGAGACGAGCGCGAGCACGTCCGCAAGATGGTCGCGGAGAACCCGCGCATTCGGCCGGAGACCGCTCAGCGACTCGCGAACGATGGCGGCCGCTCGGTCCGGAGCGGCATCGCCCACAACGCCGCCACCCCGGCGGCCAGTGTCGTGACACTGCTGGAGGACGGGGATCCGTTCGTCCGGGGCGCCGCCGCATCGAACCCGAACCTGCCCGAGGACAGGATCAGGCTCGCCTCCGCCGACGAGTCGCACCTGCTGCGGTGCGGTGCCGCATCGAACCCGAGTTGCCCGCAGGATGTCCTGGAGATCATGGCGACCGCCGACGACATCTCGGCCCGCCACGCTCGGACGAACCTCGCTCGACGAGCTGGTGTCAGTTGACCACCGCGCCACCGACTGACCTATACGGCTCGCCTGTCAACGGCTGCCGTGGGTTCGGGCTGACCCCGGTCTTTCATAGCTTTGCTGTTGGGTCATGAAAGGTATTGCGCGGCTTGATGTTCACGTTCGGGCATGACTGTGGTCCGGCTGGCGGTGCCGGTGGTCGGGTCTCCGGTGGTGCTGTTGCGGGCTGGCGGGTGGGTGTCAGGTGGTGATGGGGATGGCGGCGATGTTCGCGAACACTGCGACGATCGCCGCGGCCCAGGGCCAGGTGTCAGGGATCCGTAGGTGTCGGCGGCGGCCGGTGTGAGCCAGTCGGGCGGGGACGTGCAGGAACCGGTAGCGGAGCGCTTTCGGCTCACACCCGGCCAGCGAGGTTGCGGTGCCGGTGCAGCCCAGCAGTCGGGTCCAGGCGATCAGGTCGGCGGCGATCTGGACCGCGGCCAGCCAGGCCTGGTTGATCGGGAACTCGCGGGACGGGAAGCGGCGCAGTCCCGAGTCTTTGGCGTGCCGGATGCGGTCCTCGACGCGGGCGTGAGCGCGGTGCCGGGCTTCCAGGAATGCGAGTTGCCCGGCCTGGGTGTTCGTCGCGAACGCTTGGTAGCGCCACCCGTCGCGCTCTTCGAACAGGGACAGTTGGGCACCGGGGTGGGGTCGTTCGCGGCGCACGATGACCCGCATCCCCGCCGGCCACTTGGCCAACACGGCCGGGTCGATCAGGCCGGTCAGGTCGGCGACATCACCACCGACCCGGACCTCGCCGTCGGCGTCGGAGGCCTCGGTCCACACCGATCTGGGGACCTGTGTGATCGCGGTCCGGACGTGTTCGGTGACGGGGAATCCGACGCTGTACTCGACCCGGCGACCCCGGATCTGATCCTGCTGGTCCAGCCACGCGACCAGTTTGTGGGAGGCGCCGGCACCGTCGGAGCGGACCAGCAGAGCTTTGCGGTGCGCGGCGGGGATCTGCTGGATCGCTTCGCCCAACACCTGGATGTGGTCGGCGGCGGTGTTCGACCCGGCTTTGCCAGGGCGGAGGGTCGCGGCCAGGAACTCCTGCGTGTTGATGCCCCTATGGATGTCAAGCGGCGCGAGGTGGCGCCTTTGACGAAGTCGGTGCCGGCGATTCTGTGATCAGCGCGAAGACCTCCCGAGCGACGTATCGCTTGAGGCAGCGCACTATCTCGCGTCGCGTCCGGCCCTCGGCGAGCCGGCGTGTCATGTACGCCTGTGTGCGCGTATCCCACCTCAGGCGGGACAGGACGATCCGGTACAGCGCTGCGTTGGCTCGACGATCGCCGCCGCGGTTGAGGCGTCTTCGTTGGGTGTTACCTGAGGATGCCTCGACGGGGCTGACCCCGCACAGGGCTGCGAAGGAACCCTCAGCGCCGATCCGGTCATGGTTGTCGCCGGCCACGATCAGCAACGCCGCGGCGCTGTCTGGGCCGATTCCGGTCCGTTCGATGAGCTGCGGGGTGTGTTGCTGAATCAGCGCCTTGAGGTGCTTTTCTGTCTGGTCGGCCTCGGCGGTCAGCGTCAGAATCCGCTGGGCCAAGCCCCGCAGGACGTACCTGGTCGCGCGGTGGCTGACGGTGTCCGCTGCGGAATCAGGAAGGGTTGAACAGCGACGAACGAGGGTCTTGGTTCCCAGGCCGGTCAGCGTTTCGCGCAGCGCCGGAGCAGCGGTGACCAAGGTCGCCTTCAACTGGTTGATGGCCTTGGTGCGCGCGTGAACGGCGGAATCACGCATCAGTTTGAGCACCCGAATCGCTTCTACAGGTCCCTTGCCGGACTTCGCGATGGCGGTTGCTCGTCCAGATAGGACAGCACGTGCAGCAGCCTCCGCGTCGACCACGTCGGTCTTGCCATGGCTGCGACGGGCGCGCCTGTCGGGCTGGTTGACTTCCAGCACTTCGATCTCCTGCGACTGGAGCAGCCGCGAAACCGACGCACCATAGGACCCGGTGCACTCCACCCCGGCGCGCGTGACGTGACCAAGTTCCCTGGCCCAGGCCAGCAGCTCATCACATCCGCGAGAAGTGGTAGGAAACTCGGCGGTTCCGCACAGTCGACCATCGACCGTGACGACAGCCGCAGTGTTCTGATCGCGGTGGGTGTCCACGCCCAGCACAACCTGATGCTGGACAGTATCTGGCGGGGACAGCGACAGCAGGGCGGCAGTCATGGATGACCTCCAGGGCAATTGGTGAACGAGCAGAAGTTGCCCAACCGGAACGAGTGGAGGTGGTCAGGACTGTGAAGGTGCGCATCAGCGCCAAGGCCCCTATCGGGACACACCACCACTCGCCCCGGCAACGGGCGTGTGCCGCCCCAAGGCCCGGTCGACAGATCAACACGAAGGCATTCCGCCAGTCGCACCACGGGTCAGACCCGACCCCGGGACGGCACTCGACCATCATCACAGTCGCACCAGACGCCGATCGGATGGAACCCGAACGTCTTCTTGAACGTGGGTGTGGCCTGGTCCTTCTCGCTGTGCGCGATGACGATCGTGGCATCGACATCCAGCACGATCACCGAACCGAGGTCGGTCCCGGCCACCTTGCTGACCGGGATCCCGCCCGGCCTGGCAGCGAGCTGGGTCCACACAGCGCGGCGGGTCCGGGCACGCGCTACCTGCACCTTCTTGAGCCGGGAGGCGGTCAGCTCATCCAGGCATCGCCACACCGTTGCCGGCGATGCGACCGCACCGAGCACGCCGCTCTGATGGCGCAGCACGTCGATGTCAGCGATCGCCTCCCCGCCGCCGGCGATCATCACCGCGACATCGATGAGGACCCGGCCGCGGTCATGGCGTGGGGTGAAACCACCCCTGATCTGGGCTTTCGACAACTCGGAGGTCAGTCCGACCCGGTCGGCCAGCAACCGGACCGCGACACCACCCGCGTGCCCGATCACCCCGACACTGCCAGCAGAAACACACAGACCAGTCGACCACGAAGTACGCTTCACCTGCGGAGTGCCTTCCAGCGAGACGATATGGACCCTAGACAAGTCCAAGTATCCCTTGCAGGACAGGCACTTTCGCGCTTTGCCACACCAATCAGACCGGCAACCCGTGAACGGTCCGGGCTGACAACGCTGATTTCATGTCTAGACTCCCCGGGAAGCACCGATCGCGAACCAACCGAAACATAGGGATGCTGCACTGGGCTGACGGTCCGAGTAGCACTATGTGCCAGGGCGGGGGAGTGTCTGTGGTCATCGAATAGTGAAAGCAAAGGGGTGTCGATGTCGTACCAGAGACCGCTGGTTGTACTGATGGCTATCGTGACAATGGCAATGTCCGGGTGCGCTGAGGGCGCGTCTGAAAAATCCGTGACCACCGACGCAGGTCGAGTAGCAGAAGGGTTCGACGCAGGCTCTTGCCCGAAAGGCTTCGATCTTCTCGGCTGGGCTCGCTCGACCTATGATTTCGACACCTGGCAGCAATCGCCCGGAGAATGCCAATTGTTTACTCTTGACAAATCCGGCACGAACGGAATGTCGTTTGATATTTATTTAATGAAAGACCAGACGCTTTCCGCTTTGAACCGCGAGCTGGCTAACGGGCCAGAATCGGGTACGATCGAAACCTATCGCGATACAAAGTTCATCCTCCGTGAAGGCTCAAGTGCCATTCTGGGCTCGGACGGCAGCGGTTATCTCCTTGCCGGGGGGAAGAGTCGCGAGGGTGCGTTGGTCCTGTCTCGAGCGTTCATCGATCGCTTACAAGGTGGGTGAGGGTTGAGGGTGCACCGGATTCGATTCTCGCCCGCACGTAACGGCGGCGCCACTGCCGGCCACACGGTGCGAGTCGCCCGCCTGCTTGCCGGAGCCACTAGCGACATCGTAGGCGGGCAAACTGGAATGGTTCAGGGCCCCTCACTCTGGCGCGATGCGTTAGAGAGGCTCCGCGGCTGTCCCGGTGCAGCTGATCTTCCGGATCAATCGAGCTCCGGGAGGTCAGCCTCAGTGAGATCCGGCCGGTGCCGCAGGAATCGCAACGGGTGCCGCCACACACCGCCCTGCATCGCCGTGTCGACCGACACCTCGGCCACGACGGTCGGGTCGACCTTCGTGAGGGTAGTGCGGTCGCTGCTGCTGCCGAACTTGGACGACAGAATCGTGTCCGGCCACGGATGATCCGTCCCGGCCGGCTCGAGAACCTCAGCGAGAGAGCGGGACTGCGCCGACTTCAGCGGAACCGACCTGCCGGCGATGATCAGGCGGCCGTCCCGGTAGAGACCTGCGACGACGGTGTCCGGGCGGCCGATCGGACCGGTGACCGCCCCGACGATCACCTCGGTGGTCTCCCGGGTCTTGTGCTTCAGCCAGCGGCGGGCACCGGGCTCGTACCGGCTGGCGGCGCCCTTCACGACCAGACCCTCGATCCCGGCTGGGCGGTAGGATTCCATCCAGCCGCGGGCCTTCTCGACGTCATCGGTGACAGGCGACAGGGTGAGCGGCGGTGACCAGTCGGCCGCAAGGGCCTCCAGCAACTCGCGGCGGCGGGTGAAGGACTCCCGCCGCAGATCCTCACCGGCGTACGCGATCAGGTCGAAGGCGACGAACGAAGCCGGGTTGGATCGCACCTGCGCAGCGACCTTCGCAGCGCCCACGGCCAGCCGCTTCTGGAGCAGGTCGAAGTCCAGTTGAGCGCCGTTCCAGATGACGACCTCGCCGTCGACGACGGTGCCCGGCGGCCACGACTCGGCCGCGGCAGTCAGCTCGGGGAACTGGGTGGTCATGTCGTTGCGCTGCCGGGACCACAGCCTGGCGTCCTTGGCGCGGCGGATCATCGCCCCTCGATAGCCGTCCCACTTCAGCTCGTACCGGCTGCCGCCCGGAAGCGCGAACGGCCCGGGCACCTCTTCGACGGCCTTCGCGAGGGCCAGATCGACGGGGCCGGCCAACTCGCTCGGCAGCGTTCCGGTCGGGTTCGGTTCCTTCTGCGGGGTGGGCTCCTTCGGCGGCGATGGCTCCTTCACTGCTGCGCGTCTCGGTGTCCGCGGCTTCCGGGGCTCTGGGGGAGCGACCTTCGGCATCAGTCGCAGAGCATCGATCGGGGCGATCGCTGACCGGCTCGCGGTTCGGACCGTCGCCCGTGGTGCGCGGCGTGGGTCCGCTGGTGCTGGCGCGACCTGCTCGGCGCCGACGGCCGCAGACAGCACGATCGGCTCCTCCCGCACGAGGGTCGACATCGGATCCAGGCCGGCCGCAACCCGCTCCAGCACCTCCCGGTAGTCCAGATGCTCGAGACGCGGGGCCTCGATCTCCTCCCAGGTGCGCGGTGCGGCCACCGTCGGATGCTCCCGGCCGCGCATCGAGTACGGGGAGATCGTGTTCTTCTTGCCGTTGTTCTGCGACCAGTCGATGAAGACCTTGTTGCTGCGCAGCGCCTTCGACATGCGGCTGACCACGAGCTCCGGTATCGCCTTCTCGACCTGCTCGGCGGCGAGACAGGCCCACCCGGACGCCTCTTCGGAAGTGATCTCGGTGTCCATCGGGACGTACAGATGCAGCCCCTTCGACCCGGACGTCACCGGCACCATCCGCTCACCGAGGGCACCGAGTCGATCCCGCAGGTACAGCGCCACTCGTGCGCACTCGGGGAGACCGGTGCCCGGACCAGGGTCGAGGTCGAACACCACTCGGTCGGGATGCCGCTGCGATCCGGTCGACGTGGCGGTTGACGGTCCGTCAGCCGGCGGAACCCCCCACTGCGGAACATGGACCTCCAGCGCCCCGACCTGACCGAGCCAGCCGAGACCGGCGGCCGAGTCGATGACCGGGTAGAACTTCGGTCCGGAGCCGTGGACGATCTGCACAGTCCGCATCCACTCCGGGGTGCCGGGCTCGACGTCCTTGGCGTAGAACTCCGGCCCGCCGACACCGTCCGTCCAGCGCCTGCGGGTCACCGGCCGTCCCGCCAGGTGCGGCAGCATCACGTCGGCGATCGCGAGGTAGTAGTCGATGACGTCGGCCTTCGTGGTGCCGGCAGCCGGATAGAACACCCGCTCCGGGGTGGTCACCTTGAACTCCTGGCCGCCGACGGTGCGCACGGTCGGCCACTCAACCACGGTGGACTCCGATGCTGGTCACCGCGGTGATCCTTCCAGAATCGCCACCTCTGGAACATGCCCAGAAGGCCGGCCCGACACACGTTCGCCCCGAGAGATCTGCGGTTGAGACCCCCGGGCTTGCGGGCATCGGGACAGTGGCGGCGCGGTGCGATGCCGTACTGCCCGGCTCCCCGTTCAATCAGACAGCGGCGGAGTCGCCTGGGTGGTCGAGCCTCGATGGACGACACCAGCTCCGGGGCCGAAGCGGGAGTCCCCGGTCCCCGCGCATGCAGTCGGCGACAGTTCGATCGCCGACCGGAGGCCCACCTTGTCCCGCTACCACCGCAACGACACTTGGCAATCCGCCGACGGCACCTGGTCCGCAGGCTTCTACGAGGTCGCCCACTACCCGGACGATCCGGATGACGAGTGGGCTGTCGAGTTCTCCGACGACTTCCAGTGGGTCTCCGGCGGCCATCCAAGCGACGAGAGCGCGTACCACGCATGGCCCGGTGCGAACCCGGGATCGGGAGACGTCTACGAGCACAGCCCGGAGAACGAAGCGCAGATCATGCTCCTGGAGATGCGTGCCGCCGAGCTGGAGGAACGCGAAGCCAAGGTTCGCCGGGACCGCTTCTATCAGAGCGACTACTCGGGCCCGTCACGGATGCATGATCCGGTGATCCTGAAGGCCCGCGCCGAAACGGCCGGCAGGATGGTCGCGTCACTGACGCGCGATCGGTTCAGTTACCGACTGGACGGATACGCGAACACGGTCGACCTCGACACCACCGTTGCCACCCGCGACGACCTGACGAAGCGCGCACTGGCAGCAGGTGCGACCGACATCGACGACGGATCCGCCGAGATGCTCCGCTTGCTCACGAAACTGCGTGATGACCGGGCCGGACGAGTGCTGGACCGCTGGACCCCGTACGAGCGCCGGCGGGTCGTCCAGGGGACCCTCGCGGAGCTGAACGTCGAGATCGCCCAGGTGCAGAGGCGTGTCACCGCGCAGCAGGCGGCGAGGGACAAGGCAGCGAAGAAGGCGGCCGCGGCACAGAAGACCGAGCAGAAGACCGCTGCCGCACCGACTTCGACCGGGAGTGCTGCGTCCGGTGCCGGCAGGGTCGGGGCCGGGGTGCCTACCGGTGGTCAGTTCGCTGCACGCACGCACCCGGAAGCAGACGTCGCCCTCGACTGATGCGCACTGGACTGGCACCCCGCAGCTGACCAGTCCCGCACATGAGCAGGGCATGAGCATCCGACGCGCCCCAGCCGGCATCCCCACCGGCGGCCAGTTCGCCACCCAGAACCGACCGGAGACCGGGGTCCGGCTCGTTGCCGACGCCCCGATAGCCGACCCGTTCGACGAGGTGCAGCGCGCTGAAGCGGCAGCACTGGCGACCGGTGCCCCAGGAAGCTACCGCGCGGTGATCGCCGCGATGCAGTGTGTCGATCCGGACATGGCCGCGGACCCGGCGTGGAGGCTGGATGCCTTCAACGACACCAGGATGCGGCTGCTGGAGCGAGCGGACCTCCGCGACATGGAGGAGCACGACGGGCCGGACGAGCTGGACGGGAACGGGCCGGACGATGATGTCGACGAGGCGCAGGAGGCCGCGCAGATCGCTGCTGCCGCGGCCGTCAGTACCGCCCTTTCCCGCTCGATGGGCATCGAACCCGACACCGCCATGCCGACCGTCCTGTTCCGGCTCATCACCGATGTCCCTGCGCTGGCCCGCGACTACCGCGCCGTGCACGGACAGGACGTCCATCCCGCGCCGCGCACCGTGATCCACCCGGCACCGTCCGAGCGGGAGTCCGCCGAGCTCGAGATGTGGGATGCCGGCAAGTATCTCGACGACTCCTACACCGACCTGGAACGCGCCCGGGCCGCCGCGATGATGGCCACCACCGACGAGGAACGCGAGGGTGCGCGCGCCGCGATCTCCGTTGCGCACCAGCAGGTCAACGACGGACTCGACCGCGAGATCGAAGCCCACCGGTACCTGCGTTCGCTCCTCGACGGGTGAATGAACCCCGCCGCACATGACACGGGTATGACCACCCACCGAGTGCAGGCCGGAGTTCCCAGCGGCGGACAGTTCACCACCCTGTCCCGCCCGGAAGCCGAGGTCGAGCTGGGGCTGCGCTACGAGAACGGATGGATCCCGCTGAAGGACCAGACGCCGCAGGAGCTCGCGCATTCGATCTCCGTGGAGATGCTGGACGCCCACGGCCGCGACTCCGACGCCACGAGCGCCGTCGAAGGGGCGATCATGCTGGCCTGGTACGCCCACGACGGGCAGTTCAGGCAGAGCCCCACCATCGCGAGCACCGGCACCCCATTGGCCGGGTCGGAGCCGTACCTGGTGCATCCGCTGCGCAACGCGGTTCGCATCCTGCGCTGGGGAGAGGCGGACCCGGACATCGTGGCCGCCGCGGTCCTGCATGACGTCGTCGAAGACCACGCCGGCAAGCTCGCCGCACTGGATGTCACACGGCGGCATCGGGTCCGCGGCGACCGAGCCCAACGGGCAGCCGCACTGGATCTGCTGCGAAGCGACTTCGGTGGCCGGGTCGCCGACATTGTCGAGGCCGTCAGCAACCCGCTGCGTGACCCCGGCTCGAACCCGAACCGCGAGCAGAAGCGGGCCGTCTACGTCGAGCATGTGACCGGCGCGATCGACGACTACCAGGCGTTCATGGTGAAGGCCGCGGACTTCGTCGACAACGCGCTGAGCCTGCACCACCAGGAGACCGGCACGGACGCGAGCCGGTACCGGGCCTGGAAGTACGGTCCGCTGTGCCCCGTGTTCACCGCCGCCGCCGACCGCCACCAGGACGCCGGCCGGCGCCTGCACCCGGAGCTGCTGGCCAAGCTGACCGGCGCCCAGGACTACCTGGAGCGCATCAACCGGGTGGGCACCGAGCACCGCGCATGAATCAGGCATGACCAACGCCCCCGACCCGACCGAGACCCCTGCTGAGTCACCGTCCGACCCGAGCACACCTGACGCCCAGTCGGCACCGGATCCCGCAACGGAAGTGGCACCTGATCCGGTACCTGCCAGGACCACGGCGCAGATCCTGAAGACCGCCGGCCCGTTCAAGCCGCAGACCATCACGATCGCGAACCGCAGGGGTGAACCCACGCAGGAGCCGGCTCGTGTGGTGGGCGGTATCGTGGCCGTCCACAAGGGCACTTCCGGCTGGATGGTCAGCCATGCGGCGTCCGGGTACGGCGCGTGCCAGTCGGTTTCGAGCAAGGTGGTGGCCGAGAAGATCGCCCGGATGCTCGCAGTCATCGACCCGGTCCTCTACTCGTCGCCGAACGCTGAGGATGCCAGAGCCCTCGGCGACGAGCAGCTCGACGTCGAACGCGAACAGGTCAAGCGCATCCGGATCGCCGCCATGATCCGGGCATCGGTACTCAATCCGCACCACTCCGACGCCCGGCTCGTCAACCACCTGCTGGCCCACCCGGTCGGCAGCGAAGGTGACCCCGACAGCCTCACCGACAGCACCGAGACCGACCCGGCACCCGTCAGCGGGTGACGCGCACCGCGGAGTACGACACCTTCGCGTGGGCGGTGCCCATGAAGCGGACCTTCTGCTGCATCGTCTCGCCGGTCATCCGGTACTGGAGGGTGTAGTTGCTGTGGCCGTTGACCTTCGCCTCGAGTCGGGCCGTCCAACCCACGTTCGAGTTCGGGCGGGTGTAGAGCCGCACGGTCTGGCCGATGACTTCCGGCGACCCGCTGACCCGGCCGGTGACGACCACGATCTGGGCGTTCCTGGCAGCAGCCGGAGCGGAGATCGAGGTGCTCGTGCCGCGGACGGTGACGCCCAGCGTGCGGGCTGCGGAAGTGGATGGCTTCGCCGACCCGGAGCCCAGGAACTTCACCTGCAACTGCACCGCAGTGCCGGGGGAGCGGTACGTCAGCCGGTACGTGCCGTTGGCGGCCACCCGGACCTCACCGCTGGTGGCCCATGCGCCGCCGGACTTCCGGGCGAACAGGCGAACTGCGCCGGATGACACTCCTGCGGTACCGGAGGTGACCCGGCCGGTGACGGAGACGATCGTGCCTTTGTCGGTGGAGGCGGGCACCGTGATGGAGGTGCTGGTGGCGCGCACGAGTGGACCCGAATCCGCGGCGGTCGCCCCGACATAGCGGTAGTAGCCGATGAGTCCGTAGCCGAAGCCGGCGAGCTTCAACCGGTCGCCCGTGTGCGGGGAGTGGATCATCGCGGGCCGGCCGTCAGGTGCGGTGCCGCCGACGAAGATGCCGACGTGATCGCCGTAGGAGCCGCCCTCGTAGTTGAACGCGACCACGTCGCCGGGGACAGGGGAGTGGGTGCGGATGAACCGACCCGAGCGCATGACGTCGTTCGCCGAGCCGCCACCGAAGTCGACTCCGAAGGCATTCCAGTAGGCGTACCGGACCCAGCCGGAACAGTCGAACCCGCCGCCGGTCGGCCCGGGGGTGGAGCCGTGGCCGCCGCCGTAGACGTACCAGGGGGCTTTCGCTGCCCAGGTGCGCGCGAAGGCCACCAGGCTGGTGAGGCGCGGTGCGCCGGGGTACGGCAGAGCAGCCGGGGAAGCTGCGGAGGCTGCCGCCACGAGGGGTGCTGCGAAGGGTGCGGTCTCGGGGTTTGCTGCCGGGGATGCGCTTGCTGCCGGTGAGCCGGCGATGGACAGGGACACCGCGGATGCCAGGAAGAAGGCAGCGATCTGCGCGGACCTGCGAGGACGGATGGACGCTTTGATCTCGTTCATGTAACGGAATATGCGCGGGAGCCTGTCCAGGGTGAATCAAGCATGTCCCTGGGTGGGTGCCGCCGGTGTCGGAGCCGGGTGTCCCGCACATGGATCGGGCATGACCAGCAACCGCGTGCACGCAGGAGTTCCGACCGGCGGCCAGTTCGCGCCCGGCGCCAGAGCCGAGAGCGACGTGACCCTCCCCGCAGGACCGCACGCCGACCGCGCCGCCCGGATCGCGGACCTCGAGCAGGTCTTGGCCGACGGCGTCGAGACCTGGTGGGAGGGCCAGCGCGACGACGACCGCGACGAGGTGGACTGGCACATCGGGGAGGTCATCGGTCTGGAGGACGAAGAGGAGGAGATCACCGCCCGGTTCGGTGCCGACATCTCCGACCGGGTGCTGCGCTGGAGTGCCCAGGCCACCCATCGCAGCCGCCAGACCTACGCGCGGACCATGCAGGATCCGGAGGAGTGGGAGATCGCCGGCGAGCTGACCGTGTTCGACGAGAACGGCGATGAGATCGGCAGCTGGGACATGAGCCACGAGGACTACCCGCGGATCCCGGCCGGCTGGCTGACTGAGCAGCTGACCTGACGCCCCGCACCTGATCCGGGAGCGCACCGGCGGCTGAGCGTGCTCCCGCACATGGATCGGGCATGACGATGAACCGCGTGCACTCAGGAGTTCCGACCGGCGGGCAGTTCGCTGCCGGCCAACGAGGCGAGAGCGACGTGGCCCTCGATGCCCCGATCCCGCCGCGACAGGATGCAGCCGCCCTGATGGCGGCCATCAAACGCGACGAGCTCGGTGTGCAGTTCGAGGCGGGACGCATCCTCGGCGTAGAGCTGACCGAGAAGTTCCCCGAGGTGCGGTACCTGTTGCTGGAGACCACCTACGGCGCTTCCGGTGACTTCGCTGCGAGCGGTCTGCTCGACGGCGACGGGAGAGCCATCGAGGGCTTCGACCCGACCGATCACCTCGTCGAGGGCTACAGCACGCAGGATCTCGTCGATCCGCTCATCTCGATGGGTGGCTGGGAGCGGTACTACGGCGCCGACGACGTCGCTACCGGTGGTGAGACGGTGATGGATCTACACAAGTCGAGGGACTGGGGCCGCGCCGACTTCGATGCACCCCCGGCACCCGAGCCGCCGAATCCGTTCGCCCACCTGCCCGGCCCGATCGCTGAACTCGCGGAGCAGATCCGGTCGAACAAGGAGATGCGGGACGGTCACCTGAACGACTCGGCGCGCGAGGCGTTCACCGGAGACGAGATCGAGCAGCACAACCGGGACGTGCGCGCAGCCACCGCCGAGAGCGACGAGGAACTCGGCCGGCTGCTGGCGGCGATGCAGGACGCACCCGTCGACACGCGCTCGCGTAGTCAGCGGCTGTACGAGATGCAGAACGCCGTCGGCATGGATGCCGTCGCGGCGATGGCGGCCAAGGTGCGGAGCCGCTGGCCGAATGCGAAACATGTTCTGGTGCAGCGCAATCTGGACTCCGAGGACCGGGACTACGGAGCGGATGCTGTCTTCGACGAGAAGCACCAGCTGATCACCGACGGTTGGATGGACCTGTACGGAGCGGACGACAGCCCGTGCGTCGACTCCGGCGACCTGCACGGGTACGAGTGGCACCACTATGCCCAGCACGTGGACACCTACAACGACTCTCCGGACCACCTGATCGCCATCGCTCAGGAACACGTCCGGGCCGACATCGACGGCGCCCGGCTGATCGATCTGGACGCGGTGCTGTCCAAGACCCCGCGCTGGAGCTGATCGGCCGCCGGGTTGACCGGGCATCGCACCGATTCACGGTGTCCCGCGCATGTACTGGGCATGAGCAACAGCAGCCGCATCCAAGCCGGCATCCCCACCGGCGGTCAGTTCGCCGCCACCAACCGACCCGAGTCCGAGGTGGCTCTCGACGCAGCAGCACCCGCAGCCGAGGACGGCAGGGATCGGGCGTGGATGGACGCCGAGAATGCCGAGCTGGAAGCCGACATGGAACGGCTGCACGCGCTGTCCGACCGGATCGAGATGCGCGCGGCCAGGCTGATCGCCGCGACCGTCCGCGACATCCACCCGAACGCCCGGTACGTGGAGCTGGAAGTCACCGACCAGGGCGGGGACTCGAAGTGGATCAACGACGTCTACGACGCCGACCGCAACAGCATCCTCACCGAGGAGGTCTCGGACTCCGATGAGCTCAACTACCTGGCCGGCTGCCTCACCGAGCGCGGAGCATGGCAGGCAGCCGAGTCCCACGACGGGTACCTCGATCTCGACGAAGCCGCCAGCCTGGAACGGCCGGCACCCACCGCGCCTTCCGTGACCGCAACCGATCCCGCAACGGCCGGGTGACCTGACGATGAGCCACCAGCCGGCACGGATCGGTGCCGGGATCCCATCTGGCGGCCAGTTCGCTGCGGGCCGCCGTGCTGAATCGGACGTCACCCTCGACCCGGATCAGGCAGCTGCCTCATCCCTGAACGCCCCGGCCGATCATCCGGTGCACCAGCAGTGCCGCCTCGTCCTGACCAACACGCCACGAGGCCGCGCAGCGGCACTCGCAGCCCTTCCCGAGCTGCGGGCATCCGGCGACGAGGAGACCGCCGACCGGGTGGAGCTGGCGATCCTGGCCCACAACATCCGCCGGCAGCACCCCGCGGCCACCCACATCGTGCGCACCATCGCCGCGGACTCGCACTCGGTGTCCGTGGTCGAGGGCAGCTCCCCGGGTTCGGTGGCATCCGGCTGGCATCACCCGCAGCAGCAGGCAGCAGGAGGTGGTGGTGCCGGGGATCTCGACCGGCTCGCCCAGATCACCGGTCATCCGGGCAGCGTCCTGGAAGCCATGCAGCGCACCGATGCGGTGTCCGGACGCACTGTCATCAGCTTGGACGAGATGAGCTTGCTGGCAGCGGATCTGCCGGCGGACGAGCAGGCCGCCGAATCGGACCTCGAGTGGATCGCCGAAGACCTCGGTCTGACCCAGGACGCCCGACGTCGTGCCCCACTGGTGGCTCGGCGCATCGAGCTCCGACGATGGCTGGCCTTCCAGCAGCCCGCCGGCACCCCCGCGGCAGCACCCGAGACGGGCGCGGTGCGGAACCGGTGAGCGCACCAGCCCGTGTGTTAGCCGGAGTGCCTGCCGGCGGCCAGTTCGCGGCCGGATCGCATGCCGAATCGGACGTGCAGCTCACCCCGCTGCCTTCCGAGAGACCGTCTTCCGAGAGACCTCCCACCGAGCCGGCCCGGGTGCTGGTCACCGACGTGATGGGCGATGAGTACCTGCTGACCCCGGGTGTCATCGACGACGACGCCGACTACGTCTTCCGCAACGGACAGTGCCTCGCCCTGGCGGTCGCGGTGTCCCGCCGCACGGGCTGGCCGATCGTGCTCACCTGCTTCGACACCCCGGAGCGATTCGAGCTGGGTCCGGATCATCCGCCGGATCTCGTGCACGCCACCGTCCGAACCCCCGAAGGGCAGTTGCTCGACATTCGCGGCCCGAACGACCCCGACGTCCGCGAGATGGACGATCGGCATGACGTCGAGTGGCCCGCCGACCGGGTCGATGCACTGATGGCCGCCTACGACGTCGACATGGAACGCAGCTGCTCGACGTCGCCGACACGTTCGTCGATCCGGTGCTGGCCCTGCGCGATCAGGAGCTCAGCACCACAACACCACAGGCCCAAGCAGCCCAGGCTGCCGGCGCGATGGTCCTGGACTCCGGCGGTTACGAGGTGTGGCTGAACCCAGGTGTCGTCGACGAGGAAGCCGAGTGGGCGTTCATGCACGGTCAGTGCCTTGCGCTCGCGGTGGCCGGCTCCCGCCAGACCGGATGGTCGGTCGCAGTGCTCACCGAGCGGGAGGAGGAGGATCCGGATGCCCTGGCGCCCGGCGGCTTCACCTACTCCGACATCCTCGTGCACGCCTACCTGGTGACCCCGGACGAACGGCTGCTCGACATCACCGGGGAGGCCGTCCCTGACCTCGAAGCCCGGCAGCAGCTCACCATCCACGCCGCCGATCAGGTCGATGTCCTACTGGAGCAGCACCGCGGCTACTTGGAACGCCAGGACGAAGCGGTCGCCGCCACGTTCGTGCCCGCCGTACTCGCCGCAGGAGCAGCCACCCCGACCACTTCCCAGACCGTGACCTCTCAGACCGTGACCTCTCAGACCGCGACCCAGAAGGACTTCCAGCATCGATGAGCATCCAGCACCGTGTCGTACGAGGCACCCCGACCGGCGGCCAGTTCCGCGGCACCCGCCGGCCTGATGCCGGCATCTTCCTGGGAGACGACTCGATCAGCGCCGAGTCGAGTTCCTGCATCGGGATGTGCCTGAGCCCCAGAGACATTGGTCTTCCGAACAGCACCGGAGTCCCCGAAGGATCCAGCCCCATCGCCATCGGACATCCCGACTGCGAAGCACACGGCCACCTCGCAGTCACCCGTCGCTGCCACCACTGCGGCCGGTTCGCACCCCGCGTCGGAGCGCACCGATGTGAGGCACCGAACCTGATCGTGCCCACCGAGTCCGCGCAGGCAGTGCTGGCCGCATGCGCCCGGGCCGGCGGTCGACCCCTCATCGTCGGCGGCAGTGTCCGGGATGCGTTGCTGGCCGCTGAGTCCGGCAACCCGTGCACCCCGAAGGACATCGACATCGAGGTCTACGGCGCCGACGTCGACGCACTCATCGCCGAGCTCGGCCACGTCGGGCGGGTCGATGAGGTCGGCCGGTCCTTCGGTGTCCTGAAGGTGACGGTCTTCAGCAAGGACGGCTCGGGAGCAGAGCAGGTGGAGGACTTCGACGTCTCCCTGCCGCGCGCGGACTCCAAGACCGGCACCGGCCACCGCGGATTCGAGGTCCGCGTCGATCACGACCTCGACGAGGTGGAAGCCTTCGGCCGCCGCGACTTCACCGTCAACGCAATAGGTTGGGATCCGGCCACCCACGAGCTCGTCGATCCGTACGGAGGCAGCAGAGACCTCGCCGACCGGGTGCTGCGGCACACCACCGATGCGTTCGCCGAAGATCCCCTGTGGGTGCTGCGCGGAGTTCAGTTCGCCGGCCGCTTCGAGATGAGCTTCGCCCCGGACACGGCGCAGCTGTGCCGGGAGTTGTCCGGGTCGTTCGCCGAACTGCCGAAGGAACGCGTCTGGGGCGAGTTCGCCAAGATCGCGCTGATGGCCCGGCGACCGTCGATGTCGCTGGATGCCCTGCACGAGATCGACTGGGAGCGGCACTTCCCGGAACTCGCTGCTTTGCGGGGTGTTCCGCAGGATCCGCAGTGGCATCCGGAAGGCGCCGTGCACGTCCACCTCGGGATGTCCGCCGATGCGGCCGCCGACTCGGCCACCGCGGCAGGTCTGGACGGAGCAGGTCTGAATGCCGAGGACCGGATGGTCGTGGTGCTCGGCGCGATGGTGCACGACTTCGGAAAGGCCACCCACACGGACCTGGGGGACCGCATCACCTCCCACGGTCACGCCGAGGCAGGTGTGGAGCCGGCCATCTCGTTCCTGAGAAGCATCGGTGCACCGGAACGCCTCGTCACCAAGATCGGCCCGGTCGTCCGCGAGCACATGGCCGTCGCCTCCGCCGGGGACGGAGATCCCAGCCCCGCCGCTGTACGCCGGATGATCCGCCGGCTGTCCGAGCCGAACGGTCAGGGTCCGGGCCTGAAGGTGTGGGCAGCCGTCGTGGCCGCCGACCATGCCGGGCGCGGCACCGGGAGCGGCCCGTCACCGGCCGATGCGTGGCTGCGGGTGGCCGAGCAGCTCGGGGAGGAGCCGGAGAAGCCGAAGCCGGGCCTGCTGACCGGCCGGCACCTGATCGCCGCCGGGATGAAGCCCGGACCGCAGTTCAAGGAGATCCTCGCCGCTGCCCTCAGCGCCCAGGACGACGGTGAGTTCGAGGACGCCAACGGTGCGCTCGCCTGGTTCCGGCACCACCAGCGAGCCGCCACCGGCTGACTCGAACCGGGTTCAGTGCGGTCCGGTTCAGTACGACCCGCGGGGCAGCGAGTAGTAGGCCGTCCGGCCAGGGCCGATCGAGGGATTCAGCAACGGCGGCATGGACTCCGACATGAGCCCGGCTCGCTTCAGCTTGCCGATGAGCTCGTTGCTGGTCCGGGCGAACGCGGTGTGCGTGCCGTCCTGCCCAAGACCGAGGACACTCTGCACCTGCCGGCGATAGACGATCCCGGACTGCTTCGCGGCGAGCTCGATGACCCGGGCGCTCAGCTGTGCGGACTTGACGTCCGACCTGCCCAGTGCATCGACGACCATGCGACGCAGCGCAGGGGTCCACACCTTCAGGTCGGGACCGAAGGGAGCCAGAGCTTCCAGGGTGTTGAACGGACCCGCACCCTCCTTCGCGACGTTGACGGTGAGCAGGCTCATCGAGTCTCCCCGGCCCACCAGGGTGTGGTTGCCGAGCTCCAAGGCGTCCGCAGCGGTGATCTTCTCGCTGGAGATCAGGTGGGCTTCGTGGCCCGCACCCATCGGCACGTTGTGCGTGCAGTGCCTGGGGCAGGGCCCGGCCGAGGGGCATGCGGAGCCCCAGCGGCCGATCGGGGAGACCTCGACGAAGCTGAAGACGAGGGTGGGTCCGTCGAACGGCTCGACGGTGGGGGTGTGATCTGACATGGTCATTTCGATTCTCCTTTGAGTGGTGAGCGGAGAATGGCCGAAGTGCGCCGCGCTGGATGCGATGTGCCGCTCATTGATGAGATTAGAGCCGCGTTAGTGGCGATGTCAACCGGCAGAGTTAGATGCTCATGTGGAGACCATCCAGATTTGACGTCTGACGGCTATCAGTGCAGGTCAGAGGCTCGTGGATGACATTCAGGTTCGGCTCATGAATTTCCGGACGCGTTTCTGTAGCGCATTCTCGGAGTGATATTCAACGGCCTGAAGTCGGGGCGAATATGGAGCCATGCAAATAACTGGAGAAAGTTCGCGAGAAACGGAGGCAACTTTCGTCCCCGAGTTTCACGGGTCAGACTCGGTCGGTCAGAAGTTCGGCCCGCTCAGGGTGGGCGACAGGAAAACTGCTCGAGGTTTCTGGCGGCAGGAACTTTCTCAGATCCGGGTCCGGAAACTTCCGCGGTCCCGCGCATGTACCGGGTGACGGAGCATCACCCCGCGCGGATCCAGAGGAGTCATGATGGCCAACCGAGTCACCCACCGTGAACGTCCCAGGCGGCAGACAGCCACGCAGCGGCGAGCCCGCAGCGAGATGCTCGCCGGCGGCCCGATCAACGGGTCGATGACCTTCAAGCAGCAGCGCGAACTGTCGGAGTCCCGCGGGTGCACCACCCCGTACAAGCGGGCGTTCCCGACACGCAAGGCCGCCGAGCTCGGTATCGCCCGGGTGCTGATCACGTTGTCCTTCACAGAGCGGGAACTGCCGAGCCGCGCCTACGAGTGCGCGTGCGGACTGTGGCACCTGACGAAGGGCGCCGATCGTCCGCTTGCGGTGCCGGAGGAGGTCCGGCCGGCGAAGGTGCGGACCGAGCATATCTCCGCGCAGGAGGCCCGCTCGAGTGTCGCTGCGGGCGCCATGGTGCAGGACGTCGCCATCCGGGTGCTCAGCGATCAGATCATCGGACGGAAGCCCGTCGTGGTGCCGGGACTTCACCGAATCGCCAGGCAACAGCGGTAGGGGCGTCGGCCGGGAAGTAACGACGTCGACGCCGCTCCAGGCGCCAGATGTAGAGCATCGACGGCACATGGTTGGACTTGGCCAGGTTGTGCCGCCGACACAACCCCTGGAGGTTCCCGACGCTCGTGGAGCCGCCCTTGGACTACGGGTAGATGTGGTCGGCATGATCGGCGGCCCCGTCGCACCTGCGCCACAGCATCGGCTTGTGCTCGCATCGGCTCTCGCATCGACGACGCCCCTCGGTGCGCTGGTTCCCGTCGAACATCCGCTGCGGATCGGTCTGCACACTGAACCCGGCCCGGGCCGCCCGCACGATCATCGACAGAATGACCAGCACCAGGATCACCGCGACCGGCCATGCCCACCACGGCAGGTCGGAGGCGATACGTGCCACCCAGTCGGTGAACCCGCCGGATGCCGGCTCCGGGGCTCGAGATGTCGGCGGCCGCGGTGTCGGGGACGGCCGGGGTGCGGAGCTACTCATTGCACTGCGCCCCAACCGCACTCCAGGAGTACGAGTCGCCGGACCAGGTGAAGGAGACGCTGCCTCCGCCGGACAGGGTGCCGGTGCCCGAGGTCGACCCCGACCCGGAATGCGATCCGCCAGGGCTCATCGACAGCTTCACGGGTCCGCTGCCGCTCACGACGATCGTCACGGACGCAGCCTGCGGGCAGGAGATGGACCCCGAGTACGTCGGCGGTGCAGGGGGAGCCTGCGTTGTCGTGGGATCTGGCTTCGGGGTTGGTTCTGGCTGCGGCGTGGGGGTCGGCTCAGCGACCGGCGTCGTCGGATCCGGTTCAGGTTGCGGCGTCGGAGTGGGTTCGGCGACCGGTGTCGTCGGGTCCGGCGGTGGCTGCGCCGTCTCGACAGGTGGGGTGCGGGTTCCGATGTGAGTGATGGTCGGTGCGGGGTTCTGCAACACGTTCCGGCCGACTTCTGCTCTGCTGTCGTCCTTCTCGTTGACGACGCGGTACCGGTAGACGACTCGTACGACGCCGGCATGACCTTGCTGCACGACCTGTTCGGTGCCGATCAGCAGCCCGGCATCCTCGACCCGCTGACCTGCCGGCTGCTCGATGCGCTGGTCCTCGGCGGCCTGCCGGTAGCGGACCTGGGTGACCTTGATCCGCAGTCCGGCACGTAGGGCGGTAGTCACCGCGGGGCTGACGGTGTCCTCGGCGCCGAGCTTCACCTTGCGGTCGGCCAGCAGCGCCCGGACGCTCGACCCGGGCCGCGTGGAGACCCGCACGGCGGGGCGATGACCGACGGTCAACTCGACGGTGATCGCAGTGGGGACCGGTGGCCTGGTCGATGTCGACACGGTGGACGTCGGGGGTCTGCTCGATGGTGGCGTGCTCGACGGCTTCGTGGAGGACGGCTTCGTCGGCCGGGTGGATGGTGGGGTGCTCGACGGGCTGATCGGTGTGGTGCTGGTCGTGGGGGAGGTGCTCACCGAGATCGACGTGGGCGGCGGCAGGGCTGTGTCCGGGCCACCCAGTTGCGGCACCACGACGGCGGTACCGGCAGCAAGCATGATCGCGACGGCCAACCCGGCCCCGAGCGGACTGAGCAGGTAGTACCGGAAGGTCTGGGATCGGCTCCGCAGCAGGGAGAACGGCTCTCCCGCAGGGCTTGCGGTACTCGACACGATTGTCCTCTCGGAGGGAAGTGCGGCTCAGTTCTGCCCGGTCATGCGGATGGCGCGACGGGAAGGTCGCATGGACCCTCCCGCCGCGCCACGTTCACGAGCGACGATCAGAAGTCGTCGTCCTCGTCGGGCGCGGTAGCAGCCGGAGCCTTCGCGCGGGACTTCGCCGCCGACGCGGGACGCGCCTTCGGGGCCGGAGCCTCGTCCTCTTCGTCGTCGTCGGCCGGAGCAGCAGCCTTCGTGCGCGACTTGGCCGCAGCCGGAGCCGGGGTCTCGTCGCGGTCACGCTCGACCTTGGAGACCTTCGCGGTCGCCCACTTGAGGGATGGGCCGACGAAATCGCCGATGAAGCCGACCATCGTGATGCCCTTCTCCTCACCGTCGATCTCGACCTGCTTGGTGTAGGTGTCGAGGCGGCCGACGACGATGACCGACTGGCCCTTCGCCAGCGAGGATGCGACGTTCTCGGCGAGATCGCCGAACACGGTGACGGGGACGAAGTGGGTCTTCTTCGACTCCTGGAAGCCCTGCTCGACGGCGACGGAGAACCGGCAGATGGCCGTCTTGTTCTCCGAGGCGCTGTAGGACAGCTTCGGCTCGCGGACGAGGTTGCCGATGATCGTGACGTTTGCGGACATGGTGGGTGTTGCCTTCCGTTGTGGCCCGAATGCCGGACCGCTTACCCGTCAGGACGCTTCCCGGCGGGGTCGAGCTTCCAGCACTTGGCGCACTGGACATCTGAGGTATGCAGCAGGTTCTCGGCAGGGTGTTCAGCTCGCCAGGAACGCGATGCGGGACAGCTCCCCGACTCCCTCGGGGGTGTTGGCGACCGCATCGAATGCGTCCACCAGATCGGGGAACGACTGGTGCAGCAGCGCCCGGTTCACCAGGTCCGCGTGGGCGATCGTGGTGAGCAGGCTCTGGAGGAACCGACCCGGATCGCGGCCACCCGGCAGACCGAAGTGCCACAGGACAGCGGCCGCATCGTGCGGGCTGAGCTCGGTGTGCACCGCGGAGAACGGGGCTGCTGTACTCGTCATGCTGGGTACATGCGCGGTGCCGATCAGATCCCCGAGCAGCCCCGCCGGCAGCGGATCTGAGGCAGGATCACCGAGAGCCGGAACGCACACGGGCCAGGGGATGACGAGCACATGGGGGATCGCATGAGCGAGCCGGTGAACGACAAGAAGGCCGCCAAGGCAGCGAAGAAGCAGGCCGATCTGGAGTATTGGAACGCACTGAAGCCGTGGCAGAAGATCGCCTGGTCCGCGGCGGGAGTCGCAGTCGTCGTCGGAGCCGTGATCTTCTTCTCGCAGTCCAAGAAGGACACCACCGCCACCCAGTCGGCCCCGCCGGCCGCCGCCGCCGGCCGAACATTGGTGCCGCAGTTGACTGCCGCGCAGCAGATCGATCTGTTCGACGGGTTGCGGGCGATCAATCCGGTGCTGGTCAGCTACGAGCAGGGCGCGATCAACAATGCCCGGAACGTCTGCGGAGCACTGCGTGACGGCAGCCCTCCCAGCGTGTCCAAGCGGTTCGACAAGGCACCCCTCACCTCCTCGCAGGAGACGCAGATCGTCGCGCTCATCCGGACGACCTTCTGCCCCTGGTGACGTAGCTCGTCGGGAGCGTCGTACGGGTCCGCGGCGCGGCCATCTCCGGGCGTCGCTTCCCGCTTCTAAGTGCGCGCCACCGCCAACTACTGAAAGCTCGTCCGGTCGGCATCTGGTCCGCAGCGAAATCTGCTCCGGGAATCATCCCCAGTTACCCCACTTTCCCCACCTGGCCGAGGTGCCTACGTCGCTGCCGGCCGATCCGGGACAGGGGTCCGTGGCGAAATCTGCTCCGGGAATCATCCCCAGTTACCCCACTTTCCCCACCTGGCCGAGGGTCACGAGGTCGGTGCCGGCCGACCCGGGCGGACGGATCGCAGGTCCGGCCCGCGCATGTGCCGGATATGGCGAACAGCGCGTACACGAGCAGACAGAGAATCCAGCCGCCCGGAGAGTTCGATCCCCGGTGGTCGGACAACGCTGCGTGCCTCCAGGTGGGCGGCGACCTGTTCTTCAGCGACGAGCGCGCCGACATCAAGCGGGCCAAGACGATCTGCCTGACGTGCCCGGTGCTGGAGGCGTGCACGATCTGGGCGCTGCGTGCGCGGCCCGCCCACGGTGTGGTCGCCGGCATGACAGCCAGCAAGCGGAACCAGTTGCGGCTCAGCCTCCGTCGGGCCGGCTGAGTACGGTGTCCACCCTGAATACCGTGACCACCCTGAACGCAGTGCCCAAGCTGGACGCGGCTCCGGAGCCGACCGACGCGCCACGCATGTCCTGATCATGCTCAGCACAGAAGATCTCGACGACATCCTCGTCGGCGACCAGGAGATCACCGGTCCGGTTGCCGTCGCGGCTTCCACGCGCCGTGCGCTCATCCCCGGCTCGCCCGTGGCCCGCGCGCTGTACCTGGTGTGGTCGGGAACCCCGGTCACCGTCGTGGACAGCCCACCCGGGGCTGGAAAGTCGACCCTCATCACCGAGGTCATCGCCCACCTCATGGCCGACAGTGACCTGGTCATCGCCGTGGCGACCCCGACCCGCAGGCAGTCCGTCGATCTGGCGTTGCGGATCGCGGCCGAAGCCGGAGCGGAGTTCGTGTCGCTGGGGATCAAGAACATCTCCGAGAAGGACTGCCCGGAAGGGATGACCGAATCCGCCCGCAAGCTGGCCGCGCCCGGACAGATCAGGCGCGTCACCGTCAAGACGCTCGCATCGATGAAGTTCGGCCGGGTCTCCGCCGATCTGCTCATCATCGACGAGAGCTACCAGGCCACCGCGTTCGACGTCTACGCAGCCGCGTCGGACTGCCGCCAGATCCTCATGGTCGGCGACCCCGGCCAGATCGGTCCGGTCGTCACAGTGAACACGTCCGCGTGGGAGTCCTCCGAGACGGCACCGCATCGGCGTGCAGCGGAGGTCTTCCGTGGCCGGGAGGACGCGCAGACCGTGCACCTGCCCAACACGTACCGCTTCGGCCCCGACACCGTCGATGCGATCCTGCCGCTGTACGACTTCACCTTCGGGTCGGCGCGCGCTGCCCGCGAGGTCGTCGGCCGCAACGAGCTGGCCTCCGTCGAGGTCGACTCCGACGGCGATCCCCGGCACCTGCCGATGCTGCATCAGGTTGCCGAGCAGGCCGCAGGACTGATCGGCCGGACCGTGCGCGCCGCCGACGAGTACGACCGGACGCTGACCGCGACGGACGTGGCAGTCGTGCTGTCCCACAACGTCCAGGCGAACATCGTGCGCGGCATGCTCAACAACATGGGCATCGAGGGCATGACCGTCGACACCGCCGACAAGTTGCAGGGCGGACAGTGGGAAGCCGTCGTCGCGCTCGATCCGCTGGTCGGTGCGGGCGCTGCCGAAGGCCACTCCGCGAGCCTCGGACGCCTCTGCGTGATGGCCTCCCGGCACCGGTCCCACCTGACGTGGGTGCATGACGGCACCTGGAGCGACCTGCTGGAATCCGACACCGAGCTGGACCCCGATGAGCGCGACCGCGCCATCCTGACCCGAGAGAGGCTGACGCGATGAACCGCGACGTGACCCAGATCGAGATGATGTTCCTGCCCGAAACCGGAGGCTGGTCCGCACCCTCGCTATTCACCGTCGAGGCCAGGCAGATGCTCCGCAGCGCCATCGGCACCGAGGTCGTCATCGTGGCTCTCACCCCGACGCAGAGCCTCATCCTGGCGGCGGAACCTACCGGCGAACCGAACCTCGTGGCCATCGAGCTGGCCGGCATGTACGGCGTCGACACCACCGGCTTCCTCGGCAACGCAGCTCTCGTCGGCAGCTACTCACAGGAAGTGCCGGTGTCGCTGAACCCGACACTCATCCGGCGGACTAAGGAGATCGCGGATCGCATCACCGCGATGGCAGCGAAACGGGCCCGTGCGCACGCACTGGCCAGCGAGATCGAAGCCGGTGTGGACAGCACCGAGGAGTACCCCGCGGAACACGACGGCGAGCAAGCAGACGAGTTCTGACCCGGCGACTCAGCAGCCGGCCTTCACCCTGGCGGGGCTCCCGCGCATAGATCAGTCGAGGGTCAACTGAATCAGGGAAGGATCGCTGCGGCTCGACGCCCGGGCCGCTGGGATCGCTGACCAACGCTCCACCTCCGGCGGCAGGAGGAGTGCGATCGGATCGCCGGTCCCGTACGCCGCGGGCAGATCCGATCACCAGCACCACGAAGTCCGCCACCCACACACTTCCGGCCACCGCGAGTACCTCGCCGGCATCACGAGACGGACCGCACCAGGAGGAGATCGACCATGAGCTTCGCGCAGAGCCAGCAGGAGGTTCTCCAGGATCTGAGCCCCGCCGAGCGTGTGGCGTTGAAGGCCCACGAGCAGACCCTGCACGACATCTACGGAGTCTTGGGCACCCAGTGGTCGAGGCACCGGTTCGTGCTGGCACTGCGCACCGCAGCGGCCCGCGAGCAGCACTCGGAGGCTCCCGCGGCCTGCCGGGACCAGGTGCACAGCTGCCACCTCGCGAGCTGACACCAGCACCGAAGCAAGAGCACGACGGCATCCACGGCCCGATCAGGCGGGCAGGCAGTTCCGGTTCGAATCCGGGCGGATGTGCACACCTTGGGATGGGTGGAAGCCGGCGGGCCGATCGGCGCCGGGGAAGAGCAGGCTTCGACGCACGCACTGCGCGAGCCCACCGGTCGGACTCATCTCCGTTCCCGCGCATGTACCTGGCATGACGATCACCCGAGTGTTGCCCGGTACCCCCGCCGGCGGTCAGTTCACCGGCCGCATCAGCTCCGAAGCAGGAGTCACCCTCGTCTACTCGACGCAGACCGGCCTCATGCCCGAGCAGCTGCCCGAGGATGACGAGCCGCAGTACGGCTACGACGACGGCTATGAGGAGCAGGCGTTCTGCTTCGTGTGCAGCCGACCGACCGACCACTTCGGCGAGCACGACGACATGGTCGACTCCGGCGAGGCGCTCTACGACAACAAGACCGGCACCGTGTACTCCCGGCGCCAGGCATGGGCATGGCCGGAGAACCAGGAGCAGCAGCTGCGTATCGGCGGCTGACCGGATCCCGAACCGATCAGGTCGGTGTCTGCCGGAACCCGGTGTTGATCAGAACCAGATGCCGGTCAGAACCCTGCGGCAGTCATCGGTAGCGCGCCGGACGTGATCCGCTGAGCCTTCGGAGCTGGCATCGCTGTGTCGCCGGCCGTCCAGAGGCATTGCGCTGAAACAGCTTCCCCGCCGCACCGATCGCAGATCATCGTGTAGTGACCGCCCGGCATGACGGCTCCGTTGCAGCTGCATCCCTGACGACCCACGGTGAACCCGAACTCCCTGAACGGGTGGCCGCTCGGGCACTTCTCGGCGAACAGGTGAGATGTCATGTACCCATTGTGCATGCTGAAGGCATCCATTCGGGAGACAGGACGAGCGATGTCGGAGACAGCGGACCCGGACTGGGTGCTGTTCTCCGACTGGTGCGAGGCGCACGATCGGCAGCCGCTACCTGCCTCGACGGAGACGACCCGGGCGTTCCTGGCCGACCTGCGCATGTCGAAGGCTGTGCAGCGCAGACGGATCCGCAGCATCGCCGACACCCACCTGAGCCTCGGGCTGCTTGACCCCACGCCGGCCGCCAGACCTGACCGTGATGCACCGCCGGTCGATCCCGCACCCTCAGCCCATGCAGTCATCGAGATGCTCGGGCAGCGACTCATCCGCTCCTGGCCAGGCGGACTGTTCGGCCGGCGGGACGCCTTCATCCTGCTGTTGCGGCACACCCTCGGGCTCACCCGCACCCAGATCCGAGAGCTCACCGCTGCTGATCTGGATGTCGGTGACCCGCAAGTCGGTCACCTGGGTGCAGCCGGGGGACAGGTGAGCGTGCGCGGCGTACCCGTCCGCAGGTCCGGGCCGGCCGGCAACTGCGACCGGTGCGTGATCACCAGGTGGGTCCGGGTGCTGGCCCTGCTGCATGCCGGACAGCGGGACGCCCTGCGCCGCAGGATGTCCGCACAGGGGCCGGGCATGGCCGTCGACGAGACCGAGCACGACTGCCTGCGCCCGCTGCCGGCTCGCTGGCAGGAGCTCGAGACCCTCATCCCGGCGATCGACACCCACGGCTGGCTCGTCGGTCAGCAGCCACTGTCGCGACGGTCGCTTTCGATGATCTCCTCCAGGCATCGGATGCACGAGGAGTCAGCCACGGTCGACGGCGAGACCACCCCACTAGACACCGGGTCCGGTCAGCGAGCGCCGGCTGAACTGGTGCCGGCTGAGCGTGTGCCGTCACTGAGTCGCGCGGAGGTGGCAGTGATCGGCGACGACATCGACGAGGCGTTCGACCGGGTGGAGCGGATGCTCGACGAGGCGCTGAGCAGATCGAAGCAACTGCTGCTCCCGTGATGCTGGCGTGGGTGCTGATGGCGTGGGTGCTGATGGCGTGGGTGCAGGTGACCCGATTCAGCTGGCCCGGGCCGCCGGCAGGTTCGTGTTGATCTCGTGCAGCTCGTCGGCGAGGTCGCGGCAGTGACGGCAGGCCAGCAGGTGCTCGCTCACCGCAGCCCGGTCGGCGCTCTTCAGGGAGTTGCGGAACCAGGCGCCGAGCATCGCCACGGTCGGCCCGCACAGGTCCGGCTGCTGAGCGGAGGCGTGAGCCTGCACGTACGCCTGCCGCAGACCCTCGCGGGCCCGGTTGATCAGCGACGTCGTCGCAGTGGCGCTGATGCCGTGCTGGGCGGCGATCTCGGCGTAGGAGAGCTGCTGGACCTGCGACTGCCACAGCACCGTGCGCCACCGGGTGTTCAGCGAGCCGAACGCCTCCTGCATCACGCCCTGGTCGGAGATCGAGTCCGCGTCGAATCCGGTGTGCGAGTCGAGGTCCGAGTCGTCCCCGGTCGGGAAGACACGCCCGTCACCTCGGCGATCGCGTTCGTAGAAGACGTTGCGCATCGTCATCAGCAGGTAGGCGCGGAATGCGGTGCGTGGACCGTTGCCGTCGCGGAGCGCGTCGAGCACCCGAGCGAATGATTCCGACACCAGGTCATCGCAGGACATCGACGGGCACTGGAACGACCGGGCCCGCCTCATCGCCGCATCGTGGTACCGGGTGAACAGCTCGGCGTAGCTGCTCACGTCCCCTGCTCTGACCTCGTCCAGCAGGTCTCCATCTGTTCTGTAGCCCAACTCGCGCAGCACTTCGTCTCCCGTGTGTCCCGACCCGAACGGCCCCTGAATCTCTGTAGGTGGGACGGATGGGACGGGGATTCCTGACGCGGTGCAGCGATGTTCACCCGAAGTGGGTTGCGCGGCACAGATCTGCTCACTGTGCGTCCAGAAACTTTCCAGGATGCGGCGTGACGAGGGCGCTTTGTCCGCATCTTTCGAGACACAGACCGGGAGGTGTAACCGTGGAAGCCACGAGCAGCGCAGAGATCGCCAGGTCGTGGCGGACCAGCAGCAGCCGGCGAGGTCTGCCGTCGACCGGCTGGCGGGTGCCGGCGGTGATCGACGTGACCTCTGCGCTCTCGCGCGACGTGATCGATCCGGCTGAGCTCGCCGATGCAGCGCAGGCGTTCGGGTCCGACCGCAGCGCCTGCGGGTTCACCTTCGAGCAGTGTCTCAACGATGTCGACTCGCTGCTGGAAGTAGTCGGCCAGCAATGGTGCCCGCTGCTGTACCGGTACGTCGCGCTCGGCTGGGACCGGTGCCGCTCCGGGGTAGGGGTCAGCCTCTACGACCCGCTGACGATGCTGTCCAGCAGCGAGTTCTTCCTGATGCGGCTGCGCGAGACGTACCGCGGCATCGACTGCGGGCTGATCGCCGCCGACCGGCATGTCCTGTGCGTGGTGCAGCTGCATTCGACGGGCGCATTCCTGGACCTGGAGCTCGGCCTGATGGCGACCAGCTCCGCTCTGCACGCAGCGTTCAACGGACCGCAGACGATCAGCAAGTTCGGCTCCAGCTCATGCGTGGTCCTGGAGGTCGACGACGATCGATCACCGCGCCGGGTCGCAGCGGCCGGCCGACTCATCGGTCATGCGTTGGAGCGCTCTGCTCCGTGCACGCAGGTGCTGCTGCGGACCATCGACCTCCCGCCGGGCTACGCCGAAGCCGACGAGCTGCTGTCCGCGCTGGACGGCAATCAGGTCGGCTTCGGCGCCCGCTGATCAGGCGGCCGTGTCCGGTTCGGTGTCCTCGGCGTCTTCGTCGACGTCGGTGGACATCGCCCCGGTGAGTGTCGACAACCGGATCGGCACGCCGCGCAGGGTCACGTTCGAGACGTTGACTCGCACGATGGGCCGGAGGGTGGCGCCGTCCTTCTGCCGCTTGTAGGGCTCCCCGTCGGGACAGGTGATGCCCTCGTTCCACATCGACTCCCACGAGTCGTTCTGCATCCGGCCGGCCAGGATCAGATCCTTGTAGAGCCGGGAGGCCAGGTTGAACGCGTTCTGCGCGTCCAGCAGGATGATCGGATCGCGGTCCTCGGCGGCGACCAGATAGCCGATCTTCGGGCCGCCGGGGCGCAGATTGCCGCCGCCGTCCGGGATCCAGCCGAGTTGGGAGTTCATCAGCGCCGACTGCTTGTCATTGACGATCGGCGCCGACGAGCCCGAGGCCGACTCGATGTGAGCCTGACCGGAGGACAACAGCGACCGGACCGCAGACAGCACCGTCTGCCCGGGGGTGCGGGTCGACTGGCCGGCGAGGTGCTCCATCGACAGGGAGATGATGTCCTCCCGCATGTCGGAGACCAACTGCTCCTCATCCATCATGTTCAGCCTGCGGCACAGGAACATCAGTGCTGCCAGGCCCAGTGAGGCATCGGCCGCGTTCTCGGCGGTGCGCTTCTTGTCCTCGGCGATCTGGTCGTGGCACACGTCGTGGATGTAGGTGTACTCGGACTCGAAGGCGTCCACGGCATCGACCCACGGGATCGAGTCGGTCTCCCTCGTGAACGGGTTCCATGCCATCTCACCGCCGGCGATCATCTTGATCACCGCGAAGGTGATCCAGGCCATCTTGTGGGTGGTGGACCCGAGAGCATTCAGGCGTTCCATCGGCTCCTTGTTGAGGGAGCCCGGCTTGAACTGCAACAGCAGGTACCGGGACTCCACCGAGCCGGCGAAGCGGTTGTTCTCCCCGGTGATCATCAGCACCGACCGCGGGATGTTGGTGTCCTGCGACCCGAGGGACGCGTTGGAGCGCCGCTTCCGCGCGCGGTTGAACACGCCCCTCAGCACGTCGGCCATCTTGGCGCTTTCCAGGCGCTCTGTCCGGTCGTCCTGTGACGGCGCGAGGTCGTCGATCACCCAAATGCAGGACCGGGATACCGCCAGCTCGGTGGCTGTCGCAGTGTCCTTCGCCGACCCGGGCAGATGGTTTCGGGACCAGGTGCCCGGGCGGTGCTGCCAGAAGTTCATCGCGTACCCCGCGGCGAGGGACTTTCCTGATCCGGGCGGGCCGATGAAGGCGGCCGGGGTGTTGTAGATCCGCGGGACCGTGGGACGCAGCGCGATCGAGATGATCGCCGATGCGTGCCGGCGGTCCTTGAAAGCCCCGATGAAGGTCTCCAGGACTTCCACGATCGCTTCCTTCAGGTCTTCCTCGCTCGGTGCTTCGCTGACCCCGAAGTTGGACGCACCGGACAACGCCGAGTCGGTGACCCCGGGCTTGACGACGTCGGTGAAGCCGCGGGCATTGATGGCCTGTGCACCGACGATGAAGGCGGGCTGGCCGGCGATGTTGGTGGGTACCCAGCCCATGTGGTCCCACTGGGTGTCCTTGATCTTGTCCTCGGGACGGTGCGCCTTGACGGCCTTCAGCCAGCTCGGGCTCGGCGGCCAGTCCGGGTGCGCCTTCACCTCCGGCGGCACGACAGCACCGATGCGGGTCTTGTGCCATTCGCTCGGAGGTTCGGCCAGCAGCACATCGGAGCCGCTGATCGTGGAGCTCTCCCGTTCGCCGGTGCTCGGATCACGCCAGAAGACCTCGAGCTCGACGTCGGTGTCGCCGGCGAAACCGGTGTCGATGGTGGCTGTGAGCATCTCCTCGTCATCAGCCGAGCGGGAGGCGATCATGCTGGTGACCCGACCAGCCATCTCGGCGAGCGGCTCCCAGGTGCCGGAGCGGCGGCCGGTGTTCGGGTCGACGTACGGCTCGTAGACCTCCACGACGTCGGTGTCCTCATTCACCCGTACATCGCCCTTGCGGTGGTCGCCACCCTTGCCGGCCGGCGGGTTCGGCAGCGCCTGCACGATCTGGCGAGGGAGCGTCTCCCACGGGCCGACCTCGGCGAGCCAGTCGTCCAGACCGAACGGCTTGCCCTGATCGCTGAGGGTGCCGTCGTGGCTGCGCAGGTCCAGCAACAGCGGGTGGGCCTTCTTGTGCACGAGCATCTTCCAGAACCCGGACGCCTGCTTCCAGACGTGAGCGTTGGAGGCGATGTCGCCGTCGAAGGCGAGCCAGACGGTGCGGCCCTTCCACTCGACTTCGTTCCATTCCGGGTTGGAGTGCCAGTTGCCGACGCCGGCGAGGTTGGCGAACACCGTCGCCCGGTTCTCCGGCAGCGCCTCCAGCAGCGCCCGCAGCACGGCGATCGCTTCGGCCTGCGTGTCCGGTACCTGCGCCAGGACGTCATCGCTGACACCTGCTCGACGCAGGATCGCGGTCAGCCCGGCATCGCCCTTCAGGACACCCTCGCTGATGACCATGTGGGTCGGGCCGGCCACCCAGTGCCGCGGGGTCGCCGGGTGGATATCAATCACCTGGGATTCGCCGGCGATGCCCTTGTACTTGCCGGTCAGCTTGTCGGGGTTCTGGTGATCGATGATGCGCAGGACCGGCTTCAGTTCGACGACGGAGATCGCGGGCTGCTCACCGGTGCTCGGGTCGTACTTGACGCACACCTCCGGCTGGTACTTCGGCATCATCATGGCGCCGGAACCCTGCTCGATGGTGGAGACGAAGGAGCGGTGCCGCTTCGTCGATGCGGGGCCCAACCGGAGGCGCTTGGCGGTCTCCTTCAGCCGGTCCTCCCCGACGTGTGCGTACCCGCGGGCAGCGGCCACGAGTGGAGCGACCGCGGAGGTGTGCAGCTTCTCGCCACCGGGTCCGTCGACGATCTGCTCGTAGCTCTCCACGGGCCACAGGGGCAGGGGCGGGATGCCGTCGAGGTCGCTCGGTGCGGCGGGTGTGGGTGCCGGCTGGGGGACTGTCGCGTCCGGGGTGTTCGGTGTCATGCCGGAGATATGCGCGGCGAAGCGTTCAGCATCGAGCAGGACCGGGGGAGGGCTGCGGGAGCTGGATCTCGGGGGTCTCGACGGCTCTCCGGATGACCTCGCGGGGCTTGTCGACATCGGCACGGCCGGAGATCTGACGGTCAGCCGGGAGTCCGTGATGACCGAGTGTCGAGGGAGAGAGCGAACGCTCCGGCTGATCCTATCGACCGTGTCAAGTCCTGGGCCGGAATCGGTGGAATCGGGGTTCAGGAGGGTCCAGGAGGGTCTGGAAGGGGTGCCGGCGGGGTCTTGGGAGCTGATTTCGGGGCTCGATGGCTCTCCGACTGCGCCGCGGTGGTGATCACGCGATTCTGGCCCGATTCCGCCAGAAAGACTGCTAGCGACGACCGAGTGCCCGCAGGGAGGAGTGCTTGTCTTTCTGATCCTATCGAGAGTGTCAAGCCCCCGGTCGGGGGACCGGTCAGTTGTCCGGCTCAGACCAGGGTTGTCCAGGTGTCTGGTCAACTGTCGCACCATGCCTGACCTGCGAAGATGGTCGAAAAATGGCCCGAAATCGGGAGTTGACCGACCTGACCGTCCGGGGGATATACATAGAGAGAGAAATGGAAGACACCTATAGGTAAGGGGAGAAGAGAAGGGTGTGTAGTGACACAGCCCCCTATATATATATATATTGAGTGGTCAACTGGTCAAGTAGTAGTAGTAGTAGGGGCCTTTACCCCTTCTCATCAGGGATTATGTTGTCGAACCGAGTTGACCAGCCTCCTGACCAGGTTGACCAGCCACGCTCAACTGACCTGACCAGAGCCCCAGTGACGCTCGAAAACAGCCTCCGGACCCTGCTGGGTGCCTTCCGACCTCTCGACAGGCACCCAGCACCCTGGAGTGACCTCCCGCGCATAGCTCTGTCATGGCGAACCCCCAGAAAGCGAAAGGCGACAAGGCCGAGCGGGAAGCGGTGCTGGTGTTCCAGCAGCTGGTGCCCGAGCTGCTGTGCCCCGACCCCATGCGCAAGCTCGGCGCCGGCCGCAAGCACGACGTCGGAGACCTCGACGTCCTGACCGATGCCGTCGTGCAGGTGAAGTCCTGGAACGCCGTGGGAGCAGCCGTCCGATCCGGAGCGCTCGGCGCGCAGCAGCAGGCCGCCAATGCCCGACTGCACCTGCACACCGGGATGGTGAAGATCCCCGGCGTCCGCGGTGCCGGGGTCCGATGGGTCGCAGCGACCACCAGCTGGCCCGGTGGCCGGCCCGCCGACGACGAGCTCGCACTGTTCGCGCTCGTGCCCGCAGCGCTGAACCATGTCCGCCGCGACAACCTCGGAGTCCCGCGGATCCGCCGGGTCGCAGCCGTCCGGTACGCAGGCACCCCGGAGATCCTCGTCGCCCCGATCGAAGCCTGGCTGCACGCCTACCGATCGGTCGTGGAAGGCCGGTGCCCCAGCTGCGGTCTCGGGACCGAACACGTCGCCGCGCATGTCCCTGGTGAACCACCTGCGATCGCCCTCGCGGGCTGAGCGCGGAACAGGAGAACCTCGATGACCGGCAACACCTACGTCAACCTGCACACCCACTCGGCCCACTCGGCGAAGGACGGACTGAGCAAGCTCGACGAGCTCTGCAAGGCCGTGGCCGCCGACGAGCAGACCGCCGTGGCGGTCACCGATCACGGCATCGTCTCCGGCGCATGGAAGCTGGCCGCCGCCGCGAAGAAGACCGGCATCAAGCCCATCATGGGCATGGAGGCATACCTGGCCATCGGCTCCCGGTTCGAGGAGAACTCCCGCCGGATCCCGCGGAACGCCCTGGACGCCGACGGCTCCGACTTCGGCAGCGGCGCAGCCGGATTCAAGGACCAGGACTACGAGCACCTCACCCTGCTGGCCGCGAATCGGACCGGCTGGAGGAACCTTGCGCAGATGTCGACCGAGTCCTCCGACTCGTTCTGGAAGAAGCCGCGACTGGACTACGAGCAGCTCAGTGAGCGCTCCGAAGGCATCATCGCGCTGACCGGCTGTATCTCCGGCCCGGTCGCCGGGGCACTGCTGCGTGACGGACTCCCCGACGAGAAGGGCCGCATCTTCGACGGCCAGCGCGCGGCGCGGGACGCACTGTCCAAGCTGATCGACGTCTTCGGCCGTGACCAGGTCAATGTCGAGATCATGGAGCACGGCATCCCTGTCGAGCAGAAGATCACCACGCAGCTGCTGGAGCTCGCGAAGGAGTTCAAGCTCCCCGCCGTCGCCACGAACGACTCCCACTACACCGACTCGCAGGATCGCCTCGCCCACGACATGTGGCTGTGCATCGGCCAGTCGAGCACCAAGCGCACCTTCCGGATCTCCGACACCGATCGCTGGTCCTTCACCGGCAGCGGCTACCACCTGCGCTCCTACGTCGAGATGGTGGAGGCTCTCTCGCCGTACGGGAAGGCGGGCCTCGCGGCGCTGCACCGGACCAACGAGATCGCCGACGGCATCGAAGCGGACGTGCTGCCGGCATCGAAGCTGCGACTGCCCGAGTTCCCGGCCCCTGACGGGTTCGACAGCTCCGACGCCTACTTCAAGCACCTCGTGTTCGAGGGCGCCGACCGCCGCTACGGCGAGGGCTGGCAGCAGCGTCACCCGGAGGTCCGGGCGCGACTGAACCGCGAGGTGCGGACCATCCGCCGGATGGGGTTCATCGACTACTTCCTGATCGTCCACGACATCGTCACCTGGGCGCGGCGGGGTGGCGTCCGTGTCGGACCGGGCCGCGGATCGGCTGCCGGATCGTGCGTCTCCTACTGCCTCGGAATCGTCGCCATCGAACCGATCAGCACCGGCCTGCTGTTCGAGCGGTTCCTGGACGAGACCCGCGAAGAGATGCCCGACATCGACCTGGACTTCGACACCGCCGGCCAGCCGCGGGTGTTCGCCTACATCGCGCAGCGCTGGGGTGCCGACGTGGTCGCCCGGCTCGGCACGTTCGGGTTCGCCCGGGCCCGCAAGGCGATCAAGGATTCGGCGCGCGCGATCTTCCCGCCGGAGATCTCCGGGAAGCTCGGCAGCAGCATGGCCAAGCTCGTGCCCGGCATCCACACCACGATCAGCGAGATCATGGATCCGAAGTTCACCGCCGGTGCGCCGCTGCGCGACCTGATCGCCGCCGACGAGGACGCCCGCACCGTGATCGATGCGGCCGCCACCATCGAAGGTGTCATCTTCAACGAGTCCGTGCATGCCTGCGGTGTCGTCATCGCCACCGAGCCGCTCACCGAGATCGGCATTCCGCTGCGCCGCGACCGACGCAAGGGCCGAGGTGGTGCCTGGGTGACGCAGTGGGACGGCAAGGACATCACCGCGCTGGGCCTGACGAAGCTGGACATCCTGGGCCTGCGGAACCTGGACACCGTCAACCACGCGGTCCACCAGATCGAGAAGACCACCGGTGAGCTGATCGACCCGGAGGTGCTGCCCACCGACAGCTCCGACCCGCGGGTCCGCAAGGTGTGGTCGCTGTTGGCCGACGGCAACACCACCGGTGTGTTCCAGCTGCTGTCCTCCGGCATGACGAAGCTCTGCCAGCAGGTGCGACCGGAATCCCTCGAGGACATCTCTGCGCTCGTGGCGCTGTTCCGCCCAGGTCCGCTCGGTGCCGGGTTCCACGAGATCTTCGCGCGCCGCAAGAACGGTGAGGAGGCCGTCGACTACGGCATCTTCACCTCCGACCCTGACGAGCAGGAAGTCATCGAATCCGTCCTGGGCACCACCTACGGGGTGGTGGTCTACCAGGAGCAAGCGATGCAGATCGGGGCCGTTGTCGCCGGTTTCGGTGCCAGCGAGAACAACCGACTGCGCAGGGCCATCTCGAAGAAGAACGGTGCCGAAATGGTCGCTGTCGGAGAGTTGTTCATCACCGGTGCCGCGACCGATATCAACGACGAGGACGGCAACCTCGTGAAGCGGGCATTCGCCGAGTCGACCGCAGCGCGCCTGTGGGATTCGATGAAGAGCGCCGGCGAATACATGTTCAACAAGTGCTTGACCGGCGACACCGTATTGCAGACCGCGTCGCACCACACCTGGACGATCGCTGAGTTGCATCGCAAACTGACCACGATCGACACAGCGGGACCGAATTGCGGATGGTGCCAGAACCGTCCGTCCCGTATTCGAGGTCTGTGCCCGGGCTGCTACACCTGGCACACCAAGTTCCGCAACCGGGGCTTGACGCTGCTGGCATTCGACTTCGCCGACGACCGCATCCGGCCCAAGAGGGTCAAGGACGTCCACTACAACGGGGTCAAGCCGGTCTTCCGTGTCACCCTGGCCGATGGGAAGTCCCTGACCGGAACCAGCAACCATCGACTGCTCACCCCGACCGGATGGATGGAGATCGGCGATCTCAGAACCGGGAACTCCCTCATCGTCGACGGTGGTTACGAGGTCCACCAGTACACGCCCGCCGAATACCGGGTCACCTCGGGTCAGCGACGAGGCGTTGGGCGCCTGTACGCGCGCGGCGAGGGCAATATCAGCTACATCGACGGTGGTCATGTTGCGCTGATGGAGTGGACCAACGAGACCGCATCCGAAGCCGCGTGCGGCCGCGACGGTCAGCATTCCGGGCGACTGGAGCGCGCGCATCTGGACGGCGACCGAACCAACAACGCGGCGAGCAACCTCGAGTGGATGTGCGTCAGCCACCACAAGCAGCACGACTATCGCAACAACGGACGCAGTCGCCGCTGGGAGAAGGGCCATGTGGCCGACGAGTCGGCGATCGTCTCGATCCAGTACGCAGGAGAAGAGCCCACCTTCGACGTCGAGATGGACGATCAGTGCCACAACTTCACGGCCAACGGGATCGTGAGCCACAACTCGCACAGCTACGCATACGGCTACCTGGCCTATGTGACGGCGTATATGAAGGCGAATTGGCCGCACCAGTTCGCGGCAGCCACCCTGGCTTCCGACAACGACGACGATCGCCGGGCAGCGTCCCTCACGCAGATGCGCAAGGACGGCATCCGCATCCTGGGTCCGTCGGTGAACTCTTCGGAGCTCGTCACGACATGCGGAAAGGATCTGATCGTCCGGCTCGGCCTCGGTGAGATCAAGGGGCTCGGCTCCGAAGCTGCCGCCGCGATCATCGCCGACCGCGACCTACGCGGCGTGTTCGCCCCAGTCGACACCTACGGCATGAAGCATTCGGCGCTGGGCACCATGATCGCCCGGGTGCAGGTGCCGTCATCGGAGGAAGGTGGCGACCCGCGATCCCTCACGAATGCCGAGGTGCAGGCGCTCATCGAGTCCGGCGCCGTGGACGAGCTGTGCGGCGGACGTCGCAAGGGCCAACTCGCCGTCGCCCACTGCCTGCGGGTCCACCCGGACGTGGAGCCCTTCGATTCGGAGTTCCCCGTCATCGTGCGCGCCGCCCTGGAGCGGTACCGACTCGGCGTGCTGCTGTCCCAGAACCCGCTGCTGACACTGCGGGATCAGGTGCTCACCTGGCGGGATTCGACGGGCACGAAGCCGGCCCCGCTGCACAAGCTCTCCGACGACGACAACGCGCAGGTGCTGACCCTCGGGGTGATCACCGCACTGAACGCCGGAACCTACGGCGGTGGACAGAAGCTCGGGATCATCGTCGAGGGCTCCACCATGTCGATGCCGGGCATCGCATTCGACTCGACGGTCCAGCGGCTCATCCGCGAACGCAAGATGCCCCGACTCGGCGACATCGTCGCTGTCCGCGGCCGGGTCCGCATCGTCGACGTCCCGGTGAACACCGGCGGCAGTGAGGACGACGAACCGATCGACGGCGTCGAGAACGCTGAGGTCGTCGAGGAGAAGGTCCGCCGCAAGGAGCTGATGGTCCACGACCTGACGACCCTGCCGCTGGAGGACGAGGGTGAACTGCCGACGGTCGCGCGCGGCGCGAAGATCATGGACCTGTTCAACCGCGGCGCTGAGATCGTCCTGGACGAGCAGTCGGCGCTCGGCTCGGCTGCCGACTCCGGGTCGGCCGAATCGAGTTCCAAGGCGCAACCGCCGCAGCCGGCGAAGGTCCGGTCAGCCGCGACCCAGGAAGCCACTGCGCCCACGCGCACCAGTACGTCCGGCATCAGCACGTCCGGCACCGTCACGTGCAGCACGGTCGAAGGTGGTGTGCCCGCAGCCGGTGTCGGGGCTGCGGCCAAGATCACCGAACAGGTGAGCACGGAACAGGTGAGCGCCGATCGGGAGGATCCCGACGCCGAGAACACCGACACCGGGCGCGCCCAGCCACTGTTCGTGGTGATCCTTCCGGTGGGTGGGAGGTTGCACGGCTCGTGCCGGATGGAGAAGGCCGCCATCTGTCGGACACCCGTGTTTCGGCGTCTGCTGGCGGAGTGCGCCCGGCAGATCGAGGCGCTGCCGGCCGGATCGGTTGTGCGAGTCGAAGGTGAACACGGTCGCGGTGAACTGGTGGTCCTGGTGGCCCCTGCCGGTACTGCTGCGGGTACCCGGACCGCGCAGGTCGATGAACGTCCGGAGTCGCTGGCTCAGCTGCTGTCCGCGGCAGGGCTCTCCGCTGTCGAGCTGACCGGCAAGGCCCGTCTGACGGAGCTGACGATGCTGGCCGGCAAGAAGGCGACGTTGGTGGCGCGGCGGTCGCGGGCTTCGCAGGAGGTCGAGTCGGATGAGTCCGCGGTGGCCTGACCGGCTGGAACTCACTGCGGCACAACGCATATCTGGAGTGTCGGCCCGCACCGGGAACGACCCGAGAACCAGGGAGCACACCATGAACGAGCCGGGCAGCCTGCGCGAAGAAGCCAGCGTCACGATCCTTCGCAACTACCTCGCGCACCTGCCGGCCTCCCGCAACCGGGCCACCACGCTGTACGCGCTGACGCTGGTCGCAGCGGTGGTGTGCGGCGTCATCATGCGGCAGGCGATCTTCGGGCTGATGCCGCTGTCAGCACTGGTGATCGCACTGGTCGTCTCGGCGGTCGTGCTGGGCGGGACGAGTCTGGTGTGGACCCGGGCGGCAGCACAGAAGTGGAGCCCTGATTTCTCCACGTCCGGCCTGCGGACCGCGGAAGCCAAGCGGGTCATGGAGCGGCTGTGCCGGTACGGCAAGCATCTGCATCGAGCGCAACAGACCGCACACGAGTACCGCGCCGCAGCCGAGACGATCCGGCTCATGCGGAGTTTCGCCCGCACCATCCAGGACGTGGATTTCCAGCTGTCCTGCGACGTCGCCCGCACCGATACCCGGTGGACTCAGACGCAGCGCCAGCAGCTCAGCGACCTCGACACGGACACGTACCTGCGGCTTGCGGTGCCGATCCAGGCGTACGCGACGTCCCGGGCGAAGTTCGGTCCCGCCGTGAAGTTCGGTCTGCACTGATCCTCGGCGGGCACTGAGATTCCGCCCACTCTGCGCGAGGACCGTGTCGCGATCAACCCGACATCACCGGCAGGCGGTCAGAAGCTGAAGTCGACACCCACGAAGTACCCGGTGGAGCGGGCCTGCTTGTGCTCCCACGGGGTGATCCACCAGGCACTGATCGAGTGCAGCGGGACGCGCGCGACGGGGGTGGAGATCTCGCCGGCGGTGCTGTTGAACTTCACGTCTCGCAGGCACAGCACGTTCGAGGAGTCGACGGTGCCGCCGGTCGTCAGGACGAGCTTCGTGGCGGCTTCGCGCATGTCGTTCAGCCGGTTGCCGCTCTGCCCTTCCGCTGCCAACGAGCGTTGCGCTTTCGGGTGCAGGCCGCTGACGGTCTGCTGGGTGATGGCGTGGGCGGAGAAGTGGAAGAACGCGTTATCGCTGATGGGGATCCCGGTCACCATCCACGGTCCGGTCGGCAGTGTCACGGTGGGCATCTCGCCGACCTGGGGCTCGGCATTTGCGGAGGCGACGAGCGCGGCCAGGCGGGGGTCCATGAGGTGATTGAACCAGCAGTCCGACCGGGTCCGCGTTGAACCGGGCTCTGTCGGCATCCCTGGCTAGCGTCGGCACATGGAGGTCAACCGGCTGCCGTTGTTCGGTGCGAACGAGGGCACCTATGTGACGCTCAAACCCCCCGACCACACGGGGGTCTGCTGGGCAGCTGCGATCGGCGCGGCGATGCGCCCACCCGGCAGCCGGCACGGCGAGGAGACAGCGCTGCGTGCGGTGGACATGCTCGCCGACGGGACAGCGCAATGCATCTGCCGTCCAGCTCGGGCGAAGCGACGTGGACGTGGACGGTGATGGACAGGCCAGTACGTTCGAGCTGATCAGGCGGCCCCGGGTGGCGCGTGCCGCAGCGACTCGTCCAGCTGGTCCACCAACGCGAACTGACCGCGGCCGGTGTCGACGTGCACGACGAACGGCACCACGTACGCAGCGCTGAAGCCAAGGGCCAGCATCGTGGTCTTGTAGTCCTTGTAGGTGAAGATTCTGGGCATCGTGCGCAGCAGCTGGATGGTCTCCCGGTCGTTCAGCAGTGGCTCGGTCGGCTCGGTGAGGGAGTACCGGTCGGTCACCGGGTCACGCACCAGCCCGGGTGCGCGGCACAGAACGTCCAGCAGATCATCGTGAGGGTCGTCGCGTTGATGTCGGCGTCGCCGGCGGGTCTCGATGATCGCTGCGGTCAGCTGCTGGCCGGTCAGTGGCCCGAGCGCTGCGACGCACCGGACGGCGATGTCCACGAAGGCGTGCTGCCGTTTGCCGAATGCGCCCACGGCTGCTGGTGGGCGGGGGAGTCCGAACAGCTGCGACCACCGGCGCCTGGCCACCATGTCCTCGCCAGGCTCGAGCGGAGCGGTCAGTGCTGCGGCCTGCTGCTCGTCGAGTGCATGGAGTTGCTCGCGCACCGTGCGGGCGGCCCTGGCTGCCAGATGTCTGATCCAGGATTCGGAGTATCCGAGTGCTGCGATGAACTCACCGGTGGTCTCGGCAGCTTGGGTGATGCCGTACCAGCGAAGTAGGGCAGTGCGATGTTCCTCGTTGCCGGTGACGATGGGGAACCCGGCCCAGATCGCCTGTGAGGCCAGATCTCTCGCGTTGGTGCCTGCCAGTCGGCGCGGCGACTCCCGGGTCGTCACAGCCGATCCGGGGGGCGTGCCGCAGGGGAGTTCCGGTCGATTGTCATCGTCGGTCAGCTTGCCTGATGGGATGTGAGAATGCACTCGCAAATCGCCGACAAGTGTCCGCCGCATCATTGCCCGACCAGCGCACCGTCGGCATCGATCCGCAGTCATTGGCAAACGGGCGCTCGAGTCCCATTGCGAAGCCGGTGAGTGAATCTAATTCGTGATAGTAAGTCACCCGACAGTTGTTCCCGACGAAAGGCAGCAGGCATGGCAAAGCAAACCATCACCACCCTCACTTCCGACCTTTCCGGCAAGGACATCACCGAGGAGTCCGGCGGCGGATCGGTCACCTTGGCGTACGACGGGAAGACCGTCGAGGTCGACCTCACCGGCGCCGAGATCGAGAAGCTGGAGAAGGTGCTCGCGCCGTATCTGGACAAGGGCCGGCGGACCGCAGCGACATCCCGCCCGCAGCTCAAGTCGAGCAAGCGCAACAAGAAGGATCTTGCCGACATGCGCACCTGGGGCCGGGCGAACGGCTGGCCGAGCCTGGGCGATCGCGGCCGCATCCCCGCCGATGTCGAGGCCGCGTACGAGTCGGCGCACTGACGTCGGTCAGGAATGGTAGCTGAACGGGCCCCGCATCCTCCTGGGTGCGGGGCTTTGTTCTGCCCCGAGCGCACCGGCTGTTCGCGCAATACTCTCGATGTAGAGGCACTCCAGCCGCAGACTATGGGGGATGACCGTGGGGCGACAGCAGGTGGCTATGAGCAGGGCGGCCGCGGATGCCGTGACCATCCTGGGTATCCATGTCCGCTCGGCCAGGCACGACCAGCACTGGACCGTGGCGCAGCTCGCCGCCCGCGCAGGTGTGTCCCCGAGAACCGTCACGGCCATCGAGTCGGGGTCCGGTTCGACGTCCATCGGCAACGTGTTCACCGTCGCCGTGGCAGCCGGCATCACCTTGTTCGCGGCCGACAACCAGCGATCGCTGGCGATCATGCGCGGCCTGGAGCAAGGCCGGGTCGCGTTGCTGCCGTCGAGGATCAGGCCGCGGGCCGACCTGGGCGATGACGGACTGGATTTCTGATCGCCTCGTCGACCTCCTGACCGGTGGTCGCATCGGGCGCAGGCGTGTTCTCCGGTAGCTCTGCTCGGGACTGAACGCCCTGCCGCGCATGTGCTGCATATGGCAGGTGTGAGGCAGAGACTGCTGGACCAGAAGCTGGCGACGTGGGGCCCTGTGCCCGGTCAGTTGGCGCTGTTCGAGCTGCCCGCAGGCGACCCCGAACCGGTGGCCGCAAATACACCTTCCGCGACGAGTACCGGCAGGACTGTCGGAGCCGAGCGGGAGCATGAAGCTGCCACCGAGGCTTGGAGACGATCCGCATGAGCAAGAAGTACCTGTTGTGGATGGACCTGGAGTCCACCGGCCTCTCGACGAGCGAGGACGCCATCATCGAGGTAGCCGCTGTGCTGACCGACACCGACCTGAACGAGCTCGGCCAGTACGAGAGCCTCGTGCAGTTGGATGCGGCCGGCTGGGAACGGCTGATGGCCAACGACTTCGTGCGGAACATGCACGAGAGCAACGGCCTGCTGGCTGCTCTGCGCGACCCGGCGACCGCTGCGTCCCTGCCCGAGGTCGCGGACGTCGAGCAGACCCTCCTCGCGCTCGTGGAGACCACCGGCGATCCGGAGTCCTCGGTGCTGCTGGCTGGCTCCGGTGTGAGCCACTTCGACCACGAGCTGCTGAAGACGCGGATGCCCGCGCTGGCCAGCCGGCTCGGCTACGCGACCATCGATGTCGGCGTGATGCGCCGCGCGTACCTGATGTGGACCGGCGGCAACCTGGTGTCCGCCAACGACGACAAGACGCACCGCTCGATGGACGACATCCAGTGCCATCTCGCGGAGGCCCGGGCGTTCCGTGAGCTGTTCCTGGCATCCCAGCGGGAGCTGGCGAGCTGATGGTCACCGTCCTGATCGCGGCGGTGCTCTTCTACGGACTGTTCCGCATCATCGGCAAGATCCCGTGGTGGGCCTGGGTGATCCTGCTGCTGGCCCTGCTCGGCTGAGGAGGCTGCTCGTGCACGACGATCCCGCGCGGCTCCCAAAGCCGTCGGACAGGGAAACCGCACCCGTCGAACTTGGTGTCTGGTCGCGGATCGTGGCCGGACTGCCCGAGGACGTACTTGCGTACCAGGCGGCATCGCTGTCGCCGAACACGTTGCGCGCCTACCGGGCCGACTGGGGTTCTTTCGAGCGCTGGTGCCGGCTACACGGTCATGCCGCGTTCCCGTCCGAACCTGGCATCGTCGCCACCTACATCGCCGCACTCGCAGCGCAGGTCACCACGGCAGGGAAACCGGCGTTCACCGCGGCCACCATCGGACGCAGGCTCGCAGCGATCTCGAAGATCCATGAGATGGCCGGTCACCCCAGCCCGGCGAAGCATCCGGCGGTCACCACCACCATGTCCGGCATCCGCCGACAGCTCGGTACCCGGCCGAAACGTGTTGCGCCGCTGACCCTCACGGAACTCGCCGGGATGCTCGCCAGGATGACGGAGCCGCGGTACCCGACGGTCGTCGGCGACACGCGGGACACAGCGCTGCTGCTGATCGGCTTCGCGGGTGCGTTCCGTCGATCCGAGCTCGCCGCCCTGACGGCCGGGGACGTGAGCCTGCATCCGGAGGACGGGCTGCGGATCCTGGTGCGCCGCTCCAAGACTGACCAGGAAGGCGCCGGCACGACCAAGGCAATCCCGCGCGGTGCGCACCTGGCGACCTGCCCGGTCTGCGCGATGATCCGGTGGCACCACCTGGTTGAATCACACGACATCGGTGGCCGCCGCGCCGTCCTGCGGGCCCTGGCAACCGAACCCGACCGCGAAACCCACATCTGCTCTCCTGGCGCACTCGTAGCCCCAGCCGATCCGCGCAGTCCGCTGTGGCGTTCCGTCCACAAGTCCGGTGCGATCGGACCCGACCCGATCACCGGCACCGTGGTTCTCGAGGTCGTGAAGCGCCGCGCAAAGGCAGCCGGTCTGGACCCCTCCACGCTCGGTGGTCATTCGCTGCGCGCCGGGTTCGTCACCCAGGCCACCCGAGCCGGCGCCGACACCCCGTCGATCATGCGGCAGACCGGCCACCGCTCACCCGCGACCGTCGACATCTACCGCCGCGAGGCAGACCCGTTGGCAGGCAACGCCGTCACCAAGCTCGGCCTCTGACAGGAGAGCCGCATGATCTGATGATCTTGGCCGCTATAGCGGAGCATCGGGTGACGACAGAGGGGGAGTCTGTTTTGCATCGTGATCACCACGACGTTCGCACGGACCTCGTGCCGATGCTGCATCACATGATCGATGCAGCATCGGACGTACAGCACTATCCTCCTCCGCAGGTCTTCGCAGAGGGATCCGAGGCTGCTGCTTTTGCGTCATCCCTGGCCACAGATCAACTTCGTCAGGTCCACCTTCGAGGGGTAGCAGTTGCCTACGCGCGCGTCCACTACGTGGTGCAGACGCTACGGATGGTGACCGACAAGTTCAACCATGATCCATGGACCTTCAACGTCGCAGGCCCGTGTCGCGATGCGCTGGACATAGGGATCAGGAACGCCCGCATCTTTCGTGCTCCGAGTCCAGAATCCATGCTCAGCCGGTTCGCCTCCTTGTTCGCCGAGCCGGGTAAACGGCAACAGTTTGACGAGGCTCGAAAGGAGCTGCTGGGCCAGTTCGTCAAGGGAGGCGTCGCGCCAGCAGTGCCCGCCTACGGGACTCGAGCACTGACGGCCGCGCTCGATTCCGGCCGCATCTCGTGGGAGCTGGACAAGCCAGGCACCCGGATTGCGAAGATCGGTGGCGAACGTACTGAGGTCAACGTGACCGAGATCGCGAGGGAGATCGATCCGGACCTCGCGACGCGGTACCGGGTCCTATCCAGTTTCACCCATGGCGAACCCGCTCAAACTGACTCTCGACTGGGATTCGATGCTCTACAAGAAGGCGCCGAACGCGGAAGGCTTCCCGCATTCGCAGACGTCCCCCTGCTCCTTGCAGTCGTCGGAACCACCGCTAGAAGCCTGACGCTGGCAGCTGGCGGCTTGTACGACCATCTGGCATGGGGGACACCCAAGCTCACTCAGGCCAGGCGCATTTCGATGGCTGGAGCCGTCGTGACAAAGAAGATTGAAAGGCTGATTCGACTGGCTCAACGGGGCCGGTTCGTCCACCCTGGTGCGCACAACTATGGACGCGCATCAGAGACCTAACCCGCGGGTGGCCGCGGGGTGATCTACGCCGCCGCGCATGTACCCGGCATGAAAACTTCCCCTCTGCCCGTCGACCCCGGCAGCGTCGTCGACGGAGTCCGCAGCACCTACGCCGACCTGGCGCCCGGTGTCCGCACCGTCGTGGTCATGGTGCTGCTCACCATCGTCATTCCGGTTGCCATCAGGATCGTCTCCTCCATCGCCGGGCGCGTGGTCAGCGTCGTGCTGGCGATCGGGTTGGGCATCGTCGTCTACAAGTACCTGCCGCAGATCTTCGCGGTCGTTCAGGACTGGCTGGGCTCCGATGGTTGAGTCCGCGTTAGTCAACTGGATGTGGTTGACGGTGCTGGCCTGTGCCTGCGCGCTGGCCGTGGCTGCGGCGGAGGAGATCCGCCCAGGCTTCCTCACCGGCCGTTCGCAGTCCGAGGCCGACGACGAGATGTTGCCGACCGTGCCTGCTGCCCGTCAGCCGCAACCGAGGACTCTCGCTGCGATGTCCTGGTGGGACCGCCAGAAGGGGCTGGCCGAGCTCGAGCGGTTCGCCAACAGCGGCGGGCCGAGGCAGTCGTGAACAGCCATCAAGTCGCAGTCGACACCCCGGCACGGAGGAGATCTGCGTGATCACATCGAGTGTCCCGCAGACAGGCACCTCGCACCGCCGCAGTAGCACCCAGGGACGAATGCGCAGCTGCCTGCGGAGCCGGGACGTTGTGAGTCTCCGACTCACCAGCGGGAGGTCGGGGCGCATGGTTCCCCGCCCTGGTGTGGTTTAGTGCCGGTGCTCGGGCGTTCGTGAGCCTGATCCAACGAGGAAGGCCACGATCGTGATCGACAACCTGCTCGGGGAGGCTCGCGAGGCTGGCATCACTTGTCTGACAGTTGCCGTCGTCTTGCTTCTGTTCGCGAGGGTGAGGCAGCGGTCCGGGAAGGCTTGGAAGGGCGCCACATGCTCGCGTATGTGTGCGGGGTACTCGGCGTGTGGTGCCTCATGTCCGTCGCGACCTGGGTGGTCGTCAGGGGCTATTTCAGAGCCGCTGATCCGTCGGGAGCGCGGGATTGGCTGCAATCGCTACAGATCATCTCGCTGATCGTGGCGGTTGCTTCATGCATCACTGCCGCACTCGTCTATGCCGTGTTGCGGTTCGTCATCCATCCCCAGCGCAACCGGTGAAACCGCGAGTGCGAACCCGGGCCTCGGGCGGCGCTTATGGCACGCCGCATCAGCCGGTAACGCGGTGACAGTCGATGACGGCTTCCGCGCATCGGGATGCCGTCGGCGGGGGAGTCGCTGGAGGTTTCCGTGCGCCCAATACCTGGTGCCCGCAACGTGTCACGACCCGCGTCACGGTGCTGCGCGTGCCAACCGGGTGTTCCGCGCCCCCGACGACGTGCCGGATCCGGTCCCGGCGGCGCCGATCACGGCTCCTGAGGCCCAATCCAGATAATGCCGATTATCGGCGGCAAATACGCCGGGGGTGAAGCGACCCGGAACACGGCCGATCCGAGCATCCTCTCCCTCGTCGAGGAGATCGGGCCCACCGCTCCTACCTGCAGGGTCGCCTGGTCAACGGACTTGTCGGTGTGCTCCGTCCCGTTGCTCGACGACCTGGAGTGACCCGGGGATGTGGCAGCCCGGGGTCAGTTGGCCGGGAATCAGAGCCGGCGCCCATCCGTGATGGGATACGTCACCCGAACGGGTTGAACTTCTGCACCGAGCTGCGCTCGAGATGCCGAGTTCGGCGGCGTTTGGGATGCTCTGTAGCGGTCGAGCCTGGGGAGGTCGGGGATGAGCGGCGCGATGTTCGTGCTCGGTGGGGATCCGGCCGCACTCCGGGCGTCAGCAGCACGCTGGATGCAGTCCGCGGTGTCGGCTGGACTCGGTGCAACGGAAGTCGCTGGACTGAGCGCGGTCGGCAGCTTCCTCGGCGATGAAGGACTGGCGCACAGCACCTGGCTGACCGACCGGATCGCACCCACCTTGCACAGCGCCGGCGACGCGTGGGGGCGAGTCGGAGAAGCCCTGAACGGCTTCGCGGTGGTGCTGGAGGACTGCCAGTGCGAGCTGAAGAAGCTGGCCTCGATGGCAGCCGACGATGCTTCGCAGATCAGAACACTCGGCTCCCGAGTCGCAGTCTCGCACGAACAGGACACGGCGCAGCGGGACCGGGCCGCGTTGGCCGGTGCCGGCGCCTTGATGGTCACCGACGGACAGAAGTACGAGTCGGACACTCCTGCGTTGAGCGCACGGCTCGGGGAGGCTCAGCAGGCGCTGCAAGGACTGCATGCGCGGGCGTTGCAGGTGCGCGAGCGGCACGACGAGGCAATGCGGCAGTGCTGCGCCAGGATCGATACGGCGAAAGCTCTGCGGACGTCACAGCCGGTGCTGGCCGGCGGTGCGATCTCCGCGTCGGCGGGCGGGTCCGGTCGGTGGTTGCAGTCGGTGCCGGCACCGACTGGCTCCAAGGTTGGTGCGATGTCGGCGGCGCTGAATGGCGCGTCCGCGCTGACGTCGATGCTGGCCGGAGCGTTGTTGGCGCCTTTTGGAGAGCAGCCCACCTGGTTGACAGGTTCGTGGGGAAGCAGATTCGCCCAGACCTCCAGCCGATCGAGCGCTCCCGTCGACCTGCTGGGCTGGAAGAACAACAGCAGCAGCGGTGCGCTTGCGAAACCGTGGGCAGGTCCAGGGGAGCCACCGTGGATCGACAACGGCCCCCGCCACAACAAGGCTCGTGACGCCGCCGCCAAGCAGATCAGGTTCGAAGTCGCGGCGATGGGTGGTGACCCCAACAACGTGGGAGTCGAGTTCGAGGTCGTGGGCGGCAGCAAGTTCGTCCCGGGCAACAAGGGATCCATCGACATCGTCTACAACGACGTCAAGAACAAGACCCGGTACGTGTGGGAAGTGAAGGGCACCGCCGCCCGACCCGTCACTCCTGCAATGGAGCAAACCTTGAGCGTGCTCGCGTCCAGTGAAGTTGTTCACTACATCGCCAAGCAGAATGCGTCCCCGCTGAACGATGGATACAAGAATGTGCCGGGGTGGCGGCTCAGTAGAGATGTCGTCACCACAGTGTTCACTCCGCGGGCTGGACCCACGCCGGAGTTGCTTCTGGTGAAGAACGGTACGACTCCGGGCGCCATCATCTACACCACTGAGGAGTGGGAGAAGGGCCGTCCGCCGCCTGTGCGTACCCGTAAGCCGGAGAAGCCCAAAGACGAACGTCCGCCGATCTCACCGGACCCGCCGGTGCCCGTTCCAGTCCCGGTGCCCGTGCCAGAGCCGCAGCCGAGACTCGTGAAGGTAGAGCCACGCGAGCCGGTTCTCACAGGGTTCGGCGAGTTCCTCACCGGTGCTGCGCTGGTCGGGCTGGGGTTCATCGTGTTCGGTCCGCCTGGTGCGGCAGGTGCCGCTCTCATCGTCGGGACAGGCTGAGGGACACTGAACGGCATGCCGGAACCTGTTGACATCGTTCTGCGGGAGTGGGTAGCGCCGCAGCTGAAGACAAGCGGATTCAAGAAGAGCGCCCGCCGATCTTGGGTGCGCGACGACGGCGACGGAAACCTCGCCTACGTCGCCATCGTCGGCAGCGACACCTCCGACTGGGAGGCGTACAGGTTCTTCTTTGAAGTAGGGATTACCCCCGCGTCCCGGCAGCGATACCTTCACGACGTCGCCCCCGACTCAAAACATAATCTCCACAGCGGCTGGTGGACACGCCTCACCCCGCCCGAACCCGTCGAGAACGGCGTCGACCACTTCAGCAGATGGGTCTGCGACAACCACGACCTCGATGGGCAGGCACTCACCGGCAGACTCATGCGCAAAGCACTCGAGGGATGGATCCCGAAACTCTTAGACCTCTCGACACCGGCGAACATGCTCGCTCATCTCGATCAGAACGAGCCCCTGACGCCCGGCTACCTACCTTGGTCCGGACCGGTCGGAGCCCACGCAGATCTGTTCCTGCTCCTGGATGCTGGACCTTCAGCACGACTCGACCGGGCCGTCGCCGGTGTCGGTGACGACCTGCACGTCAGCAAGTGGCTCGACCAGCGGGTTCACTGATCCCGTCAAGCACCCACCCATGAGGCGCGCGAGGGATAGCGTCTGCGGCATGGCATTCGCGACCGTGGCCCGTTCCCTGCTCGGTGCTGCGGCCACCATCGCTGTCCTGGGGGTCGCTGGTTGCGGAACGGACGCCGGATCGGCCGCTCCCACCTCGTCGCACAACTACGACGCGGAGGTCAGAAGCGCGCTGGGGGTGCCGCCATCGCCCGGCGATCCGACGAGGCCTACGACCAAGAAGGCGACCGCTACGAAGACCGGTAAGCGAGCCTCCAATGTCGGCTGCGACAGCGCGTGGCGGTCAGCAGCTTCGGTTCCTCAGTCGATGAGCAACGACGAAGAACTGGACGCCACTGTCCGCAAGTGCGGGTCGTTCGATCAGTGGGTCGCTGGCTATCGGGCGAACCCGGATGCGCTGCTGCCCGACTCGACGATGGCGGAGCTGACGACAGTGCTCCGACTGTCGTGCGGTCGGGCCGGCATGTCGGCCCCGGTGTGCGCTGACGCCCAGTCCCAGGGCTACATCTGAGGCTCCCGCTGTAGGCGCCTGCTGGGAGAATGACCGCATGGATGACGTCCGGGCCTCGAAGACTCTGTCGCTGGTGCTGCGGCACGATCCCGGTTCTGTCGGCATCACCCTCGACGGCCACGGTTGGGTGCCGATTCCCGATGTGCTGGACGGGTTGGAGCGCGCCGGCCGGGCGATCTCGCGGGAGCAGTTGGACCGCATCGTCGCCAGCTCGGACAAGCAGCGATTCGCCGTCGATGAGCAGCAGGATCGCATCCGCGCGAACCAGGGTCACTCCGTTCAGGTCGACCTCGAGCTGAAGCCTGAGGTCCCGCCGGCGGCGCTGTTCCACGGCACCCCGGTCCGCAACATCGCCGCGATCCGGGAGCACGGCCTGAAGAAGATGGCCCGGCACGCAGTTCACCTGTCCGCGGACCGAGCGACGGCTGCGAAGGTCGGATCCCGGCTAGGCGCGTTCGTGGTCCTGGAGGTGTTCGCCGCGCAGCTGTCCCGGGACGGCACCGAGTTCTTCCGGTCCGACAACGGGGTGTGGCTGGTGGACTCCGTTCCGCCGCAGTACATCCGGGCCGCAGTGAATCCGAGCCGGAATGCAGTCGGACGCCTGAGCGAACGCTGACCCCGGACAGACAAAACCCCGCCGGGTCCGGGATGGCGGGGAGCCGGGCTCGGGCGAGGTTCTGCGTTCAGTGGGTCAGCGCTGCGGGTTCGGGGTCCAGCCGAAACGCCACGCCTTCTGACCGGGTCGCCACGGGTTCTCGACCTGGGTGATGCTGCTGGGCTCGTCGACGTCGGGGCCGAAGTTGACGATCTCCTTCGTCCGCTCCCACGCGGCTGCCGGCGAGTCGTTCTCGAAGGCGTACACGTCGACGTTCTCGACCGAGATGCGCTCGTCCGATCGGTCCGGTCCGACGAGGTAGCCGCCCAGCTCCACCCGGCCCGGGTGACGTGCAGCAGCCAGCAGTGTCGAACGCAGCGTCGGGCCACCGGGAACCGCCTCGGCCAGCGCCCGAGGAGGGAGCTTGCCGAGCAGCTGCCGTGCCGAGTCGCCGCGCACACCGGCGAAGCGGAACGTGGAGAACGCACCGTTGTCGACCTCGCGACCGCGGCTGTAGTCGTAGGCGTCCGGGACGTAGTGGCTGGAGGTGTGCGGGGACAGTGCGGACACCACCGCGGGGGAGGCGGTGAAGCCGTGCAGCGGCCGCGATTTGGCGATCGAGCTGGCCCCGTCACGTCGGGCCAGCAGCATCGTTCCCATGCGGACCCGGTGGGCGGCGGCCGGCGCTGGTGCGTGCTCACTGCCGGGCGCCATGCGGGCGGCGTTCAGTTCCGCTTCCTGGGCTGCGACGCGCGCGGCCCGGTCGGCTTCCTGCCGCGCCGCCTCGACCTTCAGATCGATGGTGTTGATGGTGACCCGCGGGCCACGGACTCCGTCACCGAAGGTCTCCGAGGACACCACTGCGGGATCCACGACCGGTGCCTGAGCTGCCGGGGCCGGGGTGGCCTGGGCCGCTGGTGCTTCCGGTTCCGGATCGGGCACGGCGCTGAGGGTGGCTGTCGTCGCAGCCTTGGCCAGCATGCGCGAGTACGACTGCTCGGCGAGGTGCCGGGCTTCTCCCATCGAGGAGGCGAAGCCGGTCTCTGCTTCGGCGAGTCCGACGTTCAGCCGGCGGGCATCCCAGCGGTAGCGGCGGTCGGGTCGAGCAGCGATTCCGTGGTCGTAGGTGAGCAGGCCGAACTCGCCGTTGTTGAACCCCTGGGCGCGGCCGTCGCCGGTCCAGTCGACCTTGACCGGGGCGGGAGCCGCAGTCGCAGGCGAGGTGCCGGACAGTGCGCCGGCCGGGGCGACTCGGCGGGAGGTCAGGTCGATCGCAGCGGCGCGGGCCACAGCAGAGGAGTGGGGCCTCGTCTCCGGTCGGGCGCGGTGGGTGATCGGGCAGGTGTGGGCGACCTCGGACGGGCTGAACCGGCCGCAGTCGGGGCACCGCTCCACACCGACCCGCTGGCTGCCCTTGATGAGCTTGCCGTACGTCGCGCCGGGGGAGGAGGACGCCACCGTCGCCCGGTAGTCGGCAGCTGAGACGTGGTAGCCATACAGCCGATCGCTCATCCGCACAGCCATCGTGGAGGACTCTTCGTCGAAGCCCACCGACGAGATGAAGGACGACTGCACCTGGCTCATCATCTGGCCGTGCGAGGTCTTGCGCTCGCGGTGCGCGGTGAGCAGGTCGTCGATGTTCTTCAGTGCCTGCGACGGCCGGCGGGCCTCCAGCACCGAGGCGACAGCTTCCCCGACCTGGGCTCCGGTCTTCTCGCCGAAGTCACCCAGCGCGGTGGCGTTCCAGTCGGTGCCGGATCGGGTCACGCGGGCCCAGCCGGAGATGGAGTTGCCGTTGCGATCGGCGGCCGACACGGGGATGTCGAACGTGCCGTTGCCCTCGGCTTCGAACGCCTTCACCGAGGTGGCCGACGGCATCCGGATGGCGAACTTGTCGCCGGCGGTGCGGTACGACATGCGGTGGGTGCGGCGGTTGCCGGACAGCGCTCGACCACCGGTGCGCCGCGGAGTGAAGTCGTCGGGCATCTGCGGGTAGTCGATCTCGTCTCCGCTGTACTCGGCGGCGACGAAGTGGGTGTCCCACCACTCCTTGCGCAGCCGGGTGCTGCGCGGGTCGTCCCCGCCTCGCACGGCGACCGCCGCGACGTACTGCCCGCCGCGCAGGGACTCCACCCGCTGCGGACGCTCGGCCAGCAACTGGCGCGCTGCGGTGACCGCGCCGTCGTCGAGGCTGATGACCGACTCGGAATGCTCGAACGGCGACCACTGGCCGCCGGTGGGAATGCCTGGCTGCACTCGTGGCTGAGGTCGTGATGTGCTCATGCCCGCTACATGTGCGGGAGCCTTCGCCTACACCTGCGACGTGCGCCGACTCGGTCCGAGCGGAGGTTGGCCAACGCCCCAATGAGCGCCTCGAGAGGCAGCCCGCAGCACGAAAGACAGCCGAGAGCTGGTGATCAGCTCCCGGCGTTCGATCACTGCTTGATCAGGAGCTGGGCAGGTACCGGGAGATCGCGCAGCCGACGAACTGACCGCCGTCGCCACGGGTCCAGGTGTAGCAGGCAATGCCCTTGTCCTTCTTGCCCAGGACGATGAGGTCGTGCTCCGGGGAGTTCTTCCAGCCGTCCATCATGTCGTCGGAGGCGCCCTCGTCATCGTAGGTGCCGGTGTAGCCGCCGATCGACGGATCGCACGGTGTTCCCTCCGCGTAGCGCTTGGTGCAGTCCGACGCAGGGGCGTACGTGATCTTCGTGAACGGGTACAGGCCATTCTCCGCACGGTAGGCGTTGATCTTCTGGACCAGCAGCTTCGGGATCACGGTGTTCTCGATGACCGAGGACGAGTCGAAGTGGATGGAGAAGACATCGCTGCGGGCATTGGCCCGGCCGGGGTCCGCCGAGGTGATCTCGACGCGGTAGCTGGCCGTCCACGCAGTGCGGGCGACCAGCGACTGCACGTTGAGGTTGAAGGAGCCGTCAGCTCCGACGGTCGTCTGCATGATCTCGTCGGCGCGGTCATCGCCGATGAACACCAGGGACGCACGGGATCCGGCGTACGCCGGCGAGACGGAACCCTTCAGGCGGACCGTCGGTGTTGCACGCCAGTCGATCGAGTCGTTCGGGACGCCCTGGATGTCGATGCCGGCGCGCAACTGCTGCTGGAAGACCATCGATCCGACAGCCGGGAAGCTGCGGGACGGGTCGCCGGTGTAGATGACGCGCAACTGGACTCCGCCGGCCGACTGGATCGGGGTGGACATGAACCAGGCGCCGTCAGCGTCGGTGACGGTGTTGCCGATCGTCTTCCAGCCGTCGCTCGAGCTCGCGCGGCTCTGCATGTAGACCGAGGTGTTCTTCATCCGCTGACCCTCGGCGGTGAGCGTTCCGGACAGCGTGGTGACGGTGTCGGCCGGGCCAGCAAGGCCTTCGGCGCCGGCGTCGAGGTCCATCTTCCAGGCGGCGACGCTCGAGTCGATCACCTTGACGAAGGAGGCCATTCCGGTGGTCGAGGGCACGTAGATGCGCACCTTCGCGGAGGAGTTCACGGGGCGGGTTCGGATGGTGAAGGAGCCATCTCGCTGCGTGGTGGTGGAGCCGCCGGTCGGGAAGTAGGTGCCGCCGTTGGTCGACAGCAACCACTGGACCGGACGGCCGGACACCGCATATCCACTAGGAAGGAAGAACCTGCCCGAGATCACCTTCGCTTCACCGGTTCGGGTCTGCGGATTGGAGGTGACGGTCAGTTGAGGAGTCCACGGAGTGACTGCTGCGGAAGCGATTCGCTCGGTGCGCTGGTAGCCGTTGCCCGCGCCGGTGGAGACCCTGAACTGGTACGACGAGGAAGGAGCAGCCGGATGAGTCAGCCGGAAGCTGCCGTTCCTGTCGGTGGCGGTCGTCGACATCAGCCGCCACGGGGAGTTCGGGGTCGCGCGGATCTGCAACTGGACGCGGACAGCGGTGGCCGGTTGACGATCGGAGCGCAGCACGACACCGGTGAGGGTCTTGGATCCGCCGGGGCGCGCGGCCGGGTTGCTGGTGAGGGCGACGCTGGTGGCCCAGGAACGAACCGGGGCGGACAGGATCCGATCGGTCTGCGCGACGCGGGTCGAGCCGAGCACCCGAAGGCGGATCTGGTAGCTGCCCGCGAGGTTGCGGATCGCGGCGGTGAACTGGCCGCTGGACTTCGTGCGGACCGTCGGCCGGCGCACCCACGGGGAGCCCGAGGACGCCTTGGTGTAGATCTCGATGCTTGCGTTCGGCAGTCGGGCGCCGTTGGGTCCGAGGATCGCACCACGCACATATCTCGTGAGGAAGGCGCGGTCCCCGTTGACGGAGGACAACAGGATCCTGGCGGGCTTCCGCACGACCGGAGCGGAGACGAAATCAGCCTGAACAGCGCCCGGGGAGGAAGCCGTTGCGGCAGTCGCAGGCAGGAGAAGACCTCCCAGCAGAGCAGCCCCCACGATCAACCCGCGCCACTTCGGTGCGGAACCAGCCTTGTAGTTCGCCAATGCGTTCACCGCACCCACCCGTTCTCTCTGACCGCTGAACCCTGATCTACCCCCGTTGGGCGGAACTTTGGAGCGGCGAGGGCTACATGCGTTGTATGCCAGTGTGTCCCAGAGCCACTCCTGGTGGGACGCGAAACGGGCGTTTTGGTCACGCGATTCGGGCGGACTCACCGCGGCCGCGATCTACGAAGCCTTGGAAACCAGCAGCGAGACGCTGAGCAGCTTCGAGCTGGCCCAGGCCGCGGGAATCAGCCGGGTCCGCAGCGTACGAACGCTGGAAACCCTTGCCGGGTGGACCCTAAAAATCACACCCGATGGGCGCGCCGCTGGCACGTTGTCCGTGCGACGTGCCTGGATCGACCGGCCGAGGCGTGGGGGGTCCTGGACACCATCCGCGCGCTGATCGCCCGCCACCGCGGCGAGCGGGCCGACTACCGGCGTGCGCTGCGGATCACAGACATGCCCTACGCCGACATCGCACTGGCGACTGGACCGCCGGCGCACCACCAGATCCTGCGGCGCCACCGGAGGCATCTCCACCGGATGCGTTCGAGGCGGCACTTGTGTTGCTGCAACAAGAGTTTGGCAGTGTGTGTCTACCCGGGCACTCGTCGTAAAACAATGCGAGGAACGGCAGCAGGCCCCGATGGCGACTCTGAAACGAGCAGCTGACCTCGGTTTGACCAGACCTCTTGACGTGCAGTGAGCGATGGCCTAAGGTTTGCTCAAACGTTACAGCATGTCCGTCGATGCCTTCGCGGGAGTGTTGAAACGTTTCAGCAGAGGAGTGTTGATGCCAGTCCAGAGTGGGCCAGTGACGCTGCGCCACATTGCCGAACGCGCCAATCTCTCAGTCAGCGCAGTGTCCATGGCACTGCAGCAGCACCCGCGGATCAGCGCGGACGCGAGAGCGCGGGTGCAGAAGCTTGCCAGGGAGCTGGGTTATGTCCCGAACACCGCGGGTCGTGCGCTCCGCTCGCAACGTTCGAACGCCCTGGCGCTCATCGTGCCCAATACCAACCGGCACGTGTTCGGGCACGCCTACTTCATGCACGTGCTCAGCGGCGTGACGGACGTGGCCAACGAGCACGAATACCAACTGCTGGTGTCGACCAACCCGGACGAGCAGCACGGCAAGGTGGCTTACGAGCGGGTGATGCGGGCCGGCACTGTCGACGGCGTCATCGTCACGAGTGCGCCGGTCGACGACCCGAACATCGCGCGGCTAGTGGACAGCGGTCTGCCCGTCGTGCTGCTCGGCCGGTTCGACCACCTGCCGCTGGCGGTCAGCGTCGGGGTCGACGACATCGCCGCCGCCTTCGCGATGACGGAGCACCTGATCGTGGAGCACGGGCGGACGTCGCTGGTGCACATCAGTGGTCCGCTCGAGCATCAGAGTGCCATCGATCGTCGCGACGGCTTTTTGGCTGCCTGTGCGGCGCGCGGTGTCCGTGGTGACGTCCTGGAGGGCGACTACAGCGAAGCTGCAGGAGCTGCAGCTGGTCAGATGATCGTGACCGAATTCCCTGATGCCGACGGGGTTTTCGCCGGCAATGACGAGATGGCACTGTCGGCAATGCGGCGGGTGTCGCAGGGGGGACGCAGAGTTCCCGACGACGTGTCGGTCGTCGGGTTCGACGACTTCGGTCTGAGCAGGGTCACCACACCGTCCATCACCACCATGCACGCCCCGGTCGATGAGATGGCCAGACTGGCGACCCGCAACCTGTTGGACATCCTGCGCGGCAACACGATTGCCGATATCGACACCCATGCAGTACTCGCAGCGCATCTCGTCCGCCGGGAATCCTGCGGCTGCCCGCCGCCGGCCTGACCGTCCTTCTTCGCCCATCAGTCCTACCCGCATCCGGCCCGCATCCGGCCCGCATCCGGCCCGGAGCCATACCCCAGCCGTACCCCAGCCGTACCCACGTCGTCCCAACCTCAGTTGTTGCCCAAAGGAGAGCTGCACATGAGAAGAAACAGCATCAGTACCGTGATCGCGTCCGCCACGATCGCTGCAATCGCCGTGAGCGGTTGCGGGAGCTCCACAGGATCCGGAGCCGGGTCCGCGAGCGCCGGCCCGGTCGAGCTCACGATGTGGACCGGATTCACCGGAGGTGACCGAGCCGCGTACGAATCCCTGGTGACGCAGTTCAACAGCTCGCACCCGAACATCAAGGTCACCATGGAGGTCCAGCCGTGGGACACCATCGCACAGAAGCTGCCATCGGCATGGGCCACCGGACAGGGTCCGGACATCGCGACGCCGAACTTCGACCCCAACGTGCTTGGCGAGTACCTGAAGACGAACTCACTGCTCGCACTGGATGCGGTCGGCGACGGTGACACCCAGATCAACGCCGACAAGCTGGCACCGTCGGCCATCAAGGCATTCACCGTTGACGACAAGCTGTATGCGGTGCCTGCCAACATCGCCACCCTGCAGCTGTACTACAACAAGAAGCTGTTCACGGCCGCAGGCCTGACCGATCCTCCTGCAACGGTGGACGAGCTGCGGACCGACGCCCAGAAGCTGACCGGCAACGGCGTCTACGGACTGTCGCTCGCCGATCACGAGACCATTCAGATGTGGCCGGTGCTGCAGTGGCTGGACGGCGGCGACATCGTCGGCACGGACGGATGTTCCCTGCTCGATTCCCAGGCCAACGTCGACAGCCTGACCAAGTGGGCGGCACTGGTCCAGGCAAAGGCTGCTCCCGTGGGTCTCACGGGAGCGGAGTCCGATGCGCTCTTCAGTGCAGGCAAGGCAGCGATGCAGTTGAACGGGCCGTGGGCCGCTTCCGGATACACCACGGCAGGTATCGATCTCGGGGTCGCTCCGGTACCGACGGGGGTCGATGGCAAGGTCACCCTCGCATCCACCGTCCCGCTCGCCGTGTCGGCCAAGACCGCGCATCCCGCTGAAGCGCAACAGTTCCTGGCCTGGTGGACCGGTAAGGACGCGCAGCGCACCTTCGCTCTCGCCAGCGGATTCCCCCCGGTCCGCACCGACATGGGCGACGACCCGAAGCTCGCAGCGAACGCGGTGGTGGCTAAATTCGCTGCGGCGCTGCCCGAAGCGCGGCTGTACCTGCCGGGCGTCACCGGCGCCCCGAAGGTGGACTCCGAGGCCTACATCCCGCTGATCGGCGCGATCACCCGCGGCAAGGATGTCGCGACCGAGGTCAAGACGGCGTCCGCCAGCATCAACTCGATCACGGGCTGCGCCGGGAAATGACGCTGACAGCAGCCCCGCCGGTGGTCGGTGCGACGGACGTGGACCGTCCCGCCGCATCGCCCGCTCGCCGGCGGACCCGATGGCAACCGGGATGGCTGTTCGCGGCCCCTTCGCTGCTGATCCTGGGTGTGTTCATCGTCTACCCACTGACGCAGTCGTTCTGGTACAGCCTGCACGACTGGCGGATCGGGGCGACCGACCAGATCTGGTTGGGAGTCGGCAACTATCGCCGGCTGCTGAGCGACGACCGGTTCTGGAACGCCCTACGCGTCACCGCCATCTTCTCCGTCATCAGCCTCGTCGTGCAGATGGTGCTCGGCTACCTCGCCGCTGCCGCGCTGGTGCGTGACACATGGTTCAACCGGTTGGTCCGCTCGGCGTTCTTCTTCCCCACCATCGTCTCGCTCGCCAGCATCGGCATGGTGTGGCGATTCTTGCTGGATCCGAGCATCGGCCTGGTCGCCGGGATCACCTCGGCGCTGGGGGCTGAGCCGGTGTCCTGGCTCCAGGACACCGATCTCGCGCTGCCCACCGTCATCTTCGTCAACGTCTGGAAGAACCTCGGATTCACCATGATCATCCTGCTGGCCGGTCTCAAGGGTGTGCCGGAGCACCTCTATGAGGCCGCAACCCTCGACGGTGCAACCCCCCGTCAACGCACCTGGCACGTCACACTGCCCAGTATCCGTCCGACGCTGCTGTTCACCTCGATGATCCTGATGATCAACTCGCTGCAGGTATTCGACCTGGTCTACGTGATGACCGACGGCGGGCCGCTCTTCGCCACCGACACGATGGTGACAATGATGTACCGCGAAGGCTTCGAGAACTTCGACATCGGCTACGCCTCGGCGCTGGCCTGGGTGCTCTTCGCGCTGATCCTGGTGCTGTCGGCGCTGCAGCTGCGACTGTTCAGGTACAACGATGTCGACTGACACGGCGAGATCAACGGATCTACGGACAGGTGCGACCGGCTCGCTGAGTCTGCGTGCGGCCGTGCGGTGGCCCGTGCTGGCAGTCGGTGTGGTGCTCGCCGCCGTTCCGTTCCTGTGGATGATCTTCGGGTCGTTCCGGAGCGAGGCCGACCTGTTCAACAATCCCGCCGGGCTGTTCCCCACCCAGTGGACGCTGCACGGCTACACCGCGATCTGGCAGGAACTGCCGTTCCTGCGGCTGCTGTTCAACACGTTCGCGTTCGCCGGAGTGACGACGGTGCTGTGCCTACTGTTCGACTCGATGTGCGCCTATGCGTTGGCGCGCATCAAGTTCCGCGGATCGACAGTTGCCTTCTGGCTCGTGATCGCCACCCTGATGATCCCGTTCCAGGTGACCCTGATCCCGGTGTTCATCGAGCTGTTCCACTTCGGCTGGCTCGACACCTACCAGGGTCTGATCCTGCCGCGAGCAACCAGTGCGTTCGGCATCTTCATGCTGCGGCAGTTCTTCCTGTCCATCCCCCGGGAACTGGACGAGGCGGCACGGATGGACGGCGCAGGGCACTTCCGGATCTACTGGCGCATCATCCTTCCGCTCGCCAAGCCGGCGCTGGCCACCCTGGCGGTGCTGCACTTCATGAACCTGTGGAACGACCTGCTGTGGCCACTGGTCGTCACCAGTTCGACGGACATGCGGACCCTCCCCGCGGGTCTCACCCTGTTCGGCGGGCAGCACGTCACCGACCACGCCGTCCTGTTGGCAGGTGCGACCATCTCGCTGCTGCCGCTGGCCGCGGCATTCTTCCTGGCGCAGCGGTACTTCGTCGCCGGCATCGCCACGACAGGACTCAAATGACCAACCCCCCGGCCTTCGATCCGGACTCGTTCAGCTGGCTGCTGGGGATCGAGGACACCTGCGTGTACCCGGCCGATGGTGGAGCTCCCCTGGATGAGCACGAGCTCACCGGACACACAGCCCGCTGGCGTGCCGATCTGACGGCCGCCCGCGACACGGGTGCCACCGCAGTGCGGTACGGCATGAGCTGGCCTCTCGTGCACACCGCACCCGGCACCTTCGACTGGGTGAGCTTGGACGAGATCGTGGACTTCGCGGTCGATGAACTGGGCCTGGACCTGGTGGCAGACCTCGTCCACTACGGAACCCCCACCTGGCTGACCGGGTCGTTCGCCGACACCGGTTATCCGGCTGCGATCGAGGAGTTCGCTGGCGCACTGGCGGCGCGGTACCGCGGCCGGATCTGCGCCTACACGCCGCTGAACGAACCGGTGACGACAGCGTCGTTCTGCGGACTGCGCGGCGTCTGGCCGCCCCGGCTCTCGGGCTGGTACGGATGGACGACCGTCGTGCTGCCGCTCGCCGAAGGCATCGTGAGGGCTACCAGGGCCATTCGCAGTGCTGACCCGGATGCGGTGATCGTGCACGTCGAAGCCGCGACCTGGGTGCACACCACCGACGAGGCGCTCACCGAACACACCGCACTCCTGCGTCGGATCGGTTGGTTGCCAACGGATCTCATCCTCGGTGCGGTGGACAGCAATCACCCGATGTACGACTGGCTGCTCGAGAACGGTGCGGCGGTCGACCAGCTCGAAAGTTTGCTGCGGCAGTCTGCTGCTCCCGATCTCATCGGGGTGAACTACTACCCCGACCTGACGCCGCGGCGGCTCGTCACGGTCGATGGCGCACCCGTCCAGGTCGCCTACAACGCAGGACCCGCCGGCTTGCGATCCGTGCTCGCCGACTTCTCGAATCGGTACCGCCTGCCGCTTGCTGTGACCGAGACGAGCATCGAAGGCGATGACGCGGCCCGGTCGGCCTGGCTTCGCGAGTCTGCCGCCGCTGTCCTCGACCTGCGTGAGCGGGGAGCGGACATCCGCGGCTACACCTGGTGGCCGCTGATGGATTTCGTGGACTGGTCCTACGCCGCAGGCGGCGCCAATGTGGAGGAGTTCGCGGTGGCTCTGGCCCGAGACGATGACGTCGCCGTCGGTCCTGCACCCCCACTCGGCTCACCGGGCGACGGCAAGACACCATTCCTCAGACGGATGGGGTTGCTGCGGCTCGAAGAGCAGGCGGACGGCAGCCTCGACCGGGTCGCGACTCCGGCCGTCGACGCGTTCCGCCAGGTCGCCATGACCATGAACTCGCTGGCCGTGACGCGGTGACGCCGGCGTACCCGGGCTACTTCGCGGACCCGTACGTCACGCGGGACGCCGACGGCACCTACTACGCCTACGGAACGGAGCCGGCCGCATCCGGGTCCAGGGTGTTCCCGGTGCTGTCCTCGATGGATCTGCGCACGTGGCAGCGCCACGACAACGCGCTGGTCCGACCGGACGGTGACCTCGGAGACTCCTTCTGGGCACCGGAAGTGGTGAAGGCACAGGGACTGTGGTGGATGTTCTACTCCGTCGGCCACGACATTGTCGGTCACCACCTCCGGGTTGCGTCCGCTGACGGACCGCTCGGTCCGTTCACCGATCTCGGGATCAACCTCACCCCGGACGAATCCTTCGCCATCGACGCACACCCGTTCCTCGACGAAGACGGCAGATGGTACCTGTTCTATGCCCGCGACGTGCTCGACGACCCACGGCCGGGGACACACCTCGCCGTCGCGCCATTACGCGCCGACTTCCTGGCTCTCGCCGGACCGGCCGTCACGGTATTGCGCCCGTCGGCGGACTGGCAGATCTATCAACGCGACCGGTCGATGTACGGCCGCAGCCTCGACTGGCACACGTTGGAGGGCCCGTCCGTCGTGCGCGCGGCCGGCAGGTACTGGCTCACCTACTCGGCCGGCAACTGGACGAACGAGAGCTACCGAGTGTCCTGGGCCGTCGCCGACCATCCGATCGGCCCATGGACGGCAGCTCCTGCTGCGGCGCCACCCCTGCTGGCCACCACCGAACAGCTCATCGGACCCGGTCACAACAGCATCGTGACCGCCCCGGACGGTCACCACGAGATCGTCTTCCACGCCTGGGACCGCAAACGGACCCGGCGGCAGATGCACACCCTCCCCATCCTCTTTTCGGCGACGTTTCCCTCCGTCGAACACGAACCTGTCCGCGCAGCTGTCCTGGAAGGATCCACATGACTGAGTCCGTTCGAGCTCTCACCCGACCCGCGCAAGACCTCGCCCTACCGCGCAGCACCCGAACCCGCACCTCCTGGCTTCCCACAGCTGTGTGCCGCCTCGCGGTGACGGCATTGCTCATCCTCTCGGCGCTGGTGGGCATCACCCCCGGTGTCAGCATCGCCGCGACCGGCGCACTCCCGTGCGATGCCTTCGCCGCAGGCGGGACCTCCTGCGTCGCATCCTTCAGCACCGTACGAGCGCTGTACGCCTCATACACCGGCTCCCTATACAGGGTGACACGGAGCTCAGACGGTGCGGCTAGCAACATTGGCGTACTTGCCACCGGCGGCTACGCGAACGCCGCGGCCCAGGACAGCTTCTGCGCCGGCACCGTCTGCACGATCACCACGATTTATGACCAGAGCCCCCAGCACAACGACCTGACGATCGCCGGGGTCGGCGCCGCCGGATCCGCTGACCGCGGCGCCCGCGCGGACGATCTTCCGGTCACCGTCGAAGGGCACAAGGCCTACGGCGTGCTGGTCACCCCGCGGGTGGGCTACCGCCGCGCTTCCGGCACCGGCATGGCGACGGGCTCGCAGCCGGAATCGATCTACGCAGTGATGAGCGGCAGTCTCGCTAGCAACGCCTGCTGCTTTGACTTCGGCAACGTCGAGACCGTGCCTGTTGACCACGGTCCGGGCACCATGGACGCGCTCATCGTGTCCACCTTCTGCGGCTCCCCGCCGTGCTCCGGAACCGGACCGTGGATCCAGGCCGACCTCGAAGACGGGGTATTCATGGGCAACGGCTCCAGCAACCCGAACGCCGTCAGCCAGGGCAGTCCCTTCATCACCGCAGTACTCCGCAACAACGGCGTGAACACCTACGCCCTCAACGGCGGCAATGCCACAGCATCGACGCTCACCTCCCTCTACAGCGGAGGATTCCCGCCCGGCTACGGGCCGATGAACCTGGAGGGCGGCATTACCCTCGGGGCTGGCGGCGACAACAGCAACGCCGCACCCGGAGCGTTCTTCGAAGGTGCCATCACGGCCGGCTACGCCTCCAACACCACCATCGCTAACCTGCAGACCAACATCGCCTCGGTGACCTACACCGGCACCTCGGGTGGTGGTGCAGGCGTCGGCGTGACCGGACCGGGCGGAAAGTGCCTGGACGTGATCGGGGACGACACCGGCACCGCCGGCAGCAACGTCGTGCTCTTCACCTGCCGACACGACGCCGCCGACCAGCACTGGCAGTACATCCGCACCACCCCGACGGTGTTCGCCGGATCAGGTGCAGGGGAGTACGTGAACACCCTCAAGACCTTGGGGCGGTGCCTGGACATCAAGGGCAACAGCACCGCGGTCAACACCGAGGTCGAACTGTGGACCTGCAGCGACATCGGTGGCCAGAAGTGGGTGCAGCAGGCGAACGGGTCGCTCGTCAACCCGCAATCAGGGCTGTGCCTGGCCAGCCCGGGTGGGAGCACCACCGACGGCACCGTGCTCCGGATCGAGACCTGTACCGGCGGTGCCTCACAGCGGTTCGTCGTAACCCTCGGCCTGCTGATCCAAGGCCAGACGATCACCGCCCCGGCCGGCAAGTGCGTCGACGTCAGCGGCACCAACACCGGTACCAACAGCACCAACGTAGTGATGTTCGACTGCCTACGCGAAGCCAACGACCAGCAGTGGTGGCAGGGCGTCGACCAGTCGATCACCACCTTGGGCCGTTGTTTGGACGTCAAGGGCAACGCCACCACCGCCGGAACCCAGGTCGCTCTGTACGACTGCAACGGTGTGGGCGGCCAGAAATGGGTGCAGCAACCGAACGGCACGCTGCTCAATCCCCAGTCCGGTCTCTGCCTGACCGACCCCGCCGGAAACACCGCCAACGGCACGGTGCTGGACATCGAGACCTGCAAAAACACGGCTGCGCAGAAGTTCATTGTGAGCAGCGGCCACCCCGTCACCGCTCCCGGCGGAAAGTGCATGGACACCAGCGGCAACGACCTGTACGGAAACTGGCAAGTACCTTCTGTGCAGATCTGGAACTGCATTCCCACCGCCGCCGACCAGCACTGGGTACTGACCGCGGGCAACACCGTCGAGACCATGACCCGCTGTCTCGACGTCGCAGGCAACAGCACCGCCGCTGGCAGCAACGTCGATCTGTTCAACTGCAACGGCGTCGGCGGTCAGCAGTGGGTACCGCGCGCCGACGGAACCCTACTCAACCCGCCGTCCGGCCTCTGCCTGACCACCCCGGGCGGAAACACCACCAACGGAACCCAGTTGACCATCAACACCTGCACCGGAGCGGCGAGCCAACAGTTCGGCGTGCAACCCGCCACGGCACTGTCGCCGGGTGGGGCGGTCTCACTGCGGTCCACGACCGCCTGCTGCACCACCTCATACCTGCGACACCAAAACGGGACGGCCGCGCTCAGCGGCATCGCAGCAGCGAACTCTCTGGCCGACAGACAGGACGCGACCTGGATCGTCCGGAACGGTCTCTCCAACAGCACGTGCGTCTCCTTCGAGTCGAAGAACTTTGCAGGCGGCTACCTGCGCCAGCAGAACCGATCCGTGCTGCAACAACAGAACGACGGCACCGCGGCCTTCGCCGCCGACGCCACCTTCTGCCCGCAACCGGGAAAAAACGGTAAAGGTGTCTCCCTGGCGTGGGTCAACAATTCGTCCCTGTTCCTGCGCCACTACAACGGCCAGATCTACTTGGCGAGCAACGGGGGCACCAACCCGTGGGACACAGCGACATCCTGGACAGCCGACGTCAGCTGGGTCCCCTCCCCGGGCTGGGCCCCATGAATCAGGAACCGTCTGCTGAGCCGGCCCGGCGCGGGACCTCATTCAGAGCAACTGCACGGCCAGATTTCTCCTGGTCGGGTGAATGCGAGCCGGGATCGAGGCGGCTGTGGGTCCGCTCCGATCCCGGCTCGCAGGTCACGCCGGGTCTCGGCGACGCCGGCGGATCATGGTGAGCGCCAGCCAGGCACCGGCCAGGAGGATCAGCGAGATCCCGCCGACGAGCAGCGGCACGTTCGCCGACTGGCTGGACGCCCCGAGTCCCGTCTCGATGTGCGGGACAACCGGGGTCGCCTTCTTGCCGCCACCCTTCGAGCCGCCACCCGTTCCGCCGCCGCCGAAGTTGAGCTCCATGCTCTGCGACTTCGACTTCAGATCCTTGTGCCACGCAACCGGAACGTCCGGCCGGTTTGCCTGGGCGACCGACTCGAATGCGACGACGACCTTCATGCCGACAACCTTGCTCGTCATCGACACAGTCATCGGCACGAACACCGACCCGTTCGCCGACGTCGGGGTGAAGCGCACCGGCTCGGCCGTGAAGGCCACGTCGGACCCGTCAGTGAACTTCAGCGATCCGGTCGCGATGTACTCGACGCCCGGGGTGAGGTTCCGGTAGTCGATGCGGTCGGTGAGCAGCAGACCCTCGCTGGTCAGGCGCGGGCCCTGCGCGGATCCGGGCTGGATCACCTGGGTGCCCATGGACGGCACGAACACCGTCTGCGCCTGATCGGCGAGGTCGCGGTGCTCGGCCACCACGGCGCCGTCGAGCTTGACCGTCTCGAACAGCACCAGCTTCTGGCCCGCGTACTTGGCGTACGTGCCGGCCGGGACCGCGAACTTCACGGTCACCATCCCGTTGGAGGTCGCCGCGGTGAACTTGCTGGATCCGACGATGCCGGTCGCGACGGCCTTGCCCTTGACGATCGCCTGCACTTCACCGGACACCGTGTAGTCCCGGCCCGGCTCGAGCCCGTCGTAGGTGACCGTGTCGGCGATTGCGCCGCCGTCCGTCACCGTCTTGCCGAGCAGCTCGTCCGCGTTGGCAGCCGAGGTGCGGACCGACGGCACAAAGACCGTCTGTGCGGTGTCGTTCACGTCCGCATGGATGGCCACCTCGACATCGCCGATCGACAGCCGCTCGAAGGCGACCAGCGTCCGTCCCCGCCAGGCGGACACGTCGGCCGGAACGTCGAACGTCAGCGTGATGCTGCCGGCGGCCGCCTTCGCGATGAAACGGGTGGTGGCCTTCATCCCGGTGGCGGTGACAGTCCCGTCCGGGTTCTTCAGCTGGAACTCACCGGCCAGCGTGTACTGCTGCCCGACGATCAGCCCGCGGTAGCGGACGAGGTCGGTCAGCTTGCCTCCGGCGACGACGTTCTTGCCCAGACCGGTGTCCTGGTTCCGAGCGGTCGTCCCGATCGTGGGGACGTACACCGACTGATCCAGATCGGCGGCGTCGCGGTGCACGGCCACCGGGTCGGAGTCGCTGCCGGATCCGAGGTCTCGCACCAGAGTCTGGCTGACGACGAGCCGCTGCCCGGCGTACTTCGCCTGGGTGCCCGACGGGATGGTCAACCCGACGACGACGGTGCCGGAGCTGGCCGTCGCGGTGAAGTTCACCCGCCCGGTGATGCCGGTCTCGATGAGCCCTGCCTTGCCGACCGCCATCAGCTCGCCGAGGGCTGAGTACTTCTGCCCGGCAACGAGTCCGCTGTAGGTGACGGTGTCCTGGATGACGCCGCCGTCCAGGACGGTCTTGCCGAGGTCGGCGTTGCCGTTGGTGGCGTTGGTGTCGAGGACCGGGACGAACATGGCCTGCGCTGCATCGTTCATGTCGGCGTGCTCGGCGACGAGAACCCCGCCGGTGGAGATCGACTCGAACGCGACGATCTTCTGCCCGGCGAGCCGAGCAGCATCAGCCGCGGTGAACTCGTAGGTCACGTCCGTGGAGCCGCACGAGGCGGCCGGGGTGAACGACGAGCTGGCGCGCAACCCGGTGTCGGCGGCGTCCGGCCCGGAGCGGAAGGATCCCGCCGCGTCATACAGCCGGCCCGGCTCCAACCCGCAGTAGGTGATCGTGTCGACGATCCGGGTACCGGCGACCGCGTTCTTGGCGAACTGGGCGTCAGCACTCGTTGCGCTGGTGGAGATCTGCGGTGCGTAGACCCGCTGTGAGAGGTCAGCCGGATCGGTGTGCGAAACGACCACGACCGCACCGATGGAGATGTCCTGGAACACCACGAGGGTCTTGCCGGCGAGGTCCGGGTAGGCCGCGGCCGGAACATCGATGGTGACCTGCGTGGTGCCGGTGACGGCGTCCGGGGTGAACGTCGCAGTGCCGGTCAGCCCTGTCGGGGTGGTGCCGGTGTCGGTGACAACCATCAGGCGGCCGGTCGCCGTGTACTCCTGGCCGATGGCGAGCCGCTCGTACGTCAGGGTGTCCACGACGGTGCCGCCCGGGGTGACGGTCTTGCCGGCGTCGGCGTTGCCGTTGGCAGCGGAGGTGCGCAGCCGCGGAACGTAGACGGTCTGCGCCGTGTCGGTGACGTCCGCGTGGACGGCGACCGGAATGCCGTTGAGGGACACCGTCTCGAAGGCAACCAGCGGCTGCCCCTCGAACCGGGCCACGTCAGCTGCGGTGAACGGGAACGTCACCTCGGTGCTGCCGTTCGCAGTGGTCGCGGTGAACGTCGCCGAAGCGATGATGCCGGTCGCAACAGGGGAGCCGTCGACGATGGCCATCAGTTCACCGGAGGCGGTGTACTCCTGACCGACCAGCAGGTTCCGGTAGGTGATCGTGTCGATGATGTCGACGCCGGCCACGACGGTCTTGCCCAGATCCGGGTTCGCGCTGGTGGCGCTGGTCCCGATCGCCGGGACGTAGATGGTCTGCGCGAGATCAGTTGCGTCAGCATGGGTTGCGAGCACGACGCCTGCGGAGTTGAGGGTCTCGAACACGACCAGGTTCTGGCCCTCCCAGGTCGCCGGCAGATCCTGCGGGATCGTGAAGCGCACCTGGACGGTGCCCGAATCGGTGGTCGGGGTGAACGGAGCCGACACCGCGGTGATGCCCGTCGCGGTGACGAGCCCACCGGAGATGAGCTGGAGTTCGCCGGAGATCGTGTACGACCTGCCCGGCTCGGTGTCCGTGTAGGTGACGGTGTCGACGATGGTGGATCCGCCGGTCACGGTCTTCAGCAGGTTCGCATCAGCGTTCGTCGCGGAAGTCGCGAGCTGCGGCTGGTACGGAACGTTCTCCATCTCCAGATCGAGATCACCATCGGTGCCAACCGTGCCGGTGACGGTGCGCTGTCCGACCGGCGGCAACTTGTATCCGGCAGGTGCAGCGACCTCGGTGAAGCGGATCCGATCGCCGAAGTTGAGGGTCGGGCGGGAGGCGATTCCGTCGATGGTGATGAGACCCAGGAAGAGCTCTTCGGACGCGGTGACATAGCGCCCGGGAGCAGTCTCGGTGGTTCCGAGTACAGATCCTCCCGTGATCGCCTGCCAGACAGTCTCTCCCGGCTTCAGGACTTCAGCGGTGAAGGTGGCGCCGGGGAGAGGCAACCCCGTCACCGAGTCGATCTTGGCCAGCTGTGCGCGTGCGCCGACTCGGGCGTTCGTGACAGTCACCCGGCCGGAGCCCGAGCCGTCAGCCGTGACGACCGCGCGGGCAGGCACCCGGGACAGCACGTAGCCGGCCGGTGCTGTGGTCTCCACGAGGTAGACGACATCGCCGACCTCGGTGCCTCCGGTGAGGAGGCCGGACGTGGCCGGACCGGTGGCCAGGGAGGTGATGGTTCCGACGACTGCTCCGGTGGGAGTGCCCTTGCGGACGGAGAACACTGCACCGCCGAGTCCGCGGCCGGTGTTGAAGTCGGTCTTGATCACAGACACCCGGCCGGGCACGGGAAGCGGGATGTTCGACAGCGTCCAGCGGGCCGCGCCGGAGCCGTCACGGGTGACAACCACTGCCTTGACGCCGGTGCTGCCCGTGTAGCCGCTGGGGGCGGTCTTCTCGGTGATGCGGACGGTGTCTCCGACCGCGACGCCGGAGCCCAGGTAGCCGGAGGTCCAGACGCCGGAAGCGTTGGTGGTGCCGGTGGCCAGCAGGGTGCCGCTGGGCAGCCGGACCTCGAACACGGCGCCGGCCAGGCGAGCCCCGGTGACGGAGTCCGTCTTGACGGTGCTGACGCGGCCCTGCTGGTCGTCGCGGATGGTGGCCTGAGCGCCGGCAGTCCCGGTGCGGGTCACGGTGACGGTGTACGAGGTGGTGGACCGAAGGTAGCTGGCAGGAGCGGACGTCTCGGTGATGACGACCCGATCGCCGACGGACACGCCGCCGCCCAGGTAGCCGGAAGTCCAGGCGCCGGAAGCGTTGGTGGTGCCCGATGCCAGCAGCACACCGCCGGTCGTGCGGACTGCAACAGCTGCGCCGCCGAGCACTGCGCCGGTCTGGTTGTCAAGCTTGCGGACGCTGACCTTGCCCTGCTGGTCGTTGCGGAAGGTCGCCTGCGCGGTGCCGGTCCCTGTGCGGGTGACGGTCACTGCGACGGACGCGGTGGAGCCCAGGTAGGTGCTCGGTGCGACGGTCTCGACGAGGACGACCCGGTCGCCGACGGTAACTCCGCCGCCGAGGTAGTTGGACGTCCAGATGCCGTTGGTCGCGGTGGTGCCTGCGGCGAGGAGAGCCCCGCCTGTGGTGCGGACCTCGAACCGGGCCCCGGCCAGGACTGCGCCCGTCTGGTTGTCGAGCTTGCGGACGCTGACCTTGCCCTGCGGGGAGTCGCGCATGTCGACGGAGGTGCTGCCGCTGGAGGCCACGTTGATGACCTTGTTCGGGGCATCGTTCACGTACGTGCTCGGTGCGCTGGTCTCGATGACGACGTAGGTGCCAGCGGGGAGGCTGACGTACGGGGAGTAGCCCGCGCCGGGACGGAGCGTTGCGACGACAGGCCCGTTGGCGCTGCCGGCACGGACCTGGAAGACGGCCCCGCCGACCTGGGCGCTGGTGCTGCTGTCGAGCTTGCGGACGCGGAGCTGACCGTTCGACGGGGCCGGTCGCGCAGCAGTCTGGGTGGCGGTGGCCGAGGTTCCGGCTGCTGCTCGTCCGACGACTCGCTGCCGGTTGGAGTTCAGGTTGACCTGGGTCGCGCTGGCTCCGGGTTCGACCCACAGCCGGACGGTGGTGGCCGGAAGGCTGGCCGCGGTGGCGCGCACCCCGCCGGCGGTCGAGTTGGGTGTCTGGAAGCCGACGCTGACCTGGCCGGCGGCGTTGGTGGTGCCGGACCCGGCGGTCACGCTTGTTGCGGAGCCGCTGCGGGCGAAGGTCATCGAGACTCCGGAGACCGGGTTGCCGGTGGCCGAGAGAACGGTGAACTGGGCTGCGGCGGAACCGTCGGTGGCTGTCGGGGCACGGGTGATCGTGGAGCGCACCGTGTACGGGCCGCGCAGACGGTTGGCCTCATCGCGCATCGAGGCGACAGCCGCAGCGACGGGCGGAGTCATGCTCTGCGTCGGTGCGGAGGCGTTCTGGTGGGGCACCTCGCCGGTGTTCGACGTCAGGTACGACAGGGCGGAGATCTGCGTCGGGGTCGGGTTGACGCCGTACTTCCACCACAGGTAGCCGAGGTTCGGGGCATCGTCGACGAGCGCGCGGTAGGGCACCCAGCCGGATTCGCCGGGGGAGGCGCGGCCGTGATCGACGCAGCCGACGAGGGTGCCGTCCTGGAGTCGGTACAGCGGCAGGAACGAGTCGGTGCCGATGACGTCCGCTCGAGCGATCGTGGAGCCGGCAGTCACCATGCCCAACGCGACTGCGACGGCCAGGCCGATGGAGGCGACCTTCGTGGCTGTCGTGCGCTTCTTGGTGATCTGGTGCCGCGGCGCTGAAGTGCGGCTCCGGCGCCCCCACAGGCGATGAAGGTCCATGTGTCGGTGTTCCTCTGCTCGGCTGACCTCGCCCCGGAGTACCCGGATCTGGTCTGTTCGTGTCGTCTCCCGTACTCATGCGCGGGAGAGGTGTCGTGGACGTCTTCTGACCGGCAACATGCGCAGGAATTGGGCCCGGGTGTTTCACCCCGTACGCCCAACAGGTCTGTTGGGTATGGTGGCGGCATGGCGAAGCCGAGGACGAAGAGCGCTGCCCCACGGGTGACAGGACGGCCGAGCATTACGAACAGGAAGGTCGGACGTTCAGCGACCACGGGGCGGTTTGTGCAGTCCTCAGGGCCACTGCCGAGGACCACGGTTGGTGGGCGGTCGATGCGTGCCAAGATCTTGGGCGACAAGCTGAGGTCCGACATCGTCTTCGATGTTCCCCAGATCAGCTACAGCGTCCGGACAGAAGCCCTTGCGAACGCACTCGGTGGGTTCACGCGGGTCGCCGAGCTTCTTGGAGTGTCCAGGAGCCAGCCCACGCGATGGAAGCAGGGTAGCGAGCAGCCGAGCCCCGAATCCGCGCGTCTGCTTATTGACCTCGACCACGTCATGGCACGAGCCCAACTGGTCTTCACCCCGCAAGTGGCCCGAGATTGGTTGGTGGGCGCCAACTCTTACCTGGACGGGGCGCGCCCGATCGACGTCCTCCAGCTGCGTGGGTCCAGCGAAGTCGTGGATGCCCTCGATGCCGTCATGCAGGGCAGCTACAGCTGACGTGATCGTCTATCGAGTGTTCGCCCGTGACCCCAAGGCGAAACCCGGCCAACCCGGTCACCACACCTACCTTCATCACCCTCAAGGCAAGGGGCGCATCGACAACCCGCACATGTACGACGCGTGGTACTTCGCCGAGAAGCCCGAGGCCGCGGTCGGAGAGGTTCGCGGCGATGTCTCTGTCTGGTCTGACGAGATGTTCGAGACCCCGTTCCTGCCGGGAGGGCGCTACGCGCTGGGTCGATTCAGGCTCCCGGACAATGTGGCGCTGCTGGACCTCGACCATGCAAGCCATCTGGCTGAACGGAACCTTCGGCCCTCCGAGGTAGTCAGTCGCGTCCGTAACACGACACAGGGATGGGCGGCCTCGATCTTCCAGGAGGCGCAGCACGACGGATCTCGGAAGTGGGCCGGCGTGAAGTGGTGGTCGTTCCAGCGTCCCCAATGGGTGGTGTTCTGCCTGTGGGTTCCACGCGGCGCAGCGCTCGTCCACGAGTTCGTCGATTGCGACCCGTTGTACGTGACGGACGCTGCGGTCATCGATGCCGCGGCCGCGCTTACCCGCCCATTCCGTTAGGCGTCGGGTGCTCGCTGGTCAGGAGGGCCTGGCCGCCTGGAACAGCTGGATCATCCCGGCGTCGCTGAGGGACCGCAGGTACTCGAGCTCCGAGCTGGGCCGCAACAGCACGACGGAGCCGGTCGGGGTCGGCCGTTCGGTGAACGGCGCGTAGTCCGTGTCGATGAGCACCAGCGGAACCTCGTGCTCCCAGTTGACACTCACCGATCCATCGGGCCCGGTGACCCCCTCGAACGGGATCTCGCGCTCGTTGAACAGCGCCGTCAAAACATCCTCGCTGGATGTCGACGGATCGAAGCGGTCCTCGTTGGTGGCCTCTGCCATCAGGGCTCCCTGCACGATTCCGGCCACCACGACTGCGTGGTCGTAGCGGGCGACGAGGGCGCGGTCATCTCCGGGCTCGTCCTGCGGGATCTTGTTGTAGCCGGCGATCAGGCTGCCGAGCAGGTCGGTCGCCGAATCGGAGCCGACGACGACATTCCCCTGATCGGAACCGTGGATCACGACGTACTCGTAGGAGCTGCCGTCGTCCTTCACGGGAGCTTCGGCGGGATCGGTGGTGTGGACGGTGTGCATGGGCTTGGCGATCCGTTTCTGTCGATGTGGTGGACCGGGTGGTCCTGCTGCTGGAGGTATGCGGCTGGTGCGGTTCAGGCTGATGGCGGGTGACCTCAGTTGGGGCCGGCGCAGGGATGGGAGATCAGAACTGGGCGGCGGTCGCGATCACGTTCTTGTCGTAGTGGCCGTCGGTGACGGTGCCGCCGCAGGTGACGAGGTTGAGGACGCGCTGACCGTCCGGGCCGGCGAACAGGGTAGCGGGAATCTGGTTCTTCGGCACGACCTGGAGGCCGAGGATCTTCCAGCGGGTGACGACGGAATCATGAGTCAGGTAGACGACGTCGCCGGCCCGCGCGAGGTACAGATCGTGCAGCGCGCCCGGACCCTGGGAGCGGTTGTCGACGTGGCCGGCCACCAGCACCGAACCCGTCGGGGCAGACAGATCGGCGCTGCCGGACCACAGGGTCACGGCCGAGACGTCCGACGGAACGGTGAGCTCGCCTGCTTCGATGTCGCCGGCCCGGACGTCGGCGTCGACCCCGAGCGCCGGGATGACGAGGTGGTCGTTGCGCAGCGCGACACGCAGATCCTGCGCACCGGCTCCTTCGATCCGTCCGTGCGGGGTGGTGGGCTCGGCCGGGCCTCCATCAGACCCTGCGCCTCCGGTCGCCGCAGGATCGGACTCCGCGCCGCTCGGCACCTGTCCTGATGAGGCTGCTGCTGGTTTCACCGCGCCCGACCGGGGATCTGAGCCTGCATTCGTGGGACTGGCGCCCACGATCTCGGGCAGCCGGCCGGTCGTCGGATCCGAAACTGCCGATGGCGCAACGTCGAACGTCGCCGACGGCAGCGGTGCGGGAGCCGAGGACGACGGAAGTCCTTGTGTCACAGCGAAGGTACCGATCGCTGCGAGGGCGATGATCGCGAGCGGCGCAACAGTAACTGTCCACCTTCTGGTGGGTACGCGGTGACTCGGTGTGGACGTGTCGGTGGTTCTCGCCATGCGTTCCTGCCGTTCTGGAGGCGGATGATCCACACGAAAGTGGAATCGATGCTTCGTTCGGTGACCGTCAGGCCGTATTCTGGGCTTGCTCCCCCATCCATGTGCGGGAGGTGATTGCTTCGATGCCGCGAGTGCGGGATCCTGCGATCAAATCCTGGGCCGTCGGGGCTGAACGAATGGATGCACAGTGCCTGCTCTCACTGCGGTGCGATGCACGTTCTCGAGCCCTACCCCCGCGCCGGTGAACATCGATCTGCTGCTGCGGATCCAGGGCGGCGACATGTCCGTGCTCACGGACGCCGGTGTCGTGTGCCTCGCGGTGTACCGGCTGGTAAAACTCGGCCTCGTCCAGATGATCGGCGACCTGCCCATCCTGACGTCCGCCGGCGCTGACATCATCGGCGAAGACGACTTCTAGCGGGTGTCTCGCGAACCGAGTGCACTCGCTGGCCCCCTCTCGGAGATTCGTCCCGCTGAAGCCGATTGCGGTCAGCCTGCCCCCTTGGTCTGCTCCGATCGTCCGGCAGATCCCGACAGCGCCTGCGCCCGTCAGGCCAAGTGCTCGGGCGACCACCGCATACGAGGCTCCGGCATCCCGTAGAGCTCGGACGGCGTCATTCCGTAGCCCGATGTCAGTTTCCATCTGCGATCGGGACTCCGGCGCAACGCGGAGCCAACCCGAACATCGACCTGATGCTGGGGATCCAGTCCAGCGACCAGATGTTTGACGCGCTGCGGGCCCGGTCGTTAAGGGCCGGGGTAGGCGCGTGAAGTTCGTACCCGCCGTCGTTTTCGGTGGCGGCTGAAATGATGGGTTCATGTTGACGGGTCGGGTGTTTGTGCTTCGGGTGACCCCGGATCAGGACGCTGCGCTGGCCCAGTTTTCCGGGGTTTGCCGGGCTGTGTGGAACACCGGTTTGGCGCAGCGCCGGATGGCACGCCAGGACCACAGGTGGGTCAACTACCCGCAGCAGTGCAAGGAACTCGCGGACGTCAAGACCGACCCGGAGCTGGCTTGGGTGGGTGATGCGCCGGGGCATGTGTTGCAGCAGACGCTGAAGGATCTGGATGCGGCGTGCCGGAGCGTGGGGACGTGGAAGGTTCACTTCCGCTCGAAGTTCCGGTGGTCTGCCTCGATGCGGTTCCCCGAGGGCAAACGTATGCGGGTGCAGCGTGTGTCGAAGCGGTGGGGTCAGGTGAATCTGCCGAAGCTCGGTGCGGTGAAGTTCCGGATGACCCGCGAGCTGGATGGCAGCATCCGCTCGGCGACCGTGCGCCGCGTAGATGGCCACTGGCAGATCAGTTTCCTCGTCGAGGACGGGGTGCTCGAGATCGCGCCGCCGTATTCGGACCTGCGTCCGCCGGTCGGGGTGGATCGGGGGGTGAAGGTTGCGCTCGGGCTGTCCGACGGCCGGATGTTGGACCAGCAGTTCACCAGTCGGCGGGAGCAGGACCGGGTGGCCGGGTTGCAACGCCGCCGGGCCCGCCAGCAAGGCCCGCGAGCGAAACCGTCGAAGCAACAGCAGCGCCAGGATCCGAAGGTTCGCTGCCGCCGGCAGGAACCTTCCCAGCGGTATCTGCGGACCCGGGCCAGGATCGCTGTTGTGCACGCGAAGCAGCGCCGTCGGCGGGATGACTTCCTGACCAAGACCGCCCGAACACTCGCCCGGGAGCACAGCCTGATCGTGCTGGAAAATCTGAACACGAAGGGCATGACGAGCAGGGCCGCTGCGAAACCGGACCCGGATCAGGTCGGGCATCATCTGCCGAACCGGGCAGCTGCGAAGTCCGGACTGAACCGGGCGATCCTGGGCAAGGGATGGGGCAAGTTCGTACTCGTCCTTGCTCACCAGGCCCGCTCCACCGGTGCCCAGGTCGTTGTGGTCCCGCCAGCTTTCACCAGTCAGCGCTGCCATCAGTGCGGCCACACCAGCAAGGACAACCGCGAAAGCCAAGCGGTCTTCCACTGCACCGGCTGTGGTCACACCGCCAACGCGGACGTCAATGCAGCACGCAACATTCTGGCCGCAGGACATGCGGTTACTGGACGTGTTAGACCCGAGCAGTCGGGCAGCGTCAACCACCAAGCCGCATAGCCGGTCTGGAATCCACGTCCTTCAGGGCAGGGAGGATGTCAAATGTCCGTGCTGACCGACGCCGGTGTCGTGTCCCTCGCGGTGTACCGACTGGTGAAGCTCGGCCTCGTCGAGATGATCGGCGACCTGCCCATCCTCACGGCCGCCGGCGCGGACCTGATCGGCGAAGACGACTTCTAGCCAGCACCTCCACCGGTCGGCCCTTAAGTACAGATTTCTTCCGCTGGGGCCCCTCTTACGTACGGATTTATTCCGCTGACTGGAAGCCAATCGTGGTTAGCGAACCTGATCGGGGCTGCCGAGCTGGACTCAGCCGTGCTTCGCAACACCTGGCCAACACGCCGACCGGTGCCTTTCCCACGGCTATGCTGACCCGCGCGTAGCCATCAACCAGGGGAGACACCGATGCAGCCGCAGCCCGTGAGGCAGCCGTCCAACAATCGCACGCCGTTGCTGATCGGCGCCGTCGGCGCGGTCGTCGTGATCATCGGGATCGTGTTGGCTCTCACTCTGGGCGGCAAGTCCGACAGTGGAGGGCCCGGAAAGCCCCAGCCCGGTCTTCCCGGCGACCCGATCGGTGCAAACCAGCCGGCCACGAACCCGGAAGCCGAGAAGGTCTACGACGCGGCCCTCACCGGTCTCGCCGACCCGGACAAGTTCCAGACGTTCCTGAAAACCACCGCGATCCAGTCGCTGAAGGACACCCTCTCCGGCTCCTCCATTTACGGAGATGTCGCGACTGATTCGACGCGCTGCTACCTGTACTTGCTCGCTGATGGACGGACTGCGTCCGCAGATGAGAAGGGTGTCATCGCAGTCCTCTGCGGACCTGGTGAGAAGGGCCGCTTGTATCGCGTCTACGCGAAGGCTTCCGCCGACGGAACCCCCGTGATTCAGACACCTCCAAGCGGCAGCGGTGAGGACACCTGGGGCGCAGCTCCGCGCACTGCGAAGGGGGTCAGCCCGTACGGCTTCTGGCCGATGGCCGGCTGATCCCGACGGAGCTCCATGATGCCGACCGGCACCTGACTGTCACCACTCGCTGAAACCTGCTGCACGAAGACGCTTCTCAGCTTCCTTCTCGGTGGATGAGCTGTCGGCGATCGCCCGGAACTCCCGCTCGTTGCGCAGCTCCTCGATGTGCGCCGCCATGTTCTGCGTGACCTTGAAGAGCTCCGCGAGCTTCCCGGACATCCGGGCCTCGGGATCCTGGAATGCGTCGTCGATGAGGTTGCGCATGCCGAAGTGGGATGACACCTCGAAGTTGCTCATCGTGCGGCCGTCGGGCCAGACGAGACTGCTGTCCGCGCGGAGCAAATGGTTTCTGCCGGCGGGATGAGGCAGGAAGTCTGCCTGACGGCACTTCATCTCGGCGACGATGAGCCCGCGGATCATGTGAGGGGGAACTTGGTCGGGTCCGACGTCCTTCGCGACGCGCCAGTAGACGTCGCTGTAGCGCTTCCGCCACTCCTCGTAGGTCTTGTCGTAGTTCTTCTGGAGGACGTACTGGGCACGAGTCGGAGCCGGCTCGGTGAACTCCGTGTCCACCCGACGCCGGATCTCGGCGTCCCTCGCCTGTGGCATGTACTCCCGCACACCGATCAGGACTGCCGGCGGGATGGTGACCCCTGACCAGAAACTCTCGACCTGCTCCCAGTGCAGCGGCGGTGGCGGGAACTCGAACGTCCCGGTGTTGTTGTGCCTCAGCATGTTCTTCCACCGGTCGTCGTCCAGGATCTCGAGACCCGGAACCACCTCCTCGGGCTCCACGGCTTCTGCCTCAACCGGGGCGTCATCGTGGATCGCGTCGTACCCGTCGGGCGCGGTGCTCTCCGGAGCCATGTCTTCCGACCCGTCCCCCTGGGAGTCCATGTCCTGCTCGTGAACCACGTCGTCCTCCTGCTTGCCCGACAGCAGCAGCCCCACCTCGGTCAAGGGGGCCGAGGCGAACTGACCGCCGGTGGGAACACCTGATGGATGCCTGGTCTGCGTCACGGGGATCATCGTCCTTCCTGGGGATCTGTCGGAGCTGCGGTCTCGGGCTGTGCTGCGGGTGCCGTCGAGTCTCGTGGTGGTGCGATCGGCCGCTCATCCGCGCTGGCGTGTCGACCACTCGAACCGCTCCGCCCGTCGCCCCCGGGCTGAGGTGTCTGCCCACCGGCGGTCGAGGACGGAACTGCTTGCGTGGGAGCTGCGGACGTGTTGCCGCCCACCCGGATCTGCGCGTCCGGCGGAACCGGTGCAACAGTCCGGTTCACCTGGCGATCCGATCGAGGTGGGGGAGCCAGGTTCGTCGCTCCCTTCTCGGCCGTACCCGCACCACCCGGGCCGGTGCTGACTCCCGGGTTGCCGACGGGTGGGGTGATCTTGGCTCCGGGGACGCGCGGGGACGCTGGCGTGCGAGGCGTGGTCGACGGGCTCTCCTGGGCGGCCTGCGGCTTCTGCGGGGTCGTCCGGGGACGCTGCGCGGGTGATGCTGTCACGGGTGCTGTCGGGCCAGGTGGCTTAGGTGCGGGTGATGCCTGCCCACGTCCATCGCTCGGGGCCACGGCCGGCGTGCCTGCCTGATCCTTGCCAGCGTTCTCGAGCTGAGGGGCCTTCTCTCGCCGTTCATTGTCGCCCTGCCTGGAGCCGTACGGAATCCGCGGGCCGAGCTCGGACTGCGGCTGGATGTCGGGCACCGATTGGCCGTACTGGAGCACGGGCGGTGGTTCCTCCGGACCTTGCAACGGGCCGATCGGTTCGGGCTGCCGCTCCGACCCCATCTGCTGCTCGGCACCGGACGTCGGCGCCTCCCCGGAGGTCGGGTCCACGGCGGGATCCGAACCCGCGGGCGCAGCCGTGCCCTCCTGGGCTGTCTGACTTGTCGGGACGCGGACCCCCTTGATGGCCTGCTCGTGCAGATCGAGTCGACGCTGGCGACGGTCCCTGGCGGTCTCGGAGTTGCGGTGCCTCTTTGCTGCTCCTGCTGCCTTGCGAACTGCCAACAGACTCAGGGCACTGCCCGCCGCAGCGGACGCCCCGAAGACCGTGCCGACCGCGCTGGCCGCCATCCCGACGCCGGTGGCCGCGACTCCGGCCGCCAGAGGCGCGGCTGCCAGAGCGATGGGCGCCAGGGTGAGTGCTCCGAGAGCACCCAGGGCGGTCTTCGTCTTGTGTTCCTTCGCCCACGTCAGTGCGTGGCGAGATCGTTCCGCGACCGCCGATGTCCCGATGCGGGCAGCAGCGAACCGGGCTCGCCTTCCCGGCCTCGTATCGAGCACCCGTCCCGATCCGTAGGCGGCGGCAGCGACCACGCTCGATTTGCGCATGATGAGCTTGTCCAGCGCAGATCCGTCGCCGGCGGCCCTCATGCGAGCCAACTCGGCTCGCTGCTCCCTTCGCGCGCCGGACAAGCTCTCCAGGTGCTGCCCCTTGACCGAGTCCTTCTTGACCTCCTTGGAAGCCCTCGGCACGGCGTCCGGGTCGTCCTTCTTGCTGCCCAGACCAACGACTCGCGCACCGGCGCCGATAAGTGCTCCGGCGACCCGTGCGGTGTCGCTCTTCTTCTTGGGGGCGTCATCGGATCCGCCACCAGCGGCAGCACCTGCACCGGCAACCACCGCACCCGCAGGATCAGCTGGGGGATCCCCACCAGTACCTCCGGCCCCCGCAGCACCCGAACCAGCGGCACCGCTCTTGCTCATGTTGGGGGCGCCCGGGTCTCCGGACCCGCCAGTACCAGCAGCGCCAGCAGCAGCACCAGCAGCACCAGCGAGAGCACCGACACCGACCTTCGGGATTGCGGTCATCCGCTGATCGTTGCCACCCGTGGAATCCTTGCGTGGAGCATCACCGGAGCGGCCGTTGCGGATCGGGTTGAGTCGGGAGCCCGCGATCGTCTGACGGGTGCGGTTCTTCGCCTGGCCGGCCATCCGGTCGAGACCCGCTCCGACACCAGCACCGATGCCGCCGATCGCAGCACCCCAGGCCAGGGCGCCGGACAACTTGAACGGGGACGGCATCTTCAGGACGTGCTTGATGAGCATGTGCAGCACGAGGATCGCGGTGACGGGAGCGAACCCGAACCACAGAATGGACAGCAGACTGCCCTGCTCGAACAGCGTCGTGGACGCCTGACTGAGATAGCCGGTGATCAGGGCGATCAGCGAAAACAAGACAGACAGCCCGAACACGAACAAGGTGATGCCGGCGTAGGTCTTGGCGTACTGCGCGAGACGCGAGGTGCCACTGCCGGGCCAGAGGGACATGACCGCGACCAGCAGGACCAGCGCGATCATCACGACCATCATGACCTTGGCGATGATGATGCCGATGGAGATGCCGCCGAAGACGACGAGCATGATCAGCGCCGCGAGGTCGAACACCGCGGCCAGCGCGAACGCGGAGTTGTTGGAGTTTCCGTGCCAGTTGAGCAGGAAGTTGCCGGCTGCCTTCGCGTTCGGGTCTTGCTTCAGAGCTTCCCTGGTCGAGTCGGCGATGAAGGCCGGGTCGTCGGCGTAGGCCATGTGCATCTCGCCGTATGTGTCGACGTTGCGGTCGCTCAGCCCCGTGAAGAACTTGTTGCAGTCGTCCGGGGTGATCTTGCCAGCCTTGTTTCCGTCCACCGTGCCGCCACCGCCCGAGGTGCCGCCCGATTCCATCTGCGCCCAGCCCGGCTCCACCGTCCACTTCGTAGCGTCCGTGTACCGGCAGGCGGCCAGACCGACCGTGGCCGCGTCCTCCAGCAGGCTGTCGTTCTCCCAGTTGAACGCCCACGATCCTGCGAGCAGGCTGTCCATCTCCGGGTGCAGAATGCCGATCCGCGAGCCGGAGGACACCGGATCGCCGGGCTGACCGATCGGTGAGCCCAGCCGGGAATCCAGGGTGTAGCAGAACACCTTCACGCCGTACGGGTTCTCCGAGCCGTACTGACTCTGGATCCACACCGCCAGGCCCGAGTTTTCCCACATCTTCGACATCGTCTGCGGCACAGTGATGCTCAGCTGGTCGATGCCGCCACCGAACTCCTGCTTGTAGTGGGTGTTGAGGTTCCGCACGAAGTTCACGCACGACGTCGAGCCCATGTTGGTCGGGGAGCTGATGCTGGAGACCGAATCGGTGGCCTTCGACAGGGCAGCCGCCGGCGCCGCGGCCACGTTGCTGACGGTCTTCTCGATCTGGGAGGCGAACCACCACGGGGAGCCCACACCCGGCTGGTTCGAGGTGGAGTTGGATGCACCGATGGTGAACATGCCGATGATGCCGACCACGATCAGCGGACGGAGCATTGCCGTCCACTTCCCCTTCTGACGCATGTGCCGCCACAGCACGACCAGGATCGACAGCGCCACGATCCCGGCGATGAGTCCGGAGGAGAACAGCGCGTCACCGAGTGTCTTCGTCAGCCCGTCAGCGTCCTTGCCGAGCGAGTCGATGATGCAGAACCGGGTCGCGAAGCCGGTCAGGCTCGCAGACAGCTCCCACATCGAGTTGCCGGCCGACAGCATCGTGGAGAAGATCATGCGGCGCTGGATCTTCGCGAAGATATCGTTGAAGAAGTCGGCGTCGAGCCGGTCGTGGAAGTCGTCGGACACATCGCCCCAGCGGTTGATCGACAGCCAGTTCGAGTCGGCCGGATTTCCCGACAGTGCGTTCCCTGTCGAGGAGGAGCAGACAGCCGAGTTCACCGGGCTGCGGCCAGGAGCGTCGGGATCGAACGCGGACGCCGAGCCTGCGGACAGCATCATGATGGCCAGGGCCGCACCGAGAACGATGAGCACCTGGCGCAGCAACTGTCCGAAGCGGCTCATCGTGCGGGGCTCCTGCTGGTGGGGAATGGATGGACTGCTGACGAGCAGGGAACGCGTGCCGGGGGCGGCAACCTGTTGCCCTCCAACGTGAGCTGATCCTCGCAGCGACGGGACGATCCGATGGCGGGATTTCCAGGCCACTGAGCCCCGTACGGTGCTGATCGGTGCGGTGCTGATCGGTGCGGTGCTGATCGGTGCGGTGCTGAT